>JAXDGW010000027.1:0-162877 GCA_034664845.1 Thermoanaerobaculia bacterium | reverse complement strand
ACGCCGCGACTGCAGCCGGTCCCGACGAAGAACGCCGAGGGGTTGATGCCGCCGTATGCGGTGACGCCGGTGACCGACATGGCCGAGATGCGCGCCGCGGAAGAGAAGAGATTGAACGAGGCCGGTTGGGTCGATCAGAAAAAAGGCATCGTGAGACTTCCGATCGAGACGGCGAAGCAACTCACGGTTCAGCGTCTCGGCGCAGCGGCCGCTGTTCCCGCGGTTCAGCAAGCCGCGCCGCAAGCTGCTCCCCAGGCGAGCGGAGAAACGGGAGTCAGACCATGAAGCGGACTCTCGCCGCCTTCGCGATTCTCGTTGCGGTGACGCCCGCGATCGCCCAGACCAACTCCGCCACCCCGCCACAACTCCCCGGCAAAGTGGCCATCGCACAGAAACTCGACGCCCAGCTCCCGATGGATCTGATGCTTCGCGACGAATCCGGCAACGTCGTCCGCCTCGGCCAGTACTTCAATCACGGCCGGCCGGTGCTGCTGAACTTCATGTACTACCGCTGTCCGATGCTTTGCCCCATGGTCATGGACGGCATCGCCAACGGCCTGACCGAGCTGCGCTTCGACATAGGCAAAGAATTCGACGTCGTCACCGTCAGCATGGATCCGCGCGACACTCCCGAGCAGGCCACCGCGAAGAAAGAGACCTACGTCAAACGCTACGGCCGCTTCGGCGCCGCCAACGGCTGGCACTTCCTCACCGGTCCCGAAAGCGCGATCAAAAAACTCACGAATGCCGTCGGATTTCAGTATGCGTACGACATCAAGGTCGATCAGTTCGCGCACGGCGCCGTCCTGATCGCGGTCACCCCGCAGGGCCGCGTCTCGCGCTACCTCTACGGCTTCGAATACAAGGCGCGCGATCTCCGTCTCGCCCTCGTCGAGGCCTCGTCAGGGAAAATCGGCACTGCCAGCGACGCCATCCTTCTCCTCTGCTATCACTACGATCCGGCCACCGGCAAATACAGCCGCTCGGCCATGAACTTCGTCCGCGCCGGCGGCGTGGCCACGATTCTCAGCCTCGCCGGATTCATCTTCATCATGATTCGCAAAGAGCACTCTCGATGATGCTTTCCGATTTCCCGCTGTGGCCGGAACAGGCCTCCACCATCGCGCCGAATGTCGACGCGCTGATGACGTTCATGTGCGTCGTCTGTGGTGGCGTGTCGGTGCTCACGTTTTTCGTCATCTTCATCCTGGCCATCAAGTACCGCCGCACGCCCGAGAACGAGCTGGCCCAGGACTACGAGCCGCCGAAAGCGCTCGAAGCCGCCTGGATCATCATCCCCTTCCTCATCTTCATGTTCATGTTCGTCTGGGGCTCGTGGCTCTACTTCCGGATCCAGCGCGTTCCTGAAAACGCCATCGACATCTA
Organism: Thermoanaerobaculia bacterium; assembly: GCA_034664845.1. GTDB lineage: Bacteria > Acidobacteriota > Thermoanaerobaculia > Gp7-AA8 > Gp7-AA8 > JADGNZ01. Next base: position 161,491 of record JAXDGW010000027.1, on the reverse strand, counting down.
CGCCACCGGCAAACAGTGGATGTGGAAGTTCCAGCATTCGAGCGGACAGCGTGAGATCAACACGCTGCATGTTCCCGTCGGGCGGCCGATTCGCATCACGCTGGCTTCCGAGGATGTGATTCATAGCCTGTTCTTTCCGGTGTTTCGGGTGAAGACCGACGTCCTGCCCAACCGCTACAAGACCATGTGGTTCCAGGCCACGAAGACCGGCCGCTTCCACATCTTCTGCGCCGAGTACTGCGGCACGTTGCACTCCGGAATGATCGGCTGGGTCGAAGTGATGGAGCCGGTCGATTATCAGAAATGGCTCGCCGGCGGCGCCGAAGGCTCGATGGCCTCGCAGGGCGAAAAGCTGTTTCAGAAATACGCCTGCAACACCTGCCACACGAATGACGCCACCGGGCGAGGTCCCGTTCTTCAGGGGCTTTACGGCACGAACGTGACGCTCGCGAACAACGCCACCGTCACCGCCGACGAAGACTACATCCGCGAGTCGATCCTCAATCCGCAGGCGAAAGTCGTCAAAGGATTCGCGCCGGTGATGCCGACGTTCCAGGGGCAGGTGAGCGAAGACGATCTGCTCAAGCTCGTGTCGTACGTCCATTCGCTCGGCACACAGAAGACGACGACGCCGGTCGTTCCCGTGGAGACGCCGTCATCGTCGAAGACCAGCGCCGGCTCGCCGCTCAATCCGGGCGCAGGCATTCCGCCGCAACAAGACAAAGGTGCCACGCCATGAGCTCATTGACTCTGCACGACGTCCGCTTCGTCGAGCCCGAAGCGACGCGCAACTACATCACGCACGACTACGGCGCGCTCTCCTGGCTCCTGACGAAGGACCACAAGCGGATCGCCATCCTCTATCTCTTCTCCATCACCGCGCTCTTCATCCTTGGCGGCTTCTTCGCCGTCGTCATGCGCATCGAGCTGCTGACACCCGAGGGCGATCTGCTGACGAGCGACACGTACAACAAATTCTTCACGCTGCACGGCATCGTGATGATCTTCTTCTTCCTGATCCCGTCGATCCCGGCGGTGTTGGGCAATTTCCTGCTGCCGCTGATGATCGGCGCGAAAGATCTGGCCTTCCCGAAGATCAACCTGCTGAGCTGGTACCTCTACATGATCGCCGCGGTGATGGGCCTCTACATCATCATCACCGGCGGCGTCGACACCGGCTGGACGTTCTATACGCCGTTCTCGACGCAGTACTCGAACACGCACGTCTTCGGCGTCACCTTCGCCGCCTTCATCGTCGGCTTCTCGTCGATTCTCACGGGTCTCAACTTCCTCGTCACGATCCACCGCATGCGCGCTCCGGGCCTGACCTGGTATCGCCTGCCGCTCTTCGTGTGGGCGATGTATGCCACGAGCATCGTCCAGCTTCTGGCGACGCCGGTCCTCGCGATCACGCTGGCCATGTTGATGTTCGAGCGCGTCGTCCACGTCGGCATTTTCGATCCTGCACTCGGCGGTGATCCGCTCCTCTTCCAGCACATGTTCTGGTTCTACTCACACCCGGCCGTCTACATCATGATTCTGCCGGCCATGGGCGTGGCGTCGGAAGTCGTGGCCGCGTTCACGCGCAAGAAGATCTTCGGCTACACCTTCGTCGCCTACTCGTCGCTGGCTATTGCCTTCCTCGGATTTCTCGTCTGGGCGCACCACATGTTCGTCGCCGGAATCTCGGTCTACTCGGCGATGATCTTCTCCTTCCTCAGCTACTTCGTCGCCGTCCCCTCGGCCATCAAAGTCTTCAACTGGACGGCCACGCTTTATCGCGCTTCCGTCGCGCTCATGACGCCGATGCTCTACATCCTCGGCTTCATCGGACTCTTCACCATCGGCGGCGTGACGGGACTCTTCCTCGCCGCGATCGGACTCGACGTCCACGTCACCGACACCTACTTCGTCGTCGCACACTTCCACTACGTCATGGTCGGCGGCGCAGTCATGGCGTACATGGCCGGTCTTCACTACTGGTGGCCGAAGATCACCGGCAGGATGTATCCCGAATGGTGGGCGCGCCTCGCCGCGTTGCTCGTCTTCGCCGGTTTCAACCTGACCTTCTTCCCGCAGTTCGTTCTCGGCTACCTCGGCATGCCGCGCCGCTATCACGCCTACGCGCCGGAGTTCCAGGTGCTCAACGTCATGTCCACCGCCGGCGCCTCGGTGCTTGCAGTCGGCTATGTTCTGCCGCTCGTCTATCTTCTCTGGTCGCTCTGGTACGGCCGGCCCGCAGGTCCCAATCCGTGGGGCGCGGTCGGACTGGAGTGGGCGACCTCGTCTCCGCCTCCGATGGAGAACTTCCACGAGACGCCGGTCGTGACGTGGGATGCGTACGACTACCCGGCCATGATGAAGGCGATGGGGGAGACGCAGAATGTCTGACATCACCCTAGGCGGCAACACCCCCTTGCCGGACGTCGAAGAGCATCACGAGCATCACCACCCGTTCCTTCAGCACCACTTCGAGGACCTCGGCCAGCAGCACGAAGCGTCCACGCTGGGAATGTGGATGTTCCTCTCGACCGAGATCCTCTTCTTCGGCGGCATTCTCGCCGCCTATTGGGTCTATCGCGTTTTGTATCCCGAGGCGTGGGCGATCGGCGCGGCGCAGCAGATCTGGTGGCTCGGCGCGATCAACACCATCGTCCTCATCATCAGCTCATTGACGATGGCACTTGCCGTCCGCAACTCCCAGCTCGGGCGACGTATGGGCACCGTCTACATGCTCATCGCCACGCTCTTTTTCGGCAGCATCTTCCTCGGCGTGAAGGGATACGAGTACATGAAGCACTGGCAGGAAGGACTCTTCCCCGGCGCTGCCTTCCACTGGAACGAAGTCCCCGCGCTCGCGCCAAAGGTCCAGCTTTTCATGACCTTCTACTGGTGCCTGACGGGATTGCACGCCCTGCACATGATCATCGGCGCCGGCCTGCTGCTCTGGTTCATCTGGCGCGCCTGGAAAGGCCACTTCGGTCCCGAATATTACGGACCCGTCGAGATCATGGGTCTCTACTGGCACTTCGTCGACATCGTCTGGATCTTCCTCTTCCCGTTCCTCTACCTGATTCACGGAGCGCATCATGGCTGACGTGACGACGACCGAGCTCGATCACTCCCAACACGCCCCACACGTCCACGTCACGCCGATGTGGATCTATCTCGCCGTGTTCTTCGCCCTCGCCGTCGGAACCGTCCTCACAGTCGCCGCATCCCGCTTCGACCTCGGCGTCTGGAACACACCGATCGCACTATTCATCGCCACAGTCAAAGCCGTCCTGGTCATCCTCTACTTCATGCACGTCATCCACTCGACGCGCCTGACCTGGGTCGTCGTTATCGCATCGTTCCTATGGCTCGGCGTGCTTTTCGTGCTGACGTTCGCGGACTACCTGACGCGGGCGTGGAACATCTATTGAGGAGTGGCAAGTGGATTAGTAGCCCAGTCGGATGGCGACCCGTTTCTAATCTACTAATCTACTAATCTACTAATCTACTAATCCACTAATCTTCTGTTCCACTTCAGACATGCTCATCCTCGGCCCACTCCTCGTCCTCGCTACGCTCGTAATCATCTACCTCTGCTACACGTGGATGCAGTCCACGCGGGCCTCGCAGCGTCGCACCGAAGCGCAGAATCAGCGCGTAGTCGAGTTACTCGAAGAGATTCTGCGCGAGCTGCCAAAACCCAGCACTCCGAAGGAGTGAGTGATGGTAGCCGGTGGCTGCACCGGAGGTGCCGCCACCGGGCCTGAGCGGATTTTAAGGATGCACCCCGGCAGGGGTGCGCGACGCCGTTCTACACCCGCGAGATAAATACGTTCGCCCGCCGGCCAATCGGTGCAGCTCTTCTACATAGCGTAGAGATTCGAGGAAAACTGGGGAGGCCGAGGGACCATCTGGCTCGAAGGAGATGCCGATGCCATCGACCCACGTGAGCCTTCATTATCACATTGTCTTTTCGACGAAAGATCGCCTGCCTATCATCGATCTCGAATGGCGCCCGCGGCTCCACGCGATTCTCGGCGGTGCCGTGCGCAACCTCGGAGGAGTCGCACTTGAGGTGGGCGGCGTGTCCGACCACGTGCACCTGTTGGCGGGATTGAAAGCGACGCACTGCGTCGCCGATGTGCTTCGAGATCTCAAGAAGGGTTCTTCGGCGTGGGTTCACGATGTAGTGGGTGAACGCCGCTTCTGTTGGCAGGAAGGATACGGAGCGTTCACGGTCAGCCGATCCGGCCACGCCGCAGTGGCCAGGTACATCCGGGATCAAGAGAAACACCATCGAGCGCGGTCGTTCAAGGAAGAGTACCTTCGATTTTTGGAGGCAAACGGCGTCGCATTCGATGACCGGTATCTTTGGTAGTTCACGCACCCCTGCCGGGGCGCGGAGGTTGTGGGCTCGGTTTTCCGGTGGCGGCGCCTCCGGCGCAGCCACCGGCTACCCTCACGCACTCCTTCGGAGTGCACAGCGCCGGCGTCGAGTTACGCCGCCCGCGTAATCGGCACGATCTCCCTCTTCGACAGCCGGTTGAATCGCGCCAGCAACAGAATCGCCACGACCGTCAATCCCGCGCACAATCCCCACCAAAGTCCGACGATCCCCATGTTGCGATGGAAGCCGAGGTACAACGCGATGGGGAGGCCGATGAGCCAGTGGCCGACGAGGTTGGCGACTAGTGGAAACGTTGTGTCGCCGGCGCCGCGCAGCACGCCGGCGCCGATCGCTTGTAATCCATCCGAAAGTTGGAAGACGGCCGCGATGATGAGGATTGGAATCGCTGCGACGACGACGGACTCCTGATCGGTCAGCAGACGCGCAACGGCGCGCGGCGCGAAGGCGAAGACCGAGGCTCCGATCAGCATCCAGACGATTCCGCCGACAAGTGCTGCGAAGCCCGCTCTCCGCGTACGCGGCTGATCGCGCGCGCCGACCGCGAGGCCGACGCGCACCGAGCCCGCTGAGGCCACGCCGACAGCGACGGTGAAGGTCAGAGACGCGAACGCGAGCACGAGCTGATGCGCGGCGAGATCGACCGCGCCGAGGTGGCCGGCCAGCAGGCCGACGAGCGCAAAAACGCCGAGCTCCGCTCCCATTTGTAAACCGACCGGCAATCCCACACGAATGGCCTGTCGGATCTCGGGCCACTTCAGGTGATGCAGGTAGCCGCCGTCGTGCGGCGGCAGCTCGATCTTCCGCACGGCCAACACCAGGATGCCAAGAGCGATGATCGAGCCGAGGTCGGTCGAGAGTGCCGCGCCGGCCACGCCCATGCGTGGAAACGGTCCCCAGCCGAACACGAGGATGAAGTCAGCGATCAGATTGAAGACATTGCCGACGAGCATCGCAATCACCATCGGGCGCGTGACGTGCTGCGCCTGCAGGTACGCGCGAATGACCAGGAACAGCAACATCGGTGCGAGCCCGGCCGTCCGCACGAGAAGAAACTGCGTAGCCATCGGCTGCAGGTCGAGTTCGACTCCGAACAAAGTAAAGAGCGCCGGAGCGGCGAGAAGCGGAATCGTCAGAACGACCGTCACCCCGATCGCCAGCCAGACGCCCTGCCACAGCACATGGCGCGCCCGCACGCGATTTTCGGCGCCGAGTGCGTGCGAGATCATCGGATCGATTCCGAAGACGAGCCCCATCCCCACGATCGAGATGGTGAAGAAGATGGCGTTGCCGAGACCTGCCGCACCGAGCTCGCGCGCACCGAGGCGCCCCACGACGGCCAGATCGACGAGGCTCATGATCTGCGTTCCCGCCTGTGCCGCGGCAAGCGGTCCGGCCAATCGCAGGAGCTGACGCAGCTCGGTTCGGAATTCAGTGGACATGGAGTGGGGATTGTACGTGGGGCTGTTTGAGGCCGTTGAAAGACGAATGTTGAGAACATTCAACATTCCGCCTCGATCTCGTAAGCCGCTAGGCGCGGTGCTATTAGGGGCGGCTTGGGAGGGAGTAGAGGTCGGGCAACCTCAAATCCGAGGCCACGACCTCGGGGAGCAGCGGCATCAGCATCTGGGCGTTGATGCCGTCGCCCTGGAGCAGCGGATTGCGAATGATCTCGAGCAGTTCGGCGTGGTCGGGATGGCTGGGGGAGGTGACGTCGAGTCTGGCGAACGTCGACTCGTCAAAAGCGCCGTAGTTCGTCAGGCGCTGGAACCAGACGTCGTCGACGCCGAGCTGCTTGCCGAGGGCGACGAAGTCGAGCATCTCGCGGAAGTTATCTTGCTGCACGACCATGTTGATCTGGAAGCGGCGCAGCTTCTGCGCGCGGCGCATCTCCGCCATCACTTCGAGATTGCGCATGAGCACCGGCCACTTGCCGGGCCGCCGCAGCCGCTCGTAAGTCTCGGCACGCGCGGCGTCGATGGAGACGGAGAGGATGTCGATCATCTCCGGCAGATTGGGGTACTCGGCCCATCGCTGCGAGGTGAGCAGGAGGCCGTTCGTGATCAGGTAAACGTAAAGGCCTGGGTACTCCTCGCGATTGAGCGCGCCGAGGATGGAGCGAAAGTGCTTGCTGGAAAACGCTTCGCCGCCGCCGGAGATGTAGCTCTGGCCCTTCACCTTCTTCAACAGCGGAAGAATCACGCGCTCTGCGGCCGACGCGAAGATGTCCTGCTCCTCCGCTTTCGTGGCGATGATCTCGGTGCGGCATGAAGGGCAGGCCAGGTTGCACGTCGCGTCGTGATTGAGCTGCACCATCTGCGGCACGTCGTCGAGCACGGTCTTGCGCTGATCGATGTAGCCGCGAAGCGTCGGATCGGTGATATCGGCTTTCTTCGGCAGCTTCTGCGCGGCGATGTAGGAGCAGAGCGTGCGGCTGCAGTATTTGAAATCGCCGTCGAGCATGGACCTGCGCACTTCCACGGCAGCCTCGGAGTTCCACACGGCCTCGGCGTTCGGCGCGCTCAGAACATTGCCGATAGAAAAAGGGACCCAGGCCGGACAGCAGCAGAGGAAGGACTCGCCCTGGAAGCCGGTGGAGAAGTGGGTGAACGGGACGTGGCAGAACTTGTCGGTCAGGTCGTAGTTCATCCCATCGAGCTCGCCGTCGTCCCCGCGAATCGCGCGCCGCGCCTGCACCGCGCGGGCGAGGATCTCCTGCGAGACAGGGCAGACCGCAATCACGCGGAGGGAGCGTTGAGCCAGCTCGATCGCTTCGTCGAAGCGATTTTGTTCGATGAGCATCTCCGCGCGAACGCAGAGCGCGACTCGCGAATCGGGACACTGCTCAACGAGCAATTCCGTCAGGCTGGCGGCATCGCGCGATCCCTCGGCGGCGATGTAGTCGACAAGGCGGCGCAGCGTTGCCACCTGAACCGAGATGTCGCCGTACGAGCGCAATTTCCGTGACGCCAGGCGTACGTGGCCGGAGTCGACTGAGGCGCAAACCTTGAGCAGCGCTGATGCAAACTTGCTATCGGCATTGCGCGCCATCGCGGTCAGCGCAATCGCGTGATCAGCGATCTCGACGAGTGTCCGCTTCCGCCGGCCATTCGTGAAGACGAAATCGTCAAACGTGCGATTCGCCCAACGCACGGCGCGGCGCGCGTTGCCGACGGGAGGGAGGCGTTTGCGGATGGCGGAGACGTAGTGATCGAGCATCAGGATGGCGGCGAATCGGAGAGTTGGGCGATGAAGGTCTGATTCACGCGCGGGCTTCGCATGATGGGGTCTGCGAGGATCGCTTGCAACTCGGAATGCTCGGGATGCGCGGCCGAGGCGACGTCTTTGGAGCAAAACGCGGCGCTGCCCTCGTGCCCGAAGCTGTAGTAGCGCTGAAAAATCACCGAGTCGGCATTCACCTCTTCCGCCAGCCTGACGAAGGCAGGCATCTCGCGGAAGTTCGCACTCTGCACGACGAACGCGAGCGAGAAGCTGATGGCGTCGTCGGTGCCGGGCAGCACGATTCCGTGCTGGCGGTTGCGCACAAACGTGCCGGCGCTGTTGATCTCGCCCATCACGCGGAGGTTTTCGGTGATGACCTCCCAACGTCCGGGGCGGCGCACATTTTCGTAGGTTTCCTTTGTGGCAGCGTCGACGGAAACGCGCAGCTCGACGATCTTCTCGCGAAGGTGCGGCATCGACTCCCAGATGTTCTTCGTCAGGCCAAGGCCGTTGGTGAGAATGGAGAGCTTGACGCCGTCGAAGTCGTGATCGCGCAGCGCTTCGAGGATCGAGCGATAGTGGCGGCTGGCGAAGGGATCGCCCCAGGCGGTGAGATGCAGGCCCACTTCGCGGTTGCGCAAGAGCGGGAGTATTACGGTGTCGCGGGCGCGGTCGAGGCGGTCGTTCTGCGCCCTGTTGGCCATGACGATGTCGACGCGGCAGGAGGGGCAGGCCAGGTTGCAGGAGCTGTCGTGGCCGAGGGCGATGAGGCGCGGGCCGTCGTCGAGGATGGTCTTGTGCTCGTCGATGATCGCTCGCAGACGGGGAGAACTGACCTCTTCCGTGCGGGGGAGATTGTTGTTGGCGATCATCGGACAGAGCGTGCGGCTGCAGTAGGAGTAGTCGCCGTCGAGCACGGAGCGGCGGATCTCCTGCGCACCTTCGGAGTTCCAGACGTCGTCGGGCGAAGCGGCGTCGACCACGTTGCCGGCGATGAACGGCAGCCACGCCGCGCAGTCGCAGAGATAGCTGGCGCCCATGATCTGCTCGGTGGTGCTGGTTTCAGCGTTCCAGCCGGTCGATTGCGTGCTAACCAGCACTTCGAAGGGACGGGAGCAGAAACGTCCGCGCAGATCGGCGAGGCCGGCCTGGGCGAGGCGATCGGTCGTGCCGCCGGCGCGGTACGCGTCCATCAGCAGCCGCTGCGATTCCGGACAGGCGCTGACGATATTCAGCGCGCGTTTCGCCAACGCGATCGCGCCATCATGATTGCCGGCTGCGAGTTTGCGGCGGCCGGCGACGAGGAGCGGCTCGCGCCAGCTTCCGGTATTGGAGAGCTTCGCGGCGACGGCGATGGCGTCGATCGAAAACTCCGTCGCGATGCCGTCGACCAGCCGGTCGAGCACTGCCACCGAAGCGGTGATGTCGCAATACGCGCGAAGGGTGGAACCGGCGGCTGTGACGTCGCCCTGATACGCGAGCCAGGTCAGCGCGTACTGAAAGGTCGAGATGAAGACGGCATCGTCGAGAACGGCCGGCCCTTCGTCGAGCCGGGACAGAACCGGTTGCAGCCGGCCAGTCAGCTCCATCACCACCTCGTCGCGATGCGATACACCTCGGGCGCTCTTCAGAAGGGGAGCGATGTCAGTGCCGAGGGGCGCACGCCAGGACCGCCGTTTTCGTCCGCCGAGCGCGCGAACGGTGCGCCGTAAATGGCGCATCCCGCGGCGCCTCCAGAGACCGAGCATCGAGGCGGCGATGATACAGTACCGATCGATGCACTCACGGACCTCCGGCCGAGGTTTCGACGCCGGATTTCGAGAGCTGGCGTCGCTCTGGACCCACCGTAACGTACTGAAAGCGCTGGCCCGCCACGATCTTCGGAAGACCTACGCAGGCAGCGCCGCCGGTGTTCTCTGGGCGGTGATCACGCCGCTGGTCCCGCTGCTCATCTTCACCGCCGTCTTCTCGCTCGGGCTGCGGCTTCCGCTCGGCCGTGCACCCTACATCTTCGGCTTTGCCGCCGCGTACGTGCCGTGGGTGCTGCTGTCGAACGCAATCACCGGCGCCGCGGGATCGATCGTCGATCACCGGCATCTGGTCAAGCGCGTCCTCTTTCCGGTCGAGATCATTCCGGCCGATCCGATCGTGGTCCATTCGCTGCCGCACGCCATCCTGATCGCGCTCACCGCCGCGGCCTGCTTCATCGGCGGCTACGGCCATCTGCCGCAGTTCTTTTCGATCCTCTATTTCTTCGCATGCGCGGTTGTGCTGACGATCAGCGCCGGACTCTTTCTCGCCGGCCTGGCGGTGATCGTGCGCGATGTGCAGCAGATCCTGCCGTCGTTTCTTACCGTCTGGTTCTGGATCACGCCGATCGCCTGGGCAGGCAGCACGCTGCCGCCGGCGGGACGGAAACTGCTGGCATTGAATCCAGCCGCCTACATCGTCTCGGGTTATCGCTACGCGCTCATGCCGTCGGTGTTTCCGGCGCCGGGACTCTTCGAGACCGCGGTGTTCTGGGGCATCGCCATCGCCATGCTGTTGATCGCAACCGCCTGTTTCCGGCGGCTTCGCGAGCATTTCTGGGAGTGCCTGTGAGCGACGCGGCATTCAACTGGACGCTGCGCGATTACGTCTCGCCCGGCCTGGCTGTTGTTCACCCGGACGATTGCTTCCCGCACATGCGGGCCGGCGATCTTCTGCACCATCCGTGGAAGTACCTGCGCCGCGACGTTCCGCATTTCTGGTACGCGGACGAGCGCTATCCGCTGATGGGTTTTCTGAATCGCGACGAGGCGACGCTGCTGCACAACATTGCCCTGCAGTTCGCGGGAAAGCGGGCGCTGGAGATTGGAAGCTGGCTTGGTTGGTCGACGTGTCATCTGGCGCTGGCCGGTGTCGCGCTCGATGTCATCGACCCGGCGCACGACGATCCGGCGTTCCGCGCCATCGTCGAGGAATCGATCGTGTGTTGCGGGATCGCCGATCACGTAAATCTCATCGGGGGCCGCAGTCCGGAATCGATCGGAGACCTCGGCGGGCCGTGGAGTCTCTTCTTCATCGATGGCGATCACGAATCGCCGGGACCGGTGCGCGATGCGCTGGCCTGCCTGCCGTACGCCGAGGCCGATTGCGCATTCGTCTTTCACGATCTCGCCGCGCCATCGGTCGCCGATGGATTGCGCGCGCTGGCCGGCAAGGGATTCAACGTCGTCGTCTATCAGACCGCGCAGATCATGGGGATGGCCTGGCGCGGCGACGTCACGCCCATCGCGCACGTTCCCGACCCCGAAGTCGCGTGGCAGATGCCGCGTCACCTGGAGGGGCTTCCGGTATCCGGCGTCGATTTCCAACTGCCGGCGCGGCCGGTCTATCGCGAACTTCCGGAGCTCGTCGATCAGCGCACAGAAAAACCCTCCGTCTGCATCGTCACCAGCGAAATCATCGGCCCGTTCAAGAACGGCGGCGTCGGCACGGCCATGACTGGGCTGGCGGAACTGCTCGCGAGCGAAGGGCTGCGCGTCACTGTGCTCTACACCGGCGCCATCTGGACGCCCGACGTTGGACTGGCGCGATGGAAGAAGCACTACGCCTCCCTCGGCATCGAATTCGTCGCGCTCTCGATCGAGGACATGAAGCCGTTGGCCGGGCCGCTGAAGGACCGCGGCTTCGGCGTGCCGTGGCTCGTCTACCGCTATCTCGCCGATCATTCGTTCGACGTGATCCACTTCAACGACTGCTGCGGCGAGGGAAGCCTGAGCCTCGCGGCGAAGCGCCTTGGCCTGGCGTTTCGCGATTCGCTTCTCGTCGTCGCGCTGCACAGTCCCTCGGGATGGGTGCTCGAACTCAATCAGACGTTGCCGTCGAACATCCTGTTTCCGGCCTATCACTGCGCCGAGCAACTCAGCGTGGCGTGCGCCGATCTGCTCTGGAGTCCGAGCCGCTATCTGCTCGATTGGGTGGCGGAGCGCGGGTTCGAGTTGCCGCCGCAGACGTTCGTGCAGCAGTACGTGCTGCCGGTTGCGAGAGCAGAGAGCACCGACAACAGTGCCGGTGCCACACAACCTCCGACCGAGATTGTCTTCTTCGGCAGGTTGGAGGAGCGCAAAGGCCTGCGCCTGTTCTGCAATGCGTTGCACGTCCTCCGCGATGAACTGGCGCAGCGCAGCATCACCGTCACCTTCCTCGGCAAACCGGAGCGCTGCGGCGGCATGCCCAGCCTTGACTACATCGCGCAGCGTGCAACGTCGTGGCAGTTTCCGATCAAGACGATCACAGACCTCGGGCAACCTGAGGCACTCGCATATCTGCGCGAAGGCGGGAAGCTGGCGGTCATGCCCTCGCCGTTCGACAACTCGCCATGCACCATTTACGAGGCTCTCCAGTGTGGCATCCCATTTCTCGCGGCGCGCACAGGCGGGATTCCGGAGCTGATCGACGCCGCGGATCACGAGCACGTCCTGTTCGAGCACGCTACCGAATCGCTGGTGCGCGCGCTGCGCAACGCCATCGAGCATGGAGGATGGATCGCCAAGCCTTCCGTGCCGCCGGAGGAAACGCGTCGAAGGTGGATTGCGATGCACAACGGGTGGCGGACGTTTCTCCGTCCGCGCGCCGGGGTCGGTGCGCCGAGGAGTGTTGCCGTCATCGTCGATCACAACGCCGGATCGCGGCTCGATTTCACCATCGACTCGCTCGTGAAGTGTCCCTCGGTCCAGCGATTCCTCGTCCTCAATCGCGGCGGTGAAACGCTACCGGTCGCCAACATCGATCTGATGACCGCGGATCCCGACGCGGTCGATGCGGCGCTGGCTGCGATCGCCGAGGATGCCGTGCTGCTCATTCACTCAGGGGTGGCCGTCGTGCCGGAGGCGTTCAACGCGATGCTGGCGGCGCTGGAGCCGGCCATCGATGGCCTTCTGCCGGCCGGACGCATCAACGGTAAGAAGGGATGGTCGATCATTCCGCCGCTCGGCGGCAGCGCGGCGTTCAGCCTCTTCGAAGGCGTCACCTTCACCGGCGCGATGCTCGTCCGGCGCGACGTGCTGGTCGCGGCGAAGAAGGGCCGCACCTTCGCTTTGGAAAGTGCGTTCATGGGTCTTTCGGATTTTTGTGTCGCGCAGAGCCGCCGGATATGGCCGTACCCGGAGCCGGTCGTCGAGCGCGCGGACGAGTGCCGCGTCGAGGTGAAGAACGCGTTGCCGGCGCGCGTTGCGGCGTACGACGGGGCCTCGGCTAACGATCGTTACTACATGCTGGCCGCCGGCTACGGCGCGGCCAGTCACCAACGGCCAGTGGGATTCAAGCGCGAGCTGGCCCTTGCCGCGCTCGATCTCGGCCTCACCTCGGTGGTGCGAATCGGGTCGTGGGGCATGCGCCGTTTGCGGCGGTGGATGCGCTGAGATGAGCGACGCCGTCTGCTTCGAACACGTCGACAAGAGCTTTCGCTTCTTCCACTCGCCGTTGCAGCGTCTGCGCGAGGCGTTCTCGCCGTCCGGCAAACCGCATCACGTCCCCGTTCCCGTTCTGCGCGACGTCAGCTTCTCCGTTGCGCGCGGAGAAACCGTGGCCATCATCGGCCCGAACGGCGTCGGCAAGTCGACGCTGCTGCACATCGTGGCGGGGCTGGTCGAGCCATCGTCGGGCATCGTCACCGTGGAAGGCCGCGTCACGAGCCTGCTCGACCTCGGCGGCAGTTTTCTGCCCGACCTCACCGGCCGCGAGAATGCACGCTTCTTTCATCAGATTGTCGCCCGCAACGAAGGCGACGCGCATGCGCGTGAGCGCGCCATCGAGGAGTTCGCCGAGATCGGCGAGTTCTTCGACCGGCCGTTGCACACCTACTCCTCCGGGATGGCTCTACGCCTGGCCTTCGCCGGCGCGACGTGCGAGGACCCCGACATCCTGCTGATCGATGAAGTGCTCGCCGTCGGCGACGCGCGCTTTCAGCAGAAATGTTACCGGCGCCTGCGCGAATTGCGCGAGCGCGGCACGACCATCCTGCTGGTCACGCACGTCGTGCAGGGACTGGCAGGCCTCTGCGACCGCGTGATCGTGCTCGATCACGGCCGCATCGTTTTCGACGGCGATCCGGCTCGCGGAGTCGACCGCTATTACCAACTCTTCTTCATGGCTCCCGAGCAACCCACCCGCAGCGGCAGCGGCGAATTGCGCTACGGCATCGGAGGCGCGGCCATCATCTCGGCGTTCGCATCGCGCGACGGCATCGATGAGGAGCGCGTCTTCGATGCCGGTGATGTGGTGCGCCTCGTACTCGACGTCGAGTTCACGCGCGCCGTCGATGCACCTCAACTCGGATTCGCCTGCTCGAACAAAGAAGGTGTACGAATCTTCGCAACCTCGGCCGCCCTGCTCGGCGAAACGCTTCGTTCCGCGGCAGCCGGGGAGCAGCGGCGCATGGAGATCGAGTTTCATCTCGACCTCGCTGTCACCGACGTCTTCATCGACCTGTCGATCTTCGAGGTGCTGCCGCATGGCGAGATGAGCGTCCTCGATCATCGTGTCGGCGTCCTGCACCTCACCGTCGTTCCCCCTCGGCACTTCGGAGGCATTGCCGATCTGTCGGCAACCATCCGCGAAGTGGGATAATCGCGCAGCCCTACCGGATGAATACCCAAACCCGCGAAATCATGTACGTAATCACCAGCCTCGTCGGCGGTGGAGCAGAACGTCTGCTGACCAACATCGCGTTGCAGCCGAACGTCCGCGATCGAATCTCGGTGGTCAGTCTGCTTCCCGGCGGCGTCTTTCGCCCGACGCTCGAAGACGCGGGCATCGAAGTCACCGACCTCGGCGTGCGCCGCCGCGTCGATGCGCTGCCCGCTCTGTTCCGCCTGGCGGCGTTGATTCGGGCACGACGGCCGGCGGTCGTTCACGGCTGGCTTTATCACGGCAACCTGATGGCGTTCATGGCCGCGATCCTGGCGCAGCATCCGCGCACCGCGCTGTTCTGGGGAACGTTCTGCACCGACGGGCAAGGCGATCCGTGGACCGTCCGGCTTCTCCGCCTCATGAACGTGTTTCTGTCGCGCTTCGTGGCCGGAGTGGTCTACAACGCCAAAGAGGCGCGTGACTATCACCGGCGCATCGGTTTTCGCGAGCCGCGGTCGATCGTCATCTCAAACTGCATCGATCCCGAGCTCTTCCGGCACGATCCCCAAAAGCGTGAGGCGTTGCGGGCGGATCTCGGGATCGGTGACGACAAAGTCATCGTGGCCGTCGTCGCACGCGTCGATCCGATGAAAGACTGGCGCACCGTGCGCGAAGCCGTGCGTGAGGTCCCGGGCATCATCACACTTGCAATCGGGAAAGGGACGGACGAACTGCCGGCGCAGCCGGGATTTATCGGTCTCGGCTGGCGCGACGACGTCGTGCGCATCCTCAGCGCCGCCGATGTTTTTCTTCTCGGCTCCGCGTTCGGCGAAGGCACGTCGCTCGCGCTCGGCGAGGCGATGTTGTGCGGGCTGCCCTGTGTCGTGACGGACGTGGGAGGCAATTCATCGCTGCTCGGCGAGGCCGGCATCGTCGTCCGCCCGAGGGACATGAGAGCGATCCGCGACGCGATCGTGCAGCTTTCAGGCGACCCCGGACGGCGCGAAGCGCTGGGCCGCGCCGCGTATCTGCGCGCCATGGCCGCGCCATCGGCGGAGCAGACCGCCGGGCTGATGCGCCTCCTCACTGTGAGCGCCGAGGCCTCGGGGTGACGCTCGTCCGCGTCGGCCCGGTGCACTTTCAACCGCTGGAGCAGGAGCTCGAGCCGGTGGTGCAGTACCTGTCCGGTCACATGCTCAATGCCGGATGCGGCAGCCGCGATCTTCGCTCGTTCTTCAGCCGGAACGGAGTCAACGAAACCACGCGGTACGACATCGCCTCGGACGA
The DNA here is from genome assembly GCA_034664845.1 of Thermoanaerobaculia bacterium. Classification (GTDB taxonomy): domain Bacteria; phylum Acidobacteriota; class Thermoanaerobaculia; order Gp7-AA8; family Gp7-AA8; genus JADGNZ01. The sequence goes on along the minus strand of JAXDGW010000027.1, from coordinate 145,968 downwards.
TCCGGAGGTGGTGATCGGTCCGCTCGAAGCGATGCCGTTTGCCGACGAGAGTTTCGATTCCGTGCTTTGCAACGCGGTGCTCGAGCACGTTCGCGATGCCGAGCTGGCCATCCGCGAGCTGGCCCGCGTCGTCCGCAAAGGCGGTCATCTCGTCGTCGCCGTTCCCTTCCTCCAGCCGTATCACGCCTGTCCCGGCGATTTCCGCCGCTACACCGCCGACGGACTGGCGCAGCTCGGAAACGCCGCAGGACTGGAAGTGATCGCAGTCCTGCCGGTCCATTCGTTCGCGCAGACGCTCGGCTGGATGTTGTGGGAGTACGCGCTGGAAAAAGGGGGAAGGCTGCGCTGGCGCGCGGCGTGGCTCATCGCCTACCTCCTGACGCGCATCTGGAACCGCACCGACCGTACGCTGGTGAAGAACGCGAACACGTACCAGGCCGTCTTCCGCCGCCGCGAGTCGGCCGAATCGGTGGTCATCGGCACCTCGTGGAGACAACAGCCGTTGCCCCAGGCGTGCGCGAGCGTGCCGACGATGCTCGTTCCGGACGAGTTGCGGCTCCTTCATCATCTGGCCGAGAATTACTACAGCGGAATGGGCGTCATCATCGACGCCGGGTCGTTCCTCGGCGGCTCGACGGTCGCTCTCGCCGACGGCCTGCGCCGCAATCCACGGCGGCATCGCTTCGGTGACGCGAAGCCGATTCACTCCTTCGACCGCTTCGACGTCGAGGAATGGACGCGCGACACGTTCTTTCCGGTGAGTAACGACGCCACCTTCCGCGAGCAGTTCGACCGCAACACAGCGCCGTACGCCGATCTGATCGAAGTTCACGCCGGCGAAATCCGTGAGCACGAATGGAACGGCGGTCCGATCGAGATTCTTTTCCTCGACATCGCCAAGCACTGGCGAACCTGCGACTGGGTGACGTGGCAGTTCTTCCCGCAGTTGATTCCCGGACGCTCGATCGTGGTGCAGCAGGATTACCTCTACAGTCAGTTCGTGGCCTGGCTGCATGTGACGATGGAGTTCTACGCCGATTACTTCGAGTACGTTTGCGATACGGAAGTGAACTCGATGGCATTTCTCTACACGAAGAAAATCCCGGCGTCCGTTCTGCGCCGCAACACGGTGGAGAGTCTGACGTTCGATGAGAAGATGGCGCTGATCGACCGGGCCGCGGCGCGCTTCGACGGCGCGAAACGCGACTTCATCCTCAGCGCCAAAGCGCATTTCGCGGAAATGCTTGCTTCGGAACCTGCTCCCGCTTCATGACCTCCACGAGATTGCCGCACCACGCACTTTGTACTGGCGCGAGCGTTATCCGGACGGGGCCGCGGCGTTGTGGATCGAGCGCTCGCCGTTCGAGCTCGTATCGATTTGTGCCCATCGCTCGTTCGTGCTAAAAACGCCCGCCTTCAGGAGACCCCATGCGTTATCTCGTTACCGGCGGTGCCGGCTTCATCGGATCGAATTTCGTTCGTTACCTATTTCAAAAGTACGGTGACGACGCCCAGGTCGTAAACCTCGACAAGCTTACCTACGCGGGCATCCGCGAGAACCTCGCCGAGTACGAGGGGAAGCCGAACTACAAGTTCATTCACGGCGATATTGCCAAGGCCGAGGATGTGGCCGAAGCGTACAAAGGAGTGGATGGGAGCGGCGTCGATGTCGTCGTCAACTTCGCCGCGGAGACGCATGTCGATCGCTCGTTGATGGAAGCCGGAACCTTCATCGAGACCGACGTTCATGGCGTCCTCGTGTTACTCGAAGAAGCTCGTAAACAAACGCCAGCACTCAAGCGCTTCGTGCAAATTTCGACGGATGAAGTCTACGGATCGATCGATACCGGCTCGTTCACGGAGACCGACCCGCTAAACCCGCGCAATCCGTATTCGGCATCGAAAGCTGGCGGCGACCGGATGGCGTACGCCTACTCGCAGACGTACGGATTGCCCGTCATCGTCACGCGCGCCTCGAACAATTTCGGTCCGTGGCAGTATCCCGAGAAACTGATCCCGCTGTTCGTCACGAACGCCATCGACGATCTGCCGCTGCCGCTTTACGGCGACGGCCGCAACGTGCGCGACTGGCTTTACGTCGAGGACCACTGCGCGGCCATCGACTTCCTCATCGAGCATGGCGTCAACGGCGAGACGTACAACATCGGCGGCGGCAACGAGCGCGAGAACCGCGAGATCACGCAGACGATCCTGTCGCTCACGAACAAGCCGGATTCGCTCATCAAACGTGTCGCCGATCGCCAGGGCCACGACCGCCGCTACTCGATCGACATGCGCAAAGTGGAGTCGATGGGCTTCCGCTGCCAGACCGATTTCGACGAAGCGCTCCGCCGCACGATCCAGTGGTACGTGGAAAACGAACCGTGGTGGCGCGCCATCAAAGAACGTAGCGCCGAGTTCAAGGCGTACTACGAGAAGCAGTACGCATCGCGGTAAATCGCACTCTCACAACCAATCACCACAGAGGCGCAGAGGACACAGAGAAAACCTCTGTGCTCTCAGTGCCTCTGTGGTGATTGGGTTTTTTTGAGAATGCGCTCCTACGCCACGATCGCCGTCCGCCGCTCGCTTTCGAATCGTTCCCGGATCGATTCCCGCGGCGGCGGTGGTGGCCACACCTTGAGGATCCGCAGCATCGGATGATCGATCACCTTGCTCCGAAAGTACGCTTCGTGATCCCACTCCACCTCGGCCATCGTCAGCAGGCAATCGATCATCTCGTCCTGGCCGCACTCGGCGGCGAAGACCGCGGCATCCTCGTACTCGACGATGTTGCCGCGCTCCAGCCGGCCGGCGCCGTACATCGGGGCGAACCAGCCGCCGACGTGGCAGAAGCCTGCGATGACGTGGCCGATGATCCAGAAGATGACTTCGCGAATGCGGCTGGGCGCTCCGCCGAGCTGCCGCAACAAGCCGCCGGCGAGCTCGCGGTGATGCCACTCTTCGCTCTCGATCCGGCGGATGTGTGCGCGGTCGTCGGCGTCACGGACGCTGTGCCAATGACCTCGGTACGCATAGCCGGCGCCCAGCTCCGCCGAGTAGGCAATGCGGAGTTGGCGGACGAGTTTTGCGCGCGCGTCGGAGGACATTGCTCCGAATTGTAGCCGCTCCGCTCCATGTATGATTCCGGCCTCATGGAGCACAACACAGCGTTCGTTTTTCCGGGACAGGGAAGCCAGTACGCCGGCATGGGCAAGGATGTCGCGGAGGCGTTCCCCGCCGCGCGCCAGGTTTTCGCCGAGATCGACGCCGCGCTCGGGTTCTCGATGTCGCAGCTCTGTTTCGAAGGTCCGGACGATCAACTGAAACTGACGGAGAACACGCAGCCGGCGATTCTCGCCGTCTCGTCGGCGATTCACGCGGTGCTGGAAGAGCGTGGCGCCACACGGCGCGACGTCGTAGCCGGACACTCCCTCGGCGAGTACAGCGCCATCGTCAGCGTCGGCGGATTGACGCCGGCCGAGGCAGCGAAAATCGTGAGGATGCGCGGAAGGTACATGCAGGAGGCCACGCCGGTCGGCAGCGGCGGAATGGCCGCACTGATCGGACCGACCGTCGATGAAGTGCGCTCGATCTGCGAAGAAGCGGCGGAAGGCGACATCCTTTCGATCGCCAACATCAACGCGCCGGGCCAGATCGTCATCGCCGGAACGAAAGCCGCCATCGACCGCGCCATCGCCGTCGCCAAAGCGCGCGGCGTCCGTCGCGCGCTGCCGCTTCCGGTCTCCGCGCCGTTTCATTGCGCATTGATGAAACCAGCGGAAGAGCGGCTCAAGCCTCTGCTCGACGATGCTCCCTTCAAAGACTTGTGGATGTCGCTCGTATCGAACGTCGACGCCTCGCCGATCGGCACGTCGACCGCGGTCCGCAACGCACTCGTGCGGCAGGTAGCGTCACCGGTGCGCTGGGTCGAGTCGGTGCAGAAGATGGTGTCGATGGGCGTGCGGCGTTTCGTCGAGATCGGCCCCGGCGCCGTGCTGACGGGACTCATCAAGCGCATCGATCCCTCCGTCGAATTGATCAACGTCGCCGATGTGCCATCGATCGAAAAGTTTTTGGAGAGCATGCGATGAAGATCGATCTCACCGGCCGTACCGCTCTCGTGACCGGCGCGTCGCGCGGCATCGGCGAAGCAATCGCCATGCGGCTCGCCGAGACCGGCGCGCATGTGTTGTGTGCGGCTCGGAACCTCGAGCAGGTCGAGCGCGTCGCCGCCGCGATCACCGCCGCCGGTGGCCGCGCCTCGGCAACCCAACTCGACATCACCAGCGCCGATGTCCGCGACCGGATCAAAGCGCTCATCGAACAGCAGCCGATCGACATCCTCGTCAACAACGCCGGCATCACGGAGGATGATCTCTTCATCCGGATGAAGCCGGACGCGTGGACGAATGTGCTGCGGACGAATCTCGACTCCGCGTTTCACATCACCCAGGAAGTGGTCAAGAAGATGATCCGCGCCCGCTGGGGCCGCGTCATCAACATCTCCTCGATCGTCGGCCTGATGGGGAATCCCGGGCAGGTGAACTACGCATCATCGAAAGCCGCGCTGATCGGATTCACGAAAGCGCTGGCACTCGAAATCGGCTCGCGCAACGTCACGGTCAACGCGATCGCCCCCGGCTTCGTGCAGACCGCGATGACCGATGCAATGACCGACGAGGCCCGCAAAGCCCTCGAAGGCCGCATCGCCCTCCACCGCCTCGGCACCACCGACGACATCGCGTACGCGGTCGTCTTCCTCGCTTCGGAGCAAGCGGGCTACATCACGGGCACTGTGATGAACGTGAGCGGCGGCCTGTACACATAGCTTTTCTCTGGCTCTCCGCGTGAAAACCTAAAAATCAAGATCCCGCAAATGAAACGGCGAAAAACCACGCGCATACGCCGGCGCCCACACACATGCGAGACGCTCCTGCGCGCCCGCGAACCTGTGCATGCCGCGCCCTAACGTTCGCGATCCGCGATTGGGAATCCCATCGAGCACACCACCCGCCTCGCCATTCTTGTTCAGGATCACGTACTCCCCCGGAATCGCAATCGTGAACGTCCCATCCGGCTGCAGCCACTGTCCTGAGACACGCAGCCGCCCGAGATCGATGTAGTTGGCGCTCATGAACGCGCGGGCGCGGTCCGGCCACTGCGCTCCATCCGCCTGCGCGATGTGGCAGCCCGTCCGAACCAGATCCTCGGCCACGGTATCTGCCACCAATCCTCGGGCGATCGCATTGCGCGTGATGAACTCGAGGATGAAGTAGTACGGCCTGCGCCGGTAGATCAGCTCGCCCTTGTAGTCCATGACCATCTCGCCGGGCCGCGAGAGGTTCAGGAGCTGGTTCTCCATCGTGATGAACTCGCGCGTCCGATTCGTCAGCCACGCCGCGTAGTAGCCGATGCCAGTGAGCGAGATGGTCGACATCACGATGACCGCCTCGACGAAGTACTTTCGGCGAGCGATCGCCGCGACGAAGAAGATCGCCAGGATCGGAAGAAAGGGAAGGAAATCGCGCGGCGAGATCAGGATCCAAAAACTGATCAGCGTGACGAAGAAGATCCCCGACGCAGCCGCGAAGAAGAAGCGCGCATCGGTCGTCGTCCCTCGGCGCCGCCATGCGACGCGAAGAACGACGAACAGCAACGGCAGAAAACAGATGCGCGGCAGCCACACCGTGAGCGGCGTGCGGGTCAGCGTCAGCAATCCGTTGAAGCGAAAGACGCAGTAGACGAGATCCGGCCATGCGCGGCGCGCGACGAAGTACCAGGCGATGATCGCGGGCACGATCGGGAAGCCAATCGCAAGCGCTGCGACGTGCCGCGCGCGAACGTCCGTCCCGCGCTCGCGAAGCCGCATGAAGTACGTGATTGCAGCCGCTCCGGCGAGCGTGATCAGCAGCAGCGCCGTTTTTAGCGAGACCGCGAACGCGCAACCGAGGAGCAATCCGGCCAGGAAGAACGCGCCCATCGATCGCCGTCCGAGTACCAGCACGACGACCGCCAGCATCCAGAACGCGTTCCAGAGATTGTCGGTACGAAACTCGATCGACTTCAGAAAAAACGGCGGAAAGACGTTCAGCAAAACGACTGACCAGATCGCGACGCGAACGTCGTACAGCCGCCGCGCGATGACGTACGTGCACGCCGAGACGATCAGCCACAGCACCACCATCGGCCCGCGCATCCAGAGCAGGATGTCCGCCCGCTCACCGAGCAGCCGTAGCAGCGGCGCAGCAGCCATATGAAACAGCGGCGCATGGTTGTCGAACAGATCGCGATACTGCAGCAGCCCCGCCGTCCAACCCCACGCCACATGCAGATGCTGTGGCTCGTCGGAGTCGAATCGGTAGTGAAAGAACGCGACGGCGCGCATCGCCAGCGTCACGGCGGCGATGGCGATGACGGCGAGGCGCTCCGAGGGCGGCAACGCCCCTCGAACCCCGATCGCTGGAACCTCATTCGCGCCCATCGTGACTGCCGCGCAGTCTGCCACACGCCGCCCGGAATGCGCCGCGGGCACCCCGCGTTCTCCGGACCGCTCGACAGCTACAAGTCCCCTCAGTAAAATCCCCCGCCGCAGCACGCAAGCCGTTGTAGCTCAGTTGGTAGAGCAGCTGATTCGTAATCAGCAGGTCAGCGGTTCAAATCCGCTCAACGGCTCCATTCTCCCAATCCACCGCAGAGGGTCGCTTGCGTCCCTTCCTCGTCATCTCGGGAGCCGGGATAGGATCGCTGGATGAGTGGACCGCTCCATCGCTATACCTACGCCGACTACGTCGCGCTCGAGATGATCTCCACCGGCAAGCACGAGTTTCTCGACGGCGAGATCTACGCGATGGCCGGTGGTTCGGAAGAGCACTCTGCCCTGGCAGCCGTGATGGTTCACGGGCTCGGCAACGCCTCGGCGATCGTCCCTGCCGCGTCCACACCTCGGACCTGCGGATCTATGTCGAATCGGTTGGCCTTGCGACGTACCCCGATTGCTCGGTGATCTGTGGTCCGTTGCAACAGCACGAGCCCAGCCCGAAGGCGACGGCGCTCAACCCCACGATTCTCGTCGAAGTGACGAGTGATTCATCCGAAGAGTCCGACGGGGGACCGAAGCTCGAGTCGCTTAACCGCGCCAGGGATCGCTTTTCATAGCGGCGATGGCGCCGTGACCTCACGTGACCCGCGGCAAAGCCGCATCGGTATCCCTCTGACGGGGCTGCGAGCCTACCTTCCCGCCGAGTCCAGGCTAGATCTACTCCTCACGCCGACTTACTCCTCAAATGCGATTCTGTAGAACTCAGCCTGTGTACGGACCAGAGATGCATTGCCTCTGACCGTGGGCCAATTGTTTTTCCAATCTTCATATCCTGCGTGCTCCATGAAATCCACTACTAGACGCCATCTTCGGCCATCCGCAGCCGACGTATTGTCTGAACTTGCCCCGGCGGCTGTGGCTGGCGTCGCCGCAGTATCCCGGCTCGGCGACTTGTCGTCGTATGGCGCCTGTCGCATAAGCCATTTCTTGATCTCTTCAAAGCTGCTCGGGTTGCCGATCAGCTGCGCCTCCTCGCGAACAATCTTGAAGCGGTCTGCACCCTCGTACGCTCTTGCTGCCTTGATTGCGCTAACCACTAGCACCTTGACACGATCCTTGTTCGCAATCTTGGACGAATTAAACTGCATGTAGCTTAGACTCAGCGGCAGGTTGGGTCCGATTGCTGACGCCGCGTTCGTTTCACCCATCAGACGCTCCGGATCCGAGTACTGTCTTAATTGGATCATCGCTTCAACGAGTATATCTCGGACAAAGGTCACTGGATCGGCGGGCGCAATTACGTAAGCTTTGACGCTCTTAGTGATCTGAAGATTGTCACGCATATCGGCCCATTTGCGCAGGGCCTTCGTATACGCCTCAGGGTCGTCTGGCCGTTTCTGGACCTTGTTAACCGCAGAACGTCCATCTGCCGACCATTTAGCAAGCTGGGGTATCGTACTATGGTACCAGATGACATCCAAGCCGCCGATGTGGTTTGCGTAAAGGCCTAGCGCATAGAGTCGCACAGCCTCGTCTGTCATCTCTTTTATGCGCATTGTACCCCGCCTAAAGTTCGGGTTGAGAGTCAGTACCCCGTTCGAGATGTCAATCTTGCCGCCAGACTTAGTTCCAACAAGAGTCACCGAATCGGAAACCCCGGTTGGGATGTCCTGCGAGAGACTTGCCGCAGAGGCCGGCATTTCCTTATTGCCCTCCTGTTGATAAATGGCAAGGATTTCTGCCAGCGAATAGTCAACGTCGACATCCATAGACGCCAAGTACGCTGCATAGAAACGGTTCACTACTGTTTGTATTCGTCTCAAGCTCATGATCGCCAAGGTAGTTTGTTGCGAATCCTTGGCGTACCGAGTCAGTGCGTCAATCGGGACGTCACCATCATTGCTCTCTTCTGTGGTGGCGCCGGGTTCGCGATTGAGCTGCTCTTCAAGTAGTTCCTCCCCGGCTGCCGAATCGGGGCCAATAGAAAACCTCACTGCTGGGTTCGGATATCTAGTCTTGACGACCTTGTTGTGTTTTGTATCAATCAACGATGCGCTTGCAGGCACCGGATCCAGTCGACTTGTAACAGATTCGTCCTGAGCCATCGCGTTGATAGCTTTGAGTTTCTCCCAATATCCCAGGAGTTTTACCGTTTTCCACGCAGTAAAGACGTCAGAAGTGAAAGCGGCCAGAAACGCTCTGCGCTCCGCGGCGGTTTTGATATTCATATCGCCCCTTAACAGGTCGGTGCTCGGAAGGTAGGGGGCACCGCCGCCCTCGGGCCGAAGCTTGTCCTGAACCTGCCTCATGAGCTTGGACTGCGCGCCGGTATTGGAGTAGACGGGTGATGAGTCCTGATCAATGGCGGAGGCGGTGCGCTCCGCTTCGCGCTCATCAGCGTCTTCGGGATCGCTTATTGCGAGAGTCGTTCGCAAGCCATTGCTCTGCTGGACAACGTGTGTGAGCTCGTGTGCTATTAACTTCGTTCCTGCCGTTGTTTGCGGCTGGTATAGACCCGCACCAAAGACGACGTCCTCACCGATGGTGTAGGCTAACGCCCTGACCGCAGCGGCCGACTCTGCTGCTCGAGCGCCGGAGTGCACACGTACTCGACTAAAGCCATGGGCAAAACGTGCCTCCATCTCTGATCTTGTAGAGGAGTCAAGGGGCTGACCTGATGAGTTGATAACTTCGTCGACAATGGGGGGTGGTGTGGCATCGCTGGACTTTTGTGCGCTGTCCGTGCGCGCAGCCTGCAAATGCGCCGGATCGTGTTTTCGATCGAGTACCCAATTTGCGCGCTCGCCGACTTCGGTTATCACCGATGCGCGGATGGCTCCGCGCTCGATCGCGTGTTCCGCTGCAGCGTGGGTAACTTCTAGACCTCCGAGAGTGCAGACCGATGAGCGATCAGAAGAGTTCTGGTTTTGGCCATCCTCCGTCGAGTGTCGTTTTCTGAGAACGGCCTGGTTGCCTGCAGTACGTTGAAGGTGCAATGTGGAGTGCAGCAGCGGGGCCGGCCGGAAGGGCAGCTTTGAGTGCCCGTCCAGTGACACCGGCTTGGACAGGAGGGTGGGTTTCTGAAGAACTCTGCGCATCGTTAGCCTCCAATTGGCTCGGCGCGACTTACTTTTCCGTAGTCGTTCTCAGCAGGGGTATCCACAATTCTTTGTGAGACTCGATGAACTGATGCCGCCGTGGCGATCGCGATCGAAGCAATGAACGGCTAACGATGTAGGCCATCACCGATTCCGCAAAGTCCTCATGCGCCGCCGTGAGGGCATAATGAGTCATAGGTTGCTCAATCCATCTTGGGTGATTCCAGTTTTGTGGAGTTATCTGGTATTCGATCGGCGGCTGCTTGCTGGTACTGATTGCATCACGGACGGACTCCACGCCAGAGTCGTAGAGCGACGCACCATACCAACCGGCAGCTAGATTCCACTCGTTGCGCTCCGTGTCGATCTTCTCGCCTATCAATGCTGGCCCGCGTGCATCATCCAATGCATGACCGAGCTCGTGAAGAATGTGCCTGTTGATTGAGATGCCCTCGCTCGGAGCGTCGATCGGTGATCCGGGCTTCTGACCTTCGATGCCACTTGAAGACGCCGGCGGAGTGTCATATTCATTAGCCTTGTTGCTGCGGGCAATGGGCAGTGGGTCGCTTCCGTTCTCGATAGACTGGTAGAGTGCGAGCCTGCCGGCTCCGAAGTCCCCGATGCGCTCCGATTGTTTCGAGAGAACTCCTCCTACGAATCGCCATTTCACCTTAAAGAAGACGATTTCCTGGACCGAAGGCGCCGCCCCACCGAAAGACTTCGCGAAATCATCGAAGGACTCGACCAGACGCCTCCAGAAGACTGCGTCGTCCGCTGGTTCCCACTCTTCCCAAGACTCAAGCGGTAGCTTGCATTTCGTTTCTTTCCATTGCTCATCGTATGTCCCCTTACGGACGGCAACGACTCCGTACTTTTCTTTCAGGGTCGATTCAGCCTTACCGCGCCTCGTTTTCAGAGGCATTATGGGTGCGCTTTGCATCGCGAGGTTTCCGACCGCGCGCTGAATTCGGTATCGATCGGTGATCAAGTTTCTGGAGTCGGGACGTGACGTCGCGGCCGGTCTCTGTACCGGCTCGTAGGTGATTCTCATAGATAATCCGGCTTACATCGGAACCAGTGAGGGCGGTAGATGCGCCGCGTGTTTGGAGTCGAATGAATCAAACTGTCCCCCCCTCCCCCACACACCCGTACCACTCCCCGAACTCCATCCTTGACGGCAGGCGGCCGAGTTTCTGCAGCTCGCGGGCGATGGCGTTGATGAAATCGGGCATGGCGATTGGGCGGGATGCGGCGGCGGCGGCGAAGGCGGCGGCGACGACGATGTTGCGGATGTTGCCGCCGGAGAGGGTGAACTGGCGGGCCAGAAACGCGAAGTCGATGTCGGGGGCGATGGGGGCCGCGGCGGGGAGCATTCCTCGCCAGATTCGTTCGCGTTGGGCGACGTCCGGTAGGGGGAATTCCAGGGTGTGGTGGATGCGTCTCGCGAACGCTTCGTCGAGGTTGCGGCTGAAGTTCGTCGCCAGGATCACGCAGCCTTCGTAGCTTTCGACGCGCTGGAGGAGGTAGGCGGTCTCCACGTTTGCGTAGCGGTCGTGGGCGTCTTTGACCTCGGAGCGTTTGCCGAAGAGGGCGTCGGCTTCGTCGAAGAAGAGGATGGCGTTGCTCGATCTCGCTTCGTCGAAGATCGTGCTCAGGTTTTTCTCGGTCTCGCCGATGTATTTGCTGACGACGGCGGAGAGGTCGATGCGGTACATCTCCAGGCCGAGCTCGCGCGCCACGATGGAGGCGGCCATGGTCTTGCCGGTTCCGGTCGGGCCGGAGAAGAGGACGACCAGACCCTTGCCCGAGGTGAGGCGGCGGTCGAATCCCCATTCGCCGTAGACGATGTGGCGGTAGCGGAGGGAGCGGCAGACATCGCGAAGCTGGCGCGCGACCCGTGGCGGAAGGACGATGTCGTCCCATTCGCAACGCGACTCGACGCGCTCGGCCAGCGTGCGAAGGCGATGCGTTGCCTGGGCGTGCGCGCCGCTCGCAAGGTCGTGCGCGGATAGGTGCGACTGCGAATCGCCGCGCAGCGCTGCACCCGAGGCGGACGCCTGTGCTGCGGCCTGAATCTGTCCCGGCGTCAGTAGGAACTTCGCGGCGGCGTCGGACATCTCGGCGTCGCCGGCGCGAACGCCTGCCGCCTCGAGTGCCTTCCGCCACAGCACGCTTCGAACCGCGAACGACGGAATCGGCAGGGCGATCCGGAACGACGGCACGTCGCGCCACGCCGGCTCCGGCTGCCACGCTTTCGACGAGAGGAGAAAGAGGGGCGTCGAGAGCGCGAGCAACTCCTCGGCGAGCGCATCGCGCGTGGCGCGCCGCGCGGCGTCGTCGCCGAGGAGGGCGTCGAAGTTGGCGATGGCAATGACGTCGCCCGTGAGTAACGCTTCTCGGCGGATGAGCGGGATAACCTCGGCGGTGATGCGCGAGCCATCGACGACGAGTAGCGAGAGGCCGAGCGCATCGGCGAGCGCGGCGGCATACGACGTCCTGCCGCTCCCTTCCGCGCCTTCGACGAGTACCGTAGCGCTGCGATCGAGTTGGGCAAGGAGATGCTCCGACTGTTCGCGAATGACGTCCGGAAGTTGGAGATCACGCAGCGTGGGCGGCGATTCGATCCGCCGCGCGATGCGCAGGAGTGCGGGGTCGAGCGCGCCGCGGCCCAGGATGTGATCGACGACGCGGGTGTCGGTGCGTACGTAGCGCGAGAGAAGTGGCGGAGCGGCGTCGTGCGGATCGTCGGTCAGGCGGACGAGATGATCGCGGAAGAGGGGCGCGTCGGGCCGGAGCTCGTCGCGGCGCGCGATGCGCTCGGCGTCATCGATGCACAGCAACTGCAGCGCGAGGTCGACGGTGGCGCTCTTGCGCGTGACGTCGTTCTGCGCGTAGGCGAAAAGCGTCTGGTAGCGAAGATCGACGTCCGAGGCCGCGGCGATGACGAGGAGCTGCGCGGCAAAGCGGCCGTAGCGCCGTTCGATGAAAGCGAGCGGAAGTGACGGAGTCTCTGCGGCGCTGGTTTGAATCTGTTCTTCGAGTATGTCGATCCGGCGTGTCAGTTCCGCGTTGCTGGTCTGCTCGCGGCCGCCTTCGTTCAGCAACGCATCGACCTGCTCGTCCGAGATGTAAAGACCTCGGAACTGGTCCTCGGTGAGTTGATGCGCGCCGCGGAGCCGCATCACCTGCCGCTGCAGACGCAGGTCGAGCAACGCCAGCTCGGCATAGAGATGCTCGACCGGCGATGCGAACGAAGGCGCGGCCACGATCTCCGGCGCGCTCACGCGCTCTCCGGCAGCAGCAGAGTGACAACGCGATCGGGCAGCCAGGGGACGGCGAAGCCTCTGCCGTGCATTCCGGCGATGCGGACGACGAGCCCGAGAGGCAGCGGCGGAAGGTAGACGTCGATGCGCTCGCGATCGAATCGGATGGCTCCTTCGCCAGCGAGGAAGTTCTCGCGGAGGTGCGCGGGACTGCTCCGCGCGAATCCGGGAAGACGCGCGGCGAGCGATTGCATCAACGTTCGCACGGCGTGTGCGACTCTCCGGGCGCCCGTCGTGGTGAGGCCGCGCAGCTCGGAGTCGAAGTCGCGCCGCTCATCGAGACGCATGGCCGCATCGCCGCCTGCGAAGAGCAGGGCGATGGGGTCGGAGAAAACGTCACGCGCGTGTTTGCGGCCGGCACACCTCGCCGCCAGGAGAACGCGTTGCGCCGCTTCATCCTCCGCAGCAAAGAGCCCGAGGTCGATCAGTGGAGAAAGAAGGAGCGAGAGCGCGGCGAAGCGGCTGGCGACGATGTCGCTGGCGATCGAGCCCCGAGGTGTCGATGCTCTTTGCACGCCGGACCCGTTCGCGATTGCATCGTCCGGCGTTGCCGTTGCCTGCGCACTGAAGCGCGAAGCGATCGTGCTCGCGGCGCACGTGACGAGATCGGCGCGTGTGGCGCCGAGGCGTGTGAGAAAACGCAACGTTGCGAGATCGGTGATCCGATCGCTGGCGGCGGCGCGAATCACCGCTGCGGCTGCGTCGCCTGCGACGATCGACTCGACCAGCGACCATGGTTCCGCTGTGCCGTCGAGCATTGCGGCGAAGGCCAGAAGAGCGTCGATGTGTGTGCGCAACGCCGCGGCGTTGACTGACGGAGGCGCGATCTCGAGCACGGCGGCGGCAAGCCGGAGGGCGACGCGAGCGATGGTGCCGCGATCGGTGTGCGTGATGTCGTGACGAACGGTCTCTTCCCAAACGGAGAGGAGCAGCTCGATGAGCGACGGAGAGGGATCGGAGGTGGAGTCACTCTCGGGAAATGCGGACTCCCAGACTTCGCGGGCGCCGCGGTCGGAGAGGGCGTTGATCACTGTGCTGAGGCGTTTGGTGCGCGCGAGCTCTGCGACAACTGCGAAAGCGATATCCGGCTCGCGGGTGATCGCCTCGCGGATTGCGGAGGCCGTGGGAAGCGCGGCCAGGGAGGCAAACGGAGCGTAGTACCAGCGGCCGTTCGCGCGCCCCGCGGCGGCGTCGATCACGTATTGCGCGACGAAGGCGGCGCGGTTCGGAAACTGAATGACGCGCTCGCCTTTGCTGATGGCAGCGGCAAGGCCGCGGGCCATCTCCTGACTCCAGAGTTGCGCGAGCGCGTCGTCGTCGAGTGCATCGACAGCGAAGGCGAAGTCGAGGTCGAGCCGCTCGATGAGGCAGACCGCCGGACCGGTGAAGGCCGCATCGACGATCGGAGTAAGGACTTCCAAGACACGCTCGCGCAGCACGCGGTCAACGCGCGAGCGAATGTCTCCGGCCGCAGCGTGCTCCCGCGGCACGACGTACATCGACTGCGCGCGTCCGATGCTGAACATTTCGCGTTACGACATTTGCGCGAGGACTGGCCGCGGCTCGGGCTGCGCCTCGGCGGCGGCGAGCTCCTCGAGCACCTGAATCGCACCCTGAATGCGGAGGACGGTGTCGCGCACAGCGGCGCGCTCGCGGTCGAGCCGCTCGATCTGTTGTTCGCCTTTGGCGAGCTCGGTGCGAAGTTCGTTGAGTCGTTGCTGGAACATGGAGCCTCCCTGTGTCAGGCGACAAAAAACGCGATCCACGAAAACTGCTCGACGACGGCGCCGGAGGAGACCATCGTGTCGACCATGAAGGTGAAGTTTGGTCCGGTTGAGGGGGTGAGCGGCAGCACTTTGACGGTCCACTCCAGATTGGTGGCGGTGCCGGTTTTTTTGATGCTCGTGAGCGACACGTGAAGGAGGGCCTGTGTCACGGTCGGCAGATCTGTGACTACGTGCACTGGATGTGGCCAGGTCGTGGGACTCGCAACGCCGGTTTTCATGTCGATCGGGAACTTTCCGGTGCCGTATTTGATGGCCGCTCCGGATGCCAGTGAGATGTCGGCCGCGAAGCTCGACGGCCCACTCACGGCGAGAGTCTGCAACTGCGTGTTGCCTGTCACCGTCAGGCCCGCGTCCGCGGTAACGGCGCCTTGCATCGTCGTTGTTTGTTGCACGGTCAGGTTCTGCTTCACCGTCAGATCTCCTGCGACGGTGACATTGCCTGCATTCGTGACCTTGAACTGCTCCTTGTACTGACCTCCGTTGATTGGACCGATGGTGAACGCGTCGGTGCCGTCGACGTCGTCGCCGATGATGATGCGCAGATCGTTCTGGTTGAAGGCCTTCGTGACGCGTGTGATGGCCAGGTCGTCCGTGCCGGTATCTCCCAGGGCACCGCGGAGCAGGAGGCTCCCGCCGTCGATGACTACGTCCCCCGAGGTTGCGTGGAGCGATGCCGCATGGAGAGTGCCGGAGATCGTGAGCCCACTGGCAGCGCTCAGTCGCATGAGCGGTGTGCCTGTGCTGAGGGGTACAGACGGGTGGACACCGCCCCGGTACCAGGCGAACTCGGATGCGGTCCGGCAGTAGAACCCGCGGTTGTCCACACCGATGCCATAGTCTGCTGTCGAAAGATCGATCCTCTGCCGCGACTGGGTTCCGAATGAAAGAACGCCTGTATCGATCGCGACCTTGTCGTCCCCCGAAACCGTCAACACTTCTTTTTCAGTCGCCGGCGATGGATTGTCTTCATTCGAGCCTGGACCGATCGTCAGTCGCTGTGTGCCTGGACTCGGGCCGATGTGAATGCGAAGGTCGGAGGTGCCAGGCAAGCGTCGCAGCCAGAGCAGAGCGTTGTCGTCGGCGGGCGGCGTGGAGAACGACAGCTTGCCACCCCACAGGATGATGTCTTTCTTCGCATCGACATCGCCGTCCACGGCAAGCTTGCGATCCGCGTGAAGCTCGCCCTCCACCTCGAGCCGCCCTTCAACGGTCGCGAAGTCGGCCTTGTCCGGATCGGCAGGTAAGTTGCGCGGACGAATTCGAAGCTTGCCTGCCGGAGCGAGGATCTCCGCCGCAACGATGCCGGCGTAGTGGCGATCGTCATCGAGATGCGCGCTGGGCTTGAATCCCTGTTTCGTTGAATCAAGATCCGGATGCCACTCCACGCTTCCGAGTGGCACGAGCCAGCGCGTCGTGGCGCTGTCCGGAAGCTCCTGATACGAAACCGAGCCGTCGGCTGGCAAGGCGCTGTCGGCGAGATCGTGCCCATCGACGCGGACAGGCGAGTGCGTTGGCGGCTTGGTGTCGATCACGATGCGGAACAGCTCCCGGACGCGATTGTTCTGGTCGCCGCCGTCGCATGCTCCGTATCCGAAGGCTGCCGGGCTGGCCTGCTCCTCGCCGTATGCGATGTGAACGCTGATCGTCCTCGATGAGGTGGAGCTCACCGGCTTGATGAAACGGAAGTCCGACGCATCCAGCTTGTACTGCGCGCCGACCACGATCTCGCGGCCGAAGCCATCGATGGCCAGACCTGGTTGCACATAGACATCGATGCCGCCGTCTCCGCGGGGCTGTTCGACCAGCTCCAGCCCTTCCACGATTCCCCACGTGTGCGGGCCGAGGTTGTGGCGGCGGCGCATGTCGCGGTGGTAGATCTGCTCGGCTTTGAAATCCTCCGCGCCGAGGAATTGAAGCTGGTAGTAGTTGAGCCGCTCGATCACTTCGGTCATGGCGGTCTCTCCTCAGGGGAGCGGATTCGTGTTTGGATTCGTGTTTGGATTGGGCGGCGCCGTCGGCTGCGTCTGTGCCGGATTGATGTTCGCTGTGTGCAGCGCCGCGGAAATCTGCGCAATGACCGGCACCGCGCTCGGTGCGCAGCAGAGCTCGCGCAGCAGACGCTGAATGAGCGGGACGATGGGCACGGCCGACGTCCAGTACTCGAGGGCCGGGAAGCTTCCGGCGTAACGGCGGCAGGAGTGGTTGCAGATGTCGATGATGTGGTTGTCCTTGAGGGTGACGCAGGCGATGATCAGCCGGTCCTCGGATGGGTCGGGTGGACAGGGCGGGATGATCGCGCTGCAGACGGCGTCGACGATGTAATCGACGAGGGCACGAGCCACGCAGCAGAAACTCTCGATGAGCTGGGTGGGGCCGCTGGCCGTGCCGGGGGCGCCGAATTGGAAGATGGCTCGGGCGAGCTCGGGGCTCGCGGGATTCGCGGCCGGAACCTGACCATTCGCCTTTGACGGTGTCGTTGTCGTTGTCGGTGGTGTCGTCGTTGTCGGTGGTGTTGTCGTCGTCGGTGGTGTCGTCGTTGTCGGTGGTGTCGTCGTCGTCGGTGGTGTCGTCGTGGTGGTACCGGTTGTCTGCTTCTCCTCGCACGGGATGCAGTCGAACGGTTCGCAGCGGACGTTGAAGGGGTTCTGCGCGTAGAGGTCGCGCACGGCGCGGCGGAAGCGGCAGCAGAGATCGACGGTCAGAAGCTGGATCGGCAATTGGTGTTGGTCGAACCGCGCAATCTGCGAGACATCGAGGAAGTTCCAGCCGCCTCCGCCGACAGTCGAGCCGGTAGCGTTCGCCGCCGTCCCCGCGAGGCAGGTGGTGATGCTGTTCGTGATGATGGTCTTCTCGTTGTCCTTGAACCGTGTGGCGAAAAAGGCCTCGATCTTGTCGCTGATCGCCAGAACGCGCCCGAGCAGCGACGCCGAGGGGGCGGCGGCGACGAGGGTCTGCAACAGTTTGTTGCTCTTCAATCCCGCGGGAAGCATCGCGGCGATGAACGATCCGGAGCGCGGGAAATCGGCGATCGTGCCCGCGAGCCGTCCGAGGTTCTCATTCATCGTGCGCGCCTCGGTGCACGAGGCCGGCTCCGGAACCACGGTCAGCCGGTATTGCTCGAGCACGCGCGTCGCTTCGCAGGCAGCAGGGCGGGGCGCCGCCGCCGCCGACTTGCTCTGGCATCCGCATCCGCCGGAAGAGGATGTCGTTGATGAAGATGTCGTTTTGGATGTGGAGCCGCCGCATCCGCAACCGCCATTCTTTGCGGGAGGATTCTGCAGTGGCATCACGCCGCGGGTCTCATTCTCGAGGTATTCGAGAGCGATGCACCAGTGCACCTCATCGGCGACGCAGGTGTCCTTCATGTCGCGCCACGGCGGGCAGTCGTCGTTCGCGCGCTTGCCGGCGTCGACGCACTTCTGGATGGCGTCGATCACGTTGAAGTCGGTGTCCTTGCAGACGATCACGTCATTCCCGCAGGGATCGATCGCGTAGCCGGACTTGACGCGAACGAAGCCGTCGCAGTTGTGGCAGACGACCTCCAGCCCGCAGACGACGCCCGAGCCGTGCAGGTATTTGTTGTGAAGCCGGTTTTTGGCGAGCAGATATGCCTGCTCGCTGTTCAACTCCGCCTCGCTGAGGAGTTGTCCGGCGAAGAAGCGTGGCCGCTCCAGGCACTCCAGACCGCGGCATGCCGGGCAGTTGCAGGCGGTGGTCGTGCTTTTCGGCGCCGTCGCCGGCGCCGTGTAAAACGAGCTCGTAGCCATCATTTCCTCCGTCCTTTGTTTCGAGGCCTGGCCTGCGGTTTCGGCGTGGCCGCTGCCGTCTTTGGCGACGACTTCACAGCCGCGTTACCAGCCACCGGCTGCACTGCAGCAACCGCAGGAGTGATCTGCGCTTGCGGGAGCGGCGACGCCTTGGCAGTGCCGTGCTGGAACCAACCGCGAAACAGCCCTCCTTCGACGTGGTCGCCGCTCGGGCAGCGCCCGATGTTGTTGCCGTCGAGTGCCAGACCGGTTCCAAAGCCGCGGACCGAGTTGCCATGCATCAGGACGATGTAGTCGCCGTTCGGGAGCGCCGTGAACTGGCCCTGATGGTCGAGTGCACGGAAGCGGGCGCCCGTTACGGAACCGGCAATCATCCCCGGCGCATCCCTGGGCACGTTGATGGCGCTTCCGCCTCCGCACTGCGCGTTGATCGTGATGCCATCGACCATTCCCGTTACGTTGACGTAGGTGTAGGTATTAAAGAGAAAGCGGGGATCGGCAGTGACGATCTTCAGGAGCACTTCAAACGAATTCACCGTCAACGTCGCAGCCTCAATCGGCTTCGACGGTTCGAAGGCGATGATTACGCCTTGTTCGTTGATGCGATTGAAGACCGCCGGGCTCGCTGTTGCCGCCTCGAAGTTGGTGGCCACGATTTGAGGAAGATCGAGCAGCGGGATCGCGCCGTCTTTGCCGTCTTTGCCGTCTTTGCCATTCGCTCCATCCCGGCCGCTCAGGCCCGGCGGCCCTTGAGGTCCGGGATCGCCCTTCGGACCCGGATCACCTTTCGGACCCGGATCACTTCTCGGACCCGGATCGCCCTTGGGGCCCGGATCACCTTTCGGGCCTGGATCGCCTTTCGGGCCGATGTCACCTTTCGGGCCGATGTCGCCGTGCGGTCCAGTGTCGCCCTTTGGTCCAGTGTCGCCCTTTGGTCCCGTGTCACCTTTCGGGCCGTTATCGCCGCGCGGTCCTGTGTCGCCTTTCGGTCCCGTGTCGCCTTTTGGACCGGTGTCTCCCTTGCCTGCCGAGGTTCCTGCTTCGCCTTTGGGGCCGATGGGGCCTGCCGGTCCGACCGGACCCGGAGGTCCCAGCGGTCCAATTGGGCCTTGCGGTCCGACGGGTCCCAACGGGCCGATTGGACCTTGTGGTCCCACCGGTCCGACTGGGCCGAGCAAGCCCTGTGGTCCGACGGGTCCCGGCGGTCCGAGGGGCCCTTGAGATCCCGGTGTTCCGGCCGTTCCCTGCGTACCGGGCGTTCCCGCAGGGCCCGGCGGCCCTGGCGGTCCTTGGGGTCCGGTGCCGCCGGATCCAGCGGGGCTGTCGAGGAGGCATTGAACCGCTTCCGTGATGATGCTCGTGCTGGGGAGGAGCGGGCGGTCGATGAGGTTGTCGATCCGCGCGTCGCCGATCGCCTCTGCGTAGTTGTAGTTGTCGATCGTTGCGAGGACGAGGCACTCATCGCTGCTGCACGAGGGGCAGTGCTCGATGATGCCGTCGAAGATCGCGCTGCAGTCGTGCTCCGTGACGCTGACGATGGCCACGCCGCCGCTGGTCATCGGTGTTGGGCCGGCGAAGATGACGCCGATTGCGGAGCCATTGCTCCAGGTGTGGACGTAGCCCGGCCCCGAACCGACTTCGAGAGTTACGGCCGGCTTCGGCTTGCCGATCTCGATCGCGTGTGCGTCGATGGCCTGGAGCGTTGCCGGTCTTCCGAACGGGTAGGCGGTGGCGTAGAGCCACTGGCCTCCGTTCGATAGCGCGACGCCGCCTGTGTTGCCGCCATTGTCGAGAGCGTACGGCTCCCCGAGCTGAACTGGTTCGCCTCCTGCGTTGATGCTGTAGAGAGTGACGGCTTTCGGGTCAGCGATGGCGAGACGCGTATCGATCGTGGTCTTGGTCGACGCGAGGTGCGCGCTGTCGTCGGCATTGATCGACTTACTCTGAAGCGTCGTCGTGTCGACGATGTGGACCTTCCCCGGCGTGGCAACGAAGGCCCACTTGCCGTCGGGAGAAACGCGAAAGTCGTGCGGTGCGCCCGGGATGTCGGCGTGGCTATTCTGGACTCTCCGCGCAGTCTCCCCGCCCACTACCGGCGGCGGGATGATGAAAAGCCTCGCTGACTGGTTGGTAGACGACACCGAGGCAAGAGCGAAGAGACGTCCGTCGTCAGTGGCCTCCAGCCGGACGGAGTCTGTTGCATCGAGCAATGGGAAGGTCTCCAGCGGACTTGAGGTGAGTGGCATCGATGCGTCGAATCGCTCGACCTGCTGGCCCCTCGCGACGTAGACGCTCGCGCCGTCATGGGAGACCGCGAAGTCATGCATCTCCTTGATCTGTGTGACCGAGAGCACCGCGTAGTTCCGCGCGTCATAGGCATGGATGTACATGACGCCGGCGATGTCGGTCTCGACGCTCACCCAGATCCGGTTTCGCGCGTCGTCGAAGAGCACTTTGCTGGCGAAAGCGATAGGGATCGTGTGCGCCCAATCCAGTGCAATGCTCCCGCTGAAGTGGCGCGTTTTCGGAGGGGGATCGACAACCAGGTCGAGCTCGTAACTCTCGATGATCCGGTTCGGCTGGCAGCCGCGATCGTCGCCTCCGCATTCGTCGAACAGCGCCGGCACGTCTTCGGCCGGGCATTCGCGATAGCGGAGGCAGATCTGCAGTTTGTGTGTGGGCGGAGGCATTAATCGCACGCCCGACGATGGATCCGGTGGCGGCGGTGGCGCCGGAATGACCTTTTCGGCCAGGCTGAAAAAGTCGAACCGGACGTCGCTCGGAATGATGATCTCGCGCCCGCAGCAATCAGCGGCGACGCCGGCGCGAACGATGACGTACTTCCCTCGGCACGACGGCTCCGGATGCTCGACGACCTTGAGCCCGCAGATGGTGCCGTGACCGTGAAGATCGCGCAGGTGACGGCGGTCCTTGCCGAGGAAGAAGCGCTGCTCGTCGGTGAAATCGCGCTCGACGAGGAGCTTCCCCGTGAAGAAATGATTGCGCGCGAGCTGGGCAGTGTCGCAATCGTCGCATCGCTGGTTCGTGTCGTGGTCGAGACAGGACATGATCTTTCCTTCCGCTCAGCGCAATTGCGTGCTGACGCCGATCCTGGACTTCGTGCCGGCGCGTATCGCCGGCGGATTTGCTTCGTCTGGTGATGCTGATAGGACTGTGTCGCGGCCGAGGCGTCCGCGGTCGGTCACGGTCTCGGCTGGATATGCCGCGACGACCGTGTCGACGCCGACGAACGACTGAACGCCGATCCGGAACGCAGGCCGGATCAACTGGAGATCGCCTTTCGTGTGCGCCGGCTTGGAGAGCTCGATGACGCGCTCCAGGATGCGGCGCTCGCTCTCCTCATCCGCGCCATCGCGCAGCGGCACCATCACCGAAAAGCGGTGCGCCTGCGCGTGAAACGGATCGCGCAACGGATCGCCGAAGTCGACGAGCTGGAACTCTCCGATCCGGCTGAAGCGATCGAGCTGCAGGCGGCGTACGATCGACGAGCCGAAGAGCGCCGAGCAGTCGCCGAGACGTCCGCTGCCGAGGAACATCCACTGCCGCAGCCGGAAGTGTTCGAGGATGCGCGGCTCGCGGCCGGCGTAGAGCTGCACGTGCAGCCGCAATCCCTCGGGGGTGCCGCGCAACTCGTAGAGGCGATGCGCGTCGCGCACGAGGCGGCGCCGTTTCGCGACCGGCCAGTTGCTTTCCACCGCCAAGCCGATCCAGGTGCCGAGCCATGTGAGGAAGTCGGTGGCGCCACGCGATGCAGGTTCCGCCGGTGTGGCCTCGGGATCGAAGTAGAGCGCGGCGTCGCGAACGCGATCGGAGATTCCGTCGCGGATCGTGTCGAAGAGCGAGAGAAATCGCGAAAGGAAATCGCGGCTCACCGGCTCCTCGCTGTAGACGGCGGGGAGATATTGCAGCGACGACGCGCGCGGGAAATGAACGCGGACGGCGTCGATGCGCGGCGCGGCCTCGCCGCTTCCGGTGAGCGTAATCCGGATCCAGCAGTAGCGTCCCGGAGGACTGAGGATCAGGCAATCCCACTCTCCCTCGCCGGTGCGCGTGTGGTCCTGGCGCGTCATCCAGCGGGCGTCGGAGAGCGACCGGATCTCGTCGTCCGTCTTCGGCGATTCCGAGGTGAACGTCTCGACGCGCAACTGCGTGCCGGCGGCGATTGCGCCGCGCACGACGATGCGATGCCACTGGCAGTTGTAGATGCCGCTGTCGAGCGGAGCGGAGACGAATGCTCCTTCCGTTTCATACGCGGGAGGATCGCCGGCATCGACGCCGATGCCGGGCGGCCAGAAGGCGCTCGCCGCTTCGTCCGCGCGGGCGATCACACGTCGCGAGCCATCGCTGGCCACGACGATCACGTCCGGCTTCCCTTCCTGAATCACGTACAAGCTGCCGTCGCATCCGATGGCAATCGCAGTCGGTTTTTCGAAGCCGTCGATGGCATCGATCCATCGTCCGGCGCGGTCGAAGCGATGAACGAGGCCGTTGGCGCGGTCGCTGACGTAGAGGTGACAGTCTTTCGTCACGGCGATGTCCCACGGCTCCCACGTGCTGACCGGCAGAGGCGGTGTCGGGCCGGGCGGGTTGGACGGTCTCCTCCTGCCGGGTGGCGGAGGTGGGAGCGTGGGGAAGGCGAGCGGTCCGCGGATCTCGCGCAGCGCGAGTCCGGCCAGCAGGAAGATCTGCAGGCGCCGGTTGCCGGTATCGGCGACGATGAGATCGCCGGCGGGAGAAATAGCGATTCCGTGCGGTGCTTGGAAGCGGCGCGGCTCGCTTCCTTCGCCGCCAATGCAGTCCACCGTTTCGAATTGCGCCGTGCAGGGATCGAAACGGCGAAGCTCGCAGGTATTGCTGTCGAGGACGTAGATGCGGCCATCGGGGTCGACCGCCATTCCGGTCGGATCGGTCAGGCCGCCGAAGGAGCCGGCGGGATCGACGAGAAGGCGGATCGACGCCGGAAGGCGCCGGAGCGAGATCGTTCCGCCGGCCGTGTCCAGCGTTGCGGAGGCGAACGCTTTGCGCCATCCGGCACGTTCGCTCAGCAACACGCTTTGCCTTCCGTTTCGCATCATCTCCTCACGCGTACGAGACGCGGATGTCGTGTCCTTGTGTGTAGAGCAGCTCGCCGGTGTTGACCGGCACATCGCGGCAGAAGGTCTGCCGCTCGTCGTCGAGCCAGATCAGCAACTGGTTGTCGCGGATGCGTTCCACGCCCGGCACTTGCAGCAGGACGCGGAGCACGCTGGAGTAGAAGATCTCGCCGCCGAACGGCCAGCCGGTGCCGTCGCTGCCGCCGGTGAGCGGATGGAAGTAGCGCGTCAGCGCGTCTTCGACGCCGTGCTTGACCTCGGCCAGATCCGCGCTGGTGGCGACGGCGACGTCCGCTTCGATCCGCACCAGCCGGTAGGTTGGCGCGATGATGAAAACCTCGGACGTGAGAAGGCGATGTTTCTCGAGGTGCTGGCAGACGATGCGTCGCGTGGCCTCGCTCGGCGTGGGATTCGGAGCGTCGCTGTCCGGCACGATGACGACCGTGACGGTGCCGGGAATCGGCGCGCCGGTGAAGCGCGGGTGATACAGCGGCAGAGCTTTGGCGCGGCGGAGCCGGACCGCCGGCGTGCTGATGGCGAGGTACTCGAAGTCCTCGGCGGTCACCGCCCGCCCTTTGCTCTTGAGCGCCTGCGGCGCGCGCAACTTGGCGTCTTCGATCGTCTCCTCGTCCGAGCCGCCGAGGGCGGCGCGGAGGTTCGTCACACCCGAGACGCCGTCGATCGAGCTCTGGAGCGCGTTGAGCTGGCCCGGCGCGACATTGCCCCGCCGCCCGCCGCCCTGGCGATACTCGCGTGCGATGACATTCGGATCGCCGGTCGGATTCGCGAGCGGAATGCGGCCGTGGTCGCCGTCGCCGAATGCGATCTCGCCGGTGTTCCGGTTGAGCCGGAAGTGCTGGTCGTCGGGCCCCGAGGCGTAGAAGTCATCGACCTCCTGCCAAACCTCGAATCCGAGACCTTCGTCGATCTCGAGACGGACGCTCGTGATGGTGACCACACCCGCGGAGCTCGTTGCCTGCTCCGGCCGGTCGCGCTCGACGATGGACGTGTTGGCCAGCCGCAGCGTCGTCGCCGGTTGGCCGGTGGTGGAGCCGACGACTTCGTTGCGCACGGTGACGGCGGCAGTCGCGGAGATGGTGTTCGTCATCACCGCCTCGAGCTCGGGCGCCTGTTCGTAGGTTGGCTCGACGAGACGCGCGCGAATCCAGTAGAGCGGCACTTTCACCTCGCCGAGGGCGCGCCTTTGCAGAGCGGCGCCGGGACCGGGGAAGTAGAGATGACCGCTGCGAGTGAAGGCGCGGGTGTCGTCGCGGTCGACTTCGAACTGCTGCCAGAAACCGTTGCTCCAGAACTCCCAGGCGATTTCCGCGGGCGGCGGAAGCGTGGCGAGATCGAGGTCGCAGTGCGTCGCTCCCTTCTGCTCGTCGGTGTGAACGAAGAACACCAGATTGACCTGCTGGCTGGTGAAGGGGAGCGGAGATTCGAAGCCGAGGTAGAAGGCAGCGTCCTTGCGCACGCGCGGCCCGAACGGGAAGAAGGTCTGGCCCGCGGCGGCGTTGTGCGTCGTCACGTTCGTGAAGCTGAAGCCGTCGAAACTCTGGATCGCTTTCAGTTTCGCGCCGAGGGCGATGAGCGTCTCATTGGTCTCGAAGAGCAGCGGTGCCTCGCCGCCATTCGCGGGAGCGGCGATGCGCGTCCCTTTCGGGATGAAGACGGTGTCGACGTCGTTGCGCGCGAGTGTGAACGTCAGCTCTGCGCGCGCCGGACCGGCAGGCAGCAGCTCAATGCCGAGTAGCCGCAGGAACTCGATGTAGTTGCGCTCCGGGATACGGTTGACGCGGTAGAGGAGCATCTCCGTGAGCCAGGCGAAGAGCTCGATCAGGGTGATGCCGGGGTCGCTCTCGTTGTGATCCGTCCACTCCGGCGTGTACCTCGGGATGAGCGTCTTCGCCTCGGCGACGAGTTGCGCGTAGGTTCGGTCATCGAGATTCGGCGGCAGCAAAGGCATGGTCAGCTCTCTTTCCCTTCGCTGAGATAAAAGGGATAGACGAGGTTGTGGAAGGCGTTCGTTTTCCTGACGCGGTAGTCGATGCGGATGAACAGCCGCGCGGGATCGTCAGGTGCGGCGTCGACGCGCACGCCGGTCAGATCGATGCGCGGCTCGAAGGTGGTGAGCGCGCCGCGGACGTCCTCGGCGATGCTCGTGCGGGTGGTGGGGCTGTTCGGCGCGAAGACGTAGTTGTGAATCCCGCATCCGAACTGCGGAAGCATCTGGCGCTCCCCTTTGGCGGTGCCGAGGATGATCCAGATCGACTCCTCGATGTCGGTTTCGGCGGACGACCAGACAAAGCCGCCGCGCGGGCCGGGCCGGACCGGGAAGCTCCAGCCGGTGCCGAGGAAATCGCGGCCGCTCATGAGCAGCCTCCCAGCGCCTGCGTGACGTTGCCAAGCGCGTCGATGGCGCCTTCGAGCGCGCCGACCACCTGCTTCAATGCGGCGGCGTCGGCGGCCTCGCCCATCTCCGGCAGCTTGAACGGCTGGAGCCCGGCCAGGCTCATGATCGGCTCGACCATCGTCAGGAGCGCGCTCAGGGGCGCGAGCGCGGCCGTGAATTGCGAGGCCGAGGTCATGGCATTTTCCTGCGCCGCCTCGAGCACTTTCTTCAGCTCGTCGTTGCCGCTTTCGTCAGCGGCGGCCATCTGCGAGGAGACGCTCTCGATCACGTCAGCCACGCTCTTCAGACCGTCGTGTATGCCCTGGAGCATCGAGTGGATCAGGCAGAGGATGTCTTTGATGAAGGGGATGAGACTCGTCGGCAGCACGACGCCGAAACAGGGGATGAGGTCCTTCGCCGCCAGCACGAAATCTTTGATTGCTTTCACCGGTGGAAAGGGGAGGCCTTTGATGACGTCGATGAGCGGCTTGAGGAGCTTGAGAATCTTGAGAAGACACTCCAGGCTGCCGAGCAGTGGTCCGAGTTGCAGGAGGAGACCGAAGCTGGCCGATGCCGGCGTCGGTGAGCCCTTCGAGATGTCATTGGGAGCTTTGAGCACGGCGCCGGTCGGTAGCGTGATCTTCAGATCGACCGGCTTTGGCAGACGGATCTCCGCCGCGGACGGCACTTTCATGAGTGCCTGCAGTTCGGCGGAGATCGGGATGTCGATGGCGCTCATTTCGCGGTTTCTCGTCAGATCGGATTGCTGTTCGGCGTAACGACGCGGCCGTTGATCAGGATCGTCGGCGCGCGGAGGTCGAGCACGGCCGTGCTCTGGATGGTGATCTTTGCGTTGGAGAGGACGATGCGGTTGTGGTGGCCGTCTTCAATGACGATTCCGCCGAGGTTGCCGCCGTCCGGAGTGGAGTCGAGGAAGCGGATGGTGTGGCCATTGACGGAGCGGATCGCCCGCTCGTGAACGTTTTTCGATGGCGGAAGATCGCGGCCGTTCCAGAGAAAGCCGAGGACGATGGCCTGATCGACGTCGCCATGATCGAACGCGACCAGCGCTTCGTCGCCCACCTCCGGCATGAAGAACATGCCGCGGCCTCCGCCGGCCATTCCGGCGGCCACCGGCGCCCAGTGACTCTGACTGGCGCCGCCCATCCAGGGGAACTCGACACGGATTCGCCCGAGCCCGTTCGGGTCGTTGACGTCCTGAACGGTTCCGACGATCACTCCGGTGAATCGCGTCATTGTTTTTCCTCGATCACTTGATCTGTCCGATCACCTGGTTGCCGCTGCCGTCGACGAACGCTTCTGGATGCGCACGCAGATACCCGATGACTCCTTTGGAGATGGCGATGAAAAACTGCCGGCGGCCTGCTTTCCCCGAGTCCTCCGGGTCGTCGGGAGGAGGAAGGGCGTCGTCCATGTACCTGGCCATGACGTCGGGATTGATCCAGTTGCCGTCGTCGTCAACGGCGCCGGGTTGGAGGATGGGCGGGATGGGCATCGGTCAGCTCTCCTTGTCCTCGCGGCGGGCCTCGAACGAAGTGGTGTAGCCGCCCGATCCGATGGTGTGGGTTGTCCCGGTGATGAAGTAGCGGCCATTGAAGCGGCTGCCGTTGCCGAGGCCACCGATGACGACGTAGCTTCCTGCGCGGAGATCGGGCAGACCGACGGTGGATCCGCTGGCGTTGATCACGTTGCGGCGGAACTGGCTCAAGGCCTCATGCGCGCGTGCCTTGGCCTCCGCGATCGATCGCGCCGGGGGATCCGTGATGATGTCGTGACTGTCTTTCGGCGGCAGCAGTTCGGGATTGAGGTCGTTGTCGGTTGGGAACTCGGCGGTCTCGGCGATTTTTTCGCCTGTGAGCCGGTCTTTTCCGCACACCGTCACACGTCCGGCTTGCTGCGTTACGGCGAACGTCGGGCGGAAGCTGATCAGCGTGGCGCCCCAATTCAGGCCGTACTGGGTGCGGTTGGGCCGATCGGATGGGCCGAAATAGAGAAGCTCGTTCTTTTCGTCAGCCGGATCGACATAGAAGACATAGCCGCGGCGGTTCGCGCGCTTCTGCAGGAAGTTGACGAGAGACAGATTGTCGAGAACGATCTTTTCGTTCGGTTCGCGGCTCTTGGCGCTCTCATCGATCTCGATTGGAATGCCGAGGCTGGGTTGCTTGACGTCGGGCGGTTTGTTGCCGAGTTCTTTGGCAACTTCGCTATCGCGCATTCTTTCCCAGGTTTTCGTGTATTGGCGGCGCTCGGCGCGATGAAGCAGATGCTGGCCTCGAACTGTGAGTGTGGGAGCGCCACTTTCGGGATAGTTCGGCTCGATGGCGGTGATCACTCCGCGGCTCATCAGGCGCAATTCGCCCTTGGCGGCATAACCCATGTGAACGTCGATGCGGTAATCGGGTTCGATGAGTCCTTTGAATCGCAGGAGTGGCGGCTCGTACTTGAATGTCTGGTCTTGCGAATCCCAGTTGCTCAGCGTGATCTCGAACCAGTCGATGGTGTTGATCTTGTCGTGGAAGGTGACGTCGATGATGTCGAAGATGGGCCGTTGCGGTACATCCTTTCCGACGGTCACCCGAAACTCCGGCGCGTAGAACGTCCTCTTATCGGCGTAAATCGGAGTGGCGGCGGTGGTCATGGTCTTCCTCAGCGGAGCGCCGGGACCTCCAGAATCGTCCCCACTTCGAGATCGAGCGGATCGTCGATGTCGTTGTGGAGGGCGATGGCGCGCCACGGCGCCGGATCGTCATAGGCCTCGGCCGCGATGCTCGTCACTGTGTCGCCGCGTTGCACAACCCGCGCGTGTGTGTGATCGGCCGACTCTTTGCCGATCTCGGTGACCTGATCCTCCAGCGTTTTGTATTCCTTCAGCGACAGCGAGAGCGTCGCCCGCAACGGCACGCCTTCGGCGCTGAAGAGGCTGAACTTCTGCCGCACGCTCTCCACGACGCATTGGAAGGTGCCGTGCGCCTGCGTCGATGACGCTCCGATGATGTTCGAGGAGGGCAGCCCTTTTCCCCAGACAAACCGGCAAACAGGTGGTGCGTGCGTGGCCCGATCGATCTTGATCAGTTTGTAGAACTGGTCGGTGTGGGTCGTGACAGATACGGCGCCGGCGCCTGTCCCCCCTTCATCCGTGCTGTCGAAGAAGAGGTCGACTGCGAGCGTCTCCGCCTGGCCGCGAACGAATTGGAGGATCGGAGAGTCGAGACCGGGGATGGCGATCTCAGAGAGTTGCACGCCCTTGTTGTAGGTCAGCTCGTTCGGATTGAACGAGACCTCGATCGCGTCGCCGACGGCAGCCAGCCTGCCGTTCAGTCGCTCAAACTTTGCCTTCGCGATCGCCATCGTCTACTCCCAGGAAGTCCCTTCGACCGCGGACGCACGCGGCCGGATGCGCCGCTCCTTCTCCACGCGCTCCTCGTGCGACCGCTCTTCGCGCATCCGCTGCATCACCGCGCGCACGATCCGCTCGAAGACCTCGGGGCTGAGCATCGACTGTGCGTCGGTCATCCGCACGGTGCTGTTCATTTCGCCGACGTGCACGTCCATCGCTCCTCCTTAGAAAAGACTCTCCACCACGCCGCCGATCACCGAGCCAGGCGTATGGCTTCGCAGCCCTTCGTGCGCGATCTCCAGCTCCTCGATCGCCACCTGACTCTGCGACGCGTTCATCGAAGGGCCGGTCCACTTCACCGGCAGACCGCGCGAGAAGGCCCAGAGCTGGACGGGGATATGAAGGTCGTCCTGCAGCACGATGATGCCGTCGCGCCGCTTCCCTTTTCCTTCGACGAAGCTGTAGTGCCACTTCCACAGCTCCATGCTTAACGCCGCGCCGCGCTTGAGGCGGATGTGCGACCACTTCACGCGCGTCGGAAAAATGAGCGCGCGCCCGTTGTTGCCTCCCTCGTTGTACGACTCCATCTCCAGTTCCATCTCCAGGCCGCTGCACTCGGTGAAGCCGCCGAGGACGATGTTCTGTACCGCGGAAGCGAGGGTGCCGAGTGCGCTCGTCGAGTCGACGAGCGTGATGAGGAAGTTGTAGGAGCGGACGGGATCGAAACGGAGCCCGGGGATTCCGATCGCCATCACGCGCCCCCTTCCGGCTCGCTCGTCTCGAGCACATCCTCGGTGCGGCCGATGCGGAAGACGATGAACTCCGCCGGGATGACCGGCGCGACGCCGACCTCGGCGAGGAGGTGGCCGTTTGCGACCGCGTCGGGAGGGTTGTTGGACTCGTTGCAGCGGATGTAGAACGCCTCCCCCGCGGTCGCGCCGGCCAGTGCTCCCCGTTCCCAGAGCCGCTCCAGGAACGAGTAGATCGACATCGCTACCTTTTCCCGAAGCGCGGCGTCGTGAGGCTCGAAGACCGCCCACTGCAGCGCTTCCTCGACCGCCTCTTCGATCATGATCAGCAGCCGCCGCACGCTGACGTAGCGCCACGACGGATCGCTGCTCACGGTGCGCGCTCCGTAGACGCGCAGTCCGCGGGCCGGCAGGAGACGAATGGCGTTGATGCCCGCCGGATTGAGGATCTCATGCACCGCCTCGGTCACGTCGATCGTTGAGTCCTGCGCCCAGCGAAGCTCTTCATTCGCTGGCGCCTTGTGTACGCCGGTGGTGAGGTCGGTGCGCGCCCAGATGCCGGCGACGTGTCCGCTCGGCGGGATGGCCCGCGTGAGATCGCGGCTGTTCTGCGGATCGAGGACGACGATCCAGGGAAAGTAGAGCGCGGCGTATTTCGTATCGAAGCGTCGCCGCCAGCTATCGATCTCCGCCAGCTCGGTTGCGCGGAAGTTCGGCGGGTCGAGCAGCGCCATCCGGTCGCGCAAACGCTCGCAGTGATCGATCATCGCGTTCTGCACGCGCAGCACCTCGTCGAGGTTGAAGTGCGCGCTCTGCTCGCGGATCGCCGGAGGCGGAGGAGCGGCGACGAGCGAGAGCGGCGGCGGCGCGAGCAGGCATGGATCGGGCGGCGGGGGCGGCGGATCGGGGAGAACTTCCAGCGCGGGAACGCGCTCGATGAGGACGTCGGGGATGGCGATGTAGGAAACCTCATCCACCAGCTCGAGCGTCCGCAGGCCGGCGCGGTCATCGGTGGTGAAGGTTCCTGTGATGTCGTCCGCCCGGAGCGCGGCGATGCCGTCGCGGCCGCCGGCAAGCAGAAGCCGGCCGTTGTCGAGCGCGGGGGATTGCGGGTTCGGATGCGACAGGGGAGGCGGCGCCGGCGAGGCGAGATCGGTCAGGCGGAGGTAGCGTGAGGCGGCGTTGACGACCGCCGGCGCATCGTGTTGATCGTCGCCCGCCACCAGCGTCAGCCGGTCGAGAACTTCGCGAAGGTTGGCGCGCTCATAAACAGCGATCGTGATCTCGTCGCTCTCCAGAGAAAACGGCTGCGTCAGATCGAGGTTCCCGAGCGGCTCGCGCCAGAAGATGCGCTTGCGCGCCGCATCGACGGAGGAGACGACGCGATGGAATGTGCGTGAGCCCGGCTGGAAAATCTGGAGCACGCTTCCGGCGGAAATGCCGGCGACGCTTTCGACGACGCTGAATGCACCATTCGACGGCTGCACGCCGGCACTGCGCGTGGCCTGACGGCTCGTGCGCGAGACGACGACGCTGACCGCATTTCCCCATGCTCCCGGGCTAGCTGCATCGACGCGCAGCGTCGGCGTGCCGGTCGCGTCGAGCAGTACGCCGCTCGCCGCGGATGCGCCGGTGGAGACATCGATCGGCTGCGCCGGGTCGTATTCGCCGCCGTATGGGCGCGTCCAGGCGACCGTCGCACCGGTGACGCCGGCGATCAATCGCTCACTCCGGGCTACGGTCTCGATGGCAATCGCGCGGGCGAGATCAAACTGCTGATCGAGCGCAACGGTCCAGTGGATCGTGGGTCCGTCGACGCGATGAACGCGCCGCGCGTCGCGCCACGTCGTCCGGAAATGCAGAGTGGCGGCGAGGTTGTAGGTCGCGTCGAGCGGCGTGTCCCAAACGAGCGTGTTCGTCGCGGCGTCGGCGGCCGACACGAGCAGGTGCGTCGTCTTTCCCGCCTGGGTGACTTCGACGAGCGCGCCGGGGGTGAAGCCGGTCACATCGGCGACAAGGGATGAACGTCGGTCTGCCGGCTGCGCTGCGCCGGTGCTCGTCGTTTGCGTCGTCTGCGACAGCATCGCCACCGCGCCTGCGATGAAGCCGGCGGCGCTGGCAACGACGGACGATTGCCGGCCGGCGGGCTGCGCGATCGTCGCGGTCGTCGTGGCGATGGACTGTGCGAGCGTCGCTACGGCGCCGGCCGCAAAGCCGCTGGCATCGAGCACCTTCGACGATTGCCGGTCGGACGGCTGTGTGCCCGAGGTCGTGGTCGAAGTTGTTTGTGCAGCGACGCGGACGATCCAGCAGGTGCGCCCGCCGTTCTCGAAGAATGCCTTCACCGACCAGGGAAGGATGGCGTTGGAAACGAGGCCGCCGAAGGCCGTCCGGAACTGCTCCCACGAGCCTGCGCGCAGCGGTGCGTCGAGCGGGCCCCGCTCGCAAACGCCGACGAACCCCGCCACGTCCGTGCGGAGCGCGGCGATGCCCTGGCTGCCGGTATCGGCGGGCTCGAACCGGACTCCCGGTGCGGTGTAGAGCGGCATCGGTCTCTCCGCCCTACTGGAGCTCGACGCGCTCGACGGCCAGCTCCATGGTCTCGATGGCGACGTCGTTGCTCGTCGCGTTCATCGTCGGACCTTCCCACTTGGTGATCCAGGCGAACTCGAAGTTCCACCGCAGCACTTCGTTGTGCAGCTCGTCGTGCAGGACGATGGCACCGTTGCGCCGGTCTTCGATACCGTTGAGCGTGTTCTTGTACCACTTCCACAACTCGTCGTTCTTGGTGAAGCCGCGCTTGAACATGAGGTTCGCGAACTTGCGAAGGCCGGTCAGCTTCCGCACGTGCAATGGGATGTCGGTGCCCTCGCGGTATTCGACGGGATCGGTGGTGAAACTGAGGCCGCTGACCTCGCGGAATCCGGCGACGGTGGAGCTGTCGATCTGGACCTCGAAGTTATAGGCGCGGTACGGATCGTTGCGTTGTCCTGTCTGTGGCATGGCTCAACTCCTCTCTCACGCCGCGGAGGCGCCGGCGGTCCATTGACTGATGCGGATGATCACGAACTCGGCGGGCTTGACGGGAGCGACGCCGACGATGGCGATCAGCTTGCCGTTGTCGATGTCGTCCTGCGTCATCGTCGTCCGGTCGCACTTGACGAAAAATGCCTCCTCGGCAGTCGCGCCCTGCAGCGCGCCGTCGCGCCAGACGCGCGTCAGAAAAGCGCTGATGCTCTGCGTCACGCGCGACCACAACGGCGCATCGTTCGGCTCGAAGACCACCCACTGAGTCCCTTCGTCGATCGATTCCTCGAGGAAGAGGAAGAGCCGCCGCACGTTGACGTACTTCCACGAGGTGTCGCTGGTGATCACCCGGGCGCCCCAGATGCGCAGCCCGCGTCCGTCACCGCGAAAATCGCGGAAGACGTTGATGTTCGTCGGACTGGGGTTGAGCAGATCCTGCGTCTCTTTGTTGATGGTGGCGGCAAAGTCGACGATGCCGCGCACGACCTCGTTAGCGGGCGCCTTGTGGACACCGCGCTCGATGTCGACGCGCGCATAAATGCCGGCCATGTGGCCGCTGGGCGGGACGACGATGTTGTTCGAAGTGACGGGATCGAAGACGACGAGGTTGGGGTAGTAGATGGCCGCGTATTTGGTGTCGAACTGCTGGCGCTGCGTGGTGACGTCGTTGACTGTGGTTCCTTTCGGATCAAGGATTGCGAAGCGGTCTTTGAGACGCTCGCACTGCTCGATCAACGCGTTCTGAACCGGTACGTCGATGTTCCCCGGCGCTGCGATGATGCTGATGCGGTCGATGTCTTCGAGGGCTTTGATGCCGGTACGGTTTCCGGGATCGCCGGAGCCGACGTAGTCGGTGACGGCCGGGGACGAGGTGCCGTCGGCACCCCCGGTGTCTAGATGGATGGTGCGTCCGTCCTCGGCTGCCGGGAAGTGCAGAGGGTCGGTGTCGCTGGCTGTGAGAGACGCCAGGGAGACAGCAACGAGAGACGAGTTGCTGAGTCGATCGACGATGTACTTTCCAGGAACGTTTTCGAGGGTCAGGCCCGAGTACTGCTCCGAAGCGCTCCCAAGACTTACGGTGAGATTCATCTCCCATACTGTCAGCGTTGTGACCGAGAACGGGGTCTCAGGACTGAAGTCGGTCGTGCCGGGAGCGGGGCTGACGGTGATCACAGCACCGTTCACGGCCGTGACCTTCATGAACGTCTTGGTTTTGCCCTGATCCACCTCCACCCAGGCGTTGGGGTAGAAGGCCACAGACGGCGATTTCAGGGTAATGGTCGACGAATCGTTGCTGAGCAACTCCGCCTTGCCGGCCGCCTGATCGGCGACTTCGACTGTGATGTCCCGTCCCCATGAGCCCGGATCCCTGGCGTCGATGAGGATGCTGTTTTCACGGGTATCTGTGGGATTCGTGAGACTGCCGGTCGACTTGCGATCTGTGTAGACGATTGTGTATCGGGCGTCCCATTCAGTCGGTCCACCCGTCGGGATGCTCAGGGCGGACGCCACCGTCACTTCACCACTCGTGCGGTCGACTGCGCTGACGCTGACGGCTCCACTATCGTAGGTGACTCCGTCCTTGATCATTCGAAGTTGGACTTTCGTATGGAACTGGATTCCACGCGTGCTCAGTGGCGTGAACATAGTTGTACCGTCTGAGGCGTTCGCCTTTAACCGTGTCACGATTCCGCCCTCTGTCTGTTTCTGCGCGGCCGTAGCACCGGTTGACGCATTACCGTTGGCCACCCTCATCACGTACAGCTGCCGCCCTCCATTCGTGAAGAACCCATTCACGGCGTGCGGGAGGAACTGTTGCCCGGCGAACGCGGTACCGAAATCGAAGTAGCCGCCGTACAGGCGTTCGAATTCTGCGAAGCTCGTCACCAGCTGGGGCAGGCCCTTCGTCGGGCCGCGGCGGGTTACCCCCACCATTCCCGCCACGCTGGTGCTTACCCCTTCGATCGTCTTGATCCCGGTATCGACTTCCTCGACATAGACGCCTGGTGCTAGGTATTGAGGCACGACTGGTCTCCTTTTCTCCGCGCTACATCGATTGCAGCGGCGGTGGCGGTATCTTTTTGACTCTCATGCTGACGCTGTTCTCTGGCTTGCTGTAGTCAACGATTACGGTGGTCTCGACATCGGAGAGCGCCGGGTCTGACGCAATGGTGATGAGCGTGATCGCCCGCTCTCCGCCGATGCCGTCGACGGCGAAGTAGCCGTCCGAATCGGAAAGCAATCCGGTGTCGTGGTACTCGCCGCCGATCTCGATCGCCGTGGCATCGGTTGCCGTATCGACCGGCAGAAGCGCGTCGCCGGCGATCACGTCGCGCCGCGTTGTCATCGCGGTTCCGGCGCTGGCGGTGATGTGCGAGACCGATGTTCCGGCGGCGTGACTGTGCTGCAGCGGATCGATCAGCGTCACGTCATTGACAGCGATCGTGGCGATGACGCCGTATTCGCGGGCCGCGAACCGAACCACATTGCCCGGTGCGAATGAACTTGCGTCGTCGAGCGTCACCATTCCCGAGCCCCGCGCGGCCGGTGCGGCGAGCGTCGTGGGTGTTCCGCTGGGGGTGAGCGTTCGGGGAGTCACCGTCGTGCCTCTGAGGTAGTCGCGCTGAAGGGGCGTGCGGAGAAGCACGATCTTGTCGGACTTCCGCGCCACGATCGACGCCCCCGCGATCGCTGTCCGATCCCTCTCGTGTGTCACCCGACCCTCCAACCGCACCGGCAAGGGCTGAAGCGCGATCGTGCCGAGGTCGATGGGGAGCGTGGCGGTGGGAGCGATGATGACCGCCTCGACGTGCGTCCGGTAGCCGTGCGCTCGAATCGAGATCGTGAACGTGATCGGAGTCGTCGAGGATGGATCGGGGAGGAGCTGCTCGGTTCGTCCGGACACGGCCAGTGTCCCTCCGCTGCCGATGCGCACCGTCGCGCCGCGCCGGTCCACATGAGCGCTGAGCGGGTTTCGCGGCGGTACAGGCGCGCCGGCGCTTGTCACCACCGCGTCCACGACCCGCGCGATGATCAGCGCGCGGCGCCGGATCGCGCCGTCGAGGACGACGTTGTACACACGCTCGTCAGTAGTGAACACCGTCACGCCGCGCCTCCGCCGGCGATCTGCGATGGCTGCTGCGTCGACACCAACACCGGCGGACGAACCGCGGCGTCGCGATCGGAATCGATGGAGACGACCTGCACCGTGTAGGCGAGCGAGAGCTGATACGGCTCATTCAGCGCGTCCCAGACGCGCGAGAGCTCCTCGAGCGTCGGGGCGTCGAGCACCAGCCGAAGTTGCAGATCCTCGCCGGCCAGGGTTTCGCGCAGGTCGCCCGGCTCGATGATGGCGTGATCGTGAAAGACCTGAGCGACCTTGCCGAGGAGCTTCTGCTCGTCGAGCGGCTCCTTGTGCAGGGCGCAGATCAGATAGTGGAGTGTGAGCGGCAGTGGACGGCGCTTGATTTGCGAGGATGCCGGCCGTTCCTGCGGCCGGTTCAGCGTGTCGGGCTCGCGACGCATCATGTAGAGCCAGAGCGAGATCCCCGATGTGTTCTTCTCTTCCCGGAGGAAGCGCGGCGAGTTGAGGAAGATCGGAACGCCGAATACTTCCGTGTTGTCGCTGTTGGTGATCTCCCGCTCCAGTAGCTCCTTCAGCGTCTGGCTCACCGCGCGCACCGCGGTGAAGTCGCTCACGACGTCTCCTCGGCCAGCAGGCGCTCGACGCCATTCGGGTTCTCCGCGGCGATACGGAAGAGAGAAGGTCCGAACGTGACGTCGACGCGCTGGAGGTATCCGTTCGCGACGAGCCACTCCAATGCGCTCTCCGTCTCGGAGACCGTGTCATCGATGCGCCGCTGCAGCAGCCGCCACCGGGCCACGCCCTCCAGCGAATCGAGCGCATGAGGATGTTCGACAAAGTAACGCATGATCTCTTTGATGACCGCGTGGGCAGGGCGGACCATTGGGAGGGGCGGTTCGCAAGGGAGGGGCCATAGCGATGAGTGGAGTAAGTTGTTGATTTGAAAAGAAAGCTTTCCTGGGTTGTGGGGCGCGGTGGGTCACTCATGACCCGGTCTTGACCGTCGATGGACTGCATTGGCCGATAGTGTGACGGGGTGGGCAGGTTTCGCCCATATCAGAGTGGTGTTTGTCCCGTTGCGCGAATCCGTGGTGGGGCGTACGTTGCGAACATGCCCCACTCGCGAAGCGCGATACCAAAGAGAGAGCCAACGGCCCTCGATACACGCCCAAACGCGAAGATCGGGAGCCTGCGCCCGTCCGCACAGTTGCAACGCAGCGTAGGAAACCAAGCGATCGCTGCAAAAAGCAAGAACAGTGGTGGCGAATATGGATACGTGTGGAGCTCACCAGAGCCGGGTCCAATCAGATCGGATCTGGGGGAGTACAAACCACCTCCGCGCAAACTCACGCTCAAAGAGCTCGCGGCCGAGATGGACGAGACCGGAGAGAAGAAGAGCGTCGAAAGTGAGAGCGGATTCGGTATCTTCATCAGCGTCGCGCTCGAAGTCACTGTGCCGATGGAGATCCCGGGTCTTACAGTTGCCTTCAAGATTGAGGGCGAGTGGTCAAAGTCTGGTAAAGAAAAAGAGCTCGAGCTGCAACTCGACATCAAGGCGGCGTTCCTCTGGTTCGAGGCAAAGGAGTTTCAGTATGTAAAACTCGAAGGCGAGGATCTCACCGACGCTTTTGTCGACGCCGCAAAGCAGATTATTCACTATGCGTTGAAGAAAGCTGGAGCCGATGCCTGGCTGCAGGCGTTGGCCACATCGAAGGCGTTGCGCATGCGGATGATTGAATACAACCCGTCGCTGGCTCCACTGATTCTCTGGGCTCCCTCTCTGTGGGAAACCTATAAGAACAGGCTCGCGAATGATCCCTCCGTCGGCTTTGAGGCAGCGATTGGGCTTGGTGTGGGGATGACCGATAAGAAGGACGACGAGATAGCCGTCGAAACGCTTGCCGGTCTCAAAGATGTTGGCAGAACGAATACGGTTGGTTTTACCGAAACGGCCACGTCGGTGAAAACCAAGGTTGGCAAGTCGTCGTTCGATCTCCGCCTGTCGCGCCGCGTAACCGACGGCACATTGCACGAGAAAACGATGGCGATCAAGGCCGAAATGGAAGATGCCGATGCCGACCCGGCTGCGGTCACCCGGAGTATCAAGGGCTTGCTCAGAGCAGGCGCAATCGGGCGTGCGCTGCTGAGACATGACTTCGAAGATGTTAAGGAGGCTCTTGCCGTCGCGTTTCCGTTGCGGGGCGGAGAAGACAATTTCGGATTGGAAATGAGCTTCACGAAGAACCTCGACGGAAAACAATCGCCATGGACGTGCAAGGTGAGGATCAAAGAGTTCCAGTCGTTCGAGAGCAAGTGGGAAGCCTCGAAGTCGGTTGGTGGCTTGAAATTCACGCCTACTACCGCTGAAGAAATTGCGAAATTGAAGCCTAAGAGCGTCGGAATCAGCGCCGATGTTAAGTACGGTACCTTCCTCGACATCTCGACGGAGATCCAGGATCTTCTAAATGGATTAGAGGCGAAGGCGGACGTGCAGAAGGGTGCGCCGGCTAAAGTGGTTCGCCGTTAGGACCGCCGGATGTCGCGTCAGCGTGTCACGGAAACTGCGGTCCATTGCACTCCCTCCTAAGCCTTTCGTCAGCCACTGAATGCGCCGGTCAACCGGTACTTCTTCACCAGCCTCCCAAATGCCCGCCGTTCCTGTCCCGCCTCACGCGCGGCTCTTGTGATGTTTCCGGAGTGGCGGGTCAGCATGTCGCGGACGTACTCGCGCTCGAACATCTGAATGGCCTGCGTACGGCCCGCGCGGAAGGTGCCGGAGGCGCATTGGTCCGACGCTCCTGCAATCTCGATGTGACACGGCAGCACCACGCCTCCCTCGGCAATCACCGCCGCGCGCTGCACGAGGTTGCAGAGCTCGCGCACGTTACCCGGCCATTCGTACGCGCTCAGCTTGCGGAGCGCCTGCGGGGAGAACGTTCGGTCGACTTTCATTTTCGCCGAGGCCGCGGCCAGGAAATGCCGGGCCAGCAGCGGGATGTCGTGGCGCCGTTCGCGCAATGGCGGAAGGCGGAGCTGCAATACGTTCAGCCGGTAGTAGAGGTCCGAGCGAAAGCGTTTCTCGCGCACTTCAACATCGAGATCGCAGTTCGTTGCGGCGAGGATCGTCGCCTGGGCGGGGAGGAACTTCTCGCTGCCGAGCGGTCTGTACGTCTTCTCCTGCAGAAATCGAAGCAGCTTTCCCTGCGCCGCCGGTGACAGCGCGTCGATCTCGTCGAGGAACAGCGTCCCCTTGCGAGCCAATGCGGCCAGACCCTTCTGATCGAGATGTGCATCCGTATACGCACCCCGCGAGTGTCCGAACATCTCATTCTCGAAGAGATGATCGGGGATGGCACTGCAGTCGGCGGCGATGAAGGGCTCATCGCGCCGCGGACTGAGGAAGTGCAGCGCGCGGGCGCACAGCTCCTTTCCCGAACCGGTCTCGCCGATGATCAGCACCGGCATTTCGCTGCGCGCAAAAAGCGGAATGGGGCGGATGGCCTCAAGGAACCGGGGATCGCTTCCGACGAGCTGGGCCAGCGCGACCGATTCCGCGAGCCGGCCGCCGATCTCCCGCGGAGTGGGATCGGCGACCGACATCAGCCGCGCGATGCGGAGTCCGATCTCGACTGGATCCGCCGGCCAGAGCGCGAAGTCGTCCGCATGAGCGATCGCCACGGCCAGCGTCTCCCGATCGTCCGCGCGAGCCAGCGCCAGCACGACCTGGCGGACGCGCCGTGAGGCCAGATGCGCGAAAAAGGCTGCGCTCTCGAGCACGCCGGCAGCGCCCACCGCAACGATCATCAGCTCCGGCCGTGCCGCCAGCGACTCCAGCGGAACGCGGTCCCATTCCAGGGCGTGAATCTCCATCTCCGGTTCCCCGGAGCAGAGCGCGTCGAGCGAAGAGAGGTCAGCCTTTCTTCCGAGGAGCAGCGCCGCTCGCTGCATCACGACCTTCTTTCAGTTGGAGTGGGACCTAAAGGTAACACACACGTACTTTGTTATGTACTGATTGAAGGGCTCTCGAGTTTCAAGGCAGTGTCGTCGTCGAGGGGTGGCCGCTTGCGCGGGCTCTCAGTACGCGAGCCGCCACGGCTTGATCGGTCCGGTGACGATCTCCTCCAGCTCCACCAGTTCCAGGCCGGGCACGGCGTCGCGGACGGCATCGGTCATGAGGATCTCGTACGCGTTGGCGTGGTCCTCGCCGAGGACATAGGCGGCATTGACTTCGGCGCCGAAGACGTCGGAGTCGCCGACGCGGAGGACAGTGCCGTAGCCGAGGCCGCAGGAGAGCAGGACGCGATCCTCCTCGCGTAAGAACGTGTTCGCAGTTGCGATGGCGCGCTGCATGGCCACCGCGGCAGCGACAGCATGGACTGGATTGGGAAAGAGGAGCAGCAGGCTGTCTCCTTCGACCTTGAGAAGCGTGCCGCCGTGCGTGATTGCGATCGGGAGCAGAAGGTTTTTCGATTGATGGATCAGTTGAAGAAAGTGGACGATCCCGTGCTTTACCACGCCACTCGTGAACCCGCAGAGGTCCGTGACGAGCATGGCCATCGTCTCACCGAACTCCTGCCAGATTTTCGCGTCGATCTCGCTGCGCTCGCTCAGTTCTGCGCGGCGGCTCAGCCATTGCTCGAGGTCGGAGCTGCTTCGGGCCATGCCGAGGATTCTAGTCAACAAACCGGCTGCGATCGCGGCCACGGAAGCGGCCGGCCGAAAACCACGCACTAAGACTCAGTGGCGTTTGCCGTCATTGAATCTCTTCGTCGGGTAGAAAGTCGTTTACCGGAAGCAGCCGATCGCGGTCGAACGGCGGTTTCTCTTTCGCCGGAAGGGTACATCCGAAGTCGTCCTGCCATTGCTTGCGGATCTCGTCATCGGCGTAGTAGCGGAGATAGATCTCGTTGTCTTCCTCGCTACCGCTGCCGATCGGGCTGACATGCCATCGGCCGCCGCCTCCGGGCATTGGGAGAATTGTTTCCTCCTGCATGGCGTCGGTGACGAGATAGCGATAAAGATCGCGATCGCTCAGATGATTCGTCGATTCGACGACCATTCCGACCGCGGACATGCCGTTGATGATCTCCCACAGTTTCGCGTGCAGCGCATCGTCGTCGAGCTCGCGCTCATCGGGAATGGAGATTCCCCTGTTGCGCAGAACTTCGATCGGACGTTCGCCTTCTTCGTCACCGTCGAAGAATCGGTCAAGCCGTTCGATCTCGGCGATTGGATCGTAGTCATTGGCCATGCTTCACCTCCGTAGACACCGAGGCTCCCTCGGGATCGGTGGGGAGTCAAGTTTTTCTACTGGCGGTAGAGAATTGACGGCCTCACGCGAGCGCCCGCCTATGTTGTCAAACGTTTTCCCTTGTCAGATCCGCGTGGCGATCGTAGTTTTCACTAGTAATGCGTGTCAGTGTTCACATCCCGATCGAGCTGCTGAAGGCCGTTGACCAACGTGCTCAGGCATTGCGCATCAGTCGAACCCGACTGATTCTGCGAGCGCTTGAACGAGAAGTTGAACGGCAATCGGAGTGGTCTGCCGGCTTCTTCGAAAAGTTGCGGGCTGTGGACCGCGGGACGTTTGAAGACGCGGGACTCATGCTCGCCGCGATCCGCAGGCAACGGCGATCAAAGGTACCGCCGAAGCTGTGAAGTACGTGCTCGACACCAATGCCGCCTCCGCCCTGATGCGCGGAGACTTGCGAGTTGTGGACCGGCTTGCGCAGATATCGCGCGATGCGGTTGGTATTCCGCAGCCCGTTCTGGCGGAGATCGCTTACGGCATTGAACGGTTGCCGAAATCAAGGCGACGCGAAAAATCTGCGCCGTCGTTTTGAGCTTCTCCGCGCAGAGCTCAAGCGCTGCGATTGGTCCGACGCGGTCAGCGAGAAGTTTGGTGAAATCAAGGCGGCTCTGGAGCGAACGGGACAGCGCATCGAAGATTTCGACGTGGCGATCGCAGCTCACGCCATCGTGTATGA
Source organism: Thermoanaerobaculia bacterium (assembly GCA_034664845.1). Lineage (GTDB taxonomy): Bacteria > Acidobacteriota > Thermoanaerobaculia > Gp7-AA8 > Gp7-AA8 > JADGNZ01. The sequence goes on along the minus strand of JAXDGW010000027.1, from coordinate 103,737 downwards.
CGCCATCCTCGTTACGGCCAACATGGATCATATGGGTCGTATCCCAAGCCTTTCGATCGAAGACTGGTCGGCTTAGGAGACGTGGTCTGGCGGGTTAGCTCGAGACAATTCGGCAACTTCCCACGCCAGTCCACGTCACATCCCTGGACCATACAATTTCGCGATGTTCTTCGCTGCGCTCGCTCTTGCCGCCGCTATCTCCACGCCGATTCCTCACGACGCCGCCCGCCGCGCCTTCGATGACGCCCGCATCGCCTCGGAGGAGGATGGCGGGCGGCTTTGGGGCAAAGCGCTTTATGGCCCGATGTTGCTCGTCGATCCGGCCACGCGGTATGCCGTTGCGAACGTTGCCGACGCGGAAGGCGTGTTGAAAGCGGAGGGGACGCTTTTTGTCGGGACCCTTCCTCCGTCAGTCGTCATCGCCAATACAGCAACGAATTGGAACGGTGTGCATTGGACGATGATGATGTGGGGATCCATCGCGGAGCGCTCCGTGCCGCGCCGGCGCCTGATGCTGCATGAGTGCTTTCATCGCATTCAGGACGAGGTTGGATTTCCGGCCGGCGCAAACGACAACGCGCATCTCGATTCGCTTGATGGCCGCTTTTGGTTTCTCCTCGAGTTGCGAGCACTAGCCGCCGCTCTGCGCAGCGACGATCGAAAGCAGGCGGTTGCCGACGCCCTGGCATTTCGGGTCAAACGGAGGGCGCTGTTTCCGAGCGCAACGAGCAATGAGCGCAGCCTCGAAAACAATGAGGGTCTGGCCGAGTACACCGGCGTTGTCTTGCGCGGCACTGGCGACGAGGAGACACGGCTGTCGACGGCGCGGCGTCTCGATGCCATCGATCGCGGCTCTTCGTTCGTTCGCTCGTTTGCCTACAGCAGCGGCCCGGCGTACGGGCTGCTACTCGATGTCGCCAATCCCAACTGGCGAAAGACGTACAAGATCGGCTCAGACTTTGGCGACACACTGCGCGAGTCGCTGAAGCCGTTGCCGCCATCCGATCCGGACGTCCGCGCAGCCGCGTACAACGGTGCCACGTTGCGCGCGGAAGAAGAGAAACGCGATCGCGCGCAGAGAGAAAAGGTCGCAAAGTTCCGCGCGCTCCTCGTCGACGGACCGACGATCGAGATCCCGATGGAAGGCGCCCAATTCGGATTCGATCCGTACACCGTCGTCCCCCTCGGAGACGCCGGCACCGCCTATCCGTCGCTCGATGTCACGGGACCGTGGGGCCGCATCGCGGCAGCGAACGGCGCGCGGATCGACGCCGGGTTCACGAAGCTCGTCTTCTCCATCAGCGATCGCGCCAATCTCACGCTGAACGAAGGGTTTTCGCTCCAGCCGGGAGTGCGGAAGGGGGATTTGGTCCTCGCGCGGGCAAAACGTTAGATCCGCGCCTAAGCCGTATTTCTAAAATCGTGAACCACAGAGACGCAGAGGTCCTGAGTTGTAGTGATGATCTCTGTGATCTCAGTGTCTCTGTGGTGAGCGGGCCTCTTCAGAAGCCTAACCGTGCACCGCCACACGATTCCGCCCGGCGTCTTTGGCGGCGTAAAGCGCCTGGTCGGCAGCTTTGAGGAGAGTGGCGGGAGCGTCGCTCGCGTCGGGGACGATCGTGGCGACGCCGACGCTGATCGTGACGACGTCGGAGGCCGTGGATGTTCGGTGCTCGATCGTCATCTGCTCGACCGACGCGCGAAGCGATTCCGCGAGGTCGCTGGCGTGATCGCTGGCGACGCCGGAGAGGAGCACGGCGAACTCCTCGCCGCCGTAGCGCGTCACCAGGTCGCCGGCGCGATGAAAGCGCGCTTGCAGTGACTCCGCGACGCGGCGCAGGCAGTCGTCGCCGGCCTGATGCCCGTACGCGTCGTTGTAGGCCTTGAAGGCATCGATGTCGATCATGATGAGGGTGAGGGGAGAGCGGGCGCGGGCGGCGCGGCGCCATTCCACATCGAGAACCGCATCGAAGTTGCGCCGGTTGGCAGCGCCGGTAAGCGGATCGGTCGTGGAGATGTGATGAAGCGTCTCGATGGCGCGGGCGAGATGCTCGTTGGCCTGCTCGAGGTCGCGTTTGGTCGCGGAGAGATGAATCGCTCCTGCAACCTGATGCGTCAGCGTCTCGAAGGCGAGCTCGGTCGCCGGCGTGAGCACAGCTGGGTTGGCGCAGTGGATCTCCAGCAGCCCGAGGTCTTCTCCTCGAAAGCGGATCGGGATGCTGATCTCGGCCGGCGCCGGCGACGTCGTCTCGCCGGCGTGCGCGCTGATGTTGCGCAGCGTGATCGACACGCGCTCGACCGGGAAACGCTCGCGCACATAGCGGACGATGCGGTCGAGAAGCTCGCTGAGATCATTCGCCTCAAGCGCGGTGCGCGAGACCTCGCTCATCATCTCCATGAGCTGAGAGCGCTGCCGTGTTTCATCGAACAGACGGGCGTTGGCGACCGCTCCGGCGATTTGATCGGCGACGGTGATGAGCAGTGGCAGCTGATCGTGAAACGCCCCGATGCGTGTGCTCTCCAGGTTGAGGATGGCCACGAGTTTTCCGCCGTGGAAAACGGGCACGCAGAGCTCGGACTTTGTGCCCGGCATCGTCTCGACGAAGCCGGGATAGGTGCTGACGTCGTCGAGCAGAATTGCGTACTCCGTCGACGCCACGGTCCCGACGACGCCGCTCCCGAGCGGGCGGCTGTAGCCGACATGAACCTCGGTGCGAACCGCGCTGGTCACGGCTTCACAAACGAAGGCCTCGTTGCGCGCATCGACCATCACCAGCGCGACGAACTCCCAGCCGAACCTGCGCGCCAGTGTGTCGGTGATGCGCTGCAACATCGGGCGCAGCTCCAGATCGAGGGAGGCGATACGCGCGACCTCGTTGATGGCCTCGAGTTGTTGCGCGTAGTGCGGATCCGCTTCTGTCGAATACAGCGGACGCTCAGCTTGGCCTTGCATGATCTTCGGGATTCATGTCGTACCTGCGGGATGCATGCCGAGGGGCGAAACGACTTAGGCGCGATTGATAGCGGCCGCCTTCGCGGCCGCGTTTCGTTGCCGACATCCCGTCCCGCGGGCGGAGCCCGGGGGCTAGGATTGTGGAGCGCGCCTTCGCGTGCAACACCTCCGCCCTTGGTGCCCACGTGCTTCAGTCAGCAATACGCTAAGAATCGATGTTTCTCGCAACGCCCGCCGTGCGCGCGAAGGCGCGCTGGACAAGCTTGGCCGCGCTCGGCCCGTGATTCTCGACGCGCACGCGGGGCGCGCGAAGGCGCGCTGCCCAAACTTAGCCCCGGGCTCGGCCCGGGGATGAAAATGCGCCGCCGGATGTTTGCGGCCGCGAAGGCGGTCGCTACAACGCCGATCGCCGAATGACATTTGCCGGCGGGATTGGACGCGGCCGCGCGATACCGGCGCCTCGTTGCGGAACCAGCCCTTTATAGCCGCCGCCTTCGCGGCCGGACATGGTTGGTGACATCCCGTCCCCCGGGCCGAGCCCGGGGCTAGGATTGTGGAGCGCGCCTTCGCGCGCTACTGAGGACTTAGTCCTCGGCCACCACGATCACGAGATCGTCCGCGGAGAACGTCACGGTCTCGCTCTTCGACGGATTGACGGTGATTCCGTACTGTTCGCCGGCGTTGTGGGCGTGCTCGATGATGCGATAGCCGATGGCTACCTCGCCGCGGCGGCGGGCGGCCTCGACGACCGTGTAGAAATTCACGGTCGAGCCGGGGGCGACATAGTTACGGGCCGGCTTGAGGTAAATCTCCGATCCTTCGCTGTCGAACAGGTCCGCGAAGAGCGCGTGCAGCGCCTTGTTCTCAGAGACCTGCGACATCAACAAGCTGATGAGTTTGTCGCTGACGATGAAGTCGTCGGCCTGCGTCACTTCCGCCAGCTCGCGGTTGCGGACGTCGAGCATCTCGCTGACGATGCTGATCGGCTTGCCCGTCGTCTCTTCGATGTTGCGCAGGTGGAGCAGTGTGATGAGCGTCTTGGCATCGGCCTGCTGTGGCGGGAGCGCTTCCGAATAGGCCAGCACGATGACGTGGGAGAACGCGGTGACCTCGAGGCTGTCGAGCGTGGCGCGATCGGTAGTGTCGCCCTCGCGGAACGTGATGCGCTGGTTTTTGGCGTTGCCGCAGAATCGCGTGATCTCTGTTTGCGGGCCGTCGGTTTCGGCGATGACGATGATCTCCGATCCCGGCGCGACGTAGTTGTCGAGCTCATTGATGATGGCGCAGCCGCGGCGGTTCCAGCCGAGGATGAGCGTGCGCTCCGGCGACGCAGCGACCGCGACTCCTTCGCGGATCGCGGAGACATCCACTCCGAATTCCGTCTTCCCCGAGACCACCACTTTGTCGTCGTCTTCCGAGATGGCGATCAGCTTGTCGCCGGCGGCGATCACAGTGTCCATCGGCGGGTTCGCCTTGACGTGACCATTGGCGAACTGCATCCCCATCACCGCCGAATCTTCGTACGCGAACAGCGCCTCGCCGAAGGTTTTGCCGACGAGCGATGGCTCTTCCTGGAAGTACATTTCGTCGCCGTCGAAGTCGAGCAGCTCGGTGTAGACGACGCTCATGCCCGACTGGCGGCACGTCTGCACGGTGATGCGGGCGATGAGGTCGTTGGCCTCGATCAGCGTGGCTTCGTCGCGGCCGACGAGCCGCGCTGCTTCCATGCTCTTGGCGTCGCGGATCTCGGCGACGATGTGATACGGCTCGGCGCGGCGGGCCGGGTTGTTGGTCAGCGCGAGAATCGACTTGATCACCTGTGAGTCGGGGTTCTCCGCCTCGGGCGAGAGGATGATGATCGACTTCGATTCGTGCGGATTCACGAGCTCGAGGTCGTAGAGATCGATCGGACTTCCGGTGCGGCAGATGACTTTGGTGTTCTTGGTCGATCCGACCTTGGAGCGGATCTCTTCCTCCATCTCCACCTTGTCCTTCTCGGCAAGCACCACGATGCGCGGCTTCTTCTGGTTCTCGTTTGCCACGACGAGCTCGGAGATGATCGTGAAGACGCTCGACGACCAGCCCAGGATCACCTGGTGATTCTTCTCGATGACGAAGGAGCGGCCTTTGCGGAGCTCGTCCATCTTGCTCTCGAGGCCACTGGTCAGAACGCCGATCAAACTGCTGACGAGGAAGATGCCGCCGAGGGTGACGAGGAACATGACGAAGCGGAAGGACCAGCCCTGATCGCCGCCCATCGTTCCGGCGTCGAGCGTGCGCATGAGGCTCATCCACGCCGCTTCGACGAACGAGAGTTTCTCTTTGGGATCGGGACCGATTCCGGAGAACACCAGAACGAGCGAGAAGACGACGATCATGGCCAGCGATACGAGCGCCAGCCAGCCGATCAGCGCGATCGGTCCCGCCGCCATGCTCTTATCAAAGTTGTAGCGGAGATGATCCGCGAAGGTGACGCGTCTTCTGGTGATGGGCATAGTGATTCCTCTCGATGCGCGCCACGCGGTGCGAGCGTGCGGCAGACGTGGTTTGATTGAACGGACCGTTCGGTCGGAATTGTGTCACACGTCGGCGTGACGCGAAGCGCGTGTTGCTGGGCCGTCATTCACACTGTCATTCCGAGCGGGCGGAGTGGCGGGGGCGAGGAATCCCCTGCCGATGTGGAGAGGAACTCCGACCGCTCCGAGGCAGGGGATTTCTCCTCGCGCTCCACCGCTCCACCACCCTGCCGCCCCCGCGGTTGCGCCGATTCGAAATGACAGCGTGATCGCGCCATCGCTGTCATTCCGAGCGGGCGGGGCGGCGGGGGGCGAGGAATCCCCTGCCGATGTGGAGAGGAACTCCGAGCGCTCCGAGGCAGGGGATTTCTCATCGCGCTCCACCGCTCCGCCACCCTGCCGCCCGCGGTTGCGCCGATTCGAAATGACAGCGCGATCGCGCCATCGCTGTCACTCCGAGCGGGCGGGGCGGCGGGGGGCGAGGAATCCCCTGCCGATGTGGAGATGACCGGGACGTGGAGAGGACCGCTCCGAGGCGGGGGATTTCTCATCGTGCTCCACCGCTCCACCACCCTGCCGCCCCCGCGGTTCCGCCGATTCGAAATGACAGCGCGAGCGCGCATCACTCCTCCGGGCGATTGATGCGGGCTGCTCGCGGTTTGTTATCGTGATCGTCGCGATGACTGTCAACGTCCGGTTTTCCAAGGAGCGCCTGATGAAACGGGTCCTTTCTCTTGCCGCCGGAGTGTTGTTGCTCGCGCAGGGCGCGTTCGCCGGCGCGCCGCCCGACGCCGAGATCCGCAAGATGATTCACGAACGTCTGGCAGGACAGACGAGCATCGGCATCGTCGTCGGCGTCATCGATGCGGACGGCCGCAGAGTGATCGCAGACGGCGTTCTCGACGCGGGTGACAAACGGCCGCTCAACGGCGACACGCTGTTCGAGATCGGCTCGGTCACGAAAGTCTTCACGTCGCTTTTGCTTGCCGAGGCCGTGAGGCGCGGCGAAGTGGCGCTGACGGATCCGGTCGCCAAGTTTCTGCCTCCTGACGTGAAAGTGCCCGAGCGCGGCGGTAAGAAGATCACGCTGCACGACCTGGCCACGCACACCTCGGGGTTGCCACCGATGCCAACGAACCTAACGGTATCGGACGCTGCAAATCCGTATGCGTCCTACACGGAGAAGGAGCTGTACGAGTTCCTCTCCGGATACCAACTGCCGCGCGACATCGGATCGAAGTTCGAATACTCCAACCTCGGCGCCGGTGTGCTCGCCAACGCCTTGTCGCGCCGCGCCGGAATGGATTACGAGACGCTGCTTCGGACTCGGATCACCGCGCCGTTAGGGATGAAGTCCACGACGATTACTCTCTCGGACGCGCTCAAGCAGCGCCTGGCACCCGGTCACGACGTCAGCGGCACGCGCGTTTCAAACTGGGACCTCGGCGCGCTGGCAGGAGCAGGCGCGATTCGATCGACGGCAAACGATCTGCTCGAGTTCCTGGCCGCGGAGCTTGGCTACACGAAATCGCCGCTCGCCGCAGCGATGGCCGCGCAACTCGTGCCGCGCCGCCCCACCGGCGCGCCCAATCTCTCCATCGCCCTCGGCTGGCATATCTTCACCACGCCGGCGGGAAATGAGGTCGTCTTGCACAACGGAGCCACCGGCGGCTACCGGTCGTTCGTCGGCTTCGAGCCGAAGAAACGCGTCGGTGTGGTCGTGCTCACGAATATCTCGACGAGCGTGGACGACCTGGCGGGCGGGCTCCTCGATCCGTCGCTGGTTCCGAAGGCTGCGCAAACTCCGGCCGTAACCGTCGATCCGAAGATTCTCGAGAGCTACGTCGGACGCTACGCGCTCACGCCGAACTTCATCCTCACCATCACGCACAACGGCGATCGCCTTTTCGCGCAAGCGACCGGACAGCAGAAGTTCGAGCTGGCTGCCGACGATGAGAAAAACTTCCGCACAAGAGGACTCGACGCGCGGATCACCTTCGAGAAGGACCAACTGATCCTTCATCAAAATGGCGCCGACCGGCCTGCAAAGCGCCTCGCCGCCGACGCTCCCCTTCCGAAAGAGAGGAAAGAGGTCGCCATCGATCCTGCGATCTACGACCGCTACGTGGGCCGCTACGAATTTGCGCCAACGTTCATCATCGCCGTCACGCGCGAAGGTAGCCATCTGTACGCGCAGGCCACTGCGCAGCCGCGGTTCGAGCTCTTCGCGGAAGACGATCACAACTTTTTCTACAAAGTCGTCGACGCGCAGCTCACATTCGAAACGGACGCCCAGGGCCGCGCCACGAGATTGATCCTGCACCAGAACGGCGATCATCCTGGGAAGCGGATCGAGTAGATACAATCCACGACAAGGAGACCACGGGTGCCTCGGTTTGCCTTTGGAATCGCCCTCGTGTCGTTGATGCTGGCCGGATGCGCGCGGAAGGAAGCTGCGCCGCCGCAATCGACCACCGCCGCGGAAACGAGCGCGTCGAGCACCGCGATCCGCTACCGGTCACTGTAATTCTCTATCCTCCAACTTCTTGAGACAACTCTCCGCCTCCGCCAGTTGCGCTTCGCTGAAAACCGCGATGCCTTCCTGTTGGAGCAGTGCGGCAGTCACGCCCTGATTGTGAGGAGCTCTTGTGGAGGTGAAGGTGCCGTCGTAAGTGAAGCTGCTGCCGCACGAGGGGCTTCCTTCTTTGAGAATTGCGATGCGGATGCCGTGAGCGCGGGCGGTTTGAAGCGCGATATTGGCGCCGCTCACAAAATGATGCGATACATCGCAGCCATTGACGTCGATCACTTTGGCATCGCCCGCCAACACGTTCGCGCCATCCGCGCCGCCTGCGATTTCCGCGGCGGGACGTGGCACGGGCAGGCCGCCGGCGATCTCCGGACAAACGGCGACGACGCGTCCCTCCTGAATCCAGCGCCGCAGGATCTGATCATTGGAACGCTTGTGCGCGCCGTTATGGCGGACCGGCTCGCCGAGCAGGCAGGCGCTTACGAGGACTTTATGCATCATTGGGTCTCAATCGTATCGCGGCAGCGGAAAATGTATCAGCGGATGGCACTTCATGACGTAACGCGGAGTTATTGATACGCTATGACGATGCGCAAACTGACCTGCAGCCAGTATCGCGTTGTGTTCTTTTTCGCTATCTCGTTCGTTGGCGCATGGCTTCACGGCGCGGAGACGTTTAGCGGGGAGCCGTACGAAATGCATTTCCGGGACGCCGAAGTCAGTGCGGCGCTCCATGTGATCAGCTCGAAAACGGGATTGAACTTCGTCATGGCCGCGAATCAGCGCCCTCGCATCACTGGCGACTTCTCCGACCGCTGGGACGCTATCATCAGCCGCATCGTCGCTTCCAATAAACTCACGTATCGGGTGGCGGATACCTTTCTCCTCGTCGGACGCAACGGCGAGCAACTGATGGACCCGAGGCTCGCGCTCGTTCAGGCGCCGAAGGACGAACTGCCGATGGCACTCAATGTAGTCAATGCCAGCCTGAAGGACGTCGTAACGATCCTTGTCGAGAAGCTGCTTGCAATGAAACTCGATCTGCACGGCCTGCCGCTCCGGGGGTACGTCACTGTGCAGGCGGCCGATGTCTCGCCGCGTAAACTTCTTCAACTGCTGCTCGCTGCCAACGGCTACGAGTTTGAGGAGCACGGCAACGTGATCCGGCTCGGGCTCCTTAGTGGATTCGATTTGCCTGTAAAGCCCGAGCGGACGCCGGAACTGCAGTGCCAGAGTACTGAGTGCGACGACATTTCGAGTATCGCCCTGCGCGGAACGGTCACTCCGAAGAAAGAGGGCTCGAAAACCACGGCCCTGCTCGAGTTTCCTGACGATCACTTCAGCGAGGTCGAGTCAGGAGCGGCGATCGGAAAACGGGCGCACACCGTTGAAGTAAAACCGCGCCAGGTCAGTATTACGAACGGGCGCTCCAATCCATCGACGGCGGTGATCTTTCGAATCGAAGGCATTCCTGGAGCGAGGCCGTAGCGCGAGCTTTCAACGCAACTTCATCACGACCGCGCCATCGAGAATGCACGTAATGTTCTTCGACACCTTCATTTCGCCGCCGACAATGAAATAGCCCTCCGCCGAACGAGGAAGATTCGCCTGCCGGCCGGTCAATTGACCTTCTTCGATCGCTTCGAGCGTAATTCGTTGTGTGGAGAATCCTGTACCGGCGCGCGGCGATGGATCGTGAATCAGAAGATCGTCGCCGTCGTAGCCGACCACGGTGACCCAGTGTCCGCCGCTGCGGGCGTAATCACCGCTCTCCTCGTCATACCGGTACCAGCCAACATTCAGCCATGCGGCACCGCGCGGGTTGGCGATGGCTTCCTTGACCGCATCGATGTCGGGCGTCTCACCGGCCGCCGCATCCTCGGGCGCCGGACGCCATCCTGAATATTGCAGCGACTCGACCTCGTATCCCGCGTTCTCGACGTAACCCTGAACGCCTGCGATCACCTCACTGACGTCGGTCCCTTTCTGAGGATTCGTGTTCATGAGGTCCGAATCTGCCAGCAGCTTGATCATGCGGATCTGCGCGGCCTTCTCGGAGCTCGCGGCCGGCTTCAATTCCTTGTAACCATGATTCGCCAGCCACATCAGCGAATTCGAGACGGCGGTGGGCGCGCAGAACTGATCGCCTGCGTTCTCGAAACCGGCATCGCGGTCCGTCTGGAGAAAGCGAGGCGTGCTCTGGACTTTGGCGCGATAACTGGCGGGTTGTGCGAGAAGAGTGACGGTGGAGAGCGCGATTGCGGCGATCGTCGCGAAGAAACGTGGTTGGGTGGACATGCGCCGCATGCTACCGCAGGCGCTCCCGCGGCGAGGCTGGGCAACACCTGCCCAGCCTCCCAATCATCGAGCTACTTCAGGAAGCCATTCCAGTCGTACGTGGTATCCCCATGCTTGGCCGCTGTGTATTTGCCTGAGAACGAGCGAACACCGCGGGCGTTACCGAGGGTAAATGTGAAGTTACCGTGCTCGTACATTCCGCCGGTCCACCAGACACCGGTCCAGACACCATCTTTCGGCGTAAACGTACCGTGCATGTATCCGGTTAACGTCTTCGACTTATCGGGTGTGGTCGCGGTCCATGTGCCATCGAGTACGTTATTCGAGCCTGGGGTGTCTTGAGTGACCGTCAGGTCCGTCATAGCCCAATGCCCGGTGCACCCGGAGCAGTCCGGATAGTCAATGCGCGCCCATTTCGTCGACCAATTGCCGACGAACGTCATGTTGACGAATTTTGGCGCGGCGATAGAGGGAAACACGAGCAGGGACAGCAGAAGAAAACCGCAGACAAGCGTTCTGGATCTCATCGTTCAGTCTCCTTTTTTTCAATTGAAAATGGAGACAGAATTGTAGCACCAGTGCGCGTTGAGATCGATCTGCGATAAGACCCGAAACCCTACCAATCCGTAGGCTTGTAATCCTTCAGGAACTGCCCCCACACATGCTCGCCCGTGTTGATCCCGGAGATGATCGGATCGGCGATGCGGGCGGCGCCGTCGACGATGTCCAGCGGCGGATGGAAGCGATGTACGGCAGTCTTGCGCTCGGCGATCGCGGCGGGATCTTCGTCCGTGACCCAGCCCGTGTCGACGCTGTTCATGTGGATGCCGTCGGTGTAGTAATCGGCGGCGGCCGTGCGCGTCATCATGTTGAGCGCGGCTTTGGCCATGTTCGTGTGCGGATGCCGCGTCGTCTTCTGATTACGGTAGAACTGCCCTTCGACTGCCGAGACGTTCACGATGTGCTTGTCGCGGTTCGCCGTCCGCAGCATCAGCGGCTTGAGACGGGCGTTGATGATGAACGGGGCGACGGCATTGACAAGCTGCACTTCCAGCAATTCGACCGACGACACTTCGGCCATCAGCAATCGCCAGGAGTTGCGCCCACGCAAATCCACCTGTTGTAAATCCTGATCCAGCCGTCCCTCGGGGAAAAGATCCCGCTCTTCGTGATGATCGTCCGCGAGCAGCGGAACCTGCGAGAGCTGTGCGGAGTGCATCAATCCGGTCACTTCCTCCAGATTCAGCGTCTTCATCGGCGCCGATCCCTCGGGGAGCATTCGGTAGCCGCGCAGTCCTTCGAAGGCGCCTAGGAGGTGACGCTCGGCGTCGGAGAGCGTATGGAGCGCGGCGGTCTCGGACTCCATCATGTGCTCGTAGAACGCCGGCGGGCGGCGCACCGTCTGGCAGGCGTTGTTGATAATGAAATCGAGGCGATCGCGCGACGACAGCATCTCGCGGCAGAACGCCTCGACGCTCGGCGTGTGGCGCAGGTCGAGCCCGAAAATCTCGAGGCGATCCGACCAATCCGCGAAATCGTCCTCGCGGGCGTAGCGTGCCGCGGAGTCGCGCGGAAAGCGCGTCGTCACGATGAGGTGCGCGCCGGCGCGCAGCAGTTTGAGGCCGGCCTGGTATCCGATCTTCACGCGGCCGCCGGTCAGCAACGCCACGCGGCCGCGCAGATCCGCCAGCTCCGTGCGCTTGGCGAAATTGAGATCGCCGCACGCGGGGCACAACTGATCGTAGAAATGATGGACGGTGAGGTAATGCTGTTTGCAAACGTAGCAATGCTGCGACTCGGTGAGGTTGCGCGGCTCTTCCTTCGTCGCCGATTCTTCGCGATACGAATTCGGCGTGGAGTAGACCGGCTTGCGGCGCAGCTCGCGAATGCCGGCAGAGTTGAGGACTTGATCGTCCTGTTTCATCCGCGCCGCCTTGCGCTCCCGCACACTGGCCTTGACGAGCCGGCGGCGAGCGCGATGATCGGGCTCGGCAACGCGGCGAGTCGCGTGCAGCAGGCGCTGGCGCTCTTCCGCGCTCACCTGCACGAGTTGGCCGCGATCACGGTCGAGCGATTCGAGCAGCTCCGCGGCGATGCGCACGCGCTCATCGAACGGAAGCTCGTCGTCGTTTTCAGGCTTGGATTCACTCATTAGCCTCGCGTGGAACGCGATGGAACGGCCGCGAAATCCAGATGCTGCGCCGAGCCCTTGCTTAGCCTCGATTTCTCGCACTTGCATCGGAATCGCGCACGGCGTTCTCAATCGAGCGCCTTCTCCCCCGCGCTTTTTGCGGGGGAGAAGGCGGCGAAGCCGGACGAGGGGGCGTTTTCAGTCGCGTAAGTGTTGAAAGGAATCCGATGCACTGCAATCGGACAGCGCTCCCGGCGAGAACATGTTTATCGCATCCGCAACCCCCTCATCCGCCTTCGGCACCTTCTCCCCCGCGGAAAAGCGCGGGGGAGAAGGCACTCGATTGCAGAGCGTCGCGATGAGATTGTGAGAAATGCGGGCTAGCGCACGAAAAAGCGCCGGCCGTAAACATCACGGCCGGCGCTCAAGTTTTTACGACCCGCTACGTTGCTACGGACACGGGCTCCCCGGCTGCGGGCACGCCAGATCGGGAAGCGACCAGAGGAAGTCGACCTTGAGGTTTCCCTTGAACTGCGGCGCGTCCATGGCGATGTATTGATCGCCGGTGTAGAGGCTGTGGTTGACGGGCGGATTCCAGTTCGCTTGAGCGTGGCAGCTCATGCAGTTTGTCTGCGCACCGACGTTGTTCGCTGTCTTTACCGTCTTGCCGTTGAGCGTTGTGTTGCCTGGGATCGAAGAGGCAAGTGTGTGAGGCGTGAACGGCGCCTCGAGGTACGGGTTGAAGCAGTAGATGGAATCGCCGTTGTTGTTGCCGCCCACGAGCGGCGTGGCGGGATTCTCCATGTCGTAGGCAGTGCAGTGCGCGTAGTTGCGCGGCGCGCCCTGAAGCTGCGCTGGGCGGTCGGCGGCGATCGCGGGCGAGCTCGGCGCGGTCGGGCTGTCGGGGTTCGGGACCCACCAGAATGTCTCCCACGTCCAGCGCGTGATCTCGCGGGAGGTGACGTGCATCGCCAGCAGCACCGAGAAATCGCCTGCCTTCGCCGGCGGAGTCTGGCCCTGCGCGTTTTCGAGGTCCGCTTCCGCTTTCGTCAACTGGAAGCGGATGAACTGATCGACGCCGTACGTGTTCGCGTCCGTTCGCGACGAGCCGTCCGCGGCGCATGTCGTATCGACGGCTCCCGTGCCCGTCCCTTTTCCTTTGACCTGGACGTCGATCCAGACGCATTGCTTCCACAAGTTTTGCGGGAACGGGATCGAGTGGTAGAGGTTGTCTTTCGGGTTGAGCGTGAGCTGCGGCGATCCGGGCCACGTTGCCTGCTGGTAGTAACGTCCGCCGCCGACCGTGCTTCCCGCGAGCGTCTGGAAGACCGGCTTGAGCGTGAGGGCTGTGTTGGGAAAATCGGGAACGGCCGGCTTGCCAGCAGTGCGCAGCGCGGTCAGGGCGGTGGACGAGAGCAGTTTGTTGGTCGTAATGTGGCTCGCGCCGGTGGGGTCGTACTTCACGAACGCGAGGACTGTCTGTTCGCCCATGCTCGTGGCCGCGGCGGCGCCGTGCTCGAACTGGCGAGGGCGCTTCATCCGATGCGCGAGACGCGGCATCGTGGGGAGAGCGGCCATCGTCATGTTTGCCGCCTGCAGATCGTCCGGATCCGCCCACGTCTCGAACACCCGCAGCTTCTGCTCGGCGAAATGCTCGGTCGTCTCCTGCGTCAGCGCCGTCCAGATGCCCCACGCGTGCAGGTTGATGGCCTTCTGGTTGTTCGTCTTGGTCCAGTCGATGATCGTCGGCTCGGGCTCGGGGAACGTGTACCCCGGAATGTGCGGATCCGGCAGCGGGACCGGATTGAACGTGGAGGGACCGCTCGCCAGCGCCGCGGCCGAAGGAGCGGCGGGCGCAGCGGCAGTGTCGGTCGAAGCAGCAGCGGTGGTAGTGGCAGACGTATCGGTGTTCGACACACTTTGCTCGTTTTTACAGCCTGCGATTGCGAGTAATAGTGCGCAAAGCAGCAATGCAAAAAAAGGAACCGCGACGTTGCGAAGCCGTTTCGTTCTCATCTCTCCTCCATTCGTCAGGTGGGTGGGACAACTGGACGCGTTGGGGATGCCGAGGAAGTGATTAGGGATTGCTGGCTATAGTAGAGGAAGGTGGGCGCTGCGTCACTTTTCCGAGTCGTAAAGAAACGCTGTCATCCTGAGATCGCCGTAGGACACGAAGTGCCGGAGGACGTCGAAGGACCCCCTGATTTGTGCGATGGTTTTGATTGCCTTCCCAACCTGCAGGAATCGGGGGGTCCTTCGACCGTCCTTCGGCACTTCGTGTCCTACGGCGGCTCAGGATGACAGCGTTCTGGATGACAGCGTTCTGGAAGACAGCGGTTTGGGCGCGTCAGTGCGGCAACGGCAGGTTCCAGAAGAACTGCGAGATGCGGACGAGCAGCGGGTCGGAAACCTCGGCGTCGGCTTCGTTCAGGCGCTTTACTTCTTCGTTGATGCGGACGAGCTCTTTGCCGTCCATCCAGAAGCCGAGGCAGGTCTTGCAGTAGTCGAGGATGATGGTCGTGTCGATGTTGAAATCGACCTTGCCCATTGACGCGCCGTCGTGCGGGCAGATGATCGGGCCGTAGTCGTCCTCGTGCTGGAATGAGTCGAGATCGACGGTCGAGAATTCGAGGTCGCCGCGAATGGGGCCGGCCACTTCGTTCAGTTGTCCGTGCGCGAGGAACATCCCGCCGCAATTCGGGCAGGTCTGCACCTGGGTGGTTCCGAACGACTTCAACTCCAGGACTGCGGCATCACGCGGACAGTTCAATGCTTCCTCCTCGGCTGCTCATCGGATCGTACTCCGATTCCTGCTTTCGCCGAGGGACAACCGCCGTGAATCGATCAGGCAATCGTATCCAGCGCCGGGTCCAACACAACATTGTGAGGAGCAGCCGCTGGTACCGCGGCACGATCCCGATTCGACGGGCGCTTCACTGACGTCGCCAGGCCGGCCAGCTCAAGCAGGAAGATGCTGTACCAGCCGAAGTCGATCTGCCAGAACTTCCATCCGAACTTCGCCGACGACGGCGAGGCGTGATGATTCTGGTGCCAGTTCTCGCCCTGAAAAAACTGGAGCGGTGCCAGCCATCCGATGTTCTGCGACGAGTCTTCGCCATGCTCGCGATGCTCGCGCATGTGCGCGATGCTGTTGACGAAGCACTGCGCATGAAGCGACATCACCAGGCGCATCGAGCCGAGCCAGAAGAAGGCGGGAAGTCCGAAGGCGAGACCGCCGAAGAGCGAGACTGCCAGCATCGGGATCTGTATCCGATTCCAGAACCGATACTCCGGTTTGTTGAGATCGGGGCACCAGCGGTTGAGCGGTACGTTTCCCGCCTGCCACAGCCAGCGAAGATGCGCCCACCAGAAGCCGCCGATGGCAGGGCTGGAGATGTCATCAATCGTCTCGACTTTGGAGTGATGCTGGCGATGATTCGCCGTCCACGAATCGGGTGAGCCCGAGCCGTTGAACATCGCAAAAAAGATGAGCGCGTGCTTGACGACGGGATGCAGCCGGAGCGCGGTGTGAGCGAGTGCGCGGTGATAGCAGACCGTGACTCCCAGTCCGCCGATCCATCCGAGAGCGACGGTTGCAACGATCACGCGCCAGCCGGGCGTCGGGAAAAAGATGAGGCCGATCGCGGCAAGAATGTGGATCGCGACGATGTAGTAGAACGTCGCGGCGTCGCCTTTGGCGGTCTTCCACCACGGACTCTTCCATGGCTCCGGGCCGAGGCTCGATACGATTGGTGCATCCGAGTGACGCGATGACGCCGATACCGGCAATTCTGCCGAGGGCTCAAGGGAACATGAGGACATCTGGTGCCTTTCAGCGGGTTTCGACCGCAGCCAAGAGCACGAGGATGACCTCGCGAAACTTTGGCGGTGCAGCTCTCGATGGGAACTTTTGCAGCAACGGCGCCAGTGTGATCGCGTCGCCGATGAGCTCACCAGATCGGTGTACCCATCGCCGCGACTCTAGCATGTTCGCAGCGGCGCTCTGATTGGAGCATGCATTCCTTCCAGTTCCGCCGCTGAACCGTCACCGCTCAGCCACGAACCTTGGGGAATGCTCGCGTATAAATCCACGCGGGTCTTCGTAGTGGAGGTTGCTCATGAAATCAGTCGATGCCGGGATTCTGGCTCACGGATTTGTAGCCGACGAGGAACCCCCGCGGCAACCGCTGCCAGAGGGGACGAGCATCGGGCCGTACAGCATCCTTTCGTTGCTCGCGTCCGGCGGGATGGGCGATGTCTACCGCGCCCGCGACGAACGCCTCGGACGCAGCGTCGCGCTCAAAGTTCTCCCCACCGGTCTGACCGATGACCGAGAGCGACTGGAGCGTTTCGCGCAGGAAGCGAAGTCGGCCTCGGCGCTGAACCATCCGCACATCGTCACGATTTACGAGATCGGCCAGGCGCGCCCGTCCTGCATCGTGCAGCCGATCGCAGGAACGAATCAGCGTCAGCGTCCGGAAGAGGTTCACTACATCGCGATGGAGTTGATCGAAGGCCAGACGCTTCGCGAGTTCAATACGAGCAACCCTCCGATCGCACGCCGTCTCGAAGTGCTCGCGCAAACTGCCGAGGGCCTCGGCAAAGCGCACGCGGCCGGCATCGTTCATCGCGATCTCAAGCCGGACAACATCATGGTGTCGGCCGAGGGTTACGCGAAAGTCGTCGACTTCGGATTGGCAAAGCTGGTGGAGCCATCGAACGGCTGGAATCCGATCGGTGCCGACTCGCCGACGATGCGCGCCATCACGCAGCAGGGAGAGTTGATCGGAACGGCTGGCTACATGTCGCCGGAGCAGATTCTGGGGAAGGTGATCGATCAGCGCTCCGACGTTTTCTCCTTCGGCTGCATTGTGTATGAGACGGTCGCAGGCGCGCGGCCGTTCACCGGTGAGTCGTTCGTCGACACGCTCCACGACGTGCTGCACGGCACGCCTCCGCCGGTTGCGCATCCAAACGAGTACCTCCAGAACGAGCTCCGCCGCATCATCGGCAAGTGCATCGAGAAAGACCGCGAGTACCGCTATCAATCGATTCGCGACGTCGCACTCGATCTGCGCGCCGCGGCCGTCGGCACCACGGCGGCCGCCAACATCGACCGTCTCGTTGTTCAGGCCGATGGGCGCAAGAACCTTCCCGCCAAACGTTGGCTGACGGCATTCGCCGCAGCGGTCGTCGTCGCAATCATCGGCTGGCAGATCAATCTCCGTATGCCTGCATCGGCACCAACCCTTCCGGCCGCGCGCGCGGCGCTGCAACGCATCACGACGAATGGTCACGTCGGTCATCTGGCCATCTCTCCCGACGGCCGTTTCGCCGCGTACACGATCTACGATGAAGCGGCCGGTCCGGCAGTGTGGCTGCAGCAGATCGCCACCGGCAGCCGCGTCGCGATTCTTCCGCCATTGCCGAAAGCCGAGTACCACGGCCTGGCGTTTTCCTCCGATGGAAACCATCTGCTGGCGACGCGCTACGAAGGAACGATCTTCGGCGCGGTCGTCGAAGTGCCGCTGCTGGGCGGCACGCCAGCGCGCCTGATCGCCGATGCGGACACCGCGGTTACGCCGTCGCCCGACGGCAAACAACTGGCCGTTACGCGCGACGTGCTGGAGAAGGGAGAAAGCCGCCTCCTCATCACGGCGCGCGACGGATCGCACGAACGGGTTCTGGCGTCGCTTCCGGGACCGGAAGGGGCGCTGTCGCCTTCATGGTCCCCCGACGGAACGCAGATCGCGGTCCCGCACGGCCACACTCTCTTCACCATCGACGTCAACACGGGCGCGAAAAAGAGCGTCCCGATCGTCGCACCCGGCACGATTCGCGACATCACGTGGACGACGAACGACACACTGCTTGTGAGCGCGTTCGACGAGCGTTTGGCCGGGCACTGGCAACTGCTTCGCGTCGACCTTGGCAGCCGCACGGTGGCCAACCTAACCGACGATGCCGACGACTACGCCGAGCCGCGCTGGACCGGAAAGTCGATCGCCGCAATTCAATCGAAATATCAGTCCGCGATCTGGTCGGTGGCTCCCGGCAGCGCATCGACGCAGTTGACCCGCGGCCTCGGCAGCGCCGACGGAATGTCCGGCCTGACGACCACGCGCGACGGCCGCGTCGTCTACTCGTCCGCCGCCGGCGGAACCGCGGATCTCTGGATTGCCAACGCGGACGGATCCGATGCCCGCCAACTCACGAACGACGCGCGATTGGAGTCGCATCCGATCGTCACGAGCGACGGAAAGACGATCGTCTACAGCAGCCGCGTTCACGGTCGGTCATCGCTCTGGCGCATGAACACCGACGGCGGGCAACAGCGCGAGATCACAAGCGCCGCCGCAATCTATGACTTCATCCTCTCTCCCGACGGAAAGCAGATTGTCTATGTTTCCGGCGACGAGACTACGAGCCGCTCATCGCTCATCAGCGTCCCCATCGAAGGGGGGAAGGCGGCGACGATCACCAACGCGGCCGCGGTACTGTGGTCACTTCAGATCACGCCCGACGGACGCACCGTCATCTTCTCGACGCTCGAAGGCCAGGCGATCAAGTTGTTCAAGGTGGCCATCGCCGGCGGCGCAGTCACGCGGCTCGCCGCGGAAGGCTCGAACTACAGCTCGGTCTCGCCCGACGGAACGTTGATCGCATGCTCGTATCGCGGGACTCAACTCGGACCCGCGAAACTGGCCATCCTGAACCTCGACGGCGGCGCTCCGCTGCGCGTCCTCGACCTGAACGGCCGTCTCTACCGCTGGACCCGCGACGGCAAAGGCATCATCTACATCAAGCACGACGGCAAGCAGGACAATCTCTTCATGCAACCACTAGCTGGCGGTCCGCCCGTGGCGCTGACGAATTTCACGGATGGCTTCATCGCGAACTACGACTGGTCGTCCGACGGCAAGCGCATCGTGCTGACGCATTACATCCAGTCGCGCGACATCGTGTTGCTGGGAGCAGTGTGATTCTGCACTGTTAGCGGAGGCGGCGTCTCGCCGCCGTCATCATGCGCGCGTCTTGCAGAAGGAGATTTCCATGCAAACCGCGAAATGCAATCACCAATCATGCAACTGTTCCGGCGATGACGTTCGCAGCGACGGCTACTGTTCTGACGCCTGCAAGAACGGAAATGCCGCGGGCGATTGCGCCTGCGGCCATCCCTCTTGTAGCAAGTAGCTCGAGATGTTCGATCAGCCGTTCCGAGACCGCACGGAAGCCGGCCGCTTACTCGGCGCGGAACTGAACCGGCGATACGGCAACCGCCCGGACGCTCTCGTCCTCGCGCTCCCGCGCGGCGGCGTGCCGGTCGCATTTGAGGTCGCGCAAGCGTTGGGAGCGCCGCTCGACGTTTTCATCGTCCGCAAGCTCGGCGTGCCGGGGCAGGAAGAACTGGCCATGGGCGCGATCGCAAGCGGCGGTGTGCGGGTGCTGAACGACGACGTCATCCGCTACGCGTCGATTCCGGATCGCATCATCGACCGCGTGGCCAACGCCGAACAGCTGGAAATGGAGCGGCGCGAGAAAAGCTACCGCGGCAGCCGGCCTCCGCTCGAGGTCGCAGGCAGAAGCGTCGTTGTCGTCGATGACGGACTGGCCACCGGCTCGACGATGCGCGCCGCCATCCAGGCGCTGCGCAACATGGGCGTGCGCGAAGTGATCGTGGCGATTCCGGTAGCAGCCAGGGAAACGTGCGCGGAGATGCGCGCCGAGGTTGATGAGATCGTCTGCCTGCGAACGCCGTCGCCGTTTCAAGCGGTAGGACTCTGGTACGAAGACTTCGCGCAGACGACCGACGAAGAAGTTCACGGACTGCTCAATCGGGCGTCGCGGACGATCGGAGCGGCATGAGCTCTGACCTGCGCGGTGACGCCGCATCAGGCAAGACTGCGCTTCACCATCAGCGCCGCCGGCAACGTGGTGGCCACGCCGATACCCGCCAGAACCCAGCCGAGTTTTCGCCGGGACTCCTTCTTCAACCGGTCGGACACCAACAAAGCGACGCCGCCGGCCAGTGCCGCACGAGTGGCGACGACAAACAACATCTGCGGAAAGCTCAATTGAAGCCGTCTCATCGGCGAGCTCCTCTTCGCGATTCGGGGTTAGTGGTGGCGCCTGCTTCTCGTCGCGGCTGCCTTGACGGCGGCACGATGAAGGCCTCCCGCTCCTTTGGTCCGCACCGCTTTCTCCGCAGCCCGATGCCGCGCTGCTGGTCCACGCTTGCGCGCGGAACTGAGCGCCTGCCTTTCGAGCGCGAGATGCGAGCCTGCCGCGCGACCCTCGTGTTTCAGCGCTGTCGATGCCGCTCTCGATCGCGCAGCCGATGGCTTCTTATGACTCGCGCCGCTGCGCGATTCGCGGGCCGCCGACTTGCGCGTCCTCTCGCTGGCGGTTTTCGGCGGAGGGGGAAGCTTCACCCCTGCACGGCGAGCCTTCGACAACCCGATGGCGATGGCCTGCTTCGCGGACCGCGCGCCGTGCTTTCCTTCGCGGATGTGCTCGATCTCTTCATGGACGAATTCGCCCGCCTGCGTCGACGGAGCCTTCCCTTCGGCCTTGTCTTTCCGAGCGCGCCGCAGCGTTTCTTTCTCAGGCATTTGCGTATCCTCCGGACTGGAATCGAGTGCATAGCGCTGGCCAGTTCGTATTCTTATCGGGGGCGATCCCGCTCTTGGTGTTCTCCACAGCGGCTACGTTCTTGTTGGTGGCGATGGTGTAAGAACCGCTCACCACTGAAGCGCCGAGATCACAGAGAAACTCTGTACTACTAACCATCGGTTTCTGCGTGCGACGCGAAGATTATCAAGCCTGTCATCCTGAGCCGCCGCAGGACACGAAGTGCCGAAGGACGGTCGAAGGACCCCCCGCGCTTTCGCAGGGTTGGGCGGAAGGAACTGCGGACAATGCAAAAGCGCGGGGGGTCCTTCGACGTCCTCCGGCACTTCGTGTCCTTCGGCAGTCTCAGGATGACAGCGGTTGGCTTGCGGGCGCCCCGCTCTGTGCTCTCTGGCTCTCTGTGGTTCATTGTTTTTCAGTGATAACCCAATGACCCACACATCCCCAGTCCCCGCCAAGGACAACCGCACCGCCGGCGTCCTCCTGCATCCAACGTCATTGCCGGGTCCTTACGGCATCGGCGACCTCGGCGATGAACTAGTCGCCTTTCTTGATTGGTCGAAAAAAGCCGGCATGAGTATCTGGCAGGTGCTTCCGCTCAATGCTCCCGGATACGGGGACTCCCCTTACGGATGCCTGTCGTCGTATGCGGGTAATCCTCTATTGATCTCGCCGTTGCGGCTTCTGCAGGATGGGTTGTTGCCGGCGGACGCAATCGAGGAGCTTCCGCAGTTTCACAATGGAAAAGTAGATTTCGAGGGCGTCGCCGAAACAAAGAACGCGCTTCTCCGCAAATCATTTGCGCACTTTACTGCGCACGCGTCGAGCGAACAGCGCCACGCGCTCGCCTCCTTTGTGAGCGACAACAAATGGCTGCCCGAGTGGACGCTTTACGCGTCATTGAAGCAGCGTCATGGGGGAGCGCCGTGGACGAAATGGCCGGCGCCGCTAGTCGTTCGAGATTCTGAAGCGATGGCCGCCGCGCGAAACGAATTGGCGGACGAGATTCGTTTTAACGAATACACCCAATGGCTCTTTTTCAAGCAGTGGGCCGCAGTACGCGAGGCGGCCAAAGAGCGCGGTATTCGCATTATGGGCGACATTCCGATTTACGTCGCCGCGGATAGTGCCGACGTCTGGGCCAATCGCGAGATTTTTCAGCTCGGCGATAATGGCGAGCCCGACGTCGTTGCGGGCGTTCCTCCCGATTACTTCAGCGAGACCGGCCAGCGCTGGGGCAACCCGCTCTATCGCTGGGATCTATTGCGCGAGACGAGCTACGCGTGGTGGGTGTCGCGTTTTCGCGCCGCGCTGCGTTTCGCCGACCTGCTGCGCGTCGATCATTTCCGCGGGTTTGAAGCGTATTGGGAGATTCCCGCCAACGAGCCGACCGCGATCAACGGCCGGTGGATGCCCGGCCCCGGCCGCCCGTTATTCGACGCCATCCGCGAAGCCCTCGGCGGTCTTCCCGTCGTCGCCGAAGACCTGGGGCACATTACCGCCGAGGTACATGAACTACGAAAGGCCATCGGCGTGCCGGGGATGAAAATCCTGCAGTTCGCCTTCGCACAACCGAACAGCCCTCACTTGCCGCATCACTACGACGCAAACACCGTCGTCTACACCGGCACGCACGACAACGACACCGCCCGCGGCTGGTACGACCAGTCGTCCGCCGAGGAACGCCACGCCGCCGCGCTATACCTCGGCGCCTGCACCGCCGAGGAGCTTCCGTGGACGCTGATCCGCACCGCCTACACCTCTGTCGCGGACACCGCCATCGTCCCCGCCCAGGACATCCTCTCCCTCGGCAACGAAGCGCGCATGAACCTTCCCGGCGAAGAGAAAGACAACTGGTCATGGCGGCTGGCTGATGGCGCGCTCACCGAGGAACTGGCGGACAAGTTGCGAGCGCTCGCGGAGATTTCAGGGCGAATCTGACGCTGCGTCATTGTTGCGTTTGCATGTTAACGCTGTTAACGTTAACGGTGTAAACATGGTCAGCAAGAAAGAAGAGATCGTCACGGTTGCCCGAGGGCTGCACGCCCGCCACGGCGATGCCGGCGTCTCCATGCGCAACATCGCGGGCAAGCTCGGCGTCACACCGACCGCGCTCTACCGGCACTACCGCGACAAAGAGGCGGTCATGGCCGCCGTGGTCGCAGAAGGATTCGCGTTGCTGGTCGAGTACCTCACGCGGAGCAGCACACCGGGAGTCCTCGACTTCATGCAGCGCTTTCTCGACTTCGCGCTCGACGAGCCCGGTCTGTACGACATCATGTTCCTGCGCGCGCGCCGGGACGTCCGCCGCTACCCGGAAGATTTCGCCGCGCATCGCTCGCCGTCGTTCGACGCGTTGCGCACCGCCGTCGAGCAGGAGATGCGCGATGGCAAGTTGCGTCGCGACAACGCGCTGGAGACCACGCTCACCATCTGGTCGCACGCGCACGGCCTCATCTCGATGTTCACCCTCGGACGTTTCGGCGCCGACGCCGAGGCCTTCCGCAGCATTTACCGCAGTTCCGTCCGGCGCTTGTACCGAGGCGTCGCTGTGCCGAAGAAAAGGAGTCATCGATGAAACTCGTCCCGCTCGCCGTCCTGCTTCTGCTGCTCGCCGTCCCCGCACGAAGCGCTGAGATCGCACCGCGCGGCGTCGTCCGCTTGATGTCGATTCACTCCGAGGCGCTGGCGGGGAACCGCGTGGGCGATCCGGCCGATCAGAAGTTTGCCGTCTACCTCCCTCCGTCGTACGCGTCCGGCGCGAAGCGCTATCCGGTCGTCTACCTGTTGCACGGAATCGGCGATTCGTACGAAGTCTGGACCGAGGTCTGGAAGATCCCTGCGCTGCTCGACAAGCTCGTCGCCGAGAAAAAGATCGGCGAGATGATGGTCGTCATGCCGAACGCGCGAAACCGTTTCCTCGGCAGCTATTACCTCAACTCATCGACAACCGGACGCTGGTCAGACTACGTTGCCACCGAGATTGTGGCAATGGTCGACAGGGAGTTCCGCACGATCGCCAGCCGTGAAGGCCGCGGTGTCGTCGGCCATTCGATGGGTGGTTTCGGCGCCGTCCACTTCGCGATGACGCGCCCCGAGGTCTTCAGCGCCGCGTACGCGCTGAGCCCGTGCTGCCTCGATGCCGTCGGCGACATCAGCTGGGGCAATCAGGCCGCCTGGATCGGCGCGATGTCATTCAAGTCATTCGATGATGCCGATGCTGCCCTGAAACGCGGCGAGTTCTATCCAGTGGCCGCATTCGGCCTCACCGCGGCGATGCTTCCCGATCCCCAATCGCCCCTCGGCGTGAGCATCCCAATGAAGATAGACCACGGAATGGCGATGCCGCTCGATCCCGCCTACACCGCCTTCCTCGACCAGTTCCCCGCACAGAACGCCCGCACCTGCCGCGACAATCTCAAGAAACTCCGCGGCCTCGCCCTCGACTACGGCACCTCCGACCAGTTCGCCGACGTGCCCGGCGGCGTCATGCACTTCTCCGACCTGCTGAGTGTTCTACGTGTTCCGCACACGCTCGACGTTTACGAAGGCGATCACCGCGAGCATGTCGTGGAGAGGATGGCCACGATTGTGTTTCCGTTCTTTTCGCGGTTACTCGATCCGGCGCGGTAGAGCGTCGTCACCTATTTGGCGAGCGTTTCTGGGAGCACTCACGCGGCGAAGATCCGTGAAAGCCGGATCTCGAGACTCGGGAAGAGGGGAGAGGCCAGGATGTCGTTGCGTGAGAGTTCGGCCGCGCGCTCATATTGGCCGGCATTGTTGCTTCGAAAGACGCGAACCGTGTTCGCAGCAGGATCCACGATCCAGTACTCGCCGACGCCGGTTCGTTCGTAGAGCGCGCGCTTGGTGACCTCGTCGTACTTGCGATTCGATTCGGAGAGGATCTCGATCAAGAGATCGGGAGAGCCTTGGATGTTCTTCGTGGTGACGATCTGGCGGCGCTCGTTGCTGATGTACATGAGATCCGGCTCGACGACGTCGTAGCGGGAAAAGACGATGTCGAGCGGTGCATGGAAGAGCTCACCAACGGGATGCTCCTCGAGGTAGATGCCGATCGCAAGAATGAGCCGGTACGAAACTCGTTGATGCCGCGTAACGGGCGATGCGTTCACGTAGTGCTCCCCATCGATGATCTCGTGGCGGAGACCGTCCTCAGGGAGGAGGAGCAAGTCCTCATAGGTCATCTTCGTCGATGTCTCCGGCGCCATGGGTAAAGTTTACGCCTTCACCGTCGCGATTGGGAACGTGGAGGGTGAGCGGCCTTGCTCGTAGGACAGCGAAACACTGATCACGACAGAAACGCAGGTCGCAGAAAGGGTTTCACTCTGTACTACTAACCCTCGGTTTCTGCGCGCGACGCAAAGATTATCCAGCCTGTCATCCTGAGCCGCCGAAGGACACGAAGTGCCGTAGGACGGTCGAAGGACCCCCTCCCTTCCTGCACATGGGCGGGGGTGTCCTTCGCCGTCCTACGCCGCCACAGGATTAAGCGCGAACGCACGAGTACGAATGTCCGGCAGTCTCAGGATGACAGCGGTTGGGTTGCCGGCACGACCCGCGCTGGATCCTCAGTGTCTCTGTGGTTAGGTTCTTTCGACTTCCGAATGGTCGGGATCGCGATGATAGCCACGCCGACAGTTTTACGCCTTCTCCATCACGGCAGGAGGAAACGTGGCGAATAGGCGGCTTAGAGCGAACGCTGCTCCCTTGTTCTCTTCACCGGTAAACACATTCCGCCATTTACCGGCAGCGATCAGTGTGCTGTCGCTCCACACGTCGGCGATTGGAAACGTTCCTGGTTTTATGAGACTAGCCGTAAAGCGCGGCACCGCGACCAGCACCGCCTCGTCCTCGTGACGCCGGATGAATGCGACGACGTTCGGACCAGCGTCGATTGGTTCGTATGCGCCGTCGCGGAACAGAGCGGCGTGGCGGGCGCGCAGCTCCAGCAGCTTCCACGTGACGAACATCTTGATCCGGCCGTCCTGCCAGTGATGGAGAAGGGTGTCGGGGGAGGCAGTCTTTAGGCCTGCCAGCATCGTGCGGCGGCGCTGGTAATCGACGGGGCGGCGATTATCGGGGTCGACCAGGCTGAAGTCCCATAGTTCTGTTCCCTGATAGAAATCGGGCGCGCCGGGCGCGGTGGCTTTGAGCACGACCTGTGACAGGCTATTGAGAAATCCATAGAAGGCGATTCGCTTCTGGAAGCGGAGGAAATCGGTGCGAAACTCGTGATCGTTGAGAACAGCCGCGGCGAAACTGAGGAGACTCTCTTCGTATTGTTTGTCCGGAGCGATCCAGCTCGTGTGATTCTTCGCTTCGCGCGCAGCCTTTTCCAGATATTGTTGGAGGCGATCGGGGACGGATGGCAATTCGCTATCGTCGAGCGGCCACATTCCGATCAGCGTTTGATAGAGGAGCAGCTCTTCATTGGGATGAGGGGCGCCGTTTTTCTTGCGCGCCGCATTCATTTTCGACCAGCGTCGTACCTGATGTTCCCATTGCGGAGCCATTTCCGAGAGGACATTGATCCGCGCACGCACGTCCTCGCCTCGCTTCGTGTCGTGCGTGGCAGTGGCGTTCATCGTATGCGGCCAATCGCGCTGCATTCGAACGTTCCGCGCATGAAACTCCGCGAGACCGTCGGCATCGAAACTGCGGCCGGGATCGGCGCCGACTTCATTGAGTGAGACGAGGCGGTTGTAATTGTAGAAGGCGGTGTCCTCGACTCCTTTGGCCATGACACGCCCTGTGAACTGCTGCCAGCGCATGACGAATGACAACCAGTGCTCGCGTTCCGCGGCGACGTAGGAGGGAGGATCGACAAGAAAGACGCGTTCGAGGAACGTGAAAACGCGCTCGTCGATTGTCGTTTTCGCTCTGCGTCGCGCCTCGGCGACGGATTCATGAATCGACTGCCGGTCTGCCGGCTCGACCTCTCCATTGCGAATGTATGTGCGGTAAACACGCATGCAGGCCGTTACTTCGGTCAGCGCGGCGGTGAGGTCGACAGGCGCGAAATCGCGCGCATTGCGGTCGGACAGCGCCAATGCACCCAATTGTTTGCCTAGGGCGCGCATCTCGCCAGAGAAGAGCTCGTGAATGACTTGCCGTTTGCGCTCGTAGCAGACATCGGCAAAGCTCTCATTGAGGCCGGTAACGGATCGATAGAACCGGCCGAGTTGCTGCAGTCCCTCGGGATCGACGAAGAGCGCATTGACGGACGCCAGGAAGTCATAGCCCGTGGTGCCGCTGACCGGAAACTCGGGCCGCAACTGCTCCCCATCCTCCAGTATCTTCTCGAGGACTATGTAGAAGCCGTTGTCAGCGGCCTCATTGCCGGCCAGGCGCAATTGCAGCTTGCGCATATGTCCAATAGGGTCGTAAAGGCCGTCGATGTGATCGATGCGCAGACCGGTCACTTTACCTTCGGCGATCAGCTCCAGCGTTCGCCGGTTGCGCGCTTCAAAAACCTCCGGGTTCTCGACGCGCACGCCGACCAGGTCCGTGACATCGAAAAAGCGCCGATAGTTGATCTTCTCGCTGGCGATGCGCCAATAGGCGAGGCGATACGACTGTGCGTCTAACAATGAATCCAGCGCATTGAAACTTTCCGCGTCGCCGGCGATCCCGTTGATGCTCGTAATTGCATCCTGAAGCGCGCGTCGGAATGCCTCATCCTGTTCGTAGATGCGCCAGAGCGTTTCCTTGAGAAACCTGCTATTCACCGCGGCGTCGCCGCTCTCCACAAGCTCCCTCAACTCGATCGACACACCCTCGGCCGGCAGACTCTCAATGCACTCGCGCAGCACCTGTCCATACGACCCGGGCGAGAGCGGTAAACGTTTGTCGTAGTAGGTGAAAAAGAATCCGTCGGCATCGAAGTGAAGCTGAATCTCTTGTGCCTCGAGTGCCTCGCCGTAGGGCTTGCCGAGGATGGGGAGAAGAACCTTCGTCGATGTCTGGCCGTGCGACGTCACCGGGGCCAGATCGATGTCGAAGTAGTGGAGGTAACGCGAATGCTCGCCGTTTTCGAGGACGCTCATCCACCAGGCGTTCTCGGACGTCGCTGCCATATGGTTGGGAACGACGTCGAGCAGAAGGCCGAGCTGATGACGCTCCAGCTCTTCGTGCAGGGCATCGAAATCGTCGTCGGTTCCGAGCTCGGGATTGAGGGCATTTGCGTCGACGACGTCGTAACCGTGATTGCTCCCCTTGCGTGCACGCAGGATCGGCGATGCGTAAACATCGCTGATGCCCAGCTCCGCAAGATACGGCGCAATCGCTTGCGCATCGGCAAAGGTGAAGCCGGCGTTGAATTGAAGGCGGTATGTGGCCCGAGGGACGCGGTACATGTGCGGTTGAGTGCGCTGCGAAAGGGGTGCCGTGTTGGCGGGTGCGAAGTTACGAGGTTTGGGGGTTACGCGGGGGTGAAGCCATGTTTCGTTCCCGCGAGACCTCGAAACCCTGCAACCTCGCTACCGCACAATCACACGCGCCGCATCACCACGATCGTCTTGTCGTCTGTCGCTTTTGCTCCGCGCTCGAATGCGGTCACGGCGGCGAGGACGCGCGAGGGGATTTCGTTGGTCGCTTCGTTGCGCTGGGCGAGGAAGAGCTCGCGCAGCTTGTCGTTGCCGAATTCGACTTCGTCGGGGTCGGCGGCTTCATTGAGGCCGTCGGTGTAGAGGAATAGCACGGAACCGTGCGGCAGCTCGATCGTTCCTTCGCTGTACGACGACTCGGGAAGAATGCCGATCGGTCGCCCCGTCGATGCGATCTCCGTCAGCCCCTCGGCGGTGGCGATAATCGGCGGGTTGTGGCCGGCGTTCACGTAGCGAAGCACGCCGGTTGCGGGCGAGTAGCGGGCAAAGAAAAACGTCGCGTATTTGCGGCCGCTGGCGCTGCGGAAAATCAGCGCGTTGAGACGGGCCACGAGGCGCGCGAGATCGTCCTCGATCGGTGCGGCCACGCGCAACGCCGCCTGCACGCTCGACATGATCAGCGCGGCGGCAACGCCTTTGCCGGAGACGTCGCCGATGGCCAGGCCGAGGTCGCCGCCGGGGAGCTCGATGAAATCGAAATAGTCCCCGCCGACCTCGTAGCACGGCAGGCTGAGCGCGCCGAGCTCGATCCCTCGTATGTCGACCGGCGCCGACGGTAGCAGGCCATTCTGGATCACGCGCCCGAGGGCCAGCTCCTGCTCCATGCGCTGCTTCTCCAGCAGCTCCATATGCAGCGTGGCGTTCTCCATGGCGATGGCCATGTGATCGGAGATGCCGCTGAGGAACTCCAGGTCGCGCGGACCGAACGAGCCGTTCGTTTTGTTGAGAAGCTGCAGCACGCCGACTACGCGCTCGCCGTGGTTTTTGATCGGAACGCAGAGCATCGAGCGCGTCCGGTAGCCGGTCTTCTGATCGAGCGAGCGGTCGAAGCGCGGGTCCTTGTAGGCGTCGTGAAGGATGACGGCCTCGCCGGTCTCCGCAACTTTTCCGGCCAGACCTTTTCCGATCGGCAGCCGGATCTCGCCGGCCAGCTCGCCTGCGATCTTCGTCCAGATCTCTTTCTTCTGATCGTCGACGAAGTAGAGCGTGCCGCGCTCGACGTGCAGCTCGTTGCGGGCCACGGTGAGGATTGAGGCGAAAAGCGCGTTGGGCTCGATCGAGGAGTTGATCAGCTTCGAGGCCTCGACGAGCGTGCGCAAGCGCTCCATCTCGTCGCGGTCGGCGAGCGTGGAGACGATGCGCCCGAGGAGGAGTTGATCGCGGTCGCTGAACTGAAGGCCGCTGTTGAACGCGTTCGTGGAGCGCTCGCTGCGAACGATCGTGCAGTCGATCTCGATCTCTTCGCCGTCCCACGCAAAGTGCAGCGTGTGCGGGCCGGCCATGAGCGGCTCGTCGTGCTCGATGCGCGTACCGAGGAGACCGATGTCGATGATGCGGACGGGGTTCTCGGCCACACGCGCAGGAATCGGGGAGGGAAGGGTAAGCCGCTCGGAACGCCGCCGGTCTGCTTCGGGCATAGAGCGGCGCATTGTACTTTTATTGCGCTTCGCGCGTTGGGTTGCTGCGCTTCGCGCGTTCTCGGTTAGTTGCGCTTCGCGCGTTGTCGGTTGTCGGTTATCTTCGCGTGGCGCGTTCGGCGTTGTGTTCCGGCGCTTCGCTCCATGTCAGCGTCTCCGGTCTCTAACGCGCGAAGCGCAATCAACCGACAACCGACAACGTGTTTGAGGCTTTCTACGAATCCGACTATCGCACATCGTCCCGCTGCTGGCCATCTGCGGCTGCGCCATGGTCGTCTGCGTCGCACTCTGCAACACCGCCATCCAGCAACGCGTCCCCGACACGATGCGAGGCCGCGTCCTCAGCATGTACACCTTCGGCTTCTTCGGCTTCCTCCCCTTCGGAAACCTCCTCGCCGGCGCGATCGCCGAGCACCGTGGATTGCCGATGACGATGATGGTGCTGGGAGGGGGAATTGTGGCGGCGGCGGTGGGGGCGATGGTGGTCCGTGGGACGCAACACTCGTGACAGACGGATTCGGGGCAAGAATCCGAAGGCCGGACGCTGTCCTAAGCGAACGGCGGAACGACGGCTCGAGCCTCGCTCCATACGGCGGATTCTAGGAACCCCGCCTCATCTCTCGAATCTGCGCCAATATTGCCAATGGGGGTAAGTCCGCATTTCGCAATAACTTCCTCCCCGGTCTCTTCTACCGTTTTCCCCTCAGTGTAGACGGTGTGCTTTGCTAGTGTTGCATTTGAAGGGCTCAGCACAAAGCGTTTGTTAACGTCCACATATGACTCGATGATGTGGAGCGTTCTTTCCCGTTCGCTGTATCTTTGCCGGATACGCTCGCTCAGAATGCTGATATTTAGATGCGGATCTGGCGTCGGCAGAAGGAGCACGACGTTAATGAATGGCTTGAGTATGTGTTGAGCTTCCCATAGAGATCCGCGATCTTCAAAGACGGAGTGGCTTGCACCGAAGTCGATGACACCGCCCTTAAACTCCTCCAAAAACCTCTTAAGGTCGGTCATGGAGAAATATGGCTTCGCGTACTCCAGCAGCGCAGCGAACCCAGCCGAGCGCAGTATGACCGTACCGCGCGCCAAATCGTACCCATTGCGGAATCGGTAATACCACTTGATCCGATCCAGTGGATAGTTTGGCTTTCGAAGCCTAGTTGACACGTATAAGGCTACGCTTGTCTTACCCGCCGACAACGGCCCGATCAGCACAATTTCGTTTCTCATCGCTATCAACTCAAACTAGTGAAGGTCGTTCACTGATAACGTCAGTGCCTTCGGCCCAACTCGCCTCGAATCTGTTCGTAGCTACCATCACAAAGTAATCGCCCAGCACTGTTCCAGGTTCGACGTGGAGCATCGGAATGTTGTAGCCTAGAAGTCGGCGGCCTGCTGCCTTATGAAAACCAAAGTAGACTTCGGTTTTGTTGAGAATAACCAAGCGAAACACTGTATTGTTGCAATATTTAACAGCGACCTTGCAGTTAGGGTTGGTCTCGCTCAAGGCCTTCCAACGCTCTTCGTAGTCTAGGAGCTTGTGTTTCATCCGTTCGTTGCCAGCCTCTGGATTGCGCAGCAGTACTCGGCAATCGATAGTTGCTGTTAATAGTGCTTCCTGTATGAAAGGAAATAACGTTTCGGTTGAGCTAAAAGCGACGTCGAGATTCTTCGCCTTGATCACTGATTTGATAAAATCTGGAGCCGTCGGATTCAAAGTTACGATGCGAACATCGTCCACCTTGTCTCCTAGAAGCGCCATGATGATCTGTAGTAGCAGAAATAGCGCTGCCGCTAAGAACAGGATTGCGATCCGATCGTCCGGTAGAAGCGCTTTGATGGCGGGGACGTTTTTGAACAATGATCCCAATACAAGAAATAGAAGGATGATCTGGTAAGCGGCGATCTTGCCCTTCAGCCTCCACCAGTCGCGAAGCGTCTTCATCTTTGCCAAGCTCCGCCGTCAGAATAGCTTACATCTTAGCTGAGCGGGTATCCTGTAGCGCGCAATCGCCGAGACTTGTGATTGACACACCCTACGCCAACGAATCCAAAATCTCCTCCACCGTCGCCCGCCGGCACGTGTACATCGGCGTATCGCGCTGCGTGAACTTCGACGACTCCGTCTCGCGTAATTCCTGCACCAGGTCGAGAAACTCCGCTGCGGAATCGGCTTCGAAGGCGACGACGAAATCCTGATCGTCTAGGCCGAAGGAGTACGTCGTGTTGATTTTCACGCGGGGGTATTTGTGGCCGATGGCGATGTGCTCATTCATGATGCGCTGGCGTTCGCTCTGCGGCAGCAGGTACCAGTCGCGCGTCTTCACGAACGGGTAGACGAAGAGGAAGGGCTTCTTGCCGGGGACGATGCGAAGGCGGCGGCCTTCCTGGCCTTCGTGAAAATGCTCGTCGACGTATTGCGAGTGCTTCGTCATCGAGAAGTACGAGACCGGTATGTCGAGATAGCGGCCGAGGATGGATTTGTTGATGCCGGCGGCCATTTGCTGGAAGGGATCGATGTCGTAGCCGATGCGCCAGAACATGAAGTCGGTGTTCGATTTCAGGCCGACAGTCGAGTAGGGGAGCACCATCATCGGGCCGGTGTATTTGCTCACGACCTCCGCGAACTCAGCCTTCGCCTCGGCGCGCACCGCAGCTGTCTCGCGGCGGAAGGCGCGATCGACTTTGAAGAACATGAAGTTGACGAACTGGCGCGGCGCGGGGGTTGCGTCAGACGCTGCGGGTTTTGCTTGCGGTTCGGTGGTCGTGGTCATGACATTGGATTCTAGCGTTTCACGGTGCTCTTCTTCCCGGTAGCCGTCCACCTGTGAAGGGATGCGGGGCGGACACGAAGACTCGCGACACGCCTGCGTACAGAGGCTCGCGCGCGATGCGCGTGTACGCGACGATCACGCCTCCGTCGCCGGCCGTCGTCAAGGCCGCGCCGGTGGCTGAGACCGCGTCGATGGTCAGCGGCTGGCCAACCTGGTCGCGAAGGCGCACAAGTGACAGATTGCCCGTCGCGGTGACATACGCCAGTGAGTACGCCGCGCCGTCCCATACGAGATCCCCGACCAGCGCGCCTACGCCTGCGGTTTGCTCCGCAAGAGCCTCTCCAGATGCGGAGATGCGCCGGGCGTGAATGGCGGTGCCTTCGCCCCAGACGGCGAGGAAGTCATGACCATCAGAGGCCACACGCGACGACGGGTAGGTCATCCATCCGGTAGTGATCGGGATGGGTTTTCTGTCGAGGGGCGTAAGCGCGCCGGAGAGCCGCATTCCGGCAACGCCGTACGTTTCGATGGCTGTGCCACTGAACGGCGTGTCAAGTTGATAGAGGTACTGCAGATGCCAGGTGACGAGCCATTCCGTGCCGTTCCAGGCCAGCGATGGCTTTCCGGGGGACGGACTCCCAAACGCGGCAGTCGCTGATCTGGCCAGCGTTACGGGCAGCGACGCCGGCGCGCCGTTCACGTCCAGATACGCAGCGACGACGCTGCCGGCGCAGTCGATCCAGACGGCAAGGGTGGCGCTGCCATTGCGGGCGATGCGCATCTCGTTGCCGCAGATCGTGCTCGAGGCCAGAGTCGCGCCCGTAGCCGGATCGACGCGCGCCACGGTAATCGACCGGCCCGCGGTTCCATTTGGATCGTAGATATTGGGATCAAACGCAGCCGACGCCGCGACGATGTAGGACGTGCCGTCGAAGGCCACGGATGAGGACCATTGAAGCGGCCCGTCATAGGGGGTGGGGTCTCCCTTTCGGCTGCGAATCAAATGTCCGCGGCCGTCAAGGATCGTTCCGTCGAAGGAGAGGCGCCCGGCATAGATGCCGTCGTGTTCCGTCCACGCCGCGAGGTAGTTCGAGGCGCCGCGGGCGATGGCGGGGTACTCCTGAGACGTGGCGCTGATCGCGACGTCGTGCGGCTCTCCCTCGGTCGTTGGCGTGATCAGTGTAGCGGTCAGAGACGAGTAGCTTCGCCGGAGCATCACGGCGTCGCGGCCATTCGATGCGACGGAAAAACTCTCAGTATTCGGACAGCACTTCGAGCTGACGGCGCTGCTCGGGTTGCCTTGCATATCCAATCGATAGGTTTTGTTCGAGCTCAAGACCAGAAGGTATCCCCAGTCGGTGGCCAGGAGGTTGAGAGGAGCCCAGGGAATCCCCATGTCGAAGGGTGTGCCGCTCTTCATCGCGATCGGGTCGTAGCGCATCACGTCGAGACGTTTGGTTGCTTCATTGAAGGCGACCCGGATGCAATCCTGGCGGTGGCAACTGATGGTTCCGTCAATCCGCGCCGGCAGAGTGGCCGAGGAGACGGGATGGCCGAATGAATCGAGACGGAGAGTGGGGTACGTGACGTTTGGAGAACCGAGACCGGCTGTTGCAAAGATGGTGAACTCGTCCGGACCGGTCTTTTGCGGCGACTGGTAACAGCAGAGGGTTCCCGAGCCGGTGAGGCGCATGTCGCGGTCGAAGACTGCGTAGCCTTCGTTAGTCCTGAACACGCTCACATTCGCATTGGCAGCGAAAGCAAGCAGCATGTTGCCCTGCAGAATGAGATGCGGCGGATTGACGATGCGCCCATCGGGAGCGATGCGCGCCGCGGCGATCCCGTTCGGATTGGACCAGGCCACCAGATACGCGTCGCCGTTCCAGGCGACCGAGGCATACGAGCCATCGTATGCGGCGACGTAAATCCCGAGTGGGTCGAGAACCGTGCCGTACCGGTCGATGCGCGACGCGTACACGGCCCAGTTGGCTCTGCCGTCGCCCCACACGGCCAGGAACCCGTCGCCATTGGAGGCGATGGAGGCGCTGCTGAAGGCGTCAACAGGCGCGTAGACCGGCGTCGAGACCGGACGCTCCGATGTGATCTGGCCGAAGCCTGCGGTTGCGAGTAGCAGCAGGATTGCGGCGGGCGCGAATCGGCGCATTGTTTTTTCTCCTTCCCTACCGCGCTGCGCGCCCACGAAGCGCGTGAGGAGCGGAAACGAAAACACGTTCAACGTCGCCATACTCGGGCTCCGAGGCGACGCGTGTGTAGGCGATGGCGACGCGGCCCGTTCCGGTGACGATCAGAGCGGCTTCAGGGTCCGAAAGATCGGTGACGACCGTCAGCGGCGCGAGGCTTTCGATTGCTCCGTGGGCGGCAACATGAGTGACGTTGAGCGTGGCCATGTGGGACGTGAAGGACCAGGCAGAATATGGAGGGTAGCGCCTCGCGGAGAACGCGATGTCGTATTGCAGACCATCCCAGGCGATGCTCCTGACCTGGCCGGCAGCGAGACGAACGCCGTTGATGGGTGCCGCGAGCGTGCCGTCCCGCGAAATCCTCTGCGCGAAGACGGCAGACAAATATCCACCTTGCCCCGTGTAGTCATAATCTCCGTAGCCCGACCAGGCGACGAGAAAGCCGTCGCCGTCGGATGCAACGAGTGGCCGATTGGAGCCAGCGGCCGTGGTGGAGACGACGATGGATGCCGGGTCGAGCAGCGTCAGTTGGGACGACAGCCGGGCGGCATAGGTCTGATACTCGAAGCACGGCGTTGGGTCGCAAATGGGGCCGCCGTCGGGCGGGTATACGGGCTTTATCCATGCCAGAAGCCACTCGGAACCGTTCCATGCTGCCGAGATGTTGCCGCCGCCGATCTGCTCCAACGGATTGACGGTGACCGCTGGACCGTGCGAGAGATCGCGGGCGAGGATCGTGGCTAGAATCTTGTTCGTGCCCACTGCCCATGCCATGAGGGTTCCGTTCGGGCTCGATGAGAGTGCCACGGCGCCAAAAGCGTTCTGGTAGATGGCGATGCCGTTCGGATCGAGGATCGCGCCTGTGCCG
Organism: Thermoanaerobaculia bacterium; assembly: GCA_034664845.1. Lineage (GTDB taxonomy): Bacteria > Acidobacteriota > Thermoanaerobaculia > Gp7-AA8 > Gp7-AA8 > JADGNZ01. Next base: position 67,789 of record JAXDGW010000027.1, on the reverse strand, counting down.
GGCGCGAGGCGCGCCACTTTCAGGATGAAGTCGTACGAATTCGGCGGATTTTCGATCCAGGCGATGATGTAGTTCGCTCCGTCGAAGGCGATGCTCGGTTGCGTGGCGATCGATGTGTTGGGGCTCAATGCGCTGATTCGGATGCCTCTGCCATCCAACATTTGCCCGTCGAGCGTGAGCCGCCCCGCATACACGCCGTCGCCTTCATTCCAGACGATGGCCGTGTTCGTGCCGCTCGTTGCGGCGTCGGGCGCGATCTGCGTGGCTGCGGCGCGAGCGATTACGAACGGCGCTGATGCGGCAAGCGATGGCGCTTCGATCACGGAGCCGCTGAAAATCTGATTTCGGGCCTGCAACTCCACCCATCCCGCGAACGCGCTGGAGCTGTTCGACGCCAGCGTAGTGGCCCATAGAGTGGTTGAAAAGGAGCCGGATGCTTTCGCGATCGGGATGTATCCGCCAACGAGTTGCCCGGCTCGGGTAAGCCGCCGGACGCCGAGCGTTTTTTGCGTGGGATCGCCGTCCATGAACAGGTAGGAGTCACCGTTGAAGACGAAGCCTTGAAAGGACTGCTGATGCCGGTAGTAGTCGGGAAGAATCTGCTGGAGCGGAAAGAGAGACGTCTCGAGGATTTCTCCGGAGGAGCCGAAGTGTTGTGCGCCGATTTTCCCGGGAGCTTCGAAGAGGCCCACGTAACTGTCGGCATCGGATGCGAGACCGAAGATGGGTCCGGGAGTGTCTCGGATGAGCGGTGCGTCCGGGAGCGGAGCGCCGTTCGCGTCGAGCGCGGTCGTGGCCGTGAAGCTGACGTTTCCGAACGTCCGGACCACGAGAAAGCCTCGGCCATTCGATGCCGCGAAAACAGTTTCGTTTGACGTGCCGTCGGGGTTGGGGATTGTCCTGGGACCGTCGACGATGTTGGCGTCACGGTCGAGGATGAGAGTCATCAGGCTTTCGCGCGGGCTGGCTGCGATCGGGGTGGTGTAAGCAATGACGGCGCGGCTTCCATTACTTGCGACGCCTCCGGTGTTCAACCGCGCTTTCTCTGCGAAGACGCGTGGCGTGGAGTCCAGCAGTTGTCCCTGGGAGCTGATCCGAACGCCCACCAGCGGCTCCCCTGTCGACGTGGATACGCTGGCGTCTCCTTCGTTCCAGCAGACGAGGTACGCATTGCCGAGGTAGACGACATTGAGTTGCGTGGGATTCGTCGTGATTGTTGTCGTGAGCGTCGGAATGCGAATTCCGAGTGGGTCGAGCACCTGACCCGAGGCGTTGATTCGGGTTGCGTAGATCCGCACGTAGCTGTAGCCACGGCTGCGGGTCGTGTCGACCCAGGCGACGAGAAAGTCGTGGCCGTCGGATGCCGAGGCAGTGGCTTGACGGTATCCCGGTGGCGGGCCGTATGCCGGCGATGACACGGGATGTTCGCCGGCGATTTCGGCGAGGCAGGCCGCGGCGATGAACCCGATCGAGATTGCCGTGATGATCGAGCGCTTCATGTCAAACCTACTTTCGAGCTGCACGTCCGCGCGCGGGACGCGGTGCGGCGATGAAGGCGCGCTCGACGCCACCGTAAATCGCCTCGTGCGCGACACGCGAGTAGGCCGCGAGGACGCGTCCTCCGCCGAGCGAGACGAGCGTGGCGCTGCGCTTTTCATCTGCCGCACTGTTGATGAGCAGCGATTCGATTGGCTGGCCGGTGGGGCGTAGCCGCAGAAGGGCCAGATCGAGCAGGTCCGGCGTGGTGAACGCCACCGAGTAGGCGGCGCCGTCCCACACGAGATCCTCGACGTTTCCTGTCGCGACCTGCCGGTCCTCCGACAAGACGCCCGCCGCGGAAATTCGCCGCGCATGAATCGCGGTGGCGTCCGACCAGACCGCGAGGAAGTCGTGGCCGTCCGAGGCAAGGTGCGATGAGGAGATCGACGTTTTGGCCGTGGCGATGAGCAGAACCGGCTCGGTGTCGAGCGGTGTAAGCGCGGGTGAAAGCCGGGTTCCCCGGATGACCGCCCCTTTGGTGACCAGATGGGAGTCCGGGCCGCTGGTGACGGTGACCGTCTGCTCTTCCCAGATGACGAGCCATACCGAGCCGTTCCAGACCACGGACGGTTTGGCGACAAACGGGCCGGCCACTCGGGAAAGATCCGAGGTCGCCAGGATGATGGGTGTCGAGGCCGGCGCACCGTTGACATCGAGGAAGGTGGTGGCAAGGCTGCCGTCGCAGTCAACCCAGACGGCGAGGGTGGCGCTTCCGTTGTTGGCGATGCGCATGTCGTTGCCGCAGATCGTGGTCGAAGCGAGAGTGCCGCCGGTGTTCGAATCGATGCGCATGGTCGTGATCGCACGACTGCTCTGCGTGAGGAAGCTGTGGTCGTAGCTCGTCGAAAGCGCGAAGAGGTACGACGTTCCATCGACTGCTATCGACACCGAGGGGAGCGGCTCGGATGGCGTTCTCAGTTTGCGGAGCGAGTTGTTGCGTATGTCCAGCGGCGTTCCATCGAGAGAAAAACGGCTGGCGTAGACGCCGCCATCTTCCAGCCACACGGCCAGGAAGTTGTTCTTGTTGGTGGCGATGGCGGGGTTGCGTTGCGCGTTCGCGCTGGAGGCCAGCGTGTGCTCAAGGCCCTCCGATGATGCCGTCATCATGGTCAGGGTCAGGGTGCCGGCGAGCCGGAGAACCACGGCATCACGGCCGTTGGAGGCGGCACCGGGCGCGATGATCTGCCCGCAGCACTGCGTAACCATCGGTCCGCTGGGGATGCCTTGCAGATCGAGACGCTGCACTTTGTTGTCGCTAGTCACCAGCAGGTATCCCGCATCGATCGCCACGACCTCGGCGAAGTCGCTCCTGGCGATGGGAAGGTCGCGCGGGGTGCCGCTCGTCTGCGTGATGGGATCGTATGGCGCCACGTTGAGGAACTGACTGGCCGGATTTGCGAAGAGCCGGATGCAACTCTGACCGTGGCAGCTGATCGATCCTCCTGGTGTTCCGGCCGGCCCGGGCAGCGTTCGCGACGAGATGAAGTGGCCGGTGGAATCGAGACGAACACTGGCGGGATTGGAGGCACTGCTCGCCAGCAGCGTGAATTCGTTCGCGCCGGTGAGATAGACCGAGGGGTTGTTGCCGAAAAGGGCGGAGTCGATCCGTCGCAGCTCGTGATCGAGAACCGTGTAGCCGCTACTCGTCCCGACGACGATTGCGTTTCCGTTCGCGGCGATCGGGTCGTGGTTCGCGAGCGAAGAGCCTTCGATGAGGAGTGCCGGCACGCTGATCTGTCCGTCCGGGGAAATCCGCGCGGCGAAGAAGCCGTTTGGCGCGGGCCAGACCACGACCCAGGAGTCGAGGTTCCAGGCAACGCCAACGACGCCTATGGAAGAGACAGGGGCGATGAGGATGCCGAGCGGATCGAGCACGGTGCCGTCGCGGTCGATGCGTGAGGCGTAGACGGTCGGATGATCGTCGCGCCGGTCGATCCAGGCCGCCAGGAAGTGGTCGCCATCCGAGGCGACGGCAGCGGTCGTGACAGAGGTTACCGCCGTCTTGACGGGCGCCGAGATCGGCCGTTCCGCGGTGATCTCAGCGAGGGCCGCAGTCGCAAAAAAGGAGGCAAGCAACGAGACAGCGGCGAGGTTCGTACGTTTCATGGAGTCTCCGTTCGTGATGATCGTACGCGAGCAGGGTGCGGCGCGGCGATGAATACGCGCTCGAGGCCGGCATAGAGCGGCTCGTGTGCGACGCGTGAGTAGGCTGCCAGGACTTTTCCACCACCGAGCGGAACGAGCGCGGCGCGGTGCTCCTCATCGGAAGTGGTACTGATGACAAGCGAATCGAGAGCGTGATCGGCGGCGGTCAGCCGCAGAAGCGCGAGATCGCTCTCGTAGGGGCGGACGGTCAGCGCCATTGAATACGCGGCTCCGTCCCAAACGAGGCTGTCTGTCCTCCCGGTGGCGACGGGACGCCCGTCGAGCAGTGTTCCCGCGGCCGATATCCGTTGCGAGCTGACGAGGGCCGTAAACCGATCGGACCATACGACGAGGAAGTCATTGCCGTCGGAGGCGAGACGCGACGATGAGACCAACGTTGGTGCGTAGTAGTAGTCGCCGGTTTGGATGGCAATCGGCTTGGTGTCGATTGGCGTCAGCGCGGCGGATAGACGCATTGCCGAAATGGCGCCCGTCAACTGCTGCACCTCGCCAGGACAATAAGTACAGAGAAAGGCTTGCTCTTCCCAGGTGAGCAGCCACTCCGTTCCATTCCAGGCCAGATTCGGATTGGCGGGGAACCAGGAGGAGCCGGGAGGGTGAAAGGCGGACAGCGTGATGGGGATCGACACAGCTCCGGTTGCTGCCAGGAAGGCGGCCTCGAGTCTGCCGTCGCAATCGACCCATACCGCTACGGTGGAGGTTCCGCTTCGGGCGAGGTGCATGTCGCTGCCGCAGATCGTCCACGAGTCCAGGTTCGCGCCGGTGGCCGGATCGATGCGTACGATCGTGATCGTACTGTTGTGCCGTTTCCCGAAAGAAGGGTAAGGAGGATCGAACGGGTTCGTCGACACGGCCACGAGGTATGAGGCGCCGTCAAAAACCACGGACGCCAAGGGTGCCGGGTTGTCGAAGGGGGAGGCCGGCGCGCCGCGCCAAAGTTGCCTTCCCCGGCCGTCGAGGATCGTTCCATCGATCGACAAGAGGCCGGCGTAAACGCCGTCGTCTTCGGTCCACGCAACCAGGTAATTCGATCCGCTGCGGGCGATCGCCGGGGATCGCTGCGCGTTTGCGGTGAGAGCCAGGGTTTGCGGCGCGCCATCCGAAGACGATGTGACCATCGAGTAGGTGAGCGCCGCATACGATTGACGGAGAACCACGACTTCCCGGCCATTGGATGCCGAAGCCACGGCGCTGCCCGGCGGGCAGCATGGTGAGGTGGGCTCTCCGCTCGGATGGCCGCTGATGTCGAACCGCTGGATCGAGCCGTCGTTCGTCGCGAGGAGATAGCCGCTGTCGATGGCGACGAGCGCGAACGGCCGCTGCGTCATCGCCAGGTCGAGTGGTGTGCCGCTCTTGAGTGAGATCGGGTCGTACAGCGCCACGGTGAGATGCGTCGTGCCCGCATTTGAGGAGACGCGGATGCAATTCTGGCCATGACAACTGATCGCGTCTCCGTCCAATCCGTCCCGCACAGCAATCGATACAGAATGGCCTGCGGCATCGAGACGCTGAATCCGAGTCGGTGCCATGAGCGTGAATTCGTCTGCGCCGGTCTTGAACACGGATGCGTTGGACAGCGAGCCGGAGATGACGGAGCGCAACTCGTGATCGAGAACGAAGTAGCTCAAGCCGGCCGCAATCACGGTTACGTTTCCGTTCGCGGCGATCGCATTCTGGCCGTGGAGGTTTCCGCTTAACGCGAGGCGGCTCGGCGGCTCGACGATCCGTCCATCGGATCCGATGCGCGCGGCCATGTTGCCGTTCGGCCCCGGCCATGCGACGACATATGCCTCGCCATCCCAGGCCACGCCCACGGGACCCGGGTGGTTGGATTGCGGAGCGATGACGATGCCGAGCGGATCGAGCACGGAACCGTCGCGGTCGATCCGCGACACGTGGACGGCATAGGGATAGCCCTCGTCGATCCAAGCGGCCAGGAACTGATCGCCGTTCGATGCGATTGCCGCTGCGGAGAATGCGGTTCGTGACGCGTAAACGGGCGTTGACACCGGCCGCTCCGACGTGATCTGCGCGCTGGCGGCAGCCGCAACGCTCATGAGGAAGGTCAGGACGACGAGGCTGCGTTTCATGACGCTCCCGCTCCCGCTGCACGTCCTCGGTCTCCGTTCGACGCGATCGCGATCGGGCTGGAGCTAAGACCGGTAACCGGTGCGTAGACAGGCGACGACACCGGCCGCTCTCCGACGACTGCGGCCGAGCCAAAGGCAGCCAGAAACAGGATCGCGATGATGGCGAGGAGGGTAGGCTTGCCCGCTGTTGGGGCGTGGTGGTTCTTGGGGGAGTTCATTATGGGGTTACAGCATACTACATCCGGCTAGCTTCTCCTTCCCAGCGTCAAAACCTTGTAACAAAAAGGTTAAGGGGGGCACGAAGCACGCCAACAAGGTCGTTTTTGTCACCGTGAGGATGTGGAAAGTGCAATCCGAGTTGGGCAGCTGCACAAATAGTGCTGCTACCGATGTGTCTGATTTTGGTTAAAATCAATCAAGACAGTAACTTGCGTGATTTCGCCCACGGGCTTGTGCAAAGCGCTCGAAAGCGCGTAGTTTGCCCGGCGATTGACGTTCTTCACAGGTCTTTCCACAGGCTTTTCCGCAGAAACTGTGTAAAGCCTGCGTCGCCCTCCCGAACGAGGCGCGGCGCAGCCCCGGTAGAGTTCGTAAAGTCCACGATCGTTGAGGGTTTCCCTTCGCAGGAGCCCTGATTGAGGATCGCGTCGAGTCCGTACTGCATCGTGCGCTCCAGCATTTCGGGCGACGTAACCGGCGGTTCGCCGCTGCGATTTGCGCTAGTGGAGACGAGCGGTCCGGTGCGCGCCAGAAGCGCCCGCAACCAGGCCAGATCGGGCACACGTGCGGCGATCGTCGACTGCCCGGAGACCAGGATCGCAGTCAGCGGAGCTGGCCAGATCGTGCGCAGGATCTCGGGCACCGAGGCGCCCAACGCCTCCAGTTGATCGATCGATGCCGCGATGACGACGAACGACTTCTCGGCAGGCCGTTCCTTCATCTCCGCGATCCGGGTCACCGCCTGCTCGTTCGTCGCCGAGGCATGAAGACCGTAGATCGTGTCGGTCGGGAGGAGCGCTACGCCGCCGGCGTTCAGCACCGCTGCCAGCTCATCGAGGATTTCGTCGGACGGAGCCCCGTCAACGCGCCACTCCTTCATCGCCGCGCCCTGGCCACACGGCTGCGCGCGCCGTCGAGCAGCTCGCGCGCGTGCAGGAGCGCCGACGCGGGGATGGACTCGCCGCCGAGCATGCGGGCGATCTCGTTCACGCGCTCCTCATCCGAGTCGAGCCGGCGGATGCGTGCGCGTGTGTGGCCCGCCGCATCCTCTTTCCAGACGTAAAAATGTGTCGCTCCGAAACTGGCGATCTGCGGGAGGTGCGTCACGCAGATGACCTGGTTTCCTGCGGCGAGCTCCTGCAGTTTCCGGCCGACGACTTCCGCCACGCGACCGCCGATGCCGGCGTCGATCTCGTCGAAGACCAGCGTGGCCGCGGCGGCATGACTGGAAGCCTTGAACAGGGCCGCGGCGATGGCGAGCTGGATGCGCGACAGCTCGCCGCCCGACGCGATCCGCTGCATCGCCTTCGGCTCCTCGCCGCGATTCGGCGCGATGAGGATCTCGATGCGGTCGATGCCGTGCGGCGCGGCGTGCTCGCGTGCGGCGTCCGCCGGATCGACCACGACTTTCACCGTCGTCCTCTCCATGGCCAGGTCATTCAGCTCCGACTGGATGGCCGCTTCGAACTTCTTCGCGGTTTTCCTGCGCGCTACCGACAGCGACTCGGCCGTTTTGCGCCAGGCGCCGAAGCGCTGCTCTTCGATCCGCTGGAGCTTGTCGATGTTGGCTTCGTAGTCAGTGAGCCGGTCGAACTCCTGCTGGATGTTGCCGAGGTAGGCGAGGACGGCATCGGCGGAGCCGCCGTACTTTTTCTTGAGGCGCTCGATGACGACGATGCGGTCTTCGATCTCTTCGAGGCGCTCGGGATCGTGGCGAACCGAATCGGAGAGACGCGAAAGGCCGCGCGAGGTTTCCTGCAGGCGATAGATGGCGTCTTCGATCTCGGAAGCGATGACGCCGATCTCCGCGATCTCGTTCGCCAGCGGCTGGACGAGATGGAGGGCCCGCGCAAGCTGGGCGAGGGCGGAGTTCTCCTCGTCGTCGACCAGCGCGAACGCGCCGCTCGTCGCCTCGGCGAGCTGCCGCGCGTTCGCGAGCATGCTCCGCTCGGCGCGCAGTCCGTCCTCTTCGGCCGGAGCGAGTTTGGCGCTGCCGATCTCGTCGATCTGATAGCGAAGGAGGTCGAGCCGCAGGGTCCTGTCGCGCTGCGCATCGGCAAGCTCGCGCAACTGTTCGGCGGCACTTCGCCACTCGCTGTGAGCCTCGCGGGTGGCGGCGAGCGGCGCAGCATGATCACCGTATTCGTCGAGCAACTCCCGGTAGCCTTGCCCAGCGACACGATTGTGCGATTCGTGCTGGCCATGGATCTCTACGATCGCATCCATCGCTTCGCCAAGCTCGCGAACGGAGAGCGGCGAGCCGTTGATGAGAACGCGTCCCCGGCCGTTGCCGGCGATCTCGCGTTTGACGATCAACTCGATGGCGCCGCCGTCCGCGCGGTCGACGTCGATCCCGATGGCCTCCAGCGCCTGGCCCGCCCCCTCCGGCAGATGAAACACCGCCTCGGCTGTCATCTTCTCAGCCCCGGCGCGGATCATCTCCGTCGAGCTGCGGGCGCCGCGCAGGAACTCGATCGAGTCGATGAGCAGCGACTTGCCCGCGCCGGTCTCGCCGGTCAGAACGTTCAGTCCCGGCCCCGGCTCGACGGCGAACTCCTCGACGATGGCGAGGTTGCGGACTTTGAGGTACGTGATCAAACAAACGCGAGTTTAGCAGGCGCCGACCTGCCGGGTCGGCGCCTGCTGGACCGCCTACTTCCCGCCCAGACGCTTCGTCAGCTCTCGGGCGTCGATGTTAAACACAAGCGAGATTCGGATCTCTCCACCCGGATCTGCGTTCTCCTTCTTGTTGAAGGGAGTGGGAGTATCAAATTGCATTCGCGTAGCGAACCGGAACAGTTTGTTGTCCCCAGGAAACGGGACGAATAGATCTGCGCGGAGGCGGGGGACCTTCTTTCGCGAGAATTGCTCGCTCTCGCCCAATCCCAGTTCGAAGTACTTTCCTTCGAAATTGCCTCCTGACTCGTTTTCAATGCGATATCCGAGCATCCAGTTGTATGCAGTTTTGCCGGATGTGGCGACGATGGGCGGAGTCGCCGTGGAATCCGCATCCAGGCCTGGAATCGTCAGAATGCCGAGCCGCGCTATCGCCAGAATGGAGAAGGCGTTTGTCGCGCCGCGCTTGTCAGTGGCAATTGGCAGTGTCCAACCCCAACCGGCGCCCACGCTGCCAGTAAAAGCTTGACGTACCGGTGTCGTCGCAGGTTGCTGGCCGTTGGTATTTACAACAGCCGTCCCTGTGAGGCCCGTCTCGCCGTAGAGGCGAAGGATGCGAAAATGAGGGAACCGGCCGCAGTCCGAGCAGTGCAAAGCCGGCTCGGTCATGAGTCTGTAGCGAGCCGGGTCGGCAGTCTTGATCCCGATACCTTCGTCGTACAGTCGGGTTTCATAACGAGCGAGAAGCTCCGGGAACCCATCCCTGAAATCTGCTTTCGTGCGTAAGTAAGTGTAGCCAGTGTAGATCCAGAGCTTGTATCGAGGATCCTCTGCGAAGTCCTGGACTCCAGCCCTGGCTACGATCTTGTACACTGGAACTGGATCGAGTGCCGTTCCCTGTGCGTCCGTTGCTTCGATCCGTAGGTATTGAGTCGTGACAATCGGCCCCAAAGGACGAAACAACACGATAATCGCGTCAGCGCCGGTTATCGCACTGGCCGGCAAGGCGCCAAAGTCATCTGTTCCGGCGTTGCACAGACCAACGGTGAGCAATGGCGCCTCTGTAACTGCGTCGCGATTCGAACACTGATGGCCGTTCCGAAGGTCCTCTTCGGTGAGAAGACAGATAGCAGCAGTGGTTCCACCCTTGGCAGGATTCTTGAGGTTGAACCGCGGGTTCGTATCCGTCACCTCAACTCCGTTGGCTGGATAGTCCAATGCCTTTGGACAGTCTGCGCCGTAGGTTGGCAGCGCGATCAGACAGAGTGAAATGAAACTGGCCCTGAACACGTACGACAGACTCATGTGCCCTCCTTCTCTATCGGCCTAGGCGGCCCCAACTTTGCTTTGATGTTTCAGCATGAGACGACGGACAGAATTCGTTTTTTTCTTGACGGTATTGTGTATCGCGTGCGATCGGGAACAGGTTCAGGAGACGACCTCGCGTGCGAAGAGCGCGGCGCAGAAGGTTGAACAGAAGCTCTCCGACACGCTCGATGTGTCGACGCCGCTCGGTGGCAACGAGCCGGCGATGACGCCGCAGGAGCGCGAGAAACAGCGTTTCGATCAGCAATGGCGTCAACTCCAATCGTTCCGCGCGCAGCAAGCCGCGCAGGCAGCGGCGCAGCAACAACAACAGGCGGCTGCGCAACAGCAGGCAGCGGCCCAGCAACAAGCCGCGCAGGCCGCGCAGCAGGCCGCGCCGCAACTGCCGCCGGACATCACGATCGTTCACGGGCGGAAAGAATCGTTCAAAGGCCTCGACGCGAATGCGATCAACAGCACTCCCGTGAATCTGCCGATCTCCGGCGACCTGCGCGGCCCCTCGGTACTCAAGACGCAGGTCTATCTCGATCGAAACCATTTCTCCGTCGGCGTGATCGATGGACGCTGGGGCCGCAATTCAGCGATCACGGTCTGGTGGTGGCAGAAGGCGCACGGGATGGCGCCGACGGGCGACGTCGACGATGCCACCTTCACCTCGATCGCGCAGGCGGCGGGCGGTGGTGCGGTGGTCGTTCCCTACACGCTCACAGCGGACGACACCAAAGGGCCATTCGTGGGCATTCCGGAAGGTCCGTACGAAAAGGCCAAGCTCGACTGCCTCTGCTACGAGTCACTTCGCGAGGCGCTGGCGGAGCGCTTCCATTGCTCGGAGGATTTCCTGGAGCAACTGAACCCTGACGTGAAGATCAATGATCTGCAGGCGGGAGCGGCGATCAATGTCCCGAACGTTCGCGCCCCGATCACGCGGGATCAGCCGGATATCGCCAACATCGCGATCTCCATCGGAGGCAATTCGTACAACGGATTCGACGCGGCCGGCAATCAGGTTTTCCACGCTCCTACCACCCTCGGATCGGGATACGACCCGTCACCCGACGAGACCGTACACGTCGTCAAGATCGTGCCGATGCCGCACTTTCACTACGATCCCAAGCTCTACCACGAAGTGCCGGACAGCGAGCCGGACGCGCACATGAACCCCGGCCCGAACTCGCCCGTCGGCGTCGTCTGGATGGCGCTGAGCAAGCCGCACTACGGCATGCACGGCACTCCCGACCCCGACTCGATCGGCTACGCCTCGTCGCACGGCTGCGTGCGCCTGACGAACTGGGACGCGCAGGAAGTCTCGCATCGCATCAAGGAAGGCGTCTCAGTAGCGTTCGTCGACACGACGTCGAAGAACTTGCCAGCCATCGCGAAGAAATAAGGAGTGCAGGCGTCTCGCCTGCGGCCACCGGGGCGTCCTCGCCCCGGTGGTGGGAACACGGCCGAATACGAATTGGAGCTTCGACTTCTGCCCACGAAAACAAGCACGCGGGCGAGACGCCCGCGTGCCCGCGCGCGAGACGCGCGCACTCCTACGCCACTGCCTGGCGCAGCATGTCGGCGGTGATTCCGGGCGACTTCAGGTTGCCGATTAACGTGAGCGAGAGCGACTCGGGGTCGACGATGGTGTGGGCGACGGCGGCGATGTCGTCGAGAGTTACGGCGTCGATGGCGGCGATGATCTCGTCGGGGGAGAACTGGCGGCCGAAGTAGTACTCCTGGCGGGCCAGGCCGGACATGCGGCTCACCGTCGATTCGAGTGAAAGCAGGATCGATCCTTTGAGATGCAGTTTGGCGGAGTTGAGCTCGTCCGCGGTGGCGCCGCCGGTCTTGATCGTCTTCATTTCGGCGAGGGTCATGTCGAGCACGCGCTTGAGATTTTTCGGCGCGCAGGCGGCGTAGATCGCTTCGTAGCCGCCGTTGACGTAGCCATTGTGGTACGACATGACGGTGTAGACGAGGCCCGCTTTCTCGCGGATTTTCTGGAAGAGGCGCGAGGACATCCCGCCGCCGAGGACGGCGTTGAAAAGGGCGGCCGCATATCGCTCGTCCTGCTGTTGCGGATAGCCGCGCGATCCGAGGCAGAGGTGAACCTGTTCGAGCTCGCGCTTTTCGCGCAGGATCACGTGCTGCGCCGGCGTCGGCGCGCCCCATGTGCGCGCCACAGGCGCCTTGGTGTCGCTCGCGAACGTCGTCTGCAGGAACGGGATGATCTGCTCGGGGCGGACGTTGCCGGAGGCGCAGAAGATCATGTTCGACGGGTGGAAGGTCTCGTCGTAGTGCGCCATGATCTGCTTTCTTCCCAGCCGGTTCACCGTCTCCTCGGTGCCGAGAATCGGCCGGCCGAGCGGGTGATCAGGCCAGAAGGCGGTGACGAAGATCTCGTGCACGAGATCGTCGGGCGTGTCCTCGACCATCTTGATCTCTTCGAGGATCACGCCGCGCTCGACTTCGAGGTCGTCATCGGTGAAACGCGGTGAGATGACGATGTCGGTGAGCAGCGAGAGGCCGGTCATCATCTGCTCGTCGAGGACGTGGCAGTAGAAGGATGTGTACTCCTTGCCGGTGAACGCGTCGACGTCGCCGCCGAGGATGTCGATGACTTTGGCGATGTCGCTCGTGGATCGTGTCGCGGTTCCTTTGAAGACGAGATGTTCGAGAAAGTGGGAGGAACCGCTGTGCTCCTCCGACTCGACGGCGGAGCCGCTGCGAAGGTAGTAGCCGAGGGCGACGGAACGGACGTAGGGAAGCGTTTCGATCAGGATCGTCAGCCCCGAGGGGAGGACGATGCGGGTAACGTTTTGAAGGTTGGATGACATGCGAGCGGGATTGTAGTGGCCGAACCAGGAAACCGCTCGCATCGCCTGCGGCCGCCGGCCCCGATGCTAATGAAAGACGGTGGATGCCTGCGTGATGCGCAGCAGTTTTTCCTGCTCGTAGTCGATGGACGTGTAGACCCACGTTTCGTAGGTGTCGGCGCCGTACAACGTCGTGAGCGACTTGCCGTGTTTGGCAGGACGCACGCCGATGAACGGGCCGCCGGCGTAGTCCTTGATGGGGATGCCGGGTAGTCCTGGCGGCGCCTGGGGGTTCGTGCTGCTGGTGTCGGTCGTCGACGACGATTGCGTGGGTGGCGGTGGGGGTGGCGGCGCGTTCGGAGGCGCGTTTGGGTTCCCGGCAATGTTGCGTTGGGGAAGACTGGCGGCGGCGGCTTGCGGGATGACGAGCCAGTCGACTTCGCCGGTGAGCGCGTCGACGAGCTCGCCCTTCAAGCCGCGGATCAGGCGCGGCTGTTTGGCGTCCTTGAGCTGCTGCGGCGTCGTCGGGTAGACGTTTCCGTTCTTGAGACGGAACTCCGTGATCGCCTTCGCGTACTGCTGCATCGCGTAAATCGTTTGCCGTTCGCGCTCGCGCTGCATGATTGCCGACCACTGCCGCGGAATGGTGTAGGCAGCGAAGATCATCACGATCGATACGAGGACGATGACGCCGGCGAGCGTGAAGCCGGACTGTGCGGTCGCGTGGTTGCGTGGTCGCGCGCGTCGCTCTGCCGCGCGAGGGCCGCGAGACCGCGCAACCGCGAGACCGCGAAACCGCGCCTCACCAGGTTTTGTAGGGTTTGCCATCCTGTCCAACGCCGGGAGCCTGACTGTGTACGTCGTAGATGCCTGGGGCCGCGCCTTCGTTCCCCGCCGAAGGATCGGTCGGCATCGCGTTCGGATCCGAGGGATCAGGCGTGTTCTGCACTTCCTCCCAATCCGGCTTGCCGGTGATCGGATCGGCCGGGATGTTGCGGAGGTAGTGCTCCCGCATGAGCGTCTGCAGGCTCTCGGGATATTTTTGTTTGTCCGCGTAGTAGTCGTCGATCGATTTGCGCATCTCGAACAGGTCGTGCCGGAGCGCGGCCTCGCGTGCTTTCGTCTGCGCCCACTTGACGTTCGATACGGCTACGGCCGCGAGGATGCCGATGATCGTGACGACGACGATCAGCTCGATGAGGGTGAAGCCGGATTGCGATTTGCGTCGTTGCATGTGTTGTCCCGAGAGATCAGAGATCAGCGGACCAGAGATCAGTGGATTAGTAGCTGAGTGGATTAGTGGATTAGGAGACGATGGGACGCTGGGTGCTTTCCAATCCATCTCTTATCTCTAGTCTCTGCTCCTCTAATCTCTGGTCTGCATCCACTAATCTACTAACAGCTAATCCACTGCCTCTCACCATTCGTTGTAGTGCGTTTTCCCGTCGAGGGCGAGCGCGGTTGACTTCGAGTGAACCTCATAAACGTTCTTGCCGTTGGTCGACTGCGAATCGGCGTCATCGTCGGCAGACAGCGTGTTCCATTCCGCGCGGCCGGTCATTGGATCAATAAGATCGCGCTCGCGGAGCATGCGCACGGACTGGCCGCTGTTGAGTGCGATCGGTTTGGTCAGCGACTCCAGATCCTTCGGCCACGGTCCCTGATCGATGCTCACCGGATCTTTCATCGATGCCGGCCCGCCGGGTTGCTGCAGGGCCAGCTCGTGGAAGCGGTCGATGGCTTCGGTAATCCGCCGCAACCGCTCGTGCAACTCGATCTCTTTCTGCCGCCGGATGCCGAAGTTGGCGAGCGGCATCGCCACGGACGCGAGAATGGCCACGATCGCGACGACGGTGATCAGTTCCGCGACCGAGAATCCATTCGAAATTGCATTGCGGCCGTTCATCAGTCGACCTTTGCGTGGCCTCCTGAGACGGATGCGGCGACGACTGTGCCGCTGCCGTTGGTCAGGTTGGGATTATCGAGCACGAGGTAGGTCTCGCCGGGTGCACCGCCGCGAACGCGGAGCGCTGCGATCTCGCCGCCTCCCGCGTTGAACTGCAACGGTTTTCCGTTCGACGATGTGATGCGGATGGTTCCGTGCTCGCGGTCGATCGTCGCGACGGGCGGCGTCTTCAGATCGATATTCAGGGCAGGCCCGAAAGAGATCTCGCTGACATCGAGCGTCTGCGGGTTGTAGTGAAGAAGGAGCTGCGTCGTCGTCAGGCCGTCGAGATCCATCCCGACGACGTTCCAGATCTTCTCTTCGCCCGGCTTGAACGCGAGACGCATCGGCTGCGGCTGGATGCGCGGCGAGAGCCCGCTGTTGTCGTTGAGCGCGCCGCTGTTCGCGTTGGAAAGTGCGACCGCGGTGCCGTTGGAAGGAAGGGAAAGCTTGCTCTCCGGCTGCGGATTCGCAGGCGGATTCGGCGGCGGCGCGTTCGGCGTGGCGCGGAACGGATCGGTGGGAGCGGTGCCCTGCGGTACGACCATGTTGGTGGCCGGGATGGGATTGCCGTCCGGATCGACGGTGCCGGTGCGGAACTGCTGTGCGCCCGGCGGCGGCGAGAAGGGATCGACCGTGGACTGCGATTCGAGACGCGGCGAAAGTCCGCGGAAGCTCAAGTTGCTCTGCGTTCCGACCCACATCGGCGCCAGATCATCCTCGGTGATATCCGGTTTACGGATGATGTGCGGCGTCATCGTGAGCATCAGATCGGTGCGATGCCGCGACGATTTGTCTTTCGTGAAGAGCCGGCCGAGGATGGGGATGTCGCCGAGGAACGGCGTGCGCTGGCTGGTGGTGCCTTCCGTCTCCTGAATGAGGCCGGCGAGGAAGTTCGTCTCACCATCTTTCAGCCGGATCGTCGCTTCGATGGTGCGCGTGTTGAACGACGGCAGATCGGAAGTCGTGGCGGCGGCCGCGATGTCGGAAACCTCGACCGTCAGCTTGAGCGTGACTTCGTTGTTGTGATGCACCCGCGGCTCGATGGAGACCTTGATGCCGATGTCCTGATATTGGAAGGACGTCGCCGGCAGACTTCCCAGCGTTCCGTTCTGCACGCCGGTCGTGAACGTCGTCACAGGAACCGGAACGCGCTGTCCGATATGCAGCGTCGCCTTTTCCCCTTCGGAAATGCGCAGCTCCGGATTGGCGAGCGTCTGGGTGTTTCCGACGGTTTTGATGAAGTTGTAGTTCACGGAGGGAATCGTGAAGGTGAGGTCGGGGCTGCGGATGCCGCGTAGCGCGTCGAGATTGGCGGGTAGAGCTTTGCCGTCCTTGTCAGTCGGCAGTGTGGCGGAAAGAGTGCCGCCGAGACCGGCGACGACGGCGCCGATGTCGTGCTGCTTATCGAGATCGATCTGGAGCAGCTCGACGTCGACGACGACTTCGGCTTTCGCCTTGTCATTGGCCTCGATGATCTTCTCGGCGATGCGCACCTTATCGGCGGTATCGCGGATGGTGATGGCGTTGAGCGCTTTGAGCGGGAAGACGTTGCGCGCTTCGATCATCGTCCGGACGACGTTGGTGACCTGCTCGGCGTCGCCGTTCGACAGGTAGAACGTGCGGATGACGAGATCTTCGTAATCGCGGCGGGCCTGGGGGTTGTCAGGAACGACGATGATGGTGTGCTCGTCGAGCGCTTTGTAGAAATGATTGGCGGCCTGCATGACGCGCTCGAGCGCCTGCTGCGCGGTGACGTCCTTGAGCTCGATGGCGATGCGGTCGTCTTTGACTGCCTGATCGAAAAGAATGTTGATTCCGAACGCGTTTCCGAGGGCTTTGTAGATTTCCTTGATCGGACGTTCCTGTGGGAAGGAGAGGGAGATGGGCTGATCGGATGTGGGGCTGAGCTGTGGCGGCGCCGACTTTGTAATGTTCGCTTTGGCGCGGCGCTTGATGTCGTCGATGGATGGGGGCAGGCCGGCCTGCGCGATTTCCTGGAGAGTGGCCGTGGTCTTGGCGTATTCGCTGGCGGCAAACTGGTTGGTCGGATCGAGCCTGATGGTCAGCTCGAGCTCCGTGGCGGCAAGCTTCATGAGGCGGACGAGCTCCGCGCCACGCGTGTTGAGCGCGGAGACGCGCAACGCTTTGCCTTTCTCGAAATGGACGCGCGAGGCTTCGAGCTTGGCGCGCGACAGGTTGATCTGGTAGAGCGTGTTTCCCGGATCGACGTCGAGCGCTTTCTGGTACTCGACCACGGCCGAGTCCCAATTCTTCGTCGTCTCGGCGTGCTTCGCCTTCTGGAAGGCATTGTAGCTCGTGCAGGAAAGCACGGTCAGCGACAACGCCAATGCTGTAATTCCGAGTCTGGTCTTATTCATTTGATTTCCGGGAGTTGGATGCTCAGAGATCAGAGATCAGTGATTAGAGATCAGGGGAAGCTCGATCTTCTTTGAAAGATCTGTGATTCCTGATCGGTGGTCAGAAACTTCGATTGTCTTTCTGATCTCTGATCTCTAGTCTCTAATCTCTTGTCTCTTCCAACTCCCTCCTTATTCTGATGTTCTGACGGTAACGCTATTCAAAGGTCACTGACCGAGCGGCACGCGGTCTTTCTTGTCCGGCGGGAAACCGGTGTAGCCGATCTCGACTGATTCGATCCCGATGCTGCGGAGGATGAACTTCCCCCCGCCGAACGCTTCATTGACGCGCACGTTGATGATCTCGCCGTTGCCTGTGAATGTTGCGATCGGATTCGAAGCGGGGCCGAACGTGCCGATGTATTTGTATGTGAATGGCGGCGGAACCGGAGCCGGCGGCGGAGGCGGGTGCGCCGCATTGTAGGCCTGCCATTCGGCGTCGCATGTGTCGCCCTTGCCATTGTGATCCGTGTCCTTTTGATCGGGGTTGTATGCCGCAGGACAGTTATCGCGAAAATCAGGGATGCCGTCATGATCCTGATCCGGGGGAGCGACTACAGGAGGAGGTGGCGGGGGTGGTGGTGGCGGCGGTGGCTCTTTGTATGCGAAGAGGTTGCGCGCGCTCTTGTAGCTGCCGCTCGGCGCCTCGAGCCACTCCGTATGAAGCGTTGGAACGCCGGGCGTATTTGCAGATACCGGAATGCGAGACGCGGCCTTTGACGCTGTACGCGGTCCCGTCGCGGCGGGCAGAGGTACATCGCCACTGCTCGAATTCGAGGCGTAGCCGTAGATCGCAAAGATCGCGATGAGAATCGCGCCGATTACTGTCCAGGTTTTCCAGTTCATCCAGTCCATCACAGCTGCTTGTTCGCGGTGGGCGCAGCGGTGCGCGTGTCGCGGAACAACGTCTTGAGTCGAATATTGAGTGTCAGAGTCTTATCGGTAGCGGCGCCACTGCCGGCCAGACTGATCCCGTCAATGATCACGAACTGTTCGGAGAGCTCCAGCAGGTTGATGAGCCGCCGTGCCTCTTCGTATGTTCCCTGAACCGTAAACGCAATGCCCACCGCTGTCGCCCCCACCGATCCTCGGGTTGGGTTTTTCGTTTCCGAGCTCGAAAACGCATAGCTGGGCGGCTCGAGGTGACTGGCGGCGGCGAGCTTCTTGACCTCGTCGATCAGCGCCGTCAGACGCTCCATCGGTGTCGCCCAGTTTTTCGTGTAGAGGACCTGCAGATCGCTCTGCACTTTCTTGTACGCGGCAAGCTGCTGTTCGGCAGTGATTCGCGCGCGGTGTGCCTGCTCCAGGCGGGCTTTGGTCTGTTCCTGCTTCAGATCGAGGTCCTGCAGCCGGTTCACGTACTGCACGCGGTAGGTGAAGAAAAAGATCGTGTTGGCGAGAAGAAGGACGCCGAGAACGATCAACAGAATTCGCTTCTCGCGCCAGATCATTCGACTCTCCTGGCGATCGACGGCCGGTAATCGACACCGAGCGTAAAGCGGTATTCGCCCTGTTGCTGCGCGTCACTCTGGGGAAAGGCGTTGGCGAAGTGCGGATCGCCGTTGAAGTTGTTGAGGGTTGCGGAAAGGCCGTCACCGGTTTTGCCAATGCAGGTCATGCCGAGGTGAACGAGACCGTCTTTGTCGAAGGTCGGACTGATCGATTGCAGCCGGACGTTGGCGGGCAGGACGCGCTCGAGGCGGTCGAGGAGCTCGCTCCAGGAGAAGGCGCGCTCAGCGAGTTGCGCGTTCGCGAATTCGGTCTGCGAGGCGAGAAGCTTGAGGTCGACTCCGCGAAGACGTTGCGCCAGCGTGTCCGCGTTGCGCTGCTCGTCCGCCGTCTGTTCTTCGAGCCTGGCGATGTCGGCGCGCGTTGTCTTCGTCTCCGTTTGGTATTTGAGCAACGTATCGACGTTGTTGAGCGCAAGAAACGCGGTCAGCAGTGCCATGACGATGACGGCGGCGTAGACCGGACGGTAGTCGCGGAACGGCCGCGCGGCGAGATTGAGATGGATCGGTTTCACCCGGTGAATACTCCTGTTGCCGCGGTCAGCTCCGCATCGTACTGGCTGCTGTCGCCGGGCACCTGCTCGGCCACGTCGCGCAGCGCAATCTGTTTCACGGGGGCGGAGAACTCGGTGCGGATGGCGTCTGCCACACTGCGATCGATGCTGTTGCCGACGACATAGCAGTTTTCGATCGACGTCGTCTGCAGCGAATCACGAAGGTAGGTGGCCGAGAGCTTGATCTCCTGCTGCAGCGTCCGTTCGCCGTCGAGGTTGCGGGAACGGATGAAGAGCGGCTGCGCGCCGCGAAAGACGGCGGTCGTGAAGTCGCGCTCCCGGATGTAGAAGAAGATCCGGTCGCGCGTCGTTGCCGTTTCGCCGTTGGTGATGGCGTTCCAGATATTGAGGCCGGCCGGCTCGAGGAGGATGACCTCGATGCCCGCCGCCGCGAACTGGCGCTCGATGGCGGCGAGCGTCGCCTCGACCGCGCTGACGGCGAGTACGCGCGGAGGCGTGCGCGTGAGCACTTCGTACGACAGGCGCAGGAGCGAGGGATCGATCGGCATCGTCCGGCGCAGGCTCCAGCGGATGACTTCGGCCGTCTCGCTGGCGCGCTCCGGCACCGACTGCAATTCGATGATGTTCATCCGAAACCAGGCGTCGGGCAGAAGGACGGAAACCTTATCCCAGCGCCCCGTTTCGAGCTTGAGCCGGCGCAGCACTTCTGCGAACGCTGCTTCGTTCTGCAGGCTCGGCGAGACGACGCCCGGCGCGAAGGTGTCGTCGCGGAGCGAATAGCTTTTTGCCTGCAGGATCTTCGCGCCTTTCCCCCCCCGCCCCACACGGACGTGGATGAGGGAATCGCTGTCGAGCACGACGACGTCTGGTGGGAAGGAGCGCGCCATATCACTCCACGAAGGTGACCTTGTTGATTTCACGCAACGTGGTCTGTCCTGTGATCACTTTCCGGAGCGCTGACTCGCGGAGGAACATCATCCCTTCTTCTTTGGCCGCCTTCTTGATCTCGGAGGCGGGACGACGGTCGAGAATCATGGTTCGGATACGGTCGGAAAGATCGAGAAGTTCCGAGATCGCCGCGCGGCCATGGAATCCCGTTCCATTGCAATCGATGCATCCGGAGCCTTCCCAGAATGTATGGCCGTGGTAGGTCTGCGGATCGAGACCCGACTCGGTGATGAAGGAGTCGGGATACGTCACCTCGTGCCGGCAGGAGTCGCAGATCTTGCGCACGAGCCGCTGCGCCAGGACGCAGTTGAGGGCCGACACGAAGTTGTAGAGGTCGACCTTCATGTTGAGAAAGCGGCCGAGAACGTCGACGACGTTGTTGGCGTGCACAGTGGTGAAGACGAGATGGCCTGTCAGCGCAGACTGCACGGCGATGGCCGCCGTCTCTTCGTCACGGATCTCGCCGACCATGATCTTGTCGGGGTCGTGACGCAGAATGGCGCGCAGACCGCGGGCGAACGTCAGCCCTTTTTTCTCGTTGACGGGAATCTGCGTGATGCCGCGGAGCTGATACTCGACCGGATCCTCGATGGTGATGATCTTGTCTTCCGAGGTCTGGATCTCGGAGAGGGCAGCATAGAGCGTGGTGGTTTTGCCCGAGCCGGTCGGTCCGGTGACGAGCACCATTCCGTACGGCTCTTTGATGAACTTGCGGAACTTCAGCAGCATCTCTTCATCGAATCCGAGGACGTCGAGACGAAGGCTCTTGAAGTCGGAGTTCATCGACTCCTTGTCGAGAATACGGATGACCGAATCCTCGCCGTGAGCCGTGGGAACGATGGAGACGCGGAAGTCGATCGTGCGTCCGGTGATGCGGAGCTTGAAACGGCCGTCCTGCGGGACGCGCTTCTCGGCGATGTCGAGCTCCGACATGACTTTGATGCGCGAGATGATCGTGGTGTGGTGGCGCTTGTCGATCGGCTCCAGCGCTTCGTAGAGCACGCCGTCGATGCGGTACTTGACGACCACTTCGTTATCGCGGGTCTCGATGTGAATGTCCGAGGCGCGGCGCTGGATGGCGTTGAAGACGATGGAGTCGACCAGCTTGATGATCGGCGACGATTCCTGCGCCGTGATCGAGTCGATCGTCAGCGTTTCTTCGCCTTCCTCATCCTCGCCAACGAGCGTCATACGGAAGCCTTCCGTGGCTTCGTCGAGGACGCGCTGGGTCGACTCGGATTTCTGCAGCTTGTCGCGGATGGCTGCCGGTGACGCAACCCGGACTTTGAGCGGAGCGCCGAGGAGGAGCTCGAGCTCGTCGAGCTTGAGCACATCCGTCGGATCACCGACGACGACGGCGATGTGGCCGTTCTCGCGCTTCTCCGGCAGGAACTGGTAGCGGATCATCAGCTCGAGCGGGATGTTGCGGAAGAGCTCGTGATCGACCACGAAGTGCTCGAGGTTCACGTAGTCGAAGCCGTACTGACTGGCCAGACGCTGGGCACGCGCTGCCTCGCCGGTGGGATCGGCATTCTTGTACAGCAGCGTGGGATCGGTAGCCATGGATGGTTTCTATTGGGCGACGTTGCTGAGCTGGAAGAGCGGGAGATAGAACGCGTATAGCAGAACGGCGATGACGCCGCCCATGAAAACGAGGATGAGCGGCTCGATCGCCGCCACGATTCGCGTCAGACGGGATTCGATTTCCTCGTCGTAGAACTCGCTGACATTTCCGAGCATTTCCGTGAGGGCTCCGGTCGACTCGCCAACCTTGATCATTTCGATGGCCAGGTCGCTCATGGCGGCGGTGTTCTCAAGCGAGCGCCACAGTGGCTCCCCTTCACGCACGTTCTGCACCATCCCGAAGATCTTGGAGGCCACAAGCTGGTTGGTGACCGACTGCGAGGCGATCTCGATGGCCGGAACCATCGGCGTGCCGCCGGCCAGAAGAGTGCCGAGCGACTGCGTGAACTGCATGATGGCGAAGCGGTGCAGAATGCCGCCCGCCAGCGGGATGCGCAGTTTGAACCGGTCCCACGCCACACGGCCGCTGCCGCGGATCCATCGCCGCATGAGAACGTATCCACCCACGCTCACAACGAGGAAGATCGGCAGGTTCGTATTCAGGCCATTCGCGACGCTGATCATGAACTTCGTGAACCAGGGCAGATCGGCGCCGAAGCCGGTGTAAAACTCGGCGAACTTCGGGATGACTTTGATCAGCATGATCAGCACCATGCCGATCGACAGAATCACGAGGACGGTGGGGTAGATCAGCGCGCCGATGACGCGCTTTCTCAGGTTGACGATGATCTTCTGGTAGCGGAGAAAACGCCGCAGGACGCCTTCCAGGTCGCCGGAGCGCTCGCCCGCTCGGAGCGAGGTCGAGTAGATCGGCGGAAAGGCATCGCCATACGACGCGAAGGCGTCGGAGAGGGCGACTCCCGATTTCAGTTTCTCGCGGACATCGATGAGAACTTCTTTGAAGCGGAGGTTCTTCTGCCGCTCCAGCATGATGTCGAACGACTGCAGGATGGGCAGGCCGGCTTTGACGAGCGCCAGCAGCTCCTGATTGAAGAGGAGGAACCGCTCGGTGGAGATGATTTTGCCGCCGCGGGGAAGGAGGTCGCGAAACTGAACGCGGCCGCGCCGGGCATCGAAAACGTGCATCCCCTGCTGGCGCAGGTCCTCTTCCGCGGCGCGGATGCTCATCGCCTGAACGTGGCGTTCGGTGATGACTCCATCGGGTGTTCCGACTCTGACGATGAACTCGGGCATTCTTTGATCCGCAGCCTCCCTCTACGACGGTCCAGACTATGAAACGTTCCGGAAACGGCCGGCGGTGGGGAGCGTGCTTACAACGGGGTAGGTACGAGTCGGATTCCGCGATTTCGTTGATGCGGCTGATGTTGCCGCGCCGCCTGGCTTGTGATGGGTATCACGCGGGACGGTTCAGCTGGCTGCGATATTGAATGCCCGGTCTCAGCTTGCCTTCCTCTCAGCGCCGCCGTAGCGACCTTCCGCCGGATTCCGAGTCGGAGCCGATTCGTCTGCTCATCGCGGAGGACGACGAGAACTTCGGGATGTGGCTGGCCTCGGTGGCCCGGCGTCTCCAGCTCGATGTAGCCACCGCGGCCGATGGTGCCGAGGCGTTCGATCTGCTCCGGAGCGGCGACTTCGACATGCTCATCTCCGACTACGAGATGCCGAAGAAGGACGGGCTGGAGCTCATCGCGGCGGTGCGCGCCGAGCCGTCCACCGGTGGCTTGTACGCGGTGATGCTGACCGCGCACGACCGGCCTGCCGTGAAGATCAACGCGCTGACCCTCGGATATGACGACTTCCTGGCGAAGGGATGCACCGAGGTCGAAGTCATGGCCAAGGTGGCAGCGGCGCGCCGCATGCTCGCCCGGCAGCGCGCTCGCGACGCCGACGCCCGCGAGTGGCGCGACATCGCCAATCAGGACGAGCTGACCAAAGTTGCCACGCGCCGCTTCTTTTTCGAGCAGGCGAACCGCCACTTGGCCGGACTGAGCAGCGTCGGGGTCGTTCTGTTTGACGTGGACGACTTCAAGACAATCAATGACGTCCATGGCCATTTGATGGGCGATCGCGTGCTGAAAGACATCGGCGCTCTGTTTCTCCGCCGCACGCGAACCGACGACGTGATCGCCCGCTACGGCGGCGACGAGTTCGTCTTGCTCGTGGTCAATCTCAACGTAGAGGAGACCCGCTGCGTCGCGGAGCGGCTGGCCGCCGAGTTGTCGGAGCTCCAGTGGACCATCGGGGAAACAACCCTCCGCCTCGGCGTGACCATTGGAATCGGTTGCTCCGCGCTGATTGAGCACTCCACGGTCGAACGCCTGCTCGAAGTCTCCGATCACGAGCTGTACGCGAGGAAGTGGCTGAAAAAGCACCCCTCGGTCACCGCCCCCGAGGCGTATCAGTATCCGGCACGGGTGGCCGGCGTCACGCCTCCTTCTGAGCCCGTCGCGGAAATCGAGACCGCCCCCGGCACGAAACAGCCGGTTGCCGCGCAAAGGGCTCCGCGCCAACAGCGTCCGTCTACCGATGGGCGCTGACCCGCAAGGTCGCCTTGACCGGCGATCGCGCAGCGAGCAGTAAGGTTCTGCCCGCCGCGCGCGAGAAACGTCTTATTGCTGTTGCTCGTCCGTCTGAACGTTGTAGACGATGACCCGGGGCATGTTGGGCGGAGCCCACGAGCCTTTGATCAGCTTCTCGTCGAACCAGATGTCAGGCGTGCCGGTTCCGCTGACGTCTCCCTGAATCAGAAGAGAGCCGTAGTACGCCGAGTTGCCGGTGGAGTGATAGTTGCCCTCATTGTAGAAAATCCCGTCGAGAATGACGTCGATGTCGGTTTGTGCGCCGTCCAGGTCGTAGGCGTTGGAGGTGCAATCCGTCTGTGAAGACGCAGACGTGCAGGTAATACCGGTGTTTTTCTTGAGAAACGTCTGGGCTGCATTTGACTGCCAACCGACGGTGACGCTCGAAGTTGCAGAACTCGAGTAGAGGATATTCAGGTAGGGCTCATGCGGTTCGGAGCAATCGCTGGCAGCATATGATGTGCCATTGGGAACCGTACAGGCAACGCCATAGTCAGCAATTGCCTGAAGCGTACTTTTCCAGACTTTCGGGACGTAGGTAGTAGCGGCGCCGTGTGCGGTCGCAGCCGAATCGTAGGAGGTCCAGGCCAGTGCCGGCATGGTTACCACATCGAACTTGCCGTTGCCGTTCAGGTCCTGATAGCTGAACGAGCCGTCGCCGGCGCCGCCCATGCAGATCGTTCCGCCACAGGTCGTATCCCATGCGGATGTTGCAGTGAGCCACTTCGGATATCCAATATCGCGATACGGCTCTCCCGGATAATTGGCCTTTACAGTAGTCTCAGAACCGCCCACACCCTGGGTCCCCCACTCGCTGGCGTTCACATAGACGAAGCCCTCCATGAGGAAGTCTGCGTTGAAGTCCGAGCGGTTCCAGGATTCGCTGGGGGTGAGCTGCGCGGTCCGTGCCGCTCCGGTCAGGTTCTGCGGGTTAACAGCGTCGACCGTGTCGAAGAAGAAGACTCCGGGTCCTAACTGCGCGCCTGGCCCCGTCTTTAGGGAGTTAACCCAGTACGCCATGTCCTTGGTCGTGCCCACGCCGTTCTTCTTGAATCCGCTTCCCGCGGCCTTATCAAAGGTGAAGTAATAGATACCCTTGTAGCCGCGGCCCTGAGAAGCGATCTTCTTCCAGAAGTCATACTTGATAGAAGGGAAAACGACCTTTTTGAACCAGGGGTATGTATTGACTCCCTGCCATTGGAAAAAGTAGGTGGCGTTTGACGCGGAGCTTTCATTGCTGCTCTGGGCGTAGGGGTAACACTGCGGGTTGTTGGGGCTGGTCGTTGCGCCGTCGGCCAGATTGTCGCCAACGGCACGCGATCCGAACCAGGGGTCCTCGAACGTTTTGTTCAACAACTCGTTGAAATAGGGCAGCGTGTCGAATGTAGCACCGGTCACAGGCCAGGCCTCGGCGCCAACGATTGCCGTCGCAGACGCGCCTGTTCCACCGCCCCCTCCTGTGAAGGAAATCGTCGGGGCGGCCGAAACCGAATAGCCGGTACCTCTTGTGTTGACGGTGATTGCCGTAACGACGCCGCCAGCTACCGTCGCGGTCGCACCCGCCCCACCGCTCGAGAACACCACGTTCGGCGCACTTGCGTAGCCTGACCCTCCGTTCGTGACGATGACCTGCGAGATGCTCTGGCCGTACTCATAGCCACGCTCGAAATGAGGACGTTCGTAGGCATTTGCCCAGGGAATTGACGTGGGATTGCGTTTATTCGTCAGGGTTCCGGTCGAGGTCTCATTGCCCCAGTGGACGACAAAATCGCCGCCAAAGGAGATCGATGTATTGGACTGAATCGGGCCACCCGGAATGGGCAGCGGCAGTTCACCGACGACGAGCCGGACGGCATGCGTGGCCATGATGTTCGATTGCGCTACCCTGGCTGCCCCGGTCAGCGTTCGATCTCGAAAGAGCGTCGCGGTGACTTTGATGGTAGCCACGCCGAAGCGCTGGCCACCGACCCAGAACCGTTGAAGCGTGCCATCGGCGTTGGTTGCCGATCCGTTCGCCGTGAGGGTTCCTCCAACGATCGGCGGCGCATAAATCTTGATCTCGGTAATCTCACCATCCCGCTTGTCTTCGGCGTTCGTGCCGAGCAGGACGTTGTTGACGGCATCGATTGTGGTGAGGTCGGTGGTGCGATTGATGATCAAGTCCGCCGAGTTCTCGTCGCCATAGAAGCGGTTGATGAATTTCGGGCGGTACGGCTTGTCCAGCAAACGGATCTGTGCGTCCGGCCTGTACACTCCACTGTCCGGCCCCGAAACGCGAGTTGTCTTGATGGCTGCCAGGTTGGCGTTGACCGTGCCATCGTTGGAAGGCATTCCCGCCGTGGTCTGGCCCCAGACAGGATCCTGAAACCATTCCACCACGAGCTTGGCCCCGGCCTCGGCCACGGCTTGCGTTTGCATCAGCGTTTGCTCGTTCCTGGCAATGGCGCTTTCCGTTTCGGAGATTGCAACGAACCCAAGGCCGAGCAGGGAAAGCCCCACAATGACCATCAGGCTCACCAGCAGAGCGGATCCGCGATCGTTCCGAAGGAGTCGTTTCTTGCGTCTGATTCGTTTCATTCTCGGCTCCTAATCACACGAGGTCGGGTTGCTGGTGGTGCCGCTCTGCCCGACCAGATTGCAGTGCTTCGTCACTCCTGGCTCCGCGGCGATCGAATAGTCAATGCAGACTTTGGACAGCGGTTGTCCACTCAAAGCAGGAGGATCATCTGTCTTCTTGTACTCCCACCGGATTGTGATGGTGAGGGTACCGCCGGCAGGGATATTCGCAATGCTCGCCGGGATCGGGCGGGTAACGGCGCCCGGGCCGACTCCGGTGAAGTTGTCGGTGGTCGTCGTATAGGCGATGGCGGTAAGGGTCAGATCCGTATGGTTGGTGTCGCCGGCCGGGAAGGCCCAGGTGACCTTGATCGGCTGGGAAGCAACGATCAGCGGATCACTGCCGGAGTTCGTCAGCGTGTAGGTCTCGCTCAATGTGGTAGTCGAGCCTGCCGTTGCGGAAGAGAACGCCACGAGCGCCTGATTGGTAAAGGCGCACGCTGCCGCCGCCTGATCTTTTACGTATTTCGTATGGATCTCGGTGCAGCCAGTGCTGGTCACTACGGTGATCTTGACGTTGTAGATCTGAGCATCGGTTCGGTCTGCCCAGGTGTATACGAATGGCGAGGTTGTATCGACGATAGGAGTGCCGACGGCAACACCGCCCGGATAGGTGGTCAATTCGAAGGTCACCGAGGTGATGGTCAGACCGACGGGCGGGGTTACGGCGATGCTGTCTCCCGCATTCATGATCCAGGCAGTTGGCGGGGTATCGGCTGTATCGGATGCGTTAGACGCTCCCGACTCCACAATGATTGGGTTGACGGCGCACGGAGTGGGGAAATCGACGGGAGTGGAAACAAGACCCAACCGGCAGTCTTTAGCTGCGACGGTGTATTCGTAGTACCAGGGTTTGCCGTCGGCGAGATCAACTGCGACGCCGCTGGTGTCGCTCATTCCGATGATTCCCGCGCTGTTCTGGGAAAAGCCGCTGACGTCCTGATAGCCGGTCAGATTGAAGGTTGTATCGAGCACGAACGAAGTGTCCGTCTGTTTCTTGCGATAACGGGTGACACGGTATCGATCGACGCCGATCGCGTTACCTGCGTTGTCCGCCGAGACCTTCGCCCATGTGAGATCAACCCTGCAATTCGTGGAGCTGGCGGCAGGACAGGCGGAGGTCGCGGTGGTTACTTTCAGGCTGAGCGGAGCGGCGGCCAATGCGGTCGAGAGATCGGCAGCCGTGCCAGCCACTGCGTTCGTGCCGACTGGCGGCGACATGGTGCTGAGTGAGTCGTTGAGCGTGCCGGTGTTGTAGGTGTCGCTGAGCACGCAACGGTCGGCATCCTGCATCCTGTAGTAGTACTGAACGCACGTGCCGGGAGGGAATGCGGACGTTGTGGGGGAGTCATTCCATCTGACCGAGGAGCCGGGGGAAGGCACCACCGGCTGGCTGGCGCCGCCGGTCGTAAGAATGGTGACACTCTGGCCCGCCGTTCCCGGATCGAAATTCGCCGTAAGGCCCCGGTAAATACGGTAATGGATCGACTCCTGCGAAGGAATCGTCGACGCATCAGCGCTACAACCGGTGCCCGAACAGGTCGAGGTTGCCTGCGAGGGATCGTTCGTGCTCGGCGAGTTCCATCCGAGGGTCACTGCGTAGTTCGTTGTACTGGCCGCGACGATCGAAGTGGGCGGCATCGGCTTCGTGGAATTCTTAGGCTGAATCGAGATCGATTGGCTTGGCCCGCTCGATCCGTTGTCGTTCTGCGCGATGATGTGGTAATACCAGGTCAGGGACGGATTAATCGTTCCGTTGTCGGGAATGATCGCCGTCGTCGCAGTCGGGTCGGCAATCGTAAGAGAGCTCGCAAAGGCTCCGCTCGCATTGGTATCCCATTCGATCCGGTACTGCTGGACGGGTCCGCCGCCTGTAGGAGGTATCCAGCAGATTACAGGCGCGGCACAGGCAGCCACGCAGACCCCTTTGATGGTGGGAGGGGCCGGTGTGGAGTTGCTCGGCTCCGGAAACCCTGTAAGGCCAAGATTTCTTGGAACGACCAGCGCCGAGAGGAGATATTGCCGGTAATTCTTGATGCTTGCGATGGTCTCGGTCTTCTGCGTGTAGTTCGGCTCAGGATTGGCGTTCATCCCAAGCAGGGTCACGCGAACGGACTGGATCGTCGCTCGGGACTGCCGGTCGGCGAAGTTGGCTGCCGTGCCGGGATGATTAGGGTCATATTGGCCGGCACCGCCGATCGCGCCGGTGTAGAGCGTGGTAGTCGTGGCATCCTCGTTGACGAACGTGGCCGCCGCGGTTGTAGTTGTTGAGCCATCGGCATCGCGAGTATTGGCGATATCCGTGGCGGGCGGACCATCGTTGTTCTTGAGTACGGTGGAGCCCTTGGCGTCGGTGTAGTAGAAAAAGTTCAGGCTGCGGATGTTTTCAGAAACCGGGGTGCCGGGTTGTCTGCTGAGAATGTCGGAGAGAGTCTGCCGATAAAGGGTGTACGGCGGATTCGCATTCGTCGTGTCGATTCCGCAGGCCGAACAGAGCGAGCTGCTGATCGTGATCAGCGACTCCGCGGAGCCGCCCGGATACGCTGTTCTGGGCTTGCTGGAATCGAGATAGAACGAGATGGAGCCGGTGTTCTTGCTACTGTCGGCGGAACGGAGGACATAGGCGACGATTTCGTCGTTGCTCGTCGTCACGAAAGGAAAGATCTGGGAGCCAGCCGTATCCGTGGGAGTGTAGGACGGCTCCAGGCCATTTCCAGTACTGGAGGCGGTGTTGTAGTTGAAGTTCCCCCGGATCACGACCGCGGTTCTTCCGGCATATTCAATTTGCTCGTCGGGCTGCGGGAACTGTCCGGCTCCGGTTGGATCGCCGCCGCGGTTGTAGTCGAAGCCGGCCATGCGCAGGTCAGCCACGAGCTTGTCGAAGCCGATGCGGGTGCTCTGCTGCATATCCGCCGACTCCACTCCGCTCTTGAAAACGCGGTTGCTCCTGTCATAGACCGCAAGAGCCGCAATCATGATGATGGCGAAAATCGCTGTGGTGAGGAGGATCTCGGCGAGCGTGAACCCTCGTTGTTGATGACGTGCGTTGCCGTGCATGACCTGCTCCTGAGCTATCGGTTCACTTTGGTAGTGTCGAAGAATGCATAACGGCGCCTTTTAGCGCCTTCCAGCCACGAGACATAAATGCGGGCCCTGATGAACTGGGCAGTTGTAAATTTCTTGGCGGCGTCGGTTGGGCTGCGGGGCGTGAATACGACCCCGATCAGCGGGTTGGTAAGGACGCTGTCCTGATTCGCTTGCGGAGCCACCGCCCGCAGCCACTTGGCCATGTATCCATTGGGATCGTTTGAGCAGGAGATCGCGTACGGAGTTGTCGCGGCAATCGTGCAACCGCTCGAATCACGTCCGATGCTGTTGTCAAATGACAATGACCCGCCCCCAGCCTCGGCGACATTCTGTAGTGTGACTGTGCCAGGTGTGGTGGCGTCCGTCATACTGAAATTGGTTCCAAGATCCTGAGCGGTCATTGTCGAGAAGTCCTCGAGGATCTGCGTACCCACTGCCACTGCTGCCGTCTGCTGTTTGCCGCTGTAAATGTTGCGCCGGCCCATATAAAACAGTGTGATGACGGTCAATAGAACGATGCTGGTGATGGCGATTGCGACCAGTACTTCGATCAAGCTGTAGCCGTTTCGTTCTCGTCTCTTCATTGGTCTCGTCCTCGGGTTACTGCGCCAGCACCCGGCCGCTGGGGCTGATGGTGATCGCGTACGACACCTTCGGTACTCTCATGTCGGTCTTGATGGTGATGGTTCCCGAAGTCGCGCCGGTTGGTAGCTGCGCGTGCCCGTCGGGGAAAAATATGACGTCGAGCCAGCCATCGGGCGTGGGGTCGAGATCGGTAAACGTCTGCGGTGTCGACGTCCCATCATCAGGAAAATAGATAACCGGATCGAGAGTCTTGAAGGCCCGCGCAGAGCTCGAGCCGGCGCCTGTGAGGGGCGTCCAGTTTGCCGTCGGTACCGTTCCAAAGGCGCGGTCGCCAAGGTACAAACTGTAGTTTCGAAGGTTCGCGCCGGTCTTGAAGGTCAACTTCACTTCACGCCCCTGAGAGATCGCCGTCGCGCGCGCGGTTCGAAGGTCCGCGCTGAATGCTCGCATGGCCACTTTGATCTTGTTGGAATTGTTGTAGCTGATGAACGACGGGACGGTGATCAGGGACATGACTGCGATGATGGCGACCACGGTCAGCAGTTCCGTGAGGCTGTACCCGGCCTCCAATCGACGCGCTTGCTTTCTCATGAGGAACGCTCCCTTGTGCGACGCGGGTGCCACACACCGGCGTCGCGGTCAAATGGTTGAACAGGAATAGTTTACGCCAACGCCTGCCGATCCGACGAAGTCCGAGTCGGGGGCTGACTGCCACAAAAGGTAGCAGTGTGAACGCTCAGCCGGTTGGAAGTGGGAAGCCTGACGCGCCAAACTCCACGGTGACGACCGCGCCCTGCCCCTCCCGGCTGTCCAGGCGGATCGTTCCCCCGTGCACAAGTACAATTTTTTTTGCCAGCGGAAGACCCATTCCGAAGCCGTTGGGCTTGTTCGACTGGAAGGGGAGCAGAAAGCGAGGCCCGTCGGCGGGATCGAAACCGACGCCGTCGTCCGCGATCGTGACCGACATGTGCGGCCGGTCGCGCAGCGTGACGGCGATCGAGCCGCCACCATTCTGGCGAACGGCGTCCGCGGCGTTGTGCAGGAGGTTTTCGAGCGCGCGTCCGAGGAGGATGCGGTCACCCTCGATGGTGATCGCGGGGCCGTCGAGCGTCACTGCGATCTCGGAGTCGATGTCGGTCATTTGTGCGATCTGCTCGGAAAGCAGCGCACGAAGATCGACCGTCTCCGCGTTGAGCTGCACCGGCCCGGCAAAGGCGAGAAGGCGCTCGATGGCCTGCAGGAGGAGCGAGGCTTCTTTCTCCGCACTCTTCAAGCGCAACTCTGCGATGTCGTCCACGCCTCCCTTGCGCGCCAGTTTCATGTAGCCGAGGATCGTCGAGAGCGAGCTGCGAAACTCGTGAGCGATGCCGGCCGAGATCTCGCCGAGCTGCGCCAGAGTCGTCATCTCCTGGACGCGTGACTCGAGGCTGCGGATCGGCGAGAGGTCGGTGAAGAGCGCCAGAAATCCGAGGAAGGCATCGGCCTTGTTGCGGAGCGGAACCGTGGTGAGGCCGATGACGACCGGCTCGCCGGTGAGCGGCTGCGCATCGTTGATCTCCATCCGGCTCATGGCCGCGCGCTTCGCGAATGCGTCGTGCAGTTTGTTTGCGAAGGCGGGCAGTGGAATCCCCTGCCGCAGATCGAGGCCGGCCACGGATGCCGCGGCGTCGAGGCCGAGAATCTCGCGGCCCGAGGCGTTGATGTCGGCGACTGCGCCGGTGGAGTCGATGACGATCAGCCCCGAAGTGAGACTGCGCGTGAGGGCTCCTGTCACGACCTCCAACTCGTCCGCGCGGCTCTTCTCGCGGTCGTGCATCCGTTTGAGCTCGTCCTCCTGGCTCTTCAGCGTCGCGATCGAGCTTCGGAACGTATCGATGAGATAGGCGGTCTCCTCCTGGTCGCCCGGAGCGCCGAGTTGCCGTGCGTCGTCGAGCATCTGTTCGATCGGGCCTGTGAGGCGCGGAAGATAGAAAAGCAGCAGCGCGATGCCGAGACTCGCCGCAGCGATGCAGATCGCGGCAGTGATGACGAAGTCGCGGTGCGCGGCTCGGCGCGCCGAGGCGTCGAAACGAAGGGTGAGCGTACCCGGGCCGGCGAGTCTGGTGACGACATCGAAATCCCCATCGTGTATCTCACCGGCGCGCAGTCCCGACTCGAACGTGCGTCCGTCCCGAGCCTTGATGCCGATCCCGGCGATGTTGAAGCGTCCGCGAAGCACCAGCATCTCCGTGCCGAGCGCTGACGGTGGACTTCGGTTCACCGCCTCGGCAGAGACATCCGCGATCATCTGATGCGAGCGGTCGATCGCCTCCGCCGTGTGTGCCAGGTTGGTGTTGAGCAGGAGGAGCAGGGTGAAGATCAGGACGACCAGGAAGCCAACCAGGCCGGTGAGAAAAAGGTTCACGTCCCGGCGAAACCCGACGCGGGTCAGCGGAACGCGAGCGAAACGTACCATCCCGCAAGTGTAGGGCCGAAAAAGAGAACGCCCAAAAACGCGATGCCGAGGAAGACGCCAAACGGCAGCATCAGGCGCATGCCGTGACTGCTGCGCAACGCGGCGGGAAGCACGATCAGCGCGCCGGTGACCGACGCGCCCAGCAGCACGCCAGGCACAGCGCGCCATCCGGTGACGGCGCCGATCATCGCCAGCATTTTCACGTCTCCCATCCCCATCCCCTCGGCGCGGCGAACGAGCCAGTAGGTGCCGATGATGACGAGCGGAATCGCGGCGCCGAGGAGCGCGCCGAAGAGTGAGTCGAGCAACGAATCCGCGAGGACGAGGTTGGGGTGGAGGATGCCGAGGCCAAGAGCGCCGGCGGCGAGTCCGAGGGCGATGCCGGGAATGTCGATCACGTCAGGAAGCAGTTGGA
This sequence comes from Thermoanaerobaculia bacterium, assembly GCA_034664845.1. Lineage (GTDB taxonomy): Bacteria > Acidobacteriota > Thermoanaerobaculia > Gp7-AA8 > Gp7-AA8 > JADGNZ01. The sequence goes on along the minus strand of JAXDGW010000027.1, from coordinate 34,411 downwards.
TGTCGGCATCGATGTAGATCAGCGTGATGGTCATCGAGATGATCGCTGCGATGATGACGAAGGCGACGGTAGGCCCGGTGCGAAGGAATGTCGCGAGATAGAAAAGAGCGTTGGCCAGCTCGACGAGCGGATAGCGCCAGGCGATGCGAGCACCGCACGCGCGGCAGCGTCCGCGCAGGATCAGGAAGCTGAGGACGGGGATGTTGTCGTACCAGCGAATGGCAGCGTTGCACTGCGGGCAATGGCTGCCCGGAAAAACGATCGACTCCTCGCGTGGATAGCGGTGAATGACGACGTTGAGAAAACTGCCGACGATGGCACCGATCGCGAAAGCGTAGAAGCCGAGGAGGAGCGTCATCCGGGGAGGATTGTACCTGCCGCCTCGCCGGGCCTCCGCGCTACCATGCCCTAATGAAGTACGTCTACGTCGTCCTCTGCATCCTCGGCACGGCGCTTCGTCGGAACTTCGCGGGCGTCGTTCCGAACGCGTCTTTGAAACAACGGTAAAACGTCCACGGCGTTCCGAAGGCGCTGGCGAGCGCGATCTGATCGACTGTGACTGTGAGCGGCATCGTTCGGAGCAGGTGCTGTGCGTACGCGAGCTGTTGTCCGCGAAGATAATCGCGGAGCGGCATCCCGATCAGATCCGGAACGAGGCGGCTTAAGTACGGCCGTGTCAGGCGGAGATAGGTTGCAAACTCATCGGCCCGCGCTGCCGTCTTCGTGCCGTAGCAGGCATGAAGGTACAGTTCCGCCGCTCGCTCGAAACGCCGCCGGTCGGCGTCACGTGAACTTGCGACTCGCTTCCTTGAAGTGGGCTTCCGCATCCGGCAGCAGACGTGGCGGCCAACATGCGATCAGTGTCGTTCCTCCAGGCAACGCCGCGTCTCATTAAGGAGTGTCGCGGGCCGGGAAGAGTCCCACCCTCATTTCGTAACCTTGCTGGAGGCGTGGCGCAAATGCCTCCCGCCTCCAGCGGTATCCGAATCGTTCCTAACCTTTGGGTGTACCGATTTCCGAGAGGATCCTGACGACAATCTGCTTCGCCCGCGCGAACCAGCCGCCGCGATCCTCCTGCCGCGCGGAGGCGAACGCGCCCTGCGTAACGAGGAGCGAAGACACTACGAGTACTGCCGCCATGCGGCCGAACCTTCGAGAAACGCTCTGCATACAGCCCTCCTTCTGACCGGCATTGCCGGCGAGTCATGGGAGGGCACCCTCGAATTCGGTGGAGTGTCGGGGAGGAGTGAATCCTTACACTGGCGATTTCGGTGGTGGCGCGAAAAGAAGAGCAGGCTGGCGCTCGGCGCGCGCAATGAACTGCCGAACGTACGAGAACATCGCCGGTGTAATCGGGCCTGCCGTCGCCGCCTCTTTCAGGTAGGCGAGGGCGGAGAGGGCGCCGTTCAGCATCCCTGCAGCAACGAAGGTCTGCACCACTCCAGCAAGTAGTTTGGGGATCTCACGTGTCCGATCGACTGCGTGCAGGATTTCGGCGAGATGGACCGACGCGATGGCCCCATCAGTCAGCATGCCTTGGCGAGTCAGCTCTCCGACGACGCTGCGGAGTCGGCGAATTGCGTCCTCCGGATTGCCTTGCAAGAACGTGAGACGAGCGATCGCCCACTGTGTGAGCGTCACTTCCACAGCAGAATCCAATCCGGTACACAGTCGGAGGGATGTGGAGAGATAGCTGCTCGCCTCCGCAGCATTCATCAATTCGATGTTACAAACGCCGAGGGCACGCGTTTCAAGCGCAATCCATCGGTGGTCATCGATCCCCTCTCCGTAGTGCAAGACTCTTTCGAAGAGGTGGACTGCGCCCAGTAGGTCGCCGCGTCGATGCCGGATCTGCCCTTGGAGGTGCAGAGCTCGCATGCAGCGGTCAGTTGACCCCAGATGCAGCGCTGCGTCTGCGGAGTCGCGCGCAAGCTGATCCGCGGACTCCAAATGCTCCTGTTCGTACAGGATGGTCGCGCGGACAAACGTGACGGCGACCAAGCCGAGGCCCTCATGCGGAAGCTGGCGGTATTCGGCTTCCGCGTGCGCAAGGGCGTCGAGCGCTTCATCAAATCGCCCCAGACTGACCAGCGCATTCGCCTGCTCCTTCCACGCCTCGCCTCGGAGCTCGTGGATGGTCGCCCGCGGATAACTCGCATCGGGGAGGTTCGCACTGATCCGCACAGCAGCCTCGGCGAGAGCGAGCGCATAAAGCGGTTTGCGCGTACACATTCCGTTCGCCCGCTTGCAGAGCAGACGTGCCACGCCGCCGGTCCGGTACTCCGCCTTGCTCGGGATGTCGGCCCACACAAACCGGGGCGCGGCATCCGTCTCCTCATATTCAGCCAGAAGTCGCAGCGCCTCACGATCTTCCTCGGCGGAACGAGCTGCGAACGCGCGCAATTGCTCGACCGATGCCGAATGATCCGCGTCGGTCGAATTCGCAGGCCATGCGTCCACCTCAGCGAGCGCGGCGTCGAACGTCCTGATGGTGGCAAGCGCCGAGCGACAGTCGTCACAGGCTGCGAGGTGGGCTTCAATATCGGCACGGCTCGGCACCAGTGCCGGCTCCAGTGCATATAACCCCAAGACCGTTTCGGCGACGTGCTTCACGGTCATGAGCCTGCGCTCATCTGCCGGTAAATCGCTTGCGCGCGATTGCGGCAGTAGTTGAGAAGACGCCACATATATCCCGCCGAGGTGTCGCGGCTTTCGGCGATGGAGACGGCCGTTTCCCCGTTCAGATAGAAACGCTCCAGCGTCTCACGGCAGCGCGCGCCGAGGCGAGAGAGCGTGGCTGCAATCACCACATTCCGTACGACGCCGTCGACCAGCTCGTCATCCGGTGTGGCGCCGCACGCACTGCTGGGACAAAACGGGGAGGATTCGTTTCGCCGCCGGAATTGCCGGGAGGCGTTGCAGATGGCCCCGATGAGATAAGGATGCAGCTCCCGGACGTTCGAGGGATTTGCAAGGTACGTAGCGAAGACGTCTTGCACCAGGTCCTCGGCATCGGAAACCGCGACGCCAAACTTTCGGATCGCAATCTTTCGGAGCAGGGGCCTATACGCGGCGTACAAGGCGTCAAAGCGAAGCGCTGCGGCGTCGCAGTCAACGCTATTGGCCAGCGCTTCGACGGCCACGCTGCCGGCGTCCGCCAAACGATCTGAGGCAAGGGAAGTCATCTCTTTGTCTGAGGAGTGATGGAAGTCGAAACTTCCCTACCCCCCGCCGGCAAAAACAACTTGGCCGCTCTGTGCGTTCTACCCAGTGGGTTACGAAATGTGCGTAGACGCGCGTCACAGGTTCCGCTAAAAAGACGGAGAGAAATCCCGATGCCGCTTCCTTACTCCAGATCGCTCGTTTCGAAACGCTGGCCGCAGCTAGCCGCCGGCGCGTTTGGGGAATTCGCGAACCTTCCGTTGCTCGAACGCGTGAACGATCGTCTGGCGGATGCCATGGTCGCAATCGATGAGGCGATGCAAATCTGTGAGGAAGAGGGCGGCGCTGCATACGACAAATCATGGCTCGGGCCTCAGATCCTCGCTGCCTTCGAACAGGTGAACTGCATCATGAAAAAGATTTCGGACTGAGCCGGGCTTCCATGTTCGAAATCGCCAAAGTAACTACGCATTTTGTTTATGGCAACTGGCGGCGGGACCCCACGCCTGAGGCGCGCGACCTCCTCTGGTTGTGCCGTGCCGAGCGACGCGAAGTGATGGACCAGTCAATTCTCTCTCCCTGCGTGCCGCCGCCAGTTGCCACCAGTTCACTTACAACCCGTCATATGAACGGACTCTCAATACCGAACTGCGAGGTGACGCAATGATCGTGCACCGCGGCACCCGCCTCGAAAGGTTCATCCAGGAGCGCGGCATCTCCCTCACTGAAATCTGGACCGCCATTCCCATGCATCGCTCGCAGTTCGCCCGCTATCGCTTCGGCCTCGCGGTACCCAGTGAACGCGTCATCGCCAGAATTGTCCGGGCCGTGCGCAGCCTAACCAGCGAGCCAATCAAAGCAAATCAACTTTTCAACCTAGGCGATGACGACGATCCCAGCGTCACCCTTTAGTCTCTTTTGAAGCGAGTGGGTAGGTATTTGAGCTCCTGATGACACTCCTATATTCAGATCCATCTCTTTCCGGAAGCTGCGAATGACTCTTAGACGATGCTTCAATCGCCATCTCTTTTTACTGCTCGCCGTGGCAATCGTTGCCGGCGCGGCCAGCCCGGTCGCTGCCTTCAGCGCACGCGAGGGTCATACAAAAGTGGTCATCAGCAAGAACCTGATGATGCTGCCGAATGCCAGCGCTGCGGCGGAGGTCGTTCAGAAGGGCGGGGGCGAGATCGTGCAGGAGTACGAGACGCAGACGGTCGCCTACTTTCTGACCGACACGTTGAAGGGTCTTTCCGATCGGGCCGCAGAACTGCGCGTAGAAATCCGTCCCCGCGACGACTTCGACAAAATCTTCCTCCCCGAGGGAACGATCGATGCCCGGCGAGGAGTGGAAGGATCGCTTCCCGGACTGCAGCGAAGCGCACCGTACAAAAAGGGGGAGTGGGGCGCCTACATCCTGCAATTCGCCGGACCGATCAAGCCCGAGTGGGAAAAACAGGTCGAGTCCCTCGGCGTGAAGCTCGTGCAATACATCCCCTATAACGCCTACATCGTCGCTGGCACGCCGGAGGTGATGCGGACCGCCGAAAAGCTCCCGTTCGTCCAACTGGTAGACATGCTGCATGTGGGACTGAAGGTTCATCCGCAGCCGGGCAAGGAGGGCGACATCCGCGATTTCATCGTGCAACTCATCGACGCCCCCGGCGTGGACGCATTCATGGACTCCCTGGGCGCCCGGGCCAGCAGCAAGGTCACCACGCGGCGCGCCTCGGCGGGCCAGCTCGACCTGCAGGCGTCATTCGCTGCGCGCGATCTCCCCGATATCGTGGCAAGCCCGCTGGTGTTCTGCGTGGTGGAAGCGCCGATCCTGCAGCCGTCCGACGAACGAGTTGCCCTCTCGCTAACGAGGAATGTCAGCGGTGGACCTGAGGCGCGGGCGCCGGCGAATCCCGGCTCCTACAAGGCCTGGCTGGACGGCATCTGTCCCTTCTGCACGCATTTGCAGGATGATCATTTCTGGGTGGGTGTAGCCGACGCGAGCGGCTTGGACGACGGAGCGACCAATGGCCGTCATAATCCGGCGCTGCCAGGGCCAAAGGTTCGCTTCGGTACCAACTTCGACAGCCCGGGTGCCGACCTTGTCGATACGAGTTCGCACGGCACCATGATCGCCGGGATCGCCACGGGCGACACTACGAATGCAACGGCGACCGACTACCCAGGAGGCTATTTTTACGCCACCGGTGTCGCACCGAGTGCAGGCGTCTACGTCACCAAGATCTCGAGAAGCTCGTCGCCAACAGGTACGTTTGCATATGCGCACGATGCCGCCAGCCAACCCGCTGGTCAAGATGATGTGAGAGTGCAGAATCACTCTTACAACCAGTACGGCTCCTCGCCTTGCTACGGAGGCACCTATTCTGTTCTTTCTCAGCAATTTGACCAATCGGTCATTGATGCGGATAACGGACTATTCAATAGCAGCATCGATCCTATCGTACTTACGGTGTCAGCCGGCAATCAGATCGGCCAGATAGATCGTTTACACCACACCGACCCGTGTGCAAGCACCCGTAAGTTCACACTCCCGCCAGGGACTGCAAAGAACGTCATATCCGTAGGCTCAGCGGAAATACCTAGAAGTTCCCTCGAGCAATGGCAGTGTCACTTTTGCGGCCAGAACAGCTTCGAGAACATCGCGGCAAACTCCATGAGGGGAACACTGACCACGGGCTGGTACAAACCCGACCTCTTTGCGCCTGCCGAGAACATCGTCTCCACTCGATCCCAGGCTGAGTCATACCCTCATGACGACGGCGCTCAATGCAGGCCAACACCATCCAATTCTTCACCTCTGGTGGCCGGCTCTGACTACGTCGCAGGCGGAGGCACCAGCTTTGCCGCCCCGGTCGCTGCGGGTGCTGCCCTGCTCGCCCGCCGTTTCTACGAAGAGGCCGTAAATCCCGGATGTCACGGCTCCTCAGTGTCGCCTTGCATCCCGTACTCTTCTCGCCCATCGCTGACCAAAGCGATGCTAATCGCTGGGGCGCGCAGCATGGCCGGCGGCGCCGAAAAGAATCTTCTTTATGCACCATTCGCGGAACCTGAATACACCGTGGAATCACAACCGATAGGAGTATTCCCAAACAATCAGCAGGGCTTCGGCAGAATCAGTCTTGAGGATGTGTTGTCGCCATATCCCTTCCGCTATTTTGTGAATGAACCGCCGTCTTCGCTTCTCACGCCCACAGCCCAGTGGACCAGGACGCTAACCGTTCATGATGCCACCCTCCCGGTGAAGATTGCCCTCGTTTGGTCCGATCCACCCGCTGTGCTTAGTCCCGGACAGACCACCACCACGCCGTTGGTGAATGATCTTGATCTGCGTGTAGATCTCGGCACTCCCTGTGGCAAACGTTTCGTGGGTAACAAGTTGGTCATCGAGAACACGACACAAGGAGAGGTATCCTTCGACTACGGATGCAACAATGCAAACCTTCCAGCCGACGTGCTCAACAACGCCGAAATTGCTCGATTCTTTGCTCCTGCCGGGACGACATTCACCGTGTACGTCACCAACGCGAGCGGTATGGCCAATTCCGCCCAGACTTTTGCTCTCGTGGCGTACAATGCCTATGATGCAGCTTCTACCTCTCTTCCGCTCGGTACTCCCGTGATAAGCCCTCTTGATAGCACCTCATCGACCAGAATCACGTTTTCGTGGTCACCGGTCAGCGGGGCGCCGCTGGGCTACGACATCCGCCGGAAGAGTGGCCTGAACGGGGAAAGCACGTACGGTACGCCGGTGCATGTGACGGCCACTTCCTTCGACAGCTTGACGGATGGCGGGGCTCTGCTGACACCCAATACCGCATACGTCTATCAGGTGCGCGCGACCCGCCCGCCGTTCGCATCCGCGTGGTCGGAGCCCGATCTTGCCACGACAAGCGCCTACACGCATGCTGATGCGAATCATCATATCGTCGCTGGTAGCGTTATGGCGGCGACAGACATAGTCGAGTTACGAGCCGTCGTTAATTCTGTGCGTGCGGCAGCCAGCCTGCCCCAGTACGTACCTATTCTGCCAAGCAATCCGAACGGATCACTCGCTGGAGCGGTCATTCACGCTGAGGATATTTCTCAACTCCGCGCCGCCCTTGACGCGGCTCGGAACTCGCTTGGTCTGGCAGCGGCCGTGTATACCGACTCCCAATTGATTCATTCCTCCACGACCGTAAAGGCGGTACACATCAACGATCTTCGGGATGGTGTTCAATGAGGGGCCGGGTGATTGCGGCGGTCATTCTTAGCGCATCGTTATGGGGCACGCCGGCGGCGTTCGCAACGTTCCATCCCGGAGAGATCATCGTTAGCACCGTGGAGGGACCAGTGAATGAGCCAAACCCGTTAGCGTTTGTCGGCAAGATTCGGCGGTTTGGCCCGGACGGCACACTGATAGAGGAACTATTCTCGGGCGACAATATTGGCGCCGACGACCTCAAGTTCAGCCCCCAAGGTATTCTTCACGGCGCCGCCGGAACGATCGTTCTTCGGTTCGCGGATAACGGTAGCACGCTCCCGCCGCTTCAGCCTGCCTCGACCGGCTACTTCATGCACTCGCTGGCATTCGCGCGATCCGGTCGTCTTTTTGCCACTTCACCGGACGGAGCCGTGCTCAAGTTTGACAGTGCTGGCAATCCAGCGGGAGTTTCATCATTGGGAACTGGCGTGTCCTCATGGGCCGATCTGGGCCTGGATCAGTGCACACTCTTTTTCTTGACATCGCCCGCGTCAAGGATCGGAAGATTTGATACCTGCAGTGGTACGTTATCGTCGCCGCTGCAAACCACCGTGAACCTTGACCGGACGCTTCTCGTCCTCGCCGACGGAACTCTTCTCGCGAGCACAAACCAGTCGGATATGTATCGCATCGGCTTAGACGGCGCCGTGCTTCGCCATTATTCAACCCACGCCTCAGCGTATGCTCGCGACACTAACCCCAATTTTGTCTGGGTCATGGTCCTTGGGAAATTTGCGAAGTTCGACCTAACGGGCGATGTGATCACCGCAGGGCCTTTCGACGTAGGGACCGGCTCAATCACCGGTATCGCCATCGTCGGTGCCGATGTGCAATCAATTCCGGCTTTCGCCCCGCTCCTCCAGCTTATCCTTTCGGTCGCCTTGGCGATATCGGCAGTCTTGCGGCTGCGCACGTGAAAAAGCGTGGGCTGAACAGTGGGTTTTCGCTGACACGAAATACTGCCTATGTCTACCAGGTGCGCGCGGTCCGGCCGCCGTTCGCATCGGCGTGGTCGGCGCCCGATCTTGCCACGACGAACCACTACACACACTCGGGCGCAGGGAATCATGTAACGGTGGGAGACACCATCGCAGCGGTCGATATCACCGAACTCCGGACCGTGGTGAATTCAGTACGAATGGCAGCGGGCTTCACCACGCCATTTTCGTTCACAGACCCAGGACTGGCCAGTGGGTTCCTCATTCGCTCGGTACACATTTCGGAGCTTCGCTCGGCGCTCAATTCCGCGCGTACCGCTCTGGGGCTGCGTGCCGCCACGTATATCGATGCCGGCCCTATTGTAAAGGCCGCTCATATCAACGATCTCCGGGATGGTGTGCAATGAAAGTCAGAGCAATCATTTTGCTCGCCCTGACGGTGTCTTTGTGTAGCGAGGGGTCCGCATTTGCGGTGTTTCATCCCGGTGACGTGATCGTTGGCGGCGTGTCGTATACTCTTGTAGGCAATTTCCCTGTCTTCATCGGCACCATCCGCCAGTTTGCGCCGAACGGGTCGCTGATTTACGAGTTCTATTCCGGAGACGACTATACGACGGACCTGAAATTCGGTCCGAGTGGCATTCTCTACGGGCAGCTGGAGCGAGCGTCTTTCGCTTTGCGAGCGACGGTAGCATGCTTACCCCGATCCTACATCTCCATACAGCCCGAAAACCCTCGCCTTCGATCGTTCCGGCAATCTGTTTGCTACCACCGGCGGCGGACACGTTCTGAAGTTCAACAGTCAGGGGACTCAACAGGGCGTGAGCTCCCTTGGCAGCTCTTCTCAACGGGCCGATCTGGGTCTGGACCAATGCACCCTTTACCACTTCACGCTCTCCATGAATCAGATTGGCAGATTCGATGTTTGCCACAATACGATGCTGACACCGTTATCGGCTCCACTCGGCGACACTGGGCGTACCCTTCTCGTTCTTTCCGATGGGACGCTCCTGGCGAGTACGTTCTTCGCCGACATGTACCGCGTCGGAACGGACGGCACGATCCTTCGGCACTATGCAACACATGCCGTCCCGTTTGGACGCGACGTCTCCCCCAACTTCGTCTGGGTCTCCTTCCTCGGTGGGGCTGCCAAGTTCGACCTTCAGAACGACGTGATTGCCGCGGGCCCGTTCGACGTTGGAACCGGGACAATATCCGGCATCGCCGTGGTCGGTGCCGATGTCCAGGCGATTCCGGCGCTCTCGCCGCTGGTTCTGGCGTTGCTCGCGCTCGCCGCGGCGATAGCGGCGCTCCTGCGCCTGCGCACGTGATGGCGCAAGCGGATGCTCAATGACACGCGGAGCAATCGCACGTATACAGACACTGGCATCTGTAAAGGCCGCCCACATCAATGATTTCCGGGATGGTGTGCAATGATTAGTTGCTTTGATCGCGCTTGCAGCGTTTTTGTGGAGCGCGCCGCGTGCATTCGCGGTGTTCCCTAGGAGACCGAGCCTTCCGCATACGCACTTTTACGTTCCTGGTTGTTCTTGCGCTGTCCAGCGTTTCGGCGTGGGCGCAGGTGTCCGACGAGCAACTCGTCGACAACGCCTATCCTGCGGACCTGTTTGCGTCGCGCGACCCCGAGGCGCCGTCGCGATTCTCAACATTCGTGGCGGGTGATCTGAATCGCAATGGTCAGCCACTTATCGTTGCGTTGTACACGAACGGAACCCGAGCAGGTATCAGCGTACTTGATCGCAGCGGGAGAGTTCTTTCTCATCCGGATATGCCGTTTCTCAAAGGGTTCAGGGGGGAGCTCGAACTGATCGATCTCGACGGCGATGGAGCGCCGGAGATCATCGCGCGGCTCACCAGCGGCCATGGATATCTGATCCCTGACTCCTGGGTTTTCGCATGGCGTAATGGGCAGTTGTCACTCATTTCGCCAACAGCAGCCGCCCGCAAGCTGCGAGTGTCGTTGTTGAGCCAGGTCGCGGCGGTGGACCTGGATGGCAGCGGACGTCTGGCGCTGCTGGCGTTTCCGGGTGTACACCGCGACGACAGCGGCAGAATCACGCCGAATGGCGACATTCTCGTCTATGCGCTTACAGGCGGACAGCTCGCTCGCACCACAAGCGCGTTTGCGTATGCGCAGGCTTTCTACCGCCGTACTTCCGGCCCGGCAAAGACAGTTAGCAGCTTCGCTTCAGCACCGGGGCGGAAGACCTTGCGCATCATCAACGGGACGTCGCCGGGCGGTTCGGTCAGCAGCGCGCATGTGACTCTCAATGGCGTGGAAGTAGCGCGCCCGTCTGACTTCAATGCAAAGGTTCGTGTCATCAACATTCCGGTCCAGGTCGAGTCTGAGAATCGTCTCCAGGTCGAACTGTCCGGCAAACCCGGCGCAGGAATCTGGTTGATGGTCGTCGCGCAATAGACGTTTCTTGCTCGGGAAGTTCTGACCTGCAGATGCCTCCGCGCTACCATGCCGTCATGAAGTACGTCTACGTCGTCCTCTGCATCCTCGGCACGGCGCTTCCTTACTACTTCTTCGCGCCATTCGTTCCCGAGCACGGATTGAATTTGCCGCTGCTCGTGCAGCAGGTGTTTGCCACGCCCGGGTCGTCATTCTTCGCAGCGGACGTGATCGTGTCGTCGGTCGCGTTGTGGGTATTCATCGCGTACGAGCAGCGCAAACGGCCGGTGCGGTTGTGGTGGTTGTGCATCGTCGCGAACCTCGCGGTCGGCGTGTCGCTGGCGTTGCCGCTGTTTCTCCTTTTGCGGCACAACGACGCTGAGGCGAAGTAGATGCTCGAAGTTCATCGGACGCTGCTGCTCGACAAAGTCCGGGTCAACGCCTATCGGGATGCGCTCCGCCGTGTCGTCACCCCGGACAGCGTCGTCCTCGACCTCGGCACTGGCTCGGGCATTCTCGGATTTCTCGCGTGCGAGGCCGGCGCGCGGCGCGTGTTCGCGGTCGAGGATCAGCACAGCGCCGATCTGGCCATGTTCCTGACGAAGCACCTCGGATTTGGCGATCGTATGACCGTCATCCACGACCGCTCCACGAACATCGAGCTTCCGGAGCCGGCCGATCTGCTCGTGACCGAGACGATGGGCGCGTTCGGATTCGAAGAGCGAATCCTCAGCAGCGTCATCGATGCCCGCACGCGTCTGCTGCGGCCCGGCGCGACAATCATTCCGCAGCGCGTCGAGCTCTTCGTCGTTCCGGTCGATCTGCCGGTGCTATTCGACCGTCACGTGTCGTGGTGGCAGCGAAAGCCATACGGATTCGATCTCTCGCCGCTGGCGACGTTTGCGTCGAACGCGATCTACGTGGCCAACGTCGAAACGAGCGCGTTTCTGGCGGCACCGGAGCGCATCATTTCGTGTGAGATGGCGAGCGTGGAGAGCGTTGATGTCAACGGCGCGGTGCATTTCGAGGCGGCGCGATCGGGACTCCTGCACGGATTTGCCGGATGGTTCCGCGCCACGCTGGCCGAGGATGTTGTCCTCTCGAACGAGAAGCCGGACACCAGTTGGAGCCACGCGTTTCTACCGTTGGAGACGCCGCAGGCGATTGAGGCCGGCACGCCGATCGACCTCAAGATCGAAACCTCCGACGGCAAAGCATGGCGCTGGAGCGGCAGCGCCGGCGCAACACGATTCGATCAGACGACGTGGCTTGCCGCGCCGCCGTGCCGCGCCTGATTACCTTTAGAGACTCTTAATGAGCGGGCGCGATCTGCGCACCGTACACTCCGCCGTCGCGAGAATCAGAGACAAGAGACTAAAGATCAGAGATCAGGACAGCGCTTCACTACTCCTGATCTCTGATCTCTAGTCTCTCGTCTCTGATCCACAGGGGAGACCACGGTTGACTGAAGTTGCAGTGCTTCCGGCGCATCACGAACGCGAAGAGCCGAAGGGTCGCCGTCTCCTATCCTTATCGCTGCTGGCCCTCGGTATCGTCTACGGCGACATCGGCACCAGCCCGCTCTACGCGATGCGCGAGTGCTTCTACGGATCGCATCCCGTGCCGCTGACACAGGCGAACGTGTTCGGCATTCTCTCGCTCATCTTCTGGTCGCTCGTCCTCGTGGTGATGGTCAAGTACCACATCTACGTGCTGCGATTCGACAACCGAGGGGAGGGTGGGATTCTGGCGCTGATGGGTCTCGTCGGAATGGACAAGAGCCGGACGGCCGCCGTCCGCGCGACCTTGATCGTCCTCGGCGTTTTCGGAGCCGCGCTGCTGTACGGCGACGGCATGATCACGCCGGCGATCTCGGTGCTCAGCGCGGTGGAAGGGCTCGAAATTGCGACACCGTTTTTCAAGCCGTATGTCATCCCGCTGACGATTCTCGTTCTCGTCGTTCTCTTCTTCTTCCAGCGCCGGGGAACGGCCGGTGTCGGCTCGGTTTTCGGGCCGGTGATGCTCGTGTGGTTCTCGACGCTGGCGGTGATGGGAATCCGCGGCATCCTCTGGCAGCCGTCGGTTCTATTGGCGGTCAATCCGATGCATGCCGTTCGCTTTTTCATGGCCAACGGGATGCACGGGTTTCTCGTTCTCGGCGCGGTCTTTCTTGTGACCACCGGCGGCGAGGCGCTGTACGCCGACCTCGGGCACTTCGGAGAAAAGCCGATCCAAGTCGATTGGTTCAACATCGTCGGCCCGTCGCTGGTGCTTCACTATTTCGGACAGGGCGCGCTGCTGATCCGGCAGCCGTCGGCGGCGCACAATCCGTTCTACCTGCTCGCTCCGAAATGGGCGCTCTATCCGCTCGTGATCATGGCCACGATGGCTACGGTCATCGCGTCGCAGGCCATCATCTCCGGCGTGTTTTCGCTGACGCGGCAGGCCATCCAGCTCGGCTACCTGCCGCGAATGCAGATCGTCCACACGTCGCAAGCGGAGATCGGACAGGTCTACATGCCGACCGTGAACTGGACGCTGATGTTCTGCACGATCGCGCTCGTGATCGGCTTCCGCAGCTCCACGAATCTGGCGGGCGCGTACGGCGTCGCGGTCAGCACGACGATGATCATCACGACGATCCTGGCCTATGTCGTGGCGCGCGACCAACTGCACTGGAGCGTCTTGCTGGCGGGCGCGATCACTGCCGGATTCCTCTTCGGCGATCTGGCCTTCCTCGGCGCGAATCTCTTCAAAATCGCCGATGGCGGCTGGTTCCCGCTGCTCATCGCCGCGGTCGTCTTCACGATCATGACGACGTGGCGCCGTGGGCGGAAGATTCTCAACGCGCGCCTTCGCGAAGGAGCGCTGACTCCCGAGGTTTTCGTGACGTCGCTGCGTGGCCACGCACCCGTGCGCGTGCCGGGCACCGCCGTCTTCATGCACCGTTCGCGCGACGTGATTCCCTCCGCGCTGCTCCACAGCCTGAAGCACTACAAAGCCCTCCACAAACAGGTCATCCTTCTGACGGTGGTCAGCGAGGAGGTCTCCCATCTTCGCGATGACGAGCGCCTCCAACTCGAAGACCTCGGCGAAGGGATTTACCGGATCACCTGCCGCTACGGATACATGGAAGAGCCGGACATCCCCGCCTTGCTGGAGCGAGTCAGCCGCGAACACGGAATGTCGATTCCGCCAATGGATACGACCTACTTCCTTGGCCGCGAGACGCTGATCGTGACCTCGCGCAAGAGTGGCATGGCCACCTGGCGCGAGAAGCTCTTCGCCTCGATGACCCGCAACGCGGAGAGCGCCGCGCGATTTTTTAGCCTGCCGCCGAACCGGGTGGTGGAGTTGGGCGCGCAGATCGAGTTTTAGAATCTCAACGCGTTTGGTAGATGGCTGGACGATAGCGCGGCTCGGGGATCTCTTTCCCGAGCGAACGGGCGGAGTCGATCCATGCCGTCTTTGCGATTTCAACTTCAGCCAAGGCAGCCTCGGGAGATGTCCCGAACGCAGAACAAGCGTCGAGGTCAGGAATGTCGGCGATATAGCCGCCATCTTCGTCACTGTAGAAGATGTTGATGTGGTAGTCGCTCATCGCTCGTCCTCCAGTCGAAGAGCATAACGTTCGATCAGTCGAAGAAACTGCCGGATCTGGTAGGGCTTCGCTTTACCGCTGACGTCCTGCAGGTTCAAGTTTTCCACGATAGCAGCATGCTCGAAAATGTGGTGGCTGCCGTGTACTCGATCGAGCCGGAAACCGAAACCCTCCACCAGATCGCGCAGATCACGAAACGCGACGTTCTGGATATGTCCGTCCAGGAGGCGGTGAAGCAGTCTGCGGCGCTTCATGACGGCTCTTGATCACACATCGACGATCACGATGTCAAATTCCGTTCGTCGACGATCCGGCTTCAGCGATAGCGGACGGGGTAAACTTCGGGCCGCAGCCATGTCATCCGCGCTGAAAGAAATGCCGACGTTCAATACCGAAGACGAAGAGCGCGAGTTCTGGTCGAACGCGGATTCCACCGAGTACATCGATTGGTCGAAGGCGAAGGAGCATGCGTTCCCGCGACTAAGACCGACCGCGCCGCCGACCGAGGAGTAAGCGTAAGTGCGACTGTCATTTCTAATGGGCGAAACCGCGGGGGCGGGCAGTGTGGGTGGAGCGGTGGAGCACGATGAGAAATCCCCTGCCTCGGAGCGGGCATCTCCACATCGGCAGGGGATTCCTCGCCCCCGCCGCCCCGCCAGCTCGGAATGACAGCGTGCGGCGCGCTCATTCTCGCGACTGACACCGATACTTCGGAGGATTTCCATTCCGCTGCCGGATAGAGGGTCGCGCTGAGTCTCCCTGACTACTCCAACACCCGAATCGGCAGCACCATCGCCTGAATGCCTGCGAATTGCAGGCGGCGTTGGATGGCGTGCGGCGTCTCATTGTGGAGTAGCCGGTGGTACCACTTCTCTTCCTTGAAAATGAGGCGGCCCGTAAAGAAGATCGCGCGCGGAAATTCGTTTGCAACCTCAAGGCAGATCGACTCGACTGTCTCCACTGCCTCGGTGCCGAGGGCCATGCGATAGTGGGCGGCGAACCCATGGGCCTGCGCCCAGCCAACGTATTGAAGGAGGTTCTTTTTCGTGTTCGTTTGCAGCCGCTCGAGCTCCTCGGCTCCTTTGAAGTTGCCGGAGTCGACAACGGCGGCGGACACGAAAAGGAATTGCTTGAAATAGTTCGGGAAGGCCTTGTGAATCGACAGGATCTGATGAAGTCCGAATCCTGAGAACGACGAGATGCTGATGACGGCCGTCGGTGCCTCGGCGTCGAGTAGAGACGGGGCAGGTGCAATCTCTGCCGCACGGGTGGGAAGCGTCATCAGAATGTCGTCGAGGCGGCGGAGTCCTGTGCGGATCGCGTCATAGTGACGCCGGATCGCAAAACAGAGCGCGATCACGACGCTGGTGATGAGCACCGTGACCCAGCCGCGCTGTGAAAACTTCTCGAATGTTGTGATTACAAGGATGCTCAGGCACATCACCAAACCCGTTCCGTGGATTGCAAGCTGACTTCGCCACTTCGGTTCTTTGACGCGGTCTTTGATCCAGTGCCGCGCCATGCCCAGCTCGGTCAGCGAAAACGTGATGAACACATTGATGGAGTACATGACGACGAGCGTTCCGATATCCCCTCGGGTATACAAGAGCGCGGCCGCGGCGGCAAGTCCCATCATGTAGACGCCGTTTCTTGTGACGAGCCGGTCGGAGAGCTGGCTGAAACGATGCGGCATCCAGGAATCGAGGGCCATGTTGCCCAGGACGCGCGGGCCATCGAGGAATCCAGCTTGCGCCGCCACAAAGAGCAGCGCGGCCTCCGCCACGAGGCTGACGATCACAAAGGCCGTTCCCGCCGAAAAGCCGCCGAGGCGCCAATGTCCGAAGAGATTGGTCAGCAGCACGGCGTTCATCGTCTTCCCCTCGGATGGCGTCGAGTTCGTAAGAAGATAGGCGAACATGATCCCTCCCGCCGTAAACGCCAGCGAGACCGCCATGAGCGCCATCGTCCGCTTTCCTGTGCGGACGCGTGGCTCCCGCAACATCGACACGCCATTGGAGACGGCTTCGATTCCCGTGTATGTGCCACCGCCGAGCGAATAGGCACGCAGGAGAATGAGCATGAGCGGAAGGAAACCGATCGTGCTCACCGAAGTCGAGTAATCGGCGTGTGCATCGCGAAACACTTGTGGCAGCCCACCGAGGTGCGAGCCGATTGCATACACGATCGCAAACACATGCGTGACGATGAAAAGCACGAAGATTGGCGCGAGGATGTTCACCGACTCTTTAACGCCGCGGAGATTGAGGACGATCAGAAGAAAGAGGATTAGAAACTCTGCGGGGAGTTTGAATTGTGACGCTGAGGGCGGCAGGAACGACCAGAGTTGGTCGCAGCCGCTGGCAATGGAAACGGTGATCGTCAGGACGTAATCGACGAGTAACGCGCAACCCGACACGACGCCCACACGGCTGCCGAGGAGTTTGGTGGCGACGAGGTATCCGCCTCCTCCGCCGGGAAAGTGCTGGATCAGATTCGAATAGGCGATCGAAATCACCGCGATCGTCACCGCCGTCATCGCAACGAGAAGAATCGAGAGATGCGAATGCGGTCCGAGAGCCTTGTACGCCTCCTCCGGACCGTATGCCGACGACGACAAGCCGTCCGCACCGAGTCCCACCCACGCCAGAAACGCCACAAGAGAGACGTGATGAAAGATCTTCGGATCACTAACATCGCGCGGCGGACCGACGATCATCCGCCGTACGCGCTCCATCGTCGATTGCTCTGTCTGTAATGGGGTCATAGCTGAGCGGTGATCGGATGTGCTTCGCTGGGGGCGTGATCACTCATTCCCGTTGCCGGCAAATTCCACATGATTTCCTCTTAGAAAGTCGCCACCGCGCCGATGACGACGATGGTCTGGTTGCTGGCTGATCCGCCGGTCTTGCGGGCGAAGGCCGATGCAGTGGAATGGTCGTGCCGCCCCTCGATCTTGACGATCAGGTTCGGAATCGGGTAAAGCTCGTATGTGAGCGTTTCTTCGCTGAGCTTTTGCGCCGCTCCGCTGATGGCATTGTCCGGATCGCGGAAGAAAGAGCCGCGTATGGCCACGGCATGGCGGTCGTCGAACGCGTAGCGGCCGTAGCCTGCAACGCCCAGCCAGTTTGCCGCTGCATCGCCTGGAAGCTCCTGATGGCCGCGATCGAGCGACGCTGCCAGAGTCAGCTTCGACGTAACCTTGTAGGATCCGATCAGGTTGCCGAAGTGACGCCAATGCGAGCTGTCGCGCGGCAGTTCGGGCCCGTCGAACGTATTGAACGATGTGGTGAGGCGATCGCTCGTATAGGCAGCCTTGCCGCCGATCGCTTTGGCGTCATTGTTGTCGTTGATGATCTGCCATCCATTGAGAACGTGAACCTCACCGGACCAGTGTGGGTCGAACTGGTATATGGCATGTGCGCCCGTCTGATAGAAAGGAGATAGTTCCCCGGGCCACGAACGCATATAGTTCCAGTTGTCTTTCGAGTAAAAGGATTCGAATCCGATGTGCGACGGGAAGATCCCTCCTTCGATCGTCAGTTTCTCGTTTACCTTATAGATCACAGAGGCCTGGTATATATGACGGAAGCCCTCGCTCTCGGCGGCGTGGATGACATCCGCGCCGTTGCCGGCCACCAGCGACAGATGAAAGCCGAGCGGCGCGGCGTCGCGCACGATGTCAACCGCCGCAAGATTGAGGTTGAATTCATTCGCCCTCTTTGCGGTGCTCCCGGCACCGGAAAAAAAGGAGTCGTGTGACGCAGGATCGTTACCGTTCCAGGCGTAGTACCCGTCGGCGAAGCCGTGAATCGTGACTGGCTTCTCCGCTTCGCCGGCACGCGCTACGAGCGCGACGCAGAAAACAGCGATCGCCGAAATAAAGGCGACGATGCTGTTTCGCTTACTGCTTCCCATGAACGGACTCCTCATTGAAAAATGAGCGCGCTCTTACTCGCGGCTTCTTACGAACAGCGCAGGCGCCATGATCCAGGCGATCAGCAGCACACACCGAAGGCCGCCATTGGCGGGTGAGCCGAGAAGCGCAAACCACTGGTGTCCTGATCCAGCCGTCATGAAGATTTCTGTGGCGATGCCGAGGAGTGTCCAGGTCGTGCCGACAAAGAGCGCATGATCGAGCGAAGTGTCGGGTGTAATGACTCGGACGTAAATACCAGCGATCGCTGCGATCGCAATCACCTCGATGGCAACACTGGCCACCGGCGATGAAGCAAGCACACGATGGATGACGGCGACAAGCAGAGCGGCGATGCCCCAGAAGACGACTACCAACGCGATCCTCGGCACCGCGCGATGCTTCTGCTGCGCGGAACCTGATGTGACTGGACTAGTCATGGTGGTCATTGCGGCCTCCTGACGTGTCTAACGCGCGGCGCGGTTGCGCCTCGTAAGGAACTACGAAACGTAGTCGGAGCAATGGCTTAAGAGTGGGTTAAGAGTGTCGAAAGATGAGGGTCGTCGCCCGCGAACCCGGTGTTAATCTGCCTGACATGTGGGGCGCGGGGCTCGTTGTGATTTCGGTGCTGCTGGCGGCGCGGCCTGCGCGTTCCATCACTGATGCGGAGCGCGAGACGATTCGCGCGAACTACTACCGGGCTCGTTCCGCGCTGGTCGCGCTCGACGACGCAACGAACGGCACTCCAGTGCTCGGCGCCGCTCTCGATCGCGTCTTGTCCGCCGTCGCGAATTGGACCGCGAGCTTTCTCGATGAGCATCCCAATGCCAGCGCTGCGCAGGTGGCGAAGGCCGTCGAACGCCTCGACCCTGAGCGCCCATGCGCAAAGACCGATGATCGATGTGCGGACGATTACCACCTGACGTCGACCGCCGTTCGGCTGAATGGTTTGCCGGCAACGACGTTTGCCGTCGCGGCGAACTATCCGAGGGGCGGAACGTTTTTCATTGTTGCGCACGCGGACGACGGCCATTTTCAAGTGGCCTGGAACATCAAGGATCTCGCGCGGCGGCACTACCAGTCACGCGATGAAATCGGCTACTGGGCATGGACTGAACGCGGATGGGGAGACGGACCACTCCGAGGCACGATCGGCGCCCTTCCACGCGCCGCATCGGGTCACGCACGCTTCTATGTCGATGCTGTTGCCGCGGCTGCGGCCGGCGGTACCTACATGAGTCAGTTCAGTGTCTGGGAGTGGAGCGGTTCCGAGGCCCGGCCGCTCTTCATCGAGTCGTATCAGGTCTCGTTCGATACGGCGCCGGTGACGATCAAGGACGGCATCATCTCGATTCCGACGAAAGGAACTTACAAGAGCTGGATGACCTGCGGTTCCTGTCCCGAACCACACGTTCTCCGTCGTCTTCGCGTCTCCGCCGATGGCGTTCACGATCTCGGACGGATCGACGCAGAGCCCGAAGTTCGGTGTGTCGATGAACTGTGGGATCGCCTGATCCATGGCCGGCCGGCGGAAGGTCTCGCCACACCCGCGGTGAACGCCGCGCTTGCACCGATCGTTCAGGAGATCAAACGTGACGCGGGCCTGGACCTCGACAATTCGCTGGGGATGCTCGAGGAGTCGAAGCTCTCGCAAGAGCACGGACGCCGCTTTCTTCAAATCGATGCCGACAACCTCGGCGGCAGGATATTGCGCTTTGAAATCGGCTCGCCCGGCGACGTCTGCCTGCGTACTCTCCAGATTCTGCCGCCGGTCAAACCGGTTCCGCGATGAAGCGGTAGCCGACCCACGGCTCGGTGATGATGTATTGCGGCTCTGATGGATTCGGCTCGATCTTTTTTCGCAGGGAGCTCATGTGCACGCGCACCGTATCGGCGCTGGTGCTGGGTGCGGAGCGCCAGACGCGGGCGATGATCTGTTCGATGAAGAGCGGTTTGCCAGCGTTGGAGGCCAGCAGCTCGAGCAGTGAAAACTCGGTCGGCGTGAGGCGCACTTCGCGGCCGCCCTGGACCACGCGGCGGCGGTCGAGGTCGATCGTCAGGTCGGGGAAGGCGAGGGTTGTCGTTGATGCCGTGGTGGTTCTGCGTAGATGTGCGCGGACGCGGGCGGACAGCTCGGCCATCGAGAACGGCTTGGTCACGAAATCGTCGGCGCCGAGGTCGAGGGCGCGGACTTTGTCGGCATCGGCGCCGCGGACCGAGAGCACGAGGATGGGGATTCGCGACGTGGCCCGGATGCCGGCGATTAACTCGAATCCGTCCGAGCGTGGCATCGCCAGATCGGTCAGGACGAGATCGGGCGCATGTGACTGAAACGCGCTGAGGCCTTCTCCGCCATCAGCGGCAGTCGTGGTTGCGTAGCCGGCGGCACGCAGCTCTTTTGATAGCGAATCGCGGATAGCGGGATCGTCGTCGACGATGAGAATCACGCTCGCGATGGTCATGACGACACTTCCTCGGGGAGCAGCGCCGCGGGAAGGTCGATGCGCGCGATCGTACCGCCGCCGGGCCGTGGCGCCAGCCCGATGCTTCCGCCATTTGCGGCGGCCAGGCTGCGCGCGATCTCCAGCCCGAGGCCGCGCTGGGCGACGTCGGTGGTCTCGGTGGCGACGTTGCCATCGGCATCGACTACGCCCGGCGGCAGTCCGGGGCCGCGGTCGAGGATCTCGATCCGAACCTTGCCCGCATCAAGCGGATGTTTGCGCGCGACGAGCTCGATCGTGGCAGACGCGGGCGAAACGCGATGCGCGTTCTCGACGAGGTTCACGAGAATCTCCAGCGCCAGCGATGGATCGACGTTCGCGTCGGGACAGTCAGGCTCGACGTGAACCGTGATCGGGCGGGCGCTGAAGACGATCGGAAGGTTCTCGCGTGTGGCGCGGAAGAGATCCGCGGGCGGCGTCGGTTCGATCCGCGGCTTTGCTTTTCCTGCTTCGAGCCGCGCCATCGCGAGCAGGTTGTCGATTCGCCTCCGCAGCCGCGCAGTCTCCTCGGCGATGGCGCCAGCGTCCTCGCGCAACTCGTCGTCGGTTCCGGCGCGGCGGCGAATCGACTCGGTGCGGATCGTGATGGCAGTGATCGGCGTGGTGAGATCGTGGGAGATCGCTCGAAGCAGCGAGGTCTTGAGCGCTTCGCTTTCCCGCAATGCCTGCACGTGGGCATTCTCTTCGATGAACCGCTCGCGCTCGACGGCCATGGCGACGAGCCGCGCGGCGGATTCGAGTGCCTGCCGCGATGCTTCCGTTCCGCGCGCGACAAGGGTGCCTGTTGTCTTGCCGCCGACGATCAGAGGGAGATAGACGTCGCGCCCAAGCGGCGACGGAAACTCCAGCGGCTCCTTGTGGCGTCCCACACCGGCGATCAAATCCTCGATCTCGTCAGGCTTGTCGCCGTTCCACGAAACGACGTTCTGCCGGAACGGCGAGCCGTCAAAGAGAACGAGTCCGCCGGCTTGCGCGCCGAGGAGCTTCAGCGCGCGGCCCGCGGCCTCGCCGAGCGCACCGACGCGGTTCGTGGCGGTGAAGAGATCGATGCTCAGTCCGTAGAGCGTCTCCAATTCCGTCCGCCGCTGCTCGGCCTTTTCCGCCTGCACGCGCGCCGCGACGACGAGGCGGTTCACGGTGACCGAGGCGACGAGAAAGGCAGCGAGAGCAAACCAGTTCGCGGGGTTCTCGATCGTGAAGGTGTAGAGCGGCGGAAAGAAAAAGAAGTTGTAGCAGAGCGTCGCCAGGACCGAGGAGATCGTGCCGGCGAGCAGGCCGCCCCAAAGCGAGATCAGAAGGACGACGATGAGGTAGGCGAATCCGATGGTGCTGGGATTGAGCCCGATGGCATTGCCGGCCGCGGTGACGAGCGCGATGGAGCCGATTGCGCCGGTCCAGATGGCTACAGGTCTCGTTCGGCGGTCCATGTGCGGAGTAGTGAAACACAGGAGGAACGGAGTGAGCGTAAAGGAGGGCTAAAGATCTTTGGAGGAGTTTTGCGACGATCGCAATCTGTCATTCCGAGCGGGCGGGGGCGAGGGGGGCGAGGGATCCCCTCACTACGCAGCGTGATCGCGCAATTCAAAGTCTACGAACGGACCGGCGCTGTGGCTGCACGAGACTCGCTCCGTAGGCGGGGGATTCCTCGCCCCCCGCCGCCCCGCCCGCTCGGAATGACAGCGAGAGTGACGCCTCGCGGCGCATGTCGCGTCGTCAGGGCCGGTTGACTCCCGTCCTCGTCTCCTCGGCTCGTAGACTTCGCCGCCAGCGCCGTTCCCACTCGTCGATCGAAACGCCGGAGATCCCCGGCAGCGAATGGATGTCATTCGCGCGGAAGATGCGCAGCAGTTTCCGCTTGCCGAGGGATGCGGCGAGAAACTTCGTGAACGAGTGGGCGGCGATGTAGAAGCCGCGGCGCTCGCGCTGCGTGGCGAAATCGGGAGCGCTGGCGGAGGCGAACCAGGCGCTGGTCTCGCTTCCTGCGCTCGTCCGCGCCAGCACCTCACGCGCCTGCGCATCGACCTGATCGTTCATGTTGCTCAGCACCGGCGCGTAATAGCCGCCGTACTGTTTCGCCACCGACGATGCCACCCAGGAGGCGAACCCTTCCTCCAGCCACATCGAGCCGCCGCCGCCCACGACCGCGTGAACGAGCTCGTGGAGATACGGCGCTGAATGATCGGCCACGCGCGCGCTGTCGATGAACAGGCGCGGCGCATGGTCGCCGGACGGAAAGTGGGGATAGGTGTGGGAGATGTCGACGCGTGGCGAGAGGTAGATCACGATGTGCGGGGGAGGGGAGAAGCTGGTGAACCGGGCCACGTCGCGGGCGCCTTTTTCCGCCAACGCCGCGAACTCGTCGAGCGCGGAATCGCTCAGCGAGCCGTCTGCGGTGCGCACCTCGACGTTGCCGCGGATGCGCACCGCGGGATTGCGATCGACGTCCGCGGAAAGGCGGCGGTCATCGCGCCAATCCGCCAGCGCGCTGCCGCTCATCGCTGCCATTAGCACGGCTGCGATCACGAGCGGAACGATCATTCGTTGCTGTTTCATCACGCCGGATCGGTGCATCGGCGATACCAGACCGCGATATTTTCCGGCGGATCTGGCACCATGGCATCCAATCGTCCACTCGCGTCCGTAGGTCTGTCGGTTCTCAAAACAAACTTTAGGAGGATTGTATGAATAGTCGTGATCTGGCTCGTTATCTCGTTCTCGGTGGTGTCATGGCCGGCCTCAGCGCCGGAACCAGTCTGCGTGCCGACCAGGTGAAATCGAACGCGCTTTCCCTCAACCAGTCGTCGCAGGCCGTGCAGATGGCTGATACGGCGAAGGCGGCCGACAAGCACGCCTGTAAAGGCCTCAACAGCTGTAAGAGCCACGGCAACTGCAAGTCGGGCGATGCCGGCTGCGCGGGCAAGAACTCGTGCAAGGGCAAGGGCGGCTGCGCCTCGAAGGAGTACAAGCACGACTGCGCCGGCAAGAATGCCTGCAAGGGTCAGGGCGCCGGCGGCAAGAACGATTGCAAAGGCAAGAGCGGCTGCGCCGTTCCGCCGAAGGCTTCGTAACCTGCCTCATCGCGATGAAGGGCAGGCCCGGGCGCCTGCCCTTCATCAACCCCCCGATATCCCATGAATCGATTCCATCTCCCTGATCTCGGCGTCGGTGTCGGACTGCGGACCGTGCACTACTCGCACATCCTCGGCACGCAACCCTCCGTCGATTGGTTCGAAGCGCTCTCCGAAAACTATCTCGACACAGGCGGCCGTCCGCGTTTTGTCCTCGAGAAGATCGCCGAGCAATATCCGATCGTGCTCCACGGCGTGTCGATGTCGATCGGCGGCACCGATCCGATCGACTTCGACTACCTCCGCAAGCTCAAAGCTCTGGCCGCGACGGTCAATGCGCGCTGGGTCTCCGACCACCTCTGCTGGACCGGCGTGAGCGGCCGCAACGTCCACGATCTTCTGCCGATGCCGTACAACGAGGAGTCGCTGCGCCACACCGCCGAGCGCGTGAAGATCGTCTCCGATTTTCTGGAATGTCCGCTCGTGATCGAGAACCCCTCGTCGTACGTCGAATTCGCCAGCTCGACGATGACCGAGTGGGACTTTCTGGCGGCGCTGGCGCAGGAGAGCGATTGCGGGCTGCTTCTCGACGTGAACAACATCTACGTCAGCTCGTTCAATCACAGCTTCGATCCGAATGTGTACGTCGATGCCATCCCGGCCGATCGCGTCGTGCAGGTTCACCTGGCCGGTCACACGAATCACGGCACGCACATCATCGACACGCACAACGACTTCGTGATCGACGAGGTGTGGCAGCTTTACGCCCGCGCCTGCGCGCGCACTGGCAATGTCTCCACGCTGATGGAGTGGGATGCCGACATCCCCGACTTCGAGACCGTGCATGCCGAGGCGAGGAAGGCGGAGGCGTTCCGAACGGTGAGCAGTGGAGTGCTCCCGGCAGTGGCAGACGAGGTTGCGTATGCCTCCGTCTGAGCTCGCGCTCGCCCCTCTGCAGGAGTGGATGCAGGCGGTGGTGACGCATCCGGGGGACGTGTACGAGGCAGCGGAAGCGGCGGCCTCCGACGTCGACGCGATCGTTCTCCCATCGAAGACTTTGCAGCCGATCCAGCGCCTCGGCATCTATCACGGGATGTACATGCTGCGGATGGTGGAAGCGATGGAGGCCGATTACGCGGCCGTCGCACATTTCCTCGGCGAGCACGCCTTCGGGCATCTCGTCGAAGGCTACGTGCAGCGCTTTCCGTCCCGCAGTTACACCTTCAACCGGCTCGGCGACAAGCTGCCCGGGTACGTCGCGGATTCAACGATCAAGCAGCGCACGTTTCTGTACGACCTGGCGCGCCTGGAGCTGGCGATGACGCAGGTCTTCGATGAGGCCGAGGCGGAGCCGCTTCCCGCGGATGCGATCGGGACCGTACCGCCCGAGTCGATCGAAGCGATTCGCTTCACGCCCATCCCGGCGCTGCGCCTGCTGGCGTTTCGATACGATGCGAACGAAGCGTTTCAATCGTTCCGCGAGGGAGGCCAGATCAGGCCGCGCCGGGGAAAGAGCTGGCTGGCCGTTCATCGCCGCGACTACTCGGTCTACCGCACGCCGCTTTCGCAGGAAGCGTTCACGTTTCTCGGCAGCCTCGTTTCCGGAGAGACCATCGGAAGTGCCATCATGACGTTCCGGCGCCGCTTCCGAAGGCTGCCGGAGCAGCAGGAGCTTTTCACCTGGTTCCGCGACTGGAGCGCCGAGGGGCTCTTCGCCGCAATCGCCATCACCGAATAGGAGAACGCGATGATCGACAAGCTGGTCCGGTGGTACGACGCGGTCATGTCGCGCGGATTCGACAAGCTGCGCGATCCACTCCTGCTGATCCTCCGCGTGATGTTCGGCTGGCAGCTTTTTCAGACCGGGAAAGGGAAGCTGGAGAACATCGACCGGTTCACCGACTTCCTCACGCATCTGCACATCCCGATGCCGGCTGCGAACGCCCACTTCGTCGCTACGCTCGAGTGCGTCGGGGGCCTTCTCCTCCTCCTCGGCCTGGCCGCGCGCCTGATCGCGATTCCGCTGACGATCAACTTCTTCGTCGCCTACCTGACCGCCGATCACGAAGCGCTGGTGGGGTTCTTCAAGGATCAGGAAGCGTTCACGAGCGCCGCGCCGTTCCTTTATCTGCTCGTCTCCCTGCTGATCCTCGCCTTCGGCCCGGGTTTGTTCTCGCTCGACGCGCTGATCCGTCGGTTTTTTTGGCGCCGCATGACGGCGTGACAGCGTGTTATCGTCCCGTTCCTTCCATTGTGGAGGCGAATGGGGTCTGGTGGCTCCCGCGGTCTTCAAAACCGTTGTTTCGGCGCGGAAGCGTCGAAGGGTCGGTTCGATTCCGACGCGCCTCCGCCAGCGCCATGCCTGTTTCGGTCGGGCGAAGCATTCACGATTCGGTCGGGCGAAGCATTCACGAAGTGTCGCGGTTCGCGCCTCACGTGCGCGCGAAGGCGCGCTGCCCAAACTCAGCCCCGGGCTCGGCCCGGGGGACGAAATGCGCCCGAGATTTGCGGCCGCGAAGGCGGCCGCTAGAACACGCAACGGTTGCCGTGGCATTGACGCGTCGGCGGTCATCCGCGATCTTCAAGGGCAAACCGCAACGCGTGCGCGCGAAGGCGCGCTGCCCAAACTCAGCCCCGGGCTCGGCCCGGGGGACGAAATGCGCGCCCGATATTTGCGGCCGCGAAGGCGGCCGCTACAACGCAATGCACCGGCCCCTCGGTTGCGGACGAGCTCCCGTGCCGTCGCTCTCCACTGTTGAGTGTCTCCGTTTTGCATGTCAAATAACTACTGGAGGCAATCAACCATGACCGACCTTAACGGCAAACGTGTCGCAATCATCGTTACAGACGGCTTCGAGCAGATCGAGCTGACCAGCCCGTGCGAAGCACTCGATCGCGCTGGCGCGAAAACTCTGCTGTTGTCGCCCAAAGACGGCGAGGTTCAGGGGTGGAAGCATCACGACAAAGCCGGCCGATTCAAGATAGACCTGACGCTCGACCGAGCCAGGGCATCCGACTTTGATGCCGTCGTCCTTCCTGGCGGAGTCATCAACAGTGACGCCCTGCGGATCGACAAGCGCGCACAACAATTCGTGCAGGAAATGGATCGGGCCGGGAAACCGATCGCCGTCATCTGCCACGGCGGGTGGCTGCTGATCTCGGCAGGCGTCGTCAAGGGACGCCGCATCACCAGCTGGCCGACATTGCAGGACGACATGCGCAATGCCGGCGCCGAATGGCAGGACACCGAGTGTGTCCGCGACCGGAATCTCGTCAGCAGCCGCAAGCCTGACGACCTTCCGGCGTTCAACAAGGAGATGCTCAACGCGATCGCTGGGACGAAGCCTGCGAACGTCAAGCATGCCGGGAGGAGCGACGAGCTCGGTGTTCGTGCGTGATTGTGCGAACGCGGATGAAGCACTGCGCCAGGCGTTTTGCCTGGCGCATTTTGTTTTTAGTCGCAGGCAGCAAACTTGCTCTTTCGAACCCGGAAACACTGGAGCCCCATGCCTACGAATGAGAAGCGAATCCTGATCGTTGACGACGATGACTCGATTCGCGGATTGCTGTGCACCATCCTCCACCGGCGCGGGTTCCTCGTCGACTCCGCGCGCAACGGCATCGAGGCGCTGGCGCGATTGCGCTCCTGTATCTACTCCGCGATGCTCCTCGATCTGATGATGCCGATGAAGAGCGGATACGACGTCCTCGAGGAGTTGAAAGCGATGGACGCCGCTTCGAGACCGGTCGTCTTCGTGCTTACCGCCGGCGCTCCCACTCGCGACCTCGATCCCGAAATCGTTGCAGGCTCCATCCGCAAACCGTTCGACGTCGAGATCCTGATGGATATGGTCACGGCATGCGTCACCGTGCTTACTGAGCGGCCGCAAATCCTGGAT
This sequence comes from Thermoanaerobaculia bacterium, assembly GCA_034664845.1. Lineage (GTDB taxonomy): Bacteria > Acidobacteriota > Thermoanaerobaculia > Gp7-AA8 > Gp7-AA8 > JADGNZ01. The sequence goes on along the minus strand of JAXDGW010000027.1, from coordinate 6,652 downwards.
TGCCCTCCGGCCCAGAGTTCCGCCCCGCGCGCCAAACCGAACTAGCTGGCACATCTTTTGGAGAATCGACGGACAATTAAAAAGGGGGCCAGCCAATGTCAGCCACTGAGGCGAGAGTTCTCATCATCGAAGACAACGACGCATTGCGAGTCATGCTCTTTACCGTCCTCCGGCATCAGCCCCTCGGCGTCGACACGGCCGTCGGTGCCGAAGACGCGCTAGAGAAAACACGCGTCTGCGATTACGCGCTGATCCTCATCGACATGAACCTGCCCGACGATGAGAGCTTCACGTTCCTGAAAAGTTTCCGCGAAGAACGGCCCGAGGGAACGTCGTTCATCCTGGCCGTGCGCGATCCCAATCGGGAGATTGCCCTCGATTCCACGCACGTCAGCGCGATCGTGAACAAACCTCTCGAGATCGACACGCTGGCCCATGCCGTCCGCGAATGTGCACTCGTCGTCCCGCCGCCCGAAGAGCCTCTGAACTGCCCGCCGGCCGAGAGCGACTTCCGTACGCAATTCGACGACAGCGGCGCGTTCTTCAATTGAGCGCGACGTGATCGACGCGATCGGATGGGCGAGCTCGGTCATCCTGGTCCTGATGATCGCCGCACAGATTCACAAGCAGTGGAAGTCGGGGACGAGCGAGGGCGTGTCCAGGTGGCTGTTCATCGGTCAGCTTGCCGCCTCCACCGGCTTCACGATTTACAGCCTCCTCCTCCACAACTGGGTCTTCTCCGTAACCAACGGCGTGATGCTGCTGAGCGGATTGGTGGGATGGGCGATCACCGCCCGGCAGAAACGGCGCGGGCGATGAGGAGAGCCGTTAGACAGAGATCAGAAATCAGAGATCAGGACGTTGCCGAGATCTAACTGATCTCTTGTCTCTGATCTCTTGTCTCTGATCCCTTGTCTCTGAGTCTCTTGTCTCTGATCTCTTATCTCCCCCTGCCTTAGAATCCCGCCCTTCATGGAACCGCGCCGCAAGGGCATTCTGCTGATCATCGCCGCGGCGCTGCTCTGGTCGACCGGCGGCATCGGCATCAAAGCGATCGCCGACTCCGCCCTCAAAGTCACCTTCTACCGGTCGATCTTCGCCGCCGTCGCGCTGATGCTTTTCCTCGGGCGCGGCGTCTGGGGACGGCGGCAATGGAAGTCGACCACCGCGTTCGTCATCGCCATCATCAGCTACGGCGCGTGCCTCACCTCCTTCGTCATCGCCACGAAATGGACGACGGCGGCGAACGCGATTTTTCTGCAGTACGCCGGCGTCGTCTGGGTCCTGCTCTTTTCGCCGCTGGTCGTCCGCGAGCCGATGCGTAGCCGCGATGTCATCGCCATCGCCGTCGCGTTTTGCGGGATGGCGCTTTTCTTCGTCGGCCGTTTCGAAGCGCGCGGCATGGCCGGCAACGCCATGGCTCTCGTGTCGTCCGTTTTTTTCGCGTCGCTGATCCTGGTGTTGCGCCGCGAGCAGCGAGCCGCCCAGGCAGCGGTGACGTGGGGGAACGTCGTCTGCGCGATGGCAGTCCTGCCGTTCGTCTCGCACGATCTCGCCCTCACCCCGCGTTCCTTCTTCGTGCTCGCATTCCTCGGCATCTTCCAGATCGCCATCGCCTACGTGCTCTTCGTCCGCGGCCTGGCGTTCGTTACTGCCACGCAGGCATCGCTGACAGGAATGCTGGAACCAGTCTCGAATCCGATCTGGGTTTTCCTCTTCCTCGGCGAAAAACCGTCGGGATTCGCAATCGCCGGCGCGATCGTCGTCCTCGCCGCAATCGCCTGGCACACGCTGCTCGCACCGCAGCCGGTAAGCGATCTGCCGGCGCTGGATTGAGCGGATACGTTCGTGGGAGCGCTGTCATCCTGAGACCGCCGAAGGACACGAAGTGCCGGAGGACGTCGAAGGACCCCCTGATCTTGTGCGAGGGTTTCTTACCGCCGCCCGACCCTGCACAAGCGGGGGGGGTCCTTCGATCGTCCTTCGGCACTTCGTGTCCTACGGCGCCTCAGGATGACAGCGTTTTTTTGACAGCGCGTTGCGCGCCCGCTTCTTGCACAATGGCCTCCGCGTGTCCGCATTCGACCTGATCGAGCCCGCAACCGGCGAACGGCTGGCGTCCGTTCCGAAGGCAACCGTCGAGGATGCGGATGCCGCGATTCGCCGCGCCGCCGCAGCGTTTCCGAAATGGCGCGCCGTCAACACGCGCGACCGCGGCCGGATCCTGATGCGGCTCTCGCAACTCATTCGCGACAACGCCGAGGAGCTGGCGAAGCTGGAATCGCGCAACGTCGGCAAACCGATCCGCGATTCGCGCGACGAAGTGGCCCTCGCGGCGGACTGCTTCGAGTACTACGCCGGAACGACGAACAAAATCGGCGGGCAGACCATCCCGGGCGCTGCGCCCGGCGTGCTCATGACGTTCCGCGAGCCGGTCGGCGTCTGCGGCATCATCGTTCCCTGGAACTTCCCAATCGCCATCACCGCCTGGAAATCGTCGCCCGCGCTGGCGATGGGCAACACCGTCGTTCTCAAACCGGCCGAGCAGACGCCGATGACCGCGCTGCGTCTCGCCGAGCTGGCGCTCGAAGCGGGGATGCCTGAGGGCGTCTTCACCGTGCTGACAGGTCCCGGCTCGGTCGTTGGCGAGGCGATCATCACGCATCCGCTCGTCCGCAAACTCGCTTTCACCGGCTCGACCGAGATCGGGCGTCGCGTGATGGAGCTCGGATCGCGCGACATCAAACGAGTCAGCCTGGAGCTTGGCGGCAAGTCGGCCAATCTCATCTTCGACGATTGCGATTTCGATCGCGCCATCGCCTCCGCAGTCTCATCATCGCTCGGCAACGCCGGCCAGGACTGCTGCGCGCGAAGCCGCATCCTCGTGCAGCGCTCGATCCACGATCGCTTCGTGCAGGCGCTCACCGATGCGTTCGAGAAGGTGAAGGTCGGCGATCCGCTCGACGACGCGACGGAAATGGGACCGCTCGTCACGCGATCGCACCGCGAGCGCGTGATGTCGTACATCGACGCCGGCCGCTCGGAGGGCGCGACACTGGCCACTGGCGGCAAGGTCGGCGAAGGCGCCGGAACGTACCTCGATCCGACCCTCTTCGTCGATGTGAAACCGGAGATGAAGATCGCGCGCGAGGAGATTTTCGGTCCGGTCGTGGCGGTGATGCCGTTCGATTCCGACGATGATGCCGTGCGCATGGCGAACGATTCGATCTACGGTCTGTCCGGCTCGATCTGGACGCGCGACGGCTCGCGCGCTCTGCGCGTCGCCCGCGCCTTCGAGACCGGCAACATCTCCATCAACTCAGGCAGCAGCGTTCATCTCGAAGCTCCATTCGGCGGCGTCAAACAAAGCGGCATCGGCCGCGAGCTGGGACTGGCCGCGCTCGATGCATACACGGAGTGGAAGACGGTTTATGTGGATATTGGCTCGTAGGTCGTAGCTCTTAGCTCTTAGCTCTTAGGATGACTATTTCGTACAACCGACATCGATACCCCGACAGCCGACAGCCCCTAAGAGCTAAGAGCTAAGAGCTAAGAGCTAAGAGCTAAGAACTAAGAGCTAAAGAAAATGCAAGGAAGAATCGACACCGACACTCTCAAACGCCTCGTCGCCGACGACGAGATCGACACCGTCATCGCGGCGTTTCCGGACATGTACGGACGACTCGTCGGCAAGCGCATCACGGGACGTTTCTTCATCGACGAAGTCCTCCCGCATGGCATGCACGCGTGCGACTACCTCCTCGCTTGCGACATGGAGATGGATCCGGTGCCCGGCTACGCGTTCACGTCGTGGGCGAAGGGTTACGGTGACTTCCGTCCCATCCCCGACTTCAACACGCTGCGTCTCGCGTCGTGGCTGCCGAAGACCGCGCTCGTTCTCTGCGACGTCTACCAGGAAAAGGCGCACGAGCTAGTTCCGGTCGCACCGCGCAGCATGCTCAGGCATCAGCTCAAACGAGCGGCGGACATGGGCTTCTCGACGATGGCGGCGTCGGAGCTGGAGCTCTATGTCTTCAAAGATTCCTACGAAACCGTCGCCGAGAAAGGCTTCATCAACGCCACACCCATCGGCCGCGTGATCGAGGATTACCACATCCTGCAAGGCACAAAGGAAGAGCACCTCATCGGCGCGATCCGGTCGCATCTCGAACGCTCCGGCGTGCCGGTCGAGTCTTCGAAAGGAGAGTGGGGGCCGGGACAGCAGGAGATCGGACTGCGGTATGCCGAGGCGCTGGAGATGGCCGATCGCCACTCGATTTACAAACATGCGGCGAAGGAGATCGCCTGGCAGCAGGGGCACGCCATCACGTTCATGGCCAAGTGGGATGAGCGGTACGCGGGCTCGTCGTGCCACATCCACATGTCGTTGTGGGACGAGAAGGGGAAGAAGCCGCAGTTCGCCGGCGACGACCAGTTAGGCCCAATCAAGTGCTCGTCAACGTTCCGCTGGTTCCTCGGCGGATGGATGAAGCACATCCGCGAGTTGTTCGCCTTCTTCGCGCCGTATCCGGCGTCGTACAAACGCTACGTCGAAGGATCGTTCGCGCCGACCGGCATCGCCTGGAGCTTCGACAATCGCACCGCCGGCTTTCGCATCGTCGGCAATGGCCCGTCGCTGCGCATCGAATGCCGCGCGCCCGGCGCGGATGCGAATGTCTACCTCGCCTTCGCCGCCGCAATCGCCGCGGGACTGGACGGCGTCGCCAATCACATCGAGCCGCCGCCGGCGTTCGAGGGCGACGTGTACAAGGCCGCATCCGACCTGCCGCATATGCCGCATTCACTGAACGAGTCGATCGCCGCGCTGTCCGAGAGTGCGTTCGCGCGCGAAGTCTTCGGCGAGAACGTCGTCGATCACTACCTCCACTTCTTCCGCACCGAACAACGAAAATTCGACGCCGTCGTAACCGATTGGGAGCGGCGCCGGTACTTTGAAATGGCGTGAGAAAACACATGCGACTCGAAAACAAAGTAGCGTTGATCACCGGCGGCGGTTCCGGAATCGGTAAAGCGTCGTGCCTCCTTTTCGCAAAAGAAGGCGCGAAGGTCGTCGTCGTCGATCTGAAAAAAGAGACGGCGGAGGCGACCGCAAACGAAATCGGAGACGACGCGCGCGCCTTTGCCGCGGATGTATCGAAAGCTGCCGATTGCGAGGCGATGATCAAGTTCGCCGAGGAGAGCTTCGGCAAGCTGAATGTCGTCTTCAACAACGCCGGCGTCTTTCATCCCAACGACGAGTCGGTTACAAACACCACCGAAGAGATCTGGGACATGGTGATCAACATCAATCTCAAGGGCGTGTTTCTCGGATGCCAGTACGCGATCCCGGCGCTGCTGCGCGCTGGCGGCGGATCGATCATCAACACCGCCTCGTTCGTGGCCATCATGGGTGCGGCCGTCCCGCAGATCGCCTACACCGCCAGCAAAGGCGGCGTGCTCGCGATGACGCGCGAGATCGCGGTGGAGTTCGCGCGCCAGAACATCCGCGCCAATTCGCTCTGCCCCGGCCCCGTCGAAACGCCGCTGCTGGCCGAGCTCCTCGCCGACCCCGCCCGCCGCAACCGCCGCCTGGTCCACATCCCGATGGGCCGCTTCGCCCGCGCCGAGGAGATGGCCAACGCCGCGCTGTTCCTCGCCAGCGACGAGTCGTCGTTCATTACGGGGACATCGTTCCTGGTCGATGGCGGGATTTGCGGGGCGTACATCACGCCGGAGTAAGCAGAACGCACCGTATTGCGGCTTGGCGCGGGGCTTCCCGTTTGCGTCTCGCGACGATGGCACGCACCGTCGGGGTCAGGGGTGCTGGCGTGAAACAGCGGCCATGCACCGCGGAAGCACGTTAGGCCGCCTACAATTACCGACGATGAGTGACGAGCTGACCTATGACATGACTTGTAGCCCGCTGGCAACCCGAGGTGTGTACCACCCCCTGCGGTTCAGAATCGGCCCACCCGACAAGGCGCGGGTGCGAGCCACAGCCTCGATGATCTTGGAGTCGTACTACAAGGACCCGATGACGTTTACGCGCTGGCGTGCGGCTGAATGGCTAGTATTTCGATGGAAGCGCGACGATGCGTGGCAAATCAGTCGCCCCTTTCGGTGGCAGTCGATTTGTGATTACCTGGCTGAACACCAGCAGTTTGCTCCCTCTCATTTCAACTTTCCTGACCTGCTCTCGTCATGGCTTGACTCGTCTGTTGCCGCGGCGCCGCAATTTCATGCGCCGGCAAACGAAAAACTTGACGAGGCCTTGACGTTCGTTTTTCCGACGGCACTTTCGGAGTCGTTTCCAATCCGGCCGCAACACGACCGTGAGGGACGCGCATTCTCATCCCTTCAACTTATGTTGCTCCAGTCGTGGCTGGAACTGCGTACCAGACTTGTCGATCAATCACATTTAATGTTCGACGGCCACGAGTGGCTCCGTGACCTGTTTGCGTACTTCAGTACGATTGTTGCTGCTGTCGATAACACTTTGCATCAGGTGTATTACCGAGCAAAGTACGAGGCGGCAAGGCACGGTTGGAAGTTTGACGCTGAGGCGCTTGGTCCGACTCACGGGCAGAGTATGCAGAAAAAATTACGTTGGATCGGCCAGATTACAAGTCGACCTCTCGAGAAATGTGCGGGC
>JAXDGW010000026.1:0-10595 GCA_034664845.1 Thermoanaerobaculia bacterium | reverse complement strand
CGAGAGCGTGACGCGGGAGCGCATGGTGCTGGACATCGGGTGAGCGTGGCCGCGCTGGACTTTATGTGCAGACTCCCGACTTTGTGTGCAGACGGGAGATAATGTGCAAAGCCCCTTCGACCGTCCTCCGGCACTTCGTGTCCTTCGGCGGCTCAGGATGACAGGTTGGCCGGCTTGATCTCCCAAATCTCCCGCGCGTATTCGCCGATCGTTCGATCTGACGAGAACTTCCCCATCCGCGCGATGTTCAGCAGCGACTTCCGGTTCCACTGGCCTCGATCGCGCCACACCTCGTCGACGCGATGCTGCGCCTCGATGTACGGCTCGAGATCGGCCAGATGCACGTACTCGTCGCGCGTGCTGAGCAGCTTGGCCACGATGGGGCGGAAGATGTCCTTGTCGCCGCGGGAGAAATGCCCCGAGGCGATCGTGTCGACCACCCGGCGGATGTCGCGGTTGGGGCCGAGGTATTGCTCGGGGTGATAGCCGTTGGCGAGAAGAGTGGAGACCTCGTCCGCGCGAAGGCCGAAAATGAAAATGTTCTCTTCGCCCACCTCGTCGCGGATCTCGATGTTGGCGCCGTCCAGCGTGCCGATCGTCAGCGCGCCGTTGAGCGCGAGCTTCATGTTGCCCGTGCCCGAGGCCTCCTTCCCAGCAGTCGAAATCTGCTCGCTCAGCTCCGCCGCCGGGATGATCGCCTCGGCCAGCGTGACGCGGTAATCGGGAAGGAAGACGACACGCAGCCAGTCGCGCGTGCGCGGATCGGCGTTCACGACTTCGCCGACGGAGTGAATCAACTTGATGATCAGCTTGGCCATGTAGTAGCCGGGCGCTGCCTTGCCTGCGAAAAAGAACGTTCGCGGCACGAGCGGCTGCATGCGGTCTTCGGCCAGTTGCCAGTAGCGGTTGACGACATGCAGGATATTGAGCAACTGCCGTTTATATTCGTGCATCCGTTTGACCTGCACGTCGAAGAGCGAGCTCGGGTTGATCTGGATGCCGGTGAGCTGCTTCGTCAGATGTGCGAGCGCGAGCTTGTTGCGGCTCTTGACCGAGTCGAGGCGGTCGAGCATTCCGGCGTCATCGGCGAATCTTTCCAGCCCTCGTAACTCGTCGAGATTGCGGATCCAGCCGTCGCCGATGGCCCGCGTGATGAGCGATGCCAGCGGCCGGTTCGCGTGCAGCAGCCAGCGGCGCGGCGTCACGCCGTTCGTCTTGTTATTGAATCGCTCGGGATAGAGCTTGTGGAAATCGGGCGCGAGCGCCGTTTTGACGAGCTCCGAATGCAGCGCCGCCACGCCGTTGATCGAATGGCTGCCGGCCATCGCCAGGTTCCCCATCCGCACATTCCGCCGGTCGTCATCATCGAAAAGTGAGATGTGCTGCAACATCGACGCGTCGCCAGGAAAGCGCCGCTCACTCTCGGCCAGAAGGCGCCGGTTGATCTCCTGAATGATCTGCAGATGGCGAGGCAGCAGACGCTCGACGAGATCGAACGGCCACTTCTCCAGCGCTTCCGGCATCAACGTGTGGTTCGTGTAGCCGCACGTCGCCACCGTGATCGACCACGCCTGCTCCCACGGGAGACCGTAGTCGTCGATGAACAACCGCATCAGCTCCGCGACGGTGAGCGCCGGATGCGTGTCATTCATTTGAATGGCCACCTTCGACGCGAAGTCGTCGAAGGAACCGTGCTTGCGCCGATAACGCTTCACGATGTCGCACACGGAGCAGGCCACGAGAAAGTACTCCTGCAACAGCCGCAGCTCGCGTCCGCGATCAACGGAATCCGACGGATAGAGGATCTTCGAAATCGCCTCGGTGTTGATCTTGTGCTGCACGGCCGCGATGTAGTCACCGGAGTTAAAGATGCCGATGTCGAATTCATCGGACGAGCGCGCCGTGTAGAGGCGCAGGACATTCACCGTCCGGCCGCCGTAGCCAACGATCGGCATGTCGTGCGGAACGCCGATGATCTCTTTGTAGCCAACCCACGAAGGTTTGTAGACGCCGCTGATCGTCGTGTGCGCGACGGAGCCGTAAACCGGAACGGCGATCGACTCACCGGCGCGATCGATCAGCCACGGCGAGCCGTCGTCGTCGAGCCAGTGATCGGGCTTCTCGTGCTGGTACCCATTCATGAACGTCTGCCGGAAAAGACCGAACTCGTAGTTGATGCCGTACCCGAAACCGGGCATGTCGAGCGAAGCGAGCGAATCGAGAAAGCAGGCCGCGAGCCGCCCCAGTCCGCCATTGCCGAGGGCGGCGTCATGCTCGAGCGACTCGATCTCGTCGAAATCGACACCCAGCTCCGCGATGATCGCTTTGGCCTCGTCGTAGAGCCCGAGGTTCGCCAGGTTGTTGCCGAGGGCGCGGCCCATGAGGAACTCCATGGAGAGGTAGTGGAGACGTTTGACGTCCTGATCGCGATAGCGCCGCTCCGTATCGCGCATGGCATCGAGCATCGGCCGCCGCACCGCCACAGAAAGCGCGTGCAACTTCTCGCGCATCGACGCCTCCTGCCACACCTTGCCCCGCGCAAAGCGAAGAAAGGTCTCGATGCCTTCGCGCAGATCGACGGCGCCGAGGGAGGGGGAAGTTTCGGGCGGGGAGGCGACGGGATTCATGGGGACATTATTGCGCGGCCCGAGGGGCCGCGCGTTGTCGGTTGTCGGTTGATTGCGCTTCGCGCGTTGTCGGTTGACTGCGTCGCTAGCGCGACGCGCTGTCAGTTGACTGCGTTGCTAGCGCGACGCGTTGTCCGGTTCCGCTTCGTGCGCGGATCCGCTTTGTTACTCCTCCGGTGCCGCTTCGCGCGCGGGGCCGCTTTGTTACGTCTCCGGGTGCCGCGTTAGCGGCAAGAAGAGGGTAGCGAGGGGTGCGAGCGCTTTTTGCGAGCACCCCTCGTCATCGCGCAATTGAGAATCGTGCCGCGTCAGCGGCACTGGACAATCAAACACGACCGATCGTTACGGGGCGTTTGCAAGAATGACCCGTTGCAATCGCGAAGTGGAGAATCGCGGCGCGTCGACGGCATTGGATGTTGAAACGATGTGCTGCGATTTCCAAAGCCGCTGACGCGGCATGGAGAAGGATCACTCCTTACGAGGGGTGCGAGCGCTTTTTGCGAGCACCCCTCGAAATCGTGCAATTGAGAATCGTGCCGCGTCAGCGGCACTGGAAAATCAAACACGACCACTCGTTACGGGGCGTTTGCGTGACCCGTTGCAATCGCGAATTTGAGAATGGTGGCGCGTCGACGGCATCGGATGTTGATGTGTGCTGCGATTTCCAAAGCCGCTGACGCGGCATGGAGAAGAATCACTCCGTACGAGGGGTGCTCGCAAAAAGCGCTCGCACCCCTCGCTATCCTCTTCCAGCCGCTGACGCGGCGCAGGCTGCGACAACCGACAACGCGCGAAGCGCAACTAACCGACGGTTGTCGGCTGATTGCGTCGTTGGCGCGACGCGTTGTCCGATTGCACTTCGGGCACGTGCGATTTCCAAAGCCGCTGACGCGGCAATGGAGAAGGATCACTCCTTACGAGGGGTGCTCGCAAAAAGCGCTCGCACCCCTCGCTGTCCTCTTCCAGCCGCTGACGCGGTGCAGGCTGCGACAACCGACAACGCGCGAAGCGCAACCAACCGACAACCGACAACGCGTCGCCCGCAGGGCGACGCAATAAGTCACATTGATTCAAACAACTTCAGAATCCGCTTGTACTCATCCGCCCAGCTCGTTGGTTCGACGAACCCGTGGTTCTCGACCGGGAACGCGGCCAGCTCCCAGTTCGTCTTGCGCAACTCGATGAGGCGCTGCGCGAGGCGCACGCTGTCCTGGAAATGCACGTTCGTGTCGACCATGCCATGGCAGATCAGCAGCTTTCCTTTCAGCCCCTGCGCGAAGTAGATCGGCGACGATTTGCGATACGCCTCGGCGTCCGTTTGCGGCGTGTTGAGGATGCCCGAGGTGTAGCCGTGGTTGTATTGGGCCCAGTCGGTGACCGGGCGCAGTGCGGCGCCGGCGGCGAAAACGTCCGGCGTTGTGAACATCGCCATCAGCGTGATGAAGCCGCCGTAGCTGCCGCCGTAGACGCCGATTCGTTTCGCGTCGACGCCGTGTTCCTTGACCAGCCAGCGCGCGGCATCGACCTGATCCTCGAGATCCTTCCCACCCATGTGCCGGTAGATGGCCGTGCGCCAGTCGCGCCCGTAGCCGCGCGAGCCGCGGTAATCGACGTCGAGAACGAGATAGCCCTTCGACATCAGCAGGTGATGAAACATGTATTCGTGCGAATAGCTCGACCACCAACGATGCACGTTCTGCAGATAGCCGGCGCCGTGAACGAAAATCACCGCGCGTCCGCCCCGCTGCCAGTTCGCAGGCTTGTAGATGCGCGCCGGAACGTTCACGCCGTCGCGCGCGGGAACGTTGACGATGGGGACGTCGAGCCACGCCTGGTTCGCAAAGTCGGGAGCGGGCGACGTCGTGATGCGCTTCGATCCGATGTACAGCTCCGGCGGTTTGTTCGTGTACGAGTAGACGTTGGCGATGGCGTTGCCGTCGGATGAAACGGCAGTTTCGTTATCGCCCGTCATCGTCGTCAGCTTCGTCGACGCGCCGCCGGCGACCGGCATCCGATAGAGATGCCGCTCGAACGGACTGCCTTCGCTCGTCGTCAGGTAGAACGACTTCTTGTCATCCGCCAGCGTGACGCTATCGACTTCCCACTTACCGCTCGTCAGCGCTTTCGGCGCGCCGCTCTCGAAGCCGGTTTCGTACAAGTGCATGAAGCCGGTCGCTTCGGAGAGATAGTAGATCGTGGCATTGTCAGCGAGCCATCCGAATGATGCGTTGTCGGCGAAGCGCAGCCAGGCGTCGTCGTGCATCGTGACGATCGTCCGCCCTTTCGCTGTGGCCGGATCGAACGCCATGACCCAGGCGTCTTTGTTGTCCGCTGAGCGGACGACGACGAAGGCATGCTTGCCGTCCTCCGACCAGATTGGGGCGCGCATGCTGACCTCGCGCTCCTTCGGCTGCGTGCTCTCCTTCTGCGTGTCGGCGTTCTTCTCGGTCTTCTGCTCGCTCGCCTTCCCCTGTTCGTCGGCGGTGGCGGTGATCGTTGTTTTCTGCTGCGGCTCGGCCGGCATCGGAGGTTTGAGTCCGTGCTCAAACCACTTGACCTCACCAGTCGTTGAGCTGACCACGGCGATGCGCGACGGCGGCTGCGTATCGCCCACCTTCTCCCTGCCTGGAATCGTCTCCGTGTACACCGCCTCGGTCACGTAATTCGGCACGATCGTTTTCTTCGCCTTGTCCGACTCGTTGTTGACGACGAGGACGATGTACTTGCCGTCCGGCGTGAGACGAGCGGTGGCGACGGTCTGTTTCTTGTCGAGCTTGAGCGGCTTGATCGGATGCTCGCGCTTGCGCTTCGCTTCGTCTTCCTCGCGCTTTTTTGCCTTGCGTTCGATGATGTCGAGCAGCTTCCGCTCCTCGCCTTTGATGTACTCCTGGCTGGCCGTCCCCTTCTTCGCGGCGTCGTCCCACATCGTGACGTTGGGACCTTTGTCGTCGGGGCCGGCGATGTTCGTGAGTTGCGTCAGCGACCCGTTGCCTAGGTCGATGGCAAAGACGTTGTTCGAGCGAACAAACGTCACGCGTGTTTCGTCGAACGTGAACTGCGGCGATGACTCGCTGTCGTTCGTCTGCGTCAACGCCCGGCGCTTGCCGGTGGCCGAATCCCAGAGAAAAACGTCGCCGTCCTCGGTGTAGACCGCTCGGTGTTTGTCCTTCGTCCACTGCGCGTTCGACGGCGGCGCATCCTTCTTCTCGTCGTCGCTGAGTTTGCGCAGTCCGCTGCCGTCGCGGTTCACGACGTACGTGTCGCGATCCTTCTCCAGCGTGTCGGTGTAGAGCTTCCACGAAAAGTAGACATGCTGCCCGTCCGGCGACCACCGCACATCATCAGGCGTCCAGCCGTAAAGTCCCGTGCCTCGCATGACGTTGTCGATCGAGAGATCGAACTGCTGGGCCGCAGCGGTGAGAGCGACGGCGGCGAAAAGGAGAGCGGCAGCGATGCGTTTCATGGCGCGTATCGTAATCGGAGGGCGCTCTGTAGAGGCGCGGCCGAAGAGGCATGGAAGCGCTCGTGACCACCGCGGAACCACGAGACCGCTACCGCGCGGCCGCATAACCGCGTACCCTCCGCTACCGCCATGCTCACTGTCCCCAACGCGCTCACGCTTCTCCGGCTCTTCGCGGTGCCAGTGTTTCTCTACGCTTCGTTTCGGGGCGAGTACCGGCTGGCGTTTTTCCTTTTCGTGGGCGCCGGCTTCACGGACATTCTCGATGGCGTGATCGCGCGGCAGTTCAACCAGCGGTCGCGCATCGGAGCGATCCTCGATCCGGCTGCCGACAAGACGATGATGGTCGGCGGCTACCTTTTCTACACGCTGCGCCGCTCCGTGCCGTTCGGGATTCCGGGATGGCTGACGTTCACGGTGCTCATCCGCGACTTCGTCATCATCCTCTTCGCGTATCTGCTCTACACCCGCATTCGAGTGAAGCGGTTCCCGCCCTCGTGGGCAGGGAAGTTGTCCACGATGCTGCAAATCGTGGCGCTGGCGGCAACGATCGAGATCAACGCGTTCGGCCCCGCGCTGCTCCCATATCTGCAGATTCTCTTCCGCGTCGCCATGCTCGCCACGCTCTACTCCGCGTGGGACTACTTGCGAAAAGGGAAGGGAATGATCGCGTCCGCGAATCCTTGACCGCTACCGGCGCGTCTCCTAGAATGCGCGGCTCGCGCGGCGAAATAGATGATGCACGCACGAAGTTAGCAGGGGTCCTAAGCCTCCATAGCTCAATTGGTAGAGCAGCAGACTCTTAATCTGTTGGTTCTAGGTTCGAGTCCTAGTGGGGGCACCAAATCAAGTACGATGCAGAGGACTGAGCCCGCGCTCGGTCCTTTTCTGCATTCGGGCGAAAGTGGCGGAACTGGCAGACGCGCTGGACTTAGGATCCAGTGGCCCAAAGCCGTGCGGGTTCGAGTCCCGCCTTTCGCACCAATCCAGGCCGAAAATCCATCCGAAGGTTGCCAGCGAATGCTTCTGAGCTACGAAGACATCTCTCCAGTCAAGAAAATCGTCGAGGTCGAGATCCCGGCCGGCGTCATCTCCGCCGAGGCGCAGCGCGTTACGGCGGACTTCGGCCGTCAGGCGAAAATCGACGGCTTCCGCCCGGGCAAAGTGCCCCTTGGCGTTGTCCGTAACCGCTTCGCCAAAGAGATTCAGGAGCAGGTCATGGAGCGGCTGTTGCCGCGCACGTTCCATGAAGCCGTCGCCGACAAAGGCCTCGAAATCGTCGGCGACCCGCACCTCCAGCACATCGATCCATTCATCGAAGGGGCGCCGGTCAAGTACAAAGCCGAGTTCGAGGTGAAGCCACAGTTCGAGTTGCGCGAGTACCGCGGTCTGGCCATCGACGATCCGAAGATCGAGGTCGCCGAGACCGACATCACCAGCATGATCGAGCGGCTTCGGGAGCAGGCCAGCTCCTACCGTCCGGAAACGGAGCGAGGACTCGAGGAAAACGATTTCGCGATGATCGAGATGACGACGTCCGGCGAAGGCGTCGATGCCGATACGCGCGGCGGGCATTTCCGACTGGGCGAAGAAACGCCACTGCCGGAGCTTCACGAAGCGCTTCGCGGCAAGAAGCCCGGTGAGTCCGCATCGTTCGAGAAGACATACCCCGACGACGCGCAGAACGAGGCCTTCCGTGGAAAGAACATCCGCCACGAGGTCACGCTCAAAGAAATCCGCGTGCAGGAAAAGCCCGAGGTCACGGACGAATTCGCACAGAGCACCGGTGGCTGGGAGACGATCGACCAGATGCGCGAGGCGATCAGTGCCGACATCCGCAAGCATCGCGATCTCGAAGTGCGCCGGCTGAAGCAGGGCCAGATCGGCGATCTCCTTCTCGGCGCGCACGAGCTGGAAGTGCCGGAAACGCTCGTCGAAGAGGAAGTGGGTAAGTCGCTGCAGAACTACGCGCGATTTCTGGCCTCGCAGGGGGTCGACATCGAAAAGGCCGCGATCGACTGGCCGAAGATGCGCAATGAGTTTCTCCCCGAGGCCGCGAAACGCGTGAAGCGCGGGCTGATCCTCGAGCAGATTGCGAAAAAAGAGAACCTGATCGTGAGCGATGTCGAGGTAGACGCAGAGATCCGCCGTGCCGCAAAGGACGCCGACCGCGACTTCGCCGAGGTCAGACACCGCCTCAAGCACGACGGCGGGTACGAACAGTTGCGCATGTCGCTGAGCCAGGAAAAAGCACTCGATCTCGTCTTGCACGAGTCGACGGTGCGCAGCGCCTGATCATGCTCTCACGCGATGCGCGCCTCCTTTTCACCGCGCGCATCGTGCGCCTCTTCGCCTACGGCTTCGTCGCTGTCGTCCTGGTGCTCTATCTCTCTTCGATCGGCCTCGATGACCATCGCATCGGGATGCTGCTCTCGCTCACGCTCGCGGGCGACGTCGTCGTCTCCCTCTTTCTAACGACGCGCGCCGACGCCCTCGGGCGCAAGCGAACGCTCCTCGCCGGCGCGGTGCTCATGGTCGGCGCCGCAGTGGTGTTCGTGATCACGCGCGAC
Source organism: Thermoanaerobaculia bacterium (assembly GCA_034664845.1). Lineage (GTDB taxonomy): Bacteria > Acidobacteriota > Thermoanaerobaculia > Gp7-AA8 > Gp7-AA8 > JADGNZ01. The sequence goes on along the minus strand of JAXDGW010000026.1, from coordinate 1,938 downwards.
TTCACGCTGCTCGTGCTCGCCGCCACCATCGGCGTCATCAGTCCGAGCGGCAACGAAGTGGGACCGTTTCTCGCGGTCGAGCAGGTCGCGCTCGCACAGGTAGCGCAAGGCAAGGATCGCATCTCGCTCTTTGCCTGGTACAACCTGGCCGGCTCGTTTGCGACCGCTACCGGGTCGCTGGCCGGCGGGTTTCTGGCGGGTCGTCTGATGAGTAGCGGATTCGGACCTGTGGCGAGCTATCGAAGCGCGATCGTTGCGTACGCGGTGCTGGGAGTGGTGCTGGCGACCGTCTTCCTGTTTGTTTCCTCCTCGATCGAGGGAGAGCATGTGGCGCGGTCGGTTCGCAGCCTCTTCCACGTTGAGCGCTCCCGCGGCATCGTGACGAAGCTCTCGTCGCTCTTCGCGCTCGACTCGTTTGCCGGCGGGCTGGTCGTACAGAGCATCGTCGCCTACTGGTTCTTCCGGCGATTCGGCCTCAGCCCGGCCGCCCTCGGCACGCTCTTCTTCGGCGCGAACCTGGCCGCGGGCGTCTCAGCGCTGACGGCGGCACGCATCGCCAAACGCTTCGGTTTGCTGAATACCATGGTGTTTACACATCTGCCGTCGAACGTGCTTCTGATCCTGATTCCGCTGATGCCTACGCTTCCGCTTGCTATCGGCGTCCTGCTGCTGCGGTTCTCGATCTCGCAGATGGACGTGCCGACACGCCAGGCGTTCGTGATTGCTGCGGTCGATCCGTCGGAACGTACGGCTGCGGCGGGGATCACGGGAGTGGCCAGAACGACGGGAGCAGCGCTGGCCCCAGTCGTGGCCATGCCGCTCATCGCCAGCCTCACGCACGGATGGGTGCCGTTCGTCGCAGCGGGGACATTGAAGATCGTCTATGACCTCGTTCTGCTGCGAAGCTGCCGTGGCGTCCGGTTGGAAGGATAGCGGGCAGAGCCGTCGGGTGAGGGGTTCTCGGGACCCTTCGAAAACGGTGGAATAGGACCTACCCTGACGTCGTTCTGGCTGGTCCCTGAGCGGTACGGGATCTTTGGAAAACGGACGATAACTCGAATCTGCACAGCAGTTTGTGCATGAGCGAAAAGGGCAGCGCAGGCATCGGCAAGCGGGTCCGGACGCGATCTTCGCAGAGTGGAATAGCGAGGTACGTCAGGGAGTTGTGAGCCAATACTTGCGGTAGTTGACAAAGCGAAGATCGGAACATACAATCCCCGGTCCCTGCAAGCAGCAAAGCGCAGCACCTCTGTTGTTCTTTCCCAGTAGCAAATTCGAGCGGTAGGCGTGTCCGCGTCAAACGGGTTGGGTTCAGAGCGAACCTGGAAGCAACCCGCTTGACACGGCCGTGGGGGTCTGGCAGGATTGCCGCCCTTTCGCGGACGTCGGTTCCTTGACAACTGAATAGGATAGCAACAAGACAACGTGATTCCTTTCGAGATTCGTATTGCGAATCTCATAGAATTACACGGTCTGCTCGAAAGAGTGGATCGTTATCCGAATAAGTGCACTAGTCGATTCAGACTGGTGCTGGAATCAGACTTTAAAGTTGACGGCCCGCGACGTCAGTCGTGACCGGCCGTAGCAAGTTAACTGGAGAGTTTGATCCTGGCTCAGAATGAACGCTGGCGGCGTGCTTTACACATGCAAGTCGAGCGAGGCGTCCCGCAAGGGATAGTCGAGCGGCGAACGGGTGAGTAACGCGTGGATAACCTGCCCTGAGGTGGGGGATAACCAAGGGAAACTTTGGCTAATACCGCATGATACCGAGAGGTCAAAGGGGGCTCGCAAGGGCTCTCGCCATAGGAGGGGTCCGCGTACGATTAGCTAGTTGGTAGGGTAATGGCCTACCAAGGCGACGATCGTTAGCCGGCCTGAGAGGGTGATCGGCCACACTGGAACTGAGACACGGTCCAGACTCCTACGGGAGGCAGCAGT
>JAXDGW010000025.1:0-8967 GCA_034664845.1 Thermoanaerobaculia bacterium | reverse complement strand
TGGATGCGCTTCGCGCGTTGTCCCTGAGGTTGTTGGTGGGCGTGCTGGTGGCGGCTTCGCCGCCGCAACCCCAGTCTTTAAATTCAGATTCTCATGCCTTTGACAACGCGCGAAGCGCAACCAACCGACAACCGACAACGCGTGGCCCGCCAGGGCCGCGCATAAATGGCACCCATGTCTTTCAAGTCAGATGCTCATGCCTTTGACAACGCGCGAAGCGCAACCAACCGACAACCGACAACGCGCGGCCCGCCAGGGCCGCGCATAAATGGCACATTGCTCGCTTTTCCACCGCCCATGAGACACCGCAATCCGCAGGAGAGCCGGTGCACCTACCTGGTCGTGATCGACACCGATCGGGAGCCACTGAGTGATCTTCGAGACCTCGCTGCCTATCTATCCACCTTGAGCGTGAGCGGTTGTGAAGTCGTCGTCGCCGACGGATCGCCGGCAATGGCATTCGACGAGAACGCGAAGATCCTGCGCTGGGTCGGCCGGCACGCCGCAGTGCGTCCGAGGCATCGAAGTTTTTCGGGTGCGATCGATCCGATCCGTGCCGCCATCGATTTCGCCGGATGCGAGAAGGTCGTCGTCGCCAGCCAGAACGTCCGTTACGACGAACAGGCCATCGACAGCCTTTGCACGCTGCTCGACACGCATGAAGTCGTCGAGCCGCAGGACTACTTCGATCCGTTGCCGTGGTGGAGCGGGATCGAAGCAGGACGGATGCTCGTCCACCGCGGCGTCGATCCGCTGCCCGATCATGGAGTGACCTTCGGGATGCGCAAGTGGCCGGTGCGAGGCCTGCGCACGATCGACGCGGCGTGGTCGAATGGCGACGATCCCGTCCGCCGCCTGGCCTCTCAGGGCGCGGAGGTTTTCAGCGCTGTTGATGTCTTCGTGCGGAGGATGCCGCCGGTTTTGTCCGAGTGGCTGCGCGAACGGCCGCAGCAAGCGGACGATGATTTCGCCATGCCTCTCAAGACGGTCTTTTTCTTTGCGCTTCTTCCGATGGCCGCGTTGCTGGCCGTTGTCGGCGGTGCACGGCTCGCCGGCGGCTATGCGGGCGCAGTCATTTGCGCGTCGATGGTGCTGGCAATACGAGGTCGGATGGGAGCATCGGCGTTTTTCCCGATGCGTGCTTGCCTCGCCGCGCCGCTCTGGGTGCTGGAACGCTCGGTGAGCGTCTATTGGGCTCTCTTTCGAAAGCTGCGAAGCACGAACGGCACGGTCGTCGATCCAGCGGTGGCCGATCGGAAGAGCAATGCAAGGATTGCAAGCGGCGCATAAGGCCTCTCGAAGCTGCAGCGCTGGCTGATGGCGGGATTCATCGCAATCGTCTGGCTGCTGACACGCGAGGGGTTGCTCGTTTTGGTCGCGCTCGCTGCCGCATGGCGGGCGTTCGAGAAGCAGCCCGACCGACCGCACGACTGGCGCATCTTCGGCTACTTCGCTGCGGTGCTCGTCGCGGCAGCGTCGCTGACCCTCCTGCGTTCGCGTTGACACAAAACATGCACTAGCCGAGGGGCATGAACCGACTCCGGATGATTTTCTCGATCGCACTTTTCGCACTCGCTCTTCCCTCTCTCGCCAAAGACGTCGTCAGCGGTCCGCTCACGATGGCCGTGTCGACGCAGAAGAAGATTCTTGTCGTCCGCGTCGGCGGGACGGAGATGCGCCGCTATACGGTCGCAGTCGGCACTCGGGCCAAGCCGACTCCGATGGGGCAGTTCAGCGTCAAGCACATCGTGTGGAATCCGGCGTGGCATCCGCCTGATGAAAAATGGGCCAAGGGCAAGAAGCCGGCCGGACCGGGCGATCCGAAGAATCCGATGAAGATCGTGAAGATCTTTTTCCAGGAGCCCGACTACTACATCCACGGCACCGACGCCGAAGAAAGCCTCGGCTCCGCGGCATCGCACGGGTGCATCCGCATGGCGCAGGAGGATGTCTACAAACTGGCGCGCTACCTTCAGGATCATGCCGGCGCGGAGAAACCGGATGACTGGTACGCGCAGGTGATCAACGGCAGTGAAACGCAGAGCGTGATTCTGCCGCGCGCAGTGCCGATCGCGATCGGAAAGTGACACCGCCGGCGCGGACAGACATCGGGGATGAGGGGGATGGGGCCATGACTCTCCTTTAGTGCCGGAGAGTCTAGTCTACCGAAGGCCTTCTGTAAATCAAATTCAGGCGTCGAACGCCTTCAGTGCATCGGCCTCGGTGTCGTAAACGCTGAACATCGGAAGCAGGTTCGTCAGCTTCAGGGTCTTCTTGACGCGGTCTTGTGGCTTGAGGAGGCGGAGCGACGCGCCGGCCCGGCCGGAGACTTTGAGGCTTTGCACGAGCTCGCCGAGGCCGTTGCTGTCGATGTAGTCCATCTCAGAGAGGTTGAGGAGAATCTTGCGATTGCCTTCGGTGAGGAGCTGTTCGATGAGGCGCGGCAGAAGATCGTCGCCGACACCGACGGCCAGGCGGCCCTCGAAATCGACGATGACGACGTCACCTTGTTTGCGGGTCTCGATGTTCATTGCGGCGCATCATACAACGTCCGGAACGACGTCTACGGCGAGTAAAGCGGGCTGCGATCCGAGCTGCGCGAACCATGTGACACCCTGCGAAACGCAATCGATTTCGAGGCGATAACTCCCTGCACTGAGCGGCGGGATGTCCATGCGCACCTGCACCGTTTCACCCGGTGCGATCTCCCGAGGAGGGTCGGTCAGACGCTGCCAGTGGAGGTCGAGCTTGAGCAGTTTTCCGGCACTATCGTAGAGATGGACCCCGAGGGCGACGCCGCCCACCGGCTCGTTTGACGCCAGCCATGTGGCGGTGCCGCGGTTGGTGACTGTTGCGTCGATGAGCACCGCGTGACCGGCGCGGACCGGCGATTCGACGAGCGTTGCAGCGATCTCGGATACGAGCCCGGCCGCGCTCCGGCTGTCCATCCGCTCGGTGCCTTCCCTGTACAAAAAGAAGCTGCGCACGTTGCGGAGAAATGCACGCGTCTGCGTCGTCCACGCCGCACAGGTGGAGCCGCCGGCAAGCAGATCCTCAAACTCGTCGAGCGAGAGATGAAACGGCGGTCCGTGAAACACGATCATCTTCAGATCGCGGAAGCCGGTTGCTTGCGCCGTGCGCCAGATTGCATGGATGTCGATGTCGTTCTCGACGACGCCATAGGTTCGCATCTCGTACTGTGAAAGCGGCGTGCGCGAATGACGCGGCCCAGGCTCGGCGAAGGCGGCGATTCCGCCCGGTTTGAGCACGCGTCCGAACTCGGCAATCATCGCGTCAGGATTCGGGGAGTGGTGGAAGGCGTCGAAACAGATGATCCTCTCCACACTCGCATCGTCGAGATCGATGCGCCGTCCGTCGAACTCGAGAAACTGCGGTTCGGGGCGCTCGCCGATCGGTGGCTGGCGTTCGTACAGGTTCCGTGCGATCCGCAGCGCGGTGGCGGAGACATCGAGCAGAATGACGCGGCATCCGAGCTGGGTGAGGAAGCGCGAAAGCCATCCGGTACCTGCTCCGAACTCGAGCACGGTCATGCCTGGCGCGAGCCGCAATCCCTGAAGCAGCGTGGCCACATTCATCAGGAGCGCCGGCGTCTCGTCGGCCTTGCTGAACGGTTTTGCGAGGTGATGCTCCCACTGCGTCAGCGACGCGAAGTACTCCTCGGCGGTGCGGTTGAGGTCGTCGAGCGACGTGCGGGCGATGAGGTCGCGAACGTCGATGATCGAGTCGGCCGGCGCTTCGGTGAGCGACGGCGTGAAATCGCTTTCGGCCGAGGTGAAGGAGAGTGGCGCCTGGACGTAGATGATCGCCGCGGTCAGTTCCTCCGTGCGCTCGAAGGCGACGTGCCCGGCGCTGAAGCCGGCGTCGTCGAGAATTCGAAACACATCGTCGAGGTCGTACGTGTGGCTGGGGATGAACGGCTCGCGGAAGACCTTGCCGCGGGCGAGATTGGCGACGCCGTTGACGGCCGGCACGCGCTCGCGAACGCGGCGCGTCAGCGCGACGAGGGGCGAGGTCGCGCTGCGATACAGAAAGTGAAACGCTCCGATGCCGCCGGACCCGATGCAGCCGAGCAACTGGCGGAAGAGGGCCAGTCCCTTCTCCGGCCGCATGCGCTGGAACACGAGATAGCAATTGACGAAATCGAACTTGCGAGGCTTTGCAAAGAAGCCGTCCGCGGATCGAAAATCAATGTTGACCGCCGCCTGCCGTGCCGCTTCGCGCCGGGCCGCATCGAGCATCGCCGGCGAGCGGTCGACTGCCGTGATGGAGCCTGCGCGGCGTGCGAAGGGAATGGCCAGACGGCCCGGACCGCAACCAAATTCGAGGATCGACTCGGGGGCGAATTCGCCTGAGACGTGATGGCGAATCGTGTAGAACATCGAGTCGGCGAGCATCTCGCCGCTGTCGAAGAAGTCGTGCTCGTCGGCGGGCGTTCGATTGGCCCCGAGGAACTTCGGATCGGTGAAGACGGAAAAGAATGGCTCGCTGGCCGCGAACGCTTCCCACCTTCGGTCTGGCTGCATCGTCATGCCGGGAGGATTATCGTTGTATCCACCGTGAACCTCATCCTCCTATTTGACGACGACTTCGTGGCTCCAACCCGCGTGCGTCTTTCGGGACGCCGTCTGCAGCACGTATCGAGTGTTCATCGCGCGGCGGTTGGCGACGAGCTGGTCGTCGGCGTGGCGAACGGACGCATTGGAGCAGGGACCGTCGCGCGAATCGACGGCGAGGCGCTGGAGATGGAGGTCGCGCTCGATCGCGATCCACCGCCGCCACTTCCTTTGACGCTGGTGCTCGCGCTGCCGCGCCCAAAGGTTCTCAACCGCGTGATCGCGAGCGCCACATCCCTCGGCATCAAGCGCATCGTGCTGATCAACGCCTGGCGCGTGGAGAAGAGTTACTGGAAGTCGCCGCGCCTCGCTGACGAAAACCTCCGCCATCAATCGATCCTCGGCCTGGAGCAGGCCCGCGACACGGTTCTGCCATCGATCGAGCCCCGCCGTTTCTTTCGCGCCTTCGTCGAGGACGAACTGCCGTCGCTCGCGCACGGCACACGCGCGCTCGTCGCGCATCCGCACGCGCACGTGGCCTGCCCGCGCGACGTGCGCGATCCGGTCACGCTGGTCGTCGGCCCCGAGGGCGGGTTCATCGATGCGGAGATCGCGTCGCTGGCTTCAGCGGGTTGTACGCCGGTCTCAATCGGAGAGAGGATTTTGCGGGTGGAGACGGTGGTGGCGTTTCTGGCGGCGCGGTTGTTTTGAGGCTACGGATTACTGCATCTGATGCGTGATGTTAAGATGAAGCACCATGAGAACAACGCTTGATTTGGACGAGGATGTACTTCAGGCGGCGAAAGAGATCGCCGCGAATCGGGGAACGACTGCGGGACGAGTTTTGTCCGATCTCGCCCGGAAGGGACTCGAGCCGACGCAAAGCGCCGAAATTCGCAACGGAGTACCACTGATGCCCCGCCGGCCGAAAGGTAGTCCTCCGCTTACCTTGGAAACCATCAACCGCCTTCGTGACGAATCGTGAGCAGAATCGCGTTGCTCGATGTGAGCGTGCTCGTGGCGCTGTTCCACCCGGACCATTTCCATCACGAATCCGCGCACGCCTGGTTCGACGCTAATCGCGGCGGCGGATGGGCGACATCTCCGCTAACCGAAAACGGTGTTGTACGCATCCTCAGCAATTCCGCGACGATGGGCGCTCATCAGTCGGCGGCATCCGTTCGAAAACGTCTCGAGTTCTTCTGTTCAAGTGACGATCACTCATTCTGGGCGGATAGCATTTCGCTGCGCGATGAGAGCCGCTTCGATTTTACTGGAGTGAGTCATCGACAGATCACGGATGTCTATCTTCTCGCTCTGGCCGTCGAGCACGGCGGCAGGCTGGCAACACTTGATCGCAGCATTCCTGCACGAGCTGTCGTCAATGCGGGTCCAGAGAGCCTGGAAATCATTACTGCGTGAGGTCGAGGCTGTAGGTGAGAGACGATGATCACCGTAACTATCCGTGAGGCAAAGACGAATCTCTCCGATTTGATCGAGAAGGCGGAAGCGGGAGAGGAAATCGTCATTACTCGCCGCGGCGAACCGGTCGCGAACCTCGTCGCCGTCGCAACGCCCCCGAAGAAGAGACTACTCGGACAATGGAGGGGCGAAGTCGTGATTGCGGACGACTTTGATGACCCGGTCGATCCCGAAACCTTCCGCTGACGTCTCGCCGTGTTCTTAGATCTGGATTGGAGCTATCAGGCGGGATTCAACCACCGAGGCGGGACGCCTCGATGGCCGCGGGCGAGCCGCCCGAACTCCTCCGCGCCGCGATACAAAGGAGTGCGGTCGTCTCGACCGCGGGCACTCGGGCGTCCTCGCCCGAGTGCTGTGAGGACGGAGGTCGAGATTCGGTGAAGTACGGCTTCTGAGTTTTCTGCCGCGGAAACTCCTGAACGCCTGCGATCAATGAGACGCGTCTTCGTTCGTCTCCGGAGGCCTTGATCCAGTCGGACGTCCAGACAATCTCCTGTGCGACCAGAGGAACCTCGCGCAGGAAAGCTGTCCAATGTTTGGCGAGCGGCGCGCTGACAGGTAAGGACACCTCGGTCTCGCCTGTAATTTTTCCGTAGACGACGACCGCGTATGGTCCGCTATCGAGCTGTACGAGTCCGCCAATGGATGGCTCGGCCGCAGATAGGGGATCAGCTTCGCTCAATTCAATGGAAAACAATTCGCGGAGCCTGTCTTCTGACAACTGCAGAAGGGCGATCAGCTTCGCGTCTTCATTCAGTTCCTCGGGACGGGCTCTTCGCATTCGTCAACTCCAATCACACGCTCCACTCGTCGATCAAACTCGCCACCAGCGCGGTCCATCCTGTCTGGTGGGAGGCGCCGAGGCCTTCGCCGGTGTCGCCGTTGAAGTATTCGAAGAACCAGATCAAGTCTTTCCAGTGGGGATCGTGCGCGAAGAGCTCGGCTTGGCGGCTGCCGCGAGGACCATTCGAGGTACGGTAGCCCTCGGCGTCGGGGAGGAAGATGCTGGTCATCCGCTTAGCCAGGTCCGCGGCCAGGCCTGTCAGCGTGGTCGTGTTTTCCGGCGGGGGGACGGGAACGCCGGTCAGGGTCATGCCGCGGCGGCGGGTTTGGGCGGCGCCGGCACCGATCGCTTCATCGGCGCGGGTGCCGGCGAGGATCGCATCGGGATCGTGACGCGGAGTGACATCGGCCGGGACAGCCTGGCCGTTGCGCAACGCCACGCGAACGTTCCCGCTGTATGCCTTCTCCAGTTTTCGCAGCGTCTCGATCATCAGGAATGTCGTCGGGAACCAGATCGGGCCGCGCCAGTTGCTGTTGCCCCCCTTGAGCTTCGTCGATGCCTCGGCAGGCTCGTAGGTGACGGAAGCATTGCCGAATGAAAACGGATTTGCCTGGTGCGCTTTGCTCAAACTGCGCAGACCGTATGTCGAGAGAAACTCTGCCGGATCGGCCACGCGTGCGAGCAGATGCTGAAGTTGGTTTTGATCGACGACGGCGAGGATGTGGGTCGTTTCCCCGCCGTGATGGACCGTCGTCACGGAGTAGTCGACGATGTCGGCGCGGTGCTTCATGAACCAGTCGAAGTTCTCGCGGAAGACTGCGAACGGCTCGAGCCACTTCCGCTCCAGGCGCTCGACGGCGTAGAGCGGAATGAGACCGACGAGCGAGCGGACGCGGAAGGGAACATTGGTGCCGTCCGGGTAGCGCAAGAGATCGTAGAAGAAGCCGTCGGCGTCATCCCAGAGCGTGCGGTTGCCGCGCATCATCTTCATCGCCGCGCCGATGTAGACGTAGTGCTCGAAGAACTTCGTGGCCAGCCCTTCGTAGGCGGCGTTTTCCTTCGCCAGCTCCAACGCCATACGCATCATGACGAGGGAAAACATCCCCATCCAGCCGGTGGCGTCGCTCTGCTCGAGCGAAGCGCCGCCCGGAAGCGTCTCGCTGCGGTCGAAGACGGTGATGTTGTCGAGCCCGAGGAAGCCGCCCTCGAAGACGTTGTTGCCTTCGCTGTCCTTGCGATTGACCCACCACGTGAAATTCAAGAGCAACTTGGTGAAGATGCGCGAGAGGAACTCGAAGTCCTGTCCACCGTCAATGAGAAAGACGCGCAGTGCGGCCCACGCATGCACCGGCGGGTTGACGTCGTCGAACTTCCATTCGTACGCGGCGAGTTTTCCGCTCGGGTGCATGTACCACTCGCGCAGCATGAGAATGAGTTGTCGCTTTGCGAATTGCGGATCGACGTGCGCGAGGGGCACGCAATGGAATGCGAGGTCCCATGCCGCGAACCACGGGTACTCCCACGGGTCGGGCATCGAGATGACGTCACGCGCGTTGAAGTGCTCCCAGCCGGCATTGCGTCCTGTGAGGCGCGAGGCGGGCGGCACGGGCCCCGCCGGGTCACCGTGCAGCCAGCGTTCGACGTTGTAGTGGAAATACTGCTTGCCCCACAGGAGGCCCGCGATCGACTGGCGCAGCACGAGCGCCTCGTCGGCGGTCGTCCCCGCGGGCGTGAGGTCGGCGAAGAAGGCGTCCGCCTCCGCCTTGCGCCGTTCGAGGATTTCGTCGTACGACGTATCGATCGTCGGCAATCGCTTTCCCGCCGCGAGCCGCACCTTCACGACGCGTTCCTCACCGGCCGGGACCGTGATTGTGTAATGCAGGCTCCCCTTCGTGCCGACGCCGTCGGGGTTGACCGTCTCGGCATGTGAGACAACGTTGTCGTTGATGCCGTCCTTCGGAAACGCCGACCGCCCCGGCGTGCCGAACAGCAGTCGCGCGTTCGTCTCGTTGTCGCACACGAGCGTCTCGGGGTCGCCGTCCCCCGTGAGTGTGAGCGCGCCGGCGTCCGCGTGCTCGGCGAACAGCGAGCCGGCGCCGCCGGTGATGGTGGGCACGGCCGCGCCAG
>JAXDGW010000024.1:0-34049 GCA_034664845.1 Thermoanaerobaculia bacterium | reverse complement strand
GGGAAAAGCGAAATGTTGAATGTTGAATGTTGAATGTTGAATGGTGAATGGAGAGGCTCCGAATGGCTGGTCCGGCCATTCAACATTCAACATTGAACATTCAACATTCAACATTTCGCTTTTGACTCTTCGTCTCATTCCAGCACCGCAATCGTGGCTCCATCGCCCCCTTCGTTTTCGCCGCCGGGCCGCCACGACTTGACGGCTGGATGCTTGCGCAGGTGCTCTCGCAGTGCTTTCCGCAGAGCGCCGGTGCCGAAGCCGTGGATGATTCGCACGGCTTGTTTCCCTTCCATCAACGAGCGATCGAGAAACCTGTCGGACTCGTCGATGGCGTCGTCAACGCGCTGGCCGATGAGGTTCAGCTCTGCATCAACCGGCGCTTCGAGCGAATCGGCGGCCGGAAGACGCGAGCCCGAGCCAAGTCGTTTCTTTGGCTGGCCCGCGGCTGTGTCTCGCGGGATGAGATCTTTGACGTCGACCGTCATCCTGCGGCCGTTGACGTTCAGCACTGCTTTCTTGCCGTCGATGGACTCGATCGTTCCGGTCACTTTGAACGAACGATGTTCCGCCTTCTCGCCGGCGTGAACTTCGCGCTGCTCGACAGGGAGGAAGTCGATCGCTTGGTCGACCGGCTTCGTCAGCGTCCTCACGATCTCGGCGGCATTCGCGCTCGCGCGCGCGTTGCGATCCGATTCGCGCAGGTTCTTCAATTCCGCGGCGACTTGTCGCTGAACGTCGTCGCGCAAGCGGTCGAGCTCTTCGCGGAACGAGCCACCTAGTTTTGCGCGCTCTTTCTCCATGCGTCCGCGTTCCAGGGCCAGCCGGCCGACCTCGTTCTCGAGCTCGATCTTCAGGCCCGCGGCTTCGTCGCGCGCCGCAAGAACCTCAGACATTTTCTTCTGCAACTCTGCGATCAGCGTGTCGGTCTCGCCGTAGCGATCGCCGAGGTGCTGGCGGGCACGGTCGATGACGGAGGCGGGGAGGCCGATGATCTGCGCGACGTCGATGGCGCGGCTGCGGCCGGGGATTCCGGCGATCATCCTGTACGTCGGCGCTGCCGTTGCTGCGTCGAACTCCATCGAGGCGTTGACGATGCGCGAGTCGTTCACGGCGAAGCTCTTCAGCGCCGAGAGATGGGTCGTGACGATCATCAAGGCGCCGGTCGCGAGCAGATGCTCGATCACCGCCGTGGCGATGGCCGAGCCTTCTTCCGGATCGGTGCCGGAGCCGAGCTCGTCGAGCAACACGAGCGAGCGATTGGTGGCGTTTTCGAGCACGCGCCGCAACCGAACGAGGTATGCGGAGAAGGTCGAGAGATGTTCGAGAACGCTCTGATCGTCGCCGATGAGGACATGGAAATCGTCGACGATCGGGATGACGGTGCCGTCCGCGGCCGGAACCGGCAGCCCGCTCATGGCCATGGCCACGAGTAGCCCGGTGGTCTTGAGGGCGACTGTCTTGCCGCCTGCGTTCGGTCCGCTGATGACCAGCGCGGTGCTTTCGCGACTGAGCCGCACCGAGATCGGCATGACTCTCCGTTCCGATGCTTCCTCGCCAAATGCCTCGGCGCGCGCGGACGCGAGTCGCTCGTCGAGCAGCGGGTGTCGCCCATCGATCATCTCGAGGACGTGATCGTCGTTGAACGCGGGCCGCGACGCACCGACGGTCTGATGAAACTGCGCGCAGGCCTGCAGCGCGTCGAATTCGCCGCCAACCCGCGCAGCGTCTCGAATCTCATCCGCTTCCTCGGCGATCGCAGCGGAGATGAAGCGCGTGATGCGCGCGATCTCCTCGCGCTCCTGGATCAGCAGATCCGCCAGATCGTTGTTCAACTCAATGGCCTGCATCGGCTCGATGAAGAACGACGCGCCGGAGCCGGAGCGTTCGTGGAGGATGCCGGTGACGGCGTTGCGATGATCGGCGCGAACGGGGATGCAGTATCGGTCGCCGCGCATGACGATGAGCGGCTCCTGGATCGCGTCGGCGCTGCGGTGCATCACGTCGTTGAGCACCCGCTGAATGGCCGAACGCTTTCCCTGCATGCGCTGCCGGATCGAGCGCAACTCCGCGGACGCTTCCTCGCGAAGTTTGCCGTCCTGCGTGAAGTACTTGTTCAGTTTGGAGATCAGTTGGCCGAGGTCGGGGATGCCGTGGGCGTGCGCAGCCATGCGCGGAAAGGTGTCGGTGCGCAGGAAGGTCTCGCGGATCGCCTGCGTGGCGCGCACGCATCGCACGACGATCCACGACTCATCGATGTCGAGAATGGAATCGCGGTCGAGGAGGGGAGCGACGTCGGTAAGGCCGGCCAAAGGAAGCAGGCCGTCGGTCAGAAAGAAGCGGACCATCTCCGCGAGGTCGGCCTGCGCCGCTTCGCACTCTACGAGCGTTCGCAACGGCCGGCGACGCGCGACGCCTTCTTTTCCAAGCGAGCTCTTCGCCTCCATCGCGATCAGCGTGAGGACACGGTCAAGCTCGAGTTGCTGAAGGGGGAAGGCGCTCACTCGCAGTTGCTAGACGTGGCAGTTCGGCGCGCTATTCCTTTTTTGCGCTGCGGCGTTGGGATGCTGCGCTTCGCGCCTTGTCGGTTGTCGGTTGGTTGCGCTCCGCGCGTTGTCGAAGGCGGCACTAAGAGACCCAGCGGATCTGTTCGGCCGTTCGCTCCCATTTTCCTGAGCGTTTTTCCAGAATGTAGTAGACGCCATGTCCGCACAACCAGCCGCAGGAAAACTCGACGTAGATGAGAGCGCGATTGCCAACGAGATTGAAACCAACACGAGATAGAGATAGATAGCCGACGGCACCGGCACTATCTCGGTGGAACGTGTTCCAACCGTCGTTGCGATCCTTGAAGTGTCGCTCGAATTCGGTGTAGGACATGAAGCGGGAACGGGGTGGCAGGGTGACAGCGATGGTGGCCGGTTTCGTGGCCTTGATCAAGAAGTCCTGGAGTGATGTGGCGGCCTCCGGATTGCCGCGTTGCTGTCGAGACCATCCTTCGGTGATGCGATGCGAAAGTTCGCGCGGGGATTCCACTGCACTCTTTTGCCACTCAGCAACTGGGTTTATCGCGATCGGCACGACCTGCTCGTGAGGTCCGCGCGCATATTCGCCGATCACGAACTTCCAGACGTCCTCCTCCGCAGCCGTCGATCGAGGCGAAAGAACGAAACCTGCGCGCGAGATTACGGGCCACGCCACCGATTCAGCGTCGAACATGATTTTCGCAAGCTGGTTTCGTGTTGCTGGCCAGCCGGCGATGCGAACGGCGACAGCGACTACTGTTAGCGCGGCTCCAGAAAAGCCTGCGAGGACGAGAGCGACCGCTCGGGCCTTGGTGATCGGCATACTTCATGTTACGCGACGCTTTTGAAGGCAAACAAAAAGGACCCGCGTTTTCGCGGGTCCCTTGGTCTTGGTGATGAGCCTGCGTTAGTAACCTGTACGACGTTCTTCGGCGAGTTTCCGCAACACTTTCTTCCGCGCAGCGATCGCTTTTCTCTTACGCTTCATGCTCGGCTTTTCGTAATGCTGTCGTTTTTTCAACTCGGAGAGGATCCCCGATTTTTCGCATTTCCGTTTGAACCGGCGAAGCGCGTTTTCAAAGCTCTCGTCCTCTTTGACGTGCACCAGAGGCAATCCCAATCCCCCCCTTCTGCGTAGCGGTCCCGTGGATAGTTTATGGAGCACCGTGGCTGCGGTCAACGCGGCTACGGCAGCTCACCGAAACGACCGGAGAGTGCCCCTCCATTCCGGGCCGCTGTGAATTTCGTAAGCTGCTGAAAGGCCGTCGCTTGCGGTCTGAGCAATCGCTAATAACTAAACGAGGAGATGTTCGACCCTCGAAATGATCGCGTCCAGCGCTACCTGGTTCTCGCCCCCCTCGGGGATGATCAGGTCGGCATACCGCTTCGACGGCTCGACGAATTCCTCGTGCATCGGGCGGACAGTGGTCAGGTACTGATCGATGACCGATTTCAGACTCCGGCCGCGCGATTCGATATCCCTGGTCAGGCGGCGAAGAAACCGGATGTCGGGCGGTGTGTCGACGAAGAGCTTGATGTCGATGCGCTTGCGGAGCTCCGGCTCGGCGAGCACCAGGATTCCTTCGACGATGATGACTTTGCGCGGCTCGACACGAAGAGTCTTGTCGGGGTTTCGCGAGTGCGTGGCGAATTCGTAGACAGGGACATCGACCGACGAGCCCTTCGCAAGCACATCGAGATGCCGCACGAGCAACTCCGTTTCCAGCGAGTCGGGATGATCGAAGTTGATCTGATGGCGTTGCTCCGGCGAGTAGCCGTCGAAGTTGCGGTAGTACGAATCGTGAGAGATCCACTCGATGCGGTCTTTCCCGACGCGGTCGTAGATGGCGCGGGCCACCGTGGTCTTGCCTGATCCGGTGCCGCCAGCGATGCCGATGATGACGGGAGTTTTCATGGTCCTGTCTGCTCTTCCAGTTCCGCTTCCGTCATGAAGTCGGACACGTCGTCAGCGCCGCAGGTGTTGCAGATGATCGTGGCCAGCTTGCCGTTGACGTATTCGAATTGATACGTCGGACTCTCGCACTGCAGGCAGATGAGGTACTCGGGTTCTTCCATGGACGCGAAGAATACAGAACCGGCCGCGCGTTCTCTACTGATTCCACGCCTGCTCCATGAGCGGCGACGCGATCGCAGGCTGGATGAAGTGCGTCTGATTCGAATTGTTGTCGATCACCGAGGCGTAGATGTAGGTGTCGGGGGAGCTGGTTTCCACGATGACGGTGAAGTCTTCGCCCTTCGTGATGACTGGGAAGAGCGCCTGCACCGCGGTATGAATGAGCGTATTCGCGCCGACTTTGAAGCTCGTCACCGCGACGTTGCGGCCCGGCACGCGCTGGAGCGCGAGCGTGAAGATGGCCTCGTGCTCGCCGAGGTTGGCGAGGCCGATGTTGGTGCGGAAACTGTCGCTGAAGGAGAGACCGTTCAGCGTCCGCAGCGGACCATAGCTTGGCCCGTACGTGACCGCGATCGGCTCAGGACGGGAGGTTTCCGCATCGTGAACGCCGTAGATGTTTGCGCCAACGCGAACGGAGCGGGCACTCTCGATCGTTGTGATCTTGAGCGGCGAGAGCGTCTCGCTCATGCCGAATGTCTCGGCGACGATGTCCCCAAAATGCTGACCTGACGATGGCGGAATCGTCACGAGAATGAAGGGCTGGTCGGGCGCCGTCGGCAGCGAAAGGATCACGCTCGCCTCGGAGCGGCTGTCGTTGAAAAGGTCGATGTCGGTCTTCCAGCGGACGTTGTTGATGCCCACGACGCTGCCGACGATCGGAACGAGAACGCTGACACTCTGCGGCGCGTCGGCGCCCATTGCGGCGGCCGCGGCCAGGAGCAGAAAAATTGCTGTCAGCACTCGGCTCATGTCGTTTCTACGACGAAGCCTGATCGTCGCACGTTTCAGACGAAGCGCGGGCGAATGAGGCGCCGTGCAATGACCATGATCTTTTGAACACGGCTGAGCGACAGGCGCTTCCGAAGCACGACGAACGGAGTCCGGCGCAGTTTCGCCAGCACGGTTGCGTAAACGCCTCCCATCAGCAGCGTCGGAAATCGTGCGTCGAAGGAAAGCTCGCCGACGAGTGGCTCGGCGGCACGGAAGTAGTGCGCTGCACGCTCGATCTGGAACTCGATCAGCCGCCGCATTGCCTCCGTTTCCTTCCGTTCGAAAAGATCTTTCTCCGTTACGCCAAACCGCGTCAGCTCTTCCTGCGGCAGGTAGACGCGATCGCGTTCGAGGTCGTCGGCGACATCGCGCGTGACATTGGTCAGTTGCAGCGCCGTGGCAAGATTCCGGCCGTAGTCGAGCGCAGCGGACGTTCGATAGCCGTAGATGGCGAGCGAGATATCAGAGATCGACGACGCGACGAGCTCGCAGTACTGCAGCAACTCATCGAAGGTCTGGTACCTCGTTTTGATCATGTCCTGCCGGCAGCCGTCGATCAGCGCGACAAACGCGCTCTTCGGAATCGCGAAATGCTGGATTGCGTCGGCGAGCGCGAGGGTGATCGGATGCGAGGGGCGACCGGCGTACGTCGCATCCAACTCACTCTGCCATGCGGCAAGCCGATCGATGACTGATTTCGACGAATCACTCGGCTCGTCGGCGATGTCGTCGGCCCAGCGGCACCACGCGTATGCCGCGTAAACCGCCTTGCGCTTCACGAGCGGCAGAAAGCGAAATCCGACCGAGAAGTTGGAGCCGTAACGATGCGCGATCCGCCGGCAGAAGGCGTATGCCTCATCAACCGTTGGTGACACCGGCAGCGGCAGCGCCTCGGAGCTCATATCGTTTCGACAGGGCCGAGCGGCGGCACCTTCATCTCCGTATCGCGCGAACGGCACCAGTGGACGCCCGGCTTGTGAAGGCAGCGCCCATCGTGTTTCCAGACGCGCCGGACGACAGGCGAGAGCATCTTTTTCCACCAACTGCTGCGATGCCATCCGCTCAGATAGCGATGAAAGTCTTTCGCGCGGGCCGCTTGCCGCACGAACATCGACAGGCCGAAGTTGCCGCCGCTTTCGTACAGGAATCGATTGACGAGACTCGTCTCCTGCTTCGTTCCCAACTCCTGCTTCCAGAGCTCGTCGTAGTCGCGCTCCTCGAGAATGCTCCGCGCCGCCAGCGAGCCGCTGGTGAGCGCGTAGCGGATGCCGAGGCCGAAGAGATAGTCCTGAAACCCGGCGGCCTCGCCGACGAAGCGCACGCCGTTCGACGTCGACTGCCGTTTGAGGTGAAAGTTCATGTACGAGTAGCCGGTGCGCGCATCCGCCGGAACCTCGAGTTGATGCAGGCGCCGCGCGGCCGCCAGCGAGTGATCGAAGTAGGAATCGATCCGCTTGAAATCAGCGACGATCGCGCATCCGAACGTGACCACGCCGTCGAGGATGAAGAGGTACGAGTAACCGCCGGGCGCGAGCTTGTGGTTGAAGTAAACGTCAACGCGCTCATCCGCTTCAGCTCCTACTCTCCAAGTCATCTCTTTGGCCAGCCCGTCCGGCGAGGCCGGACCGGTCGCGACGACGTCGGCCTGATCGGGAGCAAGGCGGCTGTTGAAGATGACCTTCGCGCCCGCCGTCTGCGCCTGCGCGAGGAGGCCGCGATCGAGCGTTCCTTCTTCCGCACCGCGGTGGATGAACCACCCGTACGGCTCGTTGCTTCGGATGACGCGGCCTCGGTTGTGATGGTCGTAGAACGTGGCCCACGTTGCGGCGCGGAAGTAGAAATTGCGCTCGATGCCGAGGCGGTCGAGGAAGTCGGGGACGGGCTCGATCTCGGATGAGCCCTCGATGATCTGCAGGTCGCCGATGAAGCGCGTGCCGACGTCGCGTTTTGCCTCGTGAACCTCGACCGCGCGCCCCGCGCGAGCGAGCGCGATGGCTGCGGCGAGACCCGACGGTCCGGCACCTGCAATCCGTATCAGTCGATCGTCCGGCATGATTCGCCGGTATGGTACCGCGCGCTTTCGGCGCGAATTCCGCAGTACGCTTCCGCACCTCAGCGATGAGCAGCGATCCGACGATTCCTGACGTTCCGCCGAAACCGAAGCCGCGTGCGACTGGTTTCGCAGTCCTCGTTGCGGCGGGGATTCTCCTCAGCCGCATCGCCGGTCTCGTTCGCGAGCGCGTCTTCGCTCACTACCTCGGCAACTCTGCCGCGGCCGGCGCCTACAAGGCCGGGCTCAAGATCCCGAACTTTCTGCAGAACCTCTTCGGCGAGGGTGTGCTGTCGGCGTCCTTCATTCCGGTCTACGCGAAGCTCATTGCCAGGGACGACGATGAATTGGCCGGCCGTCTGGCGGGCGTGATCCTCTCGCTGCTCAGCGTGGTGGTGGGCATCATCGTTGTGGTCTGCGTCGTCCTGACTCCGTGGCTGATCGATCTGATCGCGCCGGGCTTTCACGGCGAAGTGCGCCTGCTGACGATTCGGATCGTTCAAATCCTATTTCCGGCAACCGGACTACTGGTCTTGTCTGCCTGGTGCCTCGGCGTTCTGAACAGTCACCACAAATTCTTTCTCTCGTACGTGGCGCCCGTGTTCTGGAACGCGTCCATCATTGCGGCGCTGGTCTTCTTCGGTGGACGCTCGTCGCAAAGCGGTCTGGCGATCGCGATCGCGTGGGGCACGGTGGTCGGTTCGGCGCTGCAGTTCGGGATTCAGGTGCCGTTCGTTTTGAAGTACGCGCCGCGCATCCGGCTTTCGCTGGAGACTTCGCTGGAACCGGTGCGCGAAGTCGTCCGCAGCTTTGGCCCGGTGGTCGTCGGACGTGGCGTGGTGCAACTGAGCGGCTATATCGATCAGGTCATCGCCAGTCTGCTCGGCACCGCGGCCGTGGCCGCGCTCTCGTATGCCCAGACGATCTACTTCCTTCCGATCAGTCTTTTCGGGATGTCGGTTGCGGCCGCGGAGCTGCCGCAGATGTCGGGCGCGGTGGGAACCGAAGAGGAGATCAACACCGCGCTGCGAAAACGGCTCGATCGGGGGCTACGTCAGATCGCGTTTTTCGTCGTACCGACCGTCGTGGCGTTCATCTTTATCGGACGCATTCTCGTCGCCGCGCTCTACCAGACCGGCGAGTTCCGCAGCGACGACTCCCTCTACGTCTGGTACATCCTGATCGGCTCGACCGTCGGCATGCTTGCGGTGACGCTCGGCCGGCTTTACTCGTCGGCCTTCTACGCGTTGCGCGATCCGAAGACGCCGCTCCGCTTCGCGATTCTTCGGGTCAGCCTCACCGCCGTGTTGGGCCTCCTCTTCGCGTTTCCTCTGCGTCCTTTCATCATCGAGCTGATCGTTTTTCTTCGCATGCCCTTGCCACAGTTGCCGGAGGGAACGTCGCTGCTGGGCGTGATCGGCCTGACGGCGTCGGCTGGAATCGCGG
This sequence comes from Thermoanaerobaculia bacterium, assembly GCA_034664845.1. Taxonomy (GTDB): domain Bacteria; phylum Acidobacteriota; class Thermoanaerobaculia; order Gp7-AA8; family Gp7-AA8; genus JADGNZ01. The sequence goes on along the minus strand of JAXDGW010000024.1, from coordinate 25,123 downwards.
GATGGATCGAGTTCGCCATGCTGCGCCGGGCGCTGGCGCGCCGCGTCGGATTCGTCAAGCTGGCGCCGTCGTTCCTGGCGCGGCTTTGGATCTCGGGTCTGCTCGGTGCGATTGCGGGACTTGCATGCGATCGCTTCGTCGCACCTCACGTCACACCGCATGTTCCGTTTCGCCACATCGTCGAGGCAATGATTGTGGCCGGCGCGTTCGGCGTTACCTACTTCGGCGCGGCGATCGTGCTCGGCGTACCCGAAGCGCGAGCGACATTGAAGCGGTTCACGCGGCGTTAGGGCTTCTCCTCGAACGGCGCGTCGCGGATGACCGTCGGTTCGATCAGTTGTTCTGCCTCTTCAGGCTCCGGTGCCATGCTTCCGAGCAGTCTCGGGATGTCAACAAATTTGGAGGCCTCGCGGTAGATATCAATGTTCAGAGGCCGACCGGACTTGTCGAAGTCGATCACGAAGCCGTCGTAAATCTCTTCGGACTCATCGTATTCGCCTTCACGGAGGCAAATGAAGAGCGAATCGCCTTCGTCGTCGTAGGAGTACTGCATAGTGTCCTCCTTTGCTCGGCGTTAGCGCCTACGGGCGGGTGCGACGAGCGGCTCTTCGGTCTCCGAAGCTAGCTGTTCTGGCACCATTTTCATGAGCCGATCGATGTCGACGAACTTTGAGGCGTCGTAGTAGATCTCGATACCCATGGGGCGGCCGGATTTGTCGAAGTCGACCACCAAGCCGTCATAGATTTCTTCCGATTCGTCGTACTCTGCGTCGCGGAAGTCAATCGCCAACGCGTCGGTCTCCTTGTCGTATCGGATTCTCATCGTCGCCTCTTCTTGTAGTTGCGATCCCAATGCGCCGTCTCGATGGTCTCACGATCCTCCAACGTTACGACGCGCAGATACCTTTCCACTGATTCGACATAACTCCAAAATCGAAAATAGCCGTTCCTTTGTTCTTCAATCTCGATCGGATTCCCGATGGCCTCCCGACACATCTCCTCGGTGATGTCCCGGAGACGAAGCTGGAACCGACCATGCGCCGTTGATTTCAATGGACGCCGAGGATACCTCGGCTCCCCTGACACCATTCTTGCTACGATCCACCTCGCGTGACGGACCAGCCGATGACGGGGATCTCGCAAATGGGGCAGCCATTAGGGTTGCCGGGCGATCGCGTGGCCGATGCGGACGTCGATCCGCGCGAGGCCATCCTCGAAGTCAAGGGTCTTCGCACCTCCTTTCCTACAGGGAGTGGATTCGTCCATGCCGTTGACAACGTCTCGTTCAACGTTCGGAAAGGGGAGGCGCTGGCGCTCGTCGGCGAATCGGGATGCGGCAAGAGCGTCACGGCGATGTCGATCATGCGCCTCGTCGCCACGCCGGGACGAATCACGGCGGGCGAAGTTCGCTTCAAAGGGCGCAACCTCGCCGAGCTTTCCGAGCGCGAGATGCGCACCGTCCGTGGCAACGACATCGCCATGGTTTTTCAGGAGCCGATGACGTCGCTCAATCCCGTGTTCAAGATCGGCACGCAGGTCGCCGAGGCCGTTCGCATTCATAACAAAGTGTCGCGGAAGGAAGCGTGGAAGCGGGCAGGGGAGATGCTGGAGCTGGTCTCGATCCCTGACCCGATCAAACGGCTCGACGACTATCCGCACCAGCTCTCCGGAGGCATGCGGCAACGCGTAATGATCGCGATGGCGCTGTCGTGCGATCCCGAGTTGCTCATCGCTGACGAGCCGACGACCGCGCTCGACGTCACGATTCAGGCGCAGATCATGGAGTTGCTTGCGTCGCTCCAGCAACGCCTCGGCCTGGCCATTCTCCTCATCACCCACGACCTCGGCGTCGTCGCCGAATTCTGCGAGCGCGTCCTCGTGATGTACACCGGCCGCGTCGTCGAAGAGGCGCCCGTTCGCGAGCTCTTCGCCAATCCTGCGCATCCATACACCCGGGGGCTGCTCAAATCGTTGCCGAGCGTGAGTGCCGGCGATCCAACCGCGCCTCACCGGTTGCCGACGATCAAAGGGATGGTCCCGCCGATTACGAGTCTTCCGCCGGGCTGCAAGTTCAACCCGCGATGCCCCGACGTAATGGACATCTGCCTCGGCAACGAGCCGGCGCGGATGATCGTCACGCCGGGACATGATGCGCGTTGCTACCTTCACGGAGATGAGGCGGATCCGGATCGTCTGGAGAGAATCTGAATGTTGAATGTTGAATGTTGGATGTTGAATGTTGAATGGCTTCGCGCGGGCGCCAGTCCACCATTCATGACGTGCCTCGCGATCTCCCGCACCGCGACCTGCCTCTCATTCAACATTGAACATTCAACATTCAACATTCAACATTCGGCCTCTAGCGTTGAAGGTGGCGCATGACCGTCGCCCCGGCACAAACGCAAGAGACGCCGATCCTCCCGCTCGGCATCGGCGAGCCGCTTCTCGTCGTCCGCGATCTAACGAAGTACTTCCCCGTCAAACGCGGCGTTCTCTCGCGCGTCGTCGCGCAGGTGAAGGCCGTCGATGGCGTTAGTTTTGGTGTGAGCCGAGGAGAGACGCTGGGGCTGGTAGGGGAGTCGGGATCGGGAAAAACGACCGTTGGACGTTGCATCTTGCGGCTCATCGAGCCGACCTCAGGAAGTGTCGAGTTCGATGGGCAGGACGTTCTCGGCCTCGACTCCGGCGACATGCGCCGGATTCGCCGCCACATGCAGATCGTCTTTCAGGATCCGTATGCCTCGCTCAATCCGCGCATGACTGTCGGAACGATCATCGCCGAGCCGCTGATCATTCATGGCGGCATGTCAGCGAGCGATCGCAACGCCCGAGTTTCGGAACTGCTCGAGACCGTGGGGCTCAGTCCCGACTACCGCAAGCGCTATCCGCACGAATTCTCCGGCGGGCAGCGGCAGCGCATCGGTGTCGCGCGCGCGCTGGCGACCAACCCGAAGTTCCTCGTGCTCGATGAGCCGGTGTCCGCGCTCGACGTCTCCGTTCAAGCCCAGGTCGTCAATCTGCTGCAGGATCTGCAGGAGCAGCTCGGACTGACGTATCTCTTCATCGCCCACGATCTCTCCGTCGTCGAGCACATCTCCACGCGTGTCGCCGTGATGTACCTCGGCAAGATCATGGAGCTGTCCGGCCGCCGCGAGCTCTACGCCGATCCGCTGCATCCCTACACGAAGGCGCTGCTCTCCGCGGTGCCGATCCCCGACCCGACCCGCCACAAGAGCCGGATCATCCTCCGCGGCGACATCCCAACGCCTCTCAATCCGCCGAGCGGCTGCGTGTTTCACACGCGCTGTCCGATCGCGCAGTTCCCGATCTGCGCCGATGTCGTACCGCCGCTCATCGAGCACAAGCCGGGTCAGTTCGCCGCCTGCCACTTCGCCGGAGAGCCGGTCGCTCCGGCGCCCGCATTGCCGTCGTGAGCGACGTTCGACGTTTTTCGGCGTCAAACGTACTGGCAACGGCTACAATGCGCGCGCTCTAATCGGTCCGCCCAGCCGTCGTTCAGGCAGCGGCGGCGCGCGAAACAATCCCCACAATGTTGCGTAGAAGAGGCGTGTCCAGGAGGGTTTACATGAATACCGCTGTTCGACGGTTGCTGATCATTGTCTGTGTGGCAGGCGCCGTGTCGCTGTCAGCACAGACGACGAAAAAGACTACGACTTCGAGGCCGCAGCCGACTACCGTCACCACGGATCCGGCGCAGGCTGACATCCCCAGGTCCGACCAGGCCGCGACTCCGCCGGTCGCTGTTGACACCGATAAAGACGCCAGCGATCCGCGGGCGATGCGGCTGTCGCTCGACGATGCCATCCACACTTCCCTGGAGCGCAACATCGGCGTGCAACTCCAGCGCTACGACCTTGGGATGGCCGGCGCCGAGGTCACCGGGGCGTATGGGATCTTCGATCCTTTCGCCGCTGCCACCCTCAACCACTCGAGCAGCCGGAGTCCGGCGACGTCGCAGTTCGTGTCCACAGGCGGCACCCAAACGCAGGCGAATGTATCGCTGCGCGACACGATCCCGACAGGCGGCAGCTTTTTGCTGTCGAACAGCAATGTGCGGAAAACGACCACCAGCGGGGGCGCCTTATTCAGCCCCGAATTCGATACCGGCCTCGGCTTCTCGTTCACGCAGCCACTGGCGCGAAACTTTGGGGTGGACATCACCCGCCGCGGAATCACGATTGCGCGCGACAACCTCGGCATCAGCCAGGAAGCTTTCAAGGTCGTGCTGCTCAACACAACGTCAGCGGTCGAACAGGCCTACTACGATCTCATTTACGCGCGTCGCTTCGTCGACGTGGTGAGAGAAGCCTTGTTTCTGGCCCGTGATCAGTCGCGCATCACCCAGATCCGCATCGACGTTGGAGCATCAGCACCGCTCGATATCCTCCAGCCGCGAGTTCAGATCGCCACCAGCGAAGAGAATCTCATCAACGCCGTTGCTGCTGTTCGGGCTGCCGAGGACCGGCTGCGTGCGCTGCTGAATGTCGCTCCCGACGAATGGGATCGCCCCATCATCCCGACTGACTCCATCGACTACACCCCAATGACCGTCAACGTTCGTGACGCGGTGGCTCGCGCGTACGAGCTTCGGCCCGAGATCAAAGAGCAGCAGATTACGACCGACATTCGCAGGGTCACCTACAACTACGCGCGCAACCAGGTTCTGCCCCAGGTCGATTTGAACCTTGGCTACAACCTCGCCGGTGTCGCAGGAACGCCCGTGTCGACCACGTTCGGTAGTTCGTCGAATTTCCCGAACGCGGTCAACCAGATCCTCAGAAACGACTCTCCCGGCTGGAACGTCGGGCTGACGCTCGGAGTGCCTGTCTTCAACTTCGCCGCTCGCGCCGAAAGAACAAGGGCTCGCCTCGACATGGAGCTTTCGCAGGCGGCCGAAGCGCAGTCGCGGCAGAACATCGACGTCGATGTCCGCACGGCCGCGCGCGCCATCGATACGTCGGCGAAAAACATTCTCGCGGCGAAGACAGCACGCGAAGCGGCGGAGGAAAACGTCAACGCCGAGCGCAAACGCTACGAGAACGGCATGAGCACCAACTTCCAGGTGCTGCAGATCCAGCAACAGCTCTCCGACGCACGAGGCGCTGAGTTGCAGGCTCTGGTCAATTACAACAAGGCAATCGCCGCGTTCCACCGTGCAGTCGGCGACCTGCTAGTCACCCGCAACATCTCCGTCGACGAGCCGCCGGTGCAGGAACCCTCGATCTTCGCTCACTTCAACCGTTACAATTGGCTCAACTTCTCTTCCCACGACAACGATAAGGAGAAATGAGCCATGACTGTTGGTCAGGACGGTCCTGTCATCCCGCCTCTGTCCGAAGCCGGACCGGAGCAGAATTCGTTTCAACGAATCATCGGCGTGTTGTTCTCGCCTGATGCCACGATGGCCTCGATCGCCAGGCGGCCCGATTGGGTCGTTCCTCTGATCGTCCTCCTGATCATGTCCCTCGCTGCCGGCGTCGTCATCGCCCAGCACGTCGACTTCGGCGCTGCTGCGCGCGAAGCGATGGAGCAGAACAAGAACATGTCGCAGGAGCAGCTCGATAAGGGCGTGAAGATGGCGGCCGGCATCGGAAAGGTGACGACGTATCTCTCGCCCGTCCTGAGCGCGATCGGTCTTCTGATTATCGCCGGCGTGCTGCTACTGGCCTTCCGCCTCTTCGGCGGGGAGGGCGACTTCAAACAGGCATTCTCCGTGACGTGCTACTCGTCGATGCCCGGGGTCATCAAGGGCATCTTGATGATCATCATCATTCTGGCGAAAGGCGGCATCATTCCGGCCCAGCAGCTGGCGGGCCTCGTTCGCTCCAACCTCGGATTTCTTGCCGATTACAAGGCCAACCCGATGGCCTTCACGGTGCTCTCCTCGATCGACATTTTCAGCATTTGGTACCTGATTCTGATGATCATCGGTTTCGCGTACCTGGCCAAGGTGTCGCGGGTCAAGTCCGCCGTCATCATCATCAGCCTCTGGTTCGTCGTCCTACTCTTCAAGCTGATCGGGCCGGCGATGCAGTCGTTGCGTGCGAATAAATGAAGAAGATACTGATCATCATCGGCGCCGTCGTTCTCGTCGGAGCCATCATTTTCGCCAGCGTTCGCGGCGGCGGCTCCAAAGGGGAGCCGGTCTACGTCGAGCCTGTCACTGCGCGCACCATTCAGGCGATCGTCACGGCGCCCGGCGAGATCGATCCGAAAGTCTCGGTCAACATCAGCGCGCACATCGTCGGCAAGATCGAGAAGATCTACTTCGTCGAGGGTGACAAGGTTCGCAAGGGCCAGCGCCTCGTCGATCTCGAGAAGACCGCGTATCAGGCCGCTTTCCTGCGGGCTACGGCCGCGGTCTCGAATAGCAAGATCGAAGTCGCGCGCGCGAAGACTGCTGTATCCACCGCCGAGACCGCGTACAAACGCGCCATGAACCTCAAGCAGCAGGGGATTCAGGCGCAGGAACTCTTCGATCAGTCGCGTCAGGCGTACGACAACGCCGTTGCCGCCTACGACTCCTCGAGACAGGGCGTGGCCCAGGCTGAGGCACTTCTGCAGTCGGCTCGCACCGATCTCGATCACACGACGATCCTCTCGCCGATCGACGGCAAGGCCGTGCAACTCAACGCCCACGAGGGAGAAGTCGTCATCACCGGAACGATGAACAATCCTGGCTCCGTCATTGCGGTCATCGCCGACCTCTCCGAGATCCTCGTCGAGGCTCAGGTCGGCGAGACGGAGATCACCGGCATCCGCGTCAATCAGCCCTCCAAAGTCCATGTCGATGCCATTCCCGACAAGGAGTACACCGGCCATGTCGCCGAAATCGGTAGCTCCGCCGCGTTGAAGCAGGGCGCAGGTGCGGGCATGCGCTACTTCAAGGTCAAGGTGCAGATCGACAATTCCGACGAGCGGCTGCGGCCGGGCATGACCTCGCAGGTCGCCATCGTGACGACGACGTCGGGGAGCGCGCCTTCGCTGCCAATCCAGAGCGTCGTGGAGCGCGTTCCACCGTCGCTGGCGAAGTCGAAGACCGGCACGGATGACGAAGATGCGAACGCGCCCAAGCTCAAGTACGTCTTCCTCGTGAAGGACGGCAAAGCAAAGATGACCGAAGTGAAGACCGGCGTCAGCGACGCCACGCACGTGGCGATCGTCTCCGGCGTGGCCCTCAACGACTCGGCAGTCAGCGGACCATTCCGCACGTTGAAGAAACTGAAAGACGGCGATTCCGTAGAAGTGACGAAAGAAGAGTCAAAGACTCCTCAAAACGGGACGGCCTCAAAGTGAGTGAAAACGGGAACCACCTTATCGAGATGCGCGAACTTACGCGCACCTACCAGCTTGGGCCGCAGGACATCTTCGCGCTTCGCGGCGTCGATCTCGTCATCAATCACGGCGAGTACGTAGCCATCATGGGACCTTCCGGTTCCGGGAAATCGACGCTGATGAACATCGTCGGCTGCCTCGACCGGCCGTCCGGCGGCCAGTACATCCTGGACGGCATTCCAGTCGAGTCGATGGACGACGACGCTCTTGCCGCCGTGCGGAACAAGAAGATCGGATTCGTCTTCCAGACCTTCAATCTGCTGGCCCGGACGACAGCGCTGCAGAACGTCGAGCTGCCGCTGGTCTACGCCAAGGTCGGACGCCACGAGCGCCGTGAGATGGCGGAAGAGGCGCTGTCCGCCGTCGGGTTGGGCGACCGGATGAATCACCAGCCGAACGAGCTTTCCGGCGGTCAGCGGCAGCGCGTCGCCATCGCCAGGGCGCTCGTCAACAAACCCTCGCTGCTCCTCGCTGACGAGCCCACCGGTAACCTCGACTCGCAGACCGGACGCGAGATTCTCGATCTCTTCCGCGAGCTCTCATCGCGCGGCAACTCCATCATCATGGTCACGCACGAGGACGACGTCGCCCAGGAAGCGCAGCGCGTCATCCATCTCCGCGACGGCAAGATCACCGACTAGCAATTGGTCACCCAAACCCACCACCACAGAGGCGCGGAGGTCACAGAGCAATCGTTTTCAACCTCTGTGCTCTCTGCGTCTCTGTGGTTCATGGTTTTCATCTAGACTCAAAACAGAATGTTTTTCGAGAACGTCAAGATCGCCCTCCGCGCCATCGGCGCCAACAAGATGCGCTCGATCCTCACCGTCCTCGGCGTGATGATCGGCGTGGCCGCGGTCATCGCCGTCGTCTCGCTCGTGCAGGGGATGCAATACCAGATCTCGGCCCAGCTCGAGAACGTTGGTGCGACCTTCATCCGCGTCGCTCCCGACTTCTCGGGGATGCAGAGGAATCCATTCCTTCCCGTCCCGTCGCTTACTTACGAAGATGCCGTCGCCGTGCAGCATGGCGCCACTGCCATCCGTTCCTTCACGCCGCTCTTCATCGGCAACACCTCGCTCAAGAACGGCGACACACGTCACGACACCACGCTGATCGCGGTCAACCAGAGCTATCCCGACGTGGCCAAGCAGTTCGTCGATCACGGCCGCTTTTTCGGTACCCTCGATGAGGAGGCCAAGAAGCGCGTAGCCGTCCTCGGGTTCGAAGCAGCCCGTCAGCTTCAGCTAAGCAACGGAATCGGCAAAGACATCCGGCTCGATGACAACAACTTCACCGTCATCGGCGTGATGGAGAAGCGCGGCTCATCTCTCGGCAATGATCCCGATGACGTGGTCTACATCCCGTTCGCCACCGCGCAGCAGCTCTATGGTCCAGACCGGATGCAGCACATCCCGATCGCCCTTCAGGTGAAGACCCGCGAAGACATCGATCTGGCCAAGGAGCAGGTGACCGACATCCTGCGCGCGCGGCACCACCTGAAAAAAGGCCAGCCCGACGATTTCCAGATCACGTCGCAGGAAGAGTTGATGAAGACGATCTCCACGGTGCTGAATACGACCACCGGCATCATGGGCGCCGTCGTCGGCATCGCGTTGCTCGTCGGCGGCATCGGCATCATGAACATCATGCTCGTCTCCGTGACGGAACGGACGCGGGAGATAGGCATCCGCAAAGCGATCGGCGCGCGGCGTTACGACGTCCTCATCCAGTTCCTCATCGAAGCGGTCACCCTCTCCGGCATCGGAGGGATCGTCGGAGTTGCCGGCGGCTACGGCGGCGCCGCGCTCGTCCGCCTCTTCCTCAAGCGTTGGCTCGAGCTGCCTCCGGTCCACACGCCGCTCTGGGCCATCGTTCTCGCCTTCACATTCTGCGCGGTCCTCGGCATCATCTTCGGCATCTACCCGGCCGCGAAGGCATCGAAGCTCGATCCGATCGAAGCGCTTCGCTACGAATGAGCACGAGGATCCTCATGGCGTCCAGCGCGCTCTTCATGGCCGCGCTCGGACTGGCCGCGACGTTCCTGCCGCAAGAGATCATCGCGACGCTCGGAGGCGGGACGGTCCGCACTCTCCCGCTTCTCGTCCAAGTCCTCGGCGCCCTCTACCTCGGCTTCGCCATGCTCAACTGGATGGCCAAAGAAAGCCTCATCGGCGGCATCTACAGCCGCCCCGTCTCGATGGGCAACTTCCTGCACTTCGCAATCGCCGGCATCGCGATGGCGAAAGCGGTCGCCGCCGGCGAGCGCGCGATCCCGATCCTCGTTTGCACCGCGATCTACGCCATCTTCGCGATCGCGTTCGGAGCGGTGGTATTCGGGCGGGCCAAAGCGGCGCAGTAAGCTCTGGTTCTATCTGCGTTTCATCTGCGAAATCTGCGGACACGCCTATATCCGCAGATTTCGCAGATTTTCCAGATTGAATAGCCGGAAGCTAACGCGACGACTTGATAGGATCTTCAGATGAGAGTCGCCCTTCCTGAAGACGAGGAAACATTCGAGGCCGACGCCGAGACGGAACGAATGCTCACAGAGTCGATCGCCCAGTGCGAGCGTGGACAAACCGTGCCTCTCGAAAAAGTGCTCGCGGACCTTCGTAGGTCTCCTGACAGCATCACTTCTTCGAATCGTAGTCGCGTTCCTTGAAGTATCCGCCGCGCTTGGCGCCGCTCTCATCCGTCGACATCTTGTGCACGGTGTCCGTCGGTGGGCCCGAGGGCATCGCGTGCTCACTTGCCTGGACCGGTGAGATGTCTCCACCTTGATGCGGTGCGCTTTCGTCCTGATGCTCGTTGAGAAATCCACCCTTCTCACCCTCGATCTTCTGTCCGGTTCTGCCGGTAAGCCAGTCTCCCTGGCTTCCGTAGCTCTGCGGTTCTTTTCTCTCGGCCATGGTGTGGTTCTCCGCCGCGTTCTTCTGCAAAAGGCGCGCTACACTCAGCGGTATGAAACGAGTTGTCGCCTTCGTCATTCTGCTGACTGCCATATCCGCATTCGCCGCCCCAAAGAAAGCCGCGCCTCCCATGAAACCAATCACGCCCGCCGAGCTTCATGCCATCGCTCACGACTACTACGAATGGCAGAAGAAGGAGTACCCCGTCGGCGCGAGCGACCAGGGCTTTCATGCGGCGGACGACAAGCTCGACGACTTCTCTCCCGCGGCGATCGCGCGCAACGCCGCGCACGTTCACGCGCTGCTCGAGCGCGTGCGCAGCGCGAACGTCGCTGGCTGGGCGAAGGACGACATCATCGACTGGCTCCTCTTCCGCTCGCAGCTCGAACGCGATGACTTTCCGGCGCGGGTGCAGAAACCCGAGGAGACGGATCCGCAGGTTTATGTCGGCGAGGCCAGCAACGCCATCTTTTCGCTGCTGAAAAAAGACTACGCACCCGCACACACGCGCGCGCTCGCGGCCACCGCTCGGCTCAAAGCGATCCCTGCCATGATCGAGCAGGCGCAGCGCAACCTCAAACATCCTGTCCGTCTCTACTCGCAGCTCGCCATCGACTCCGCCCGCTCCATCGATCCGCTCTTCTCCACGAGCCTGATGACGATCGCCGGCGACCTCACTCCTGCCGAGCGCGACTCGCTCGACGCCGCGCGGGAAGAAGCGATCGCCGCGATGCACAACTTCGCCGACTGGCTTGAAAAGAAGCTCCCCGAGATGACGGCGTGGAAGCCGATGGGGGAGGCCAACTACAACTACATGCTGCGCAACATCCTGCTTCTTCCGATGGATTCGCGCGACGTCGCGCACCTCGGCGAAGTGGAGCTCGGTCGTTATCGCGCTCTCGAGGCCATGCTCCCCGATCCGTCGCTCGCCGATCCCGATCCGGCACGCGCGAAGAGCATCCCATCCGATCAGCAGGCCTTCCTCGCTGCGTACGAAAGCCGCGAGCAGGAGATGATCGACTTCCTCAAAGCGAAGAATCTCGTCACGCTGCCGCCGTACCTCGGCGCATTTCAAATCAGACAGCTACCCGAGGCGTTCAAGCCGACAAGTCCGGGAGGGTTCATGAACCCGCCCGGCATTTACGACGCTGACGACGGCGGCTTTTACTTCATCCCGACCTACAACCCGCAGAGCAAGAACTTCTACATCCGTGCTGCGATCGAGGACCCGCGCCCGATCCTCGGACATGAAGGGATTCCCGGCCACTTCCTCCAACTCTCAATCGCCAATCACCTCACCAACGAGATCCGACGTCATCACAGCGAGAACGTGTTCATTGAAGGATGGGCGCTCTACGGCGAGGAAATGCTGATGCGCGAAGGTCTCTATCCGCCCGACTCCGCCTCGGCTGGCCAGGTCCTGCGACTCTCCCGCTACCGCGCCGCGCGCATCGGCGTCGACGTCAACCTGCACACCGGAAAATGGTCCTTCGATCAGAGCGTCAGCTACTTCATGGAAGGTGGCGGACTCGATAAGGAAGCGGCGGAGGGAGAAGCCGCCGGCGCCGCCTCATCGCCGACGCAGAAGATCAGCTACATCACCGGCAAATGGCAGATCATGCGGCTCCTCGGACGCTATCGCGACGCCAAGGGCTCCGCGTTTCGCCTCGGCCAGTTTCACGATGATCTGATCGCGAACGGATCGCTGCCAGTGTCGATCCAGACGTGGATCCTGCTCGACGATCCGAGCGAGATCGAGAAAGCGACCGGGATGAAGTTCACCGCGAAGTAGAATTCGCGTTTTCGGAGGTACGCCGATGTCGGTCGTTGAGAAATACGAGCCCGGGATGTTCTGCTGGATCGAGCTGGCCACAAACGATGCGGCGGCAGCGAAAACGTTTTACACATCGCTCCTCGGCTGGAACGCCAAGGACATGCCGATCCCTGACGGCGTCTACACGATGCTGCAAAAAAGCGGTCGCGACCTCGGCGCTCTGTATCAGACCAAAGAGATTCCGCCGAACTGGCAGACGTACATCAGCGTCGAGAATGCCGACGACTCGGCGACGAAAGCGAAGGAACTTGGCGCAACGATCGTCGCTCCGCCGTTCGACGTAATGGACATTGGACGCATGGCGCTCGTCGCAGATCCGCAGGGAGCGACGCTCGCGCTGTGGCAGGCGAAGAAGCACATCGGCGCAACGATTCGCGATGAGACCAACACGCTCTGCTGGAACGAGCTCATGACCTCCGACATCGAAGGGGCGCGAGATTTCTACAAGAGCCTCTTCGGCTGGAACCTGCGCGTCAGCGCCGAATACACGGAGATCGACGTAGCCGGCCAGCCGTCCGGCGGCATGATGCAGATGCCGAACGACATGCGCTGCATGCCTGCGAGCTGGACGCCCTACTTTGCCGTCGACGACTGCGACGCCACGGTGGCGAAAGCGAAATCGCTCGGTGCCCAGGTCTACGTGCCGCCGACGAACATCGCGAATGTAGGCCGTTTCGCCGTCCTCGCCGATCCGCAAGGCGCGTCGTTCGACGTAATCACGATGGCGGAGCACGGATAGCGGCGCTCTGAACGCCGCTCGTTCTCAGCCGCCGTTGTCGTCCGCCGACGGTCCATAGATCGCAGGCACCTTGCCGCCCATCGGACGGAGGTATGCGCTGAGCTGGCCGCGGTGGTGGACCATGTCGAAGAGGAAGCCCCAGAGCATGTTGCCGATGTTGTCGGTCCAGGTGCCGGCATCGCCCATGTTGAAATTCGCGGGACTTGCCAGCTTCTCCTCGTCGAGCGTCTCGATTCGTTTGCGCAGCTCGGCAGTGGCGTCGTCCCACGCGTTGACGATCTCCGCGGCGGTTTCAGGACGCGGGCGCTGCTTCCATTCGATCATGCCGGTGTCGAGCAGATCGCAGAGAACGCGCTGCTCTTCCGCCAGCTGCCACCCGAGGTTGCCTGCTTTGGTCGATCGTTCGTGGGGACTGTAGTCGAGCTGCCCCTCGGGCATCGCCCTCAGCACCCGGCCGAACGCTGGTAACTCTGCTTCCCACCTCTGCGCGAAGAGCTCGTGAATCTGCATGTCTCCCTCCTTTTGTGAGCGGTGAGCATAAACGCTGTGGGCCGCTTCTACGCCGCGTGGAGGAATTCGGACGATTGCTACCGCGGCTGTGAGACGCCGGTCGCCGCTTCACTACCGGGCGTGGAGTCCATTCACTACGAGGTTGTTGCCTTCACGAGATCTTTCGCTGCTCGGCAAACACGGGTTTGGGCTTGCGTACTACCACTCTGTCCGCGTTCTCGCGTTCGATCTCGAGAAGATATGCGTACAGCAGATTGAGATCACCGCCGAACTCGTTGTCGAGCTGGCGTCGGGCTTCGCGAGTCTCTTCGACGATTGGATCTTCCACGTATCAACCTTCCATCAGTTCCTGAGGAGTATAGATCAGCGGTGGCTCGAAACCGTGAGCACGGCAGATGGAGTAAACACGAGGAATAGTGACCGCGTTCGCGATATGAGTACAGTTCCATGTGAGGAGGTAGTCGAGGCCATTTGCCGCCGCGATTGCGATGTGAAGCGCGTCTTCGTTCGCTTTCTTTGGAACACCAGCGCCGTCGATCAAAGCCGCAGCAAGATCGAGAGCGTCGGGCGTCACATGCGCGAGATGCAGCTTGCGTACGATCTCCAAGCGGGCCGAAGCAAGATCCGGATTACCTCGCTGGGCCTCACCGATCACAACGGCTGATACGTACAGCTCAAACCTTTCGCGCCTCGTTTGCCACCACTCACGCGTTGTCTCTTGATTCGCCGCCACTCTCAAATTGGTAGGACTCGGCCGGGCTGTCAGGTAGCTGATGACGCTGGTCTCCACATAAACAGTCGGAAGCACGAGCAAACCCTAACTGAAGCAGTGTCGGAACGGAAGGTGCCAACGCGTGGGGCCAGCCTGAAAGGGGGTCTGCAGATGACGCAGATGCCGCAGAAGAGGATCGCGCGCTGCCTTCATCTGCGTCCTATCTGCGTCATCTGCGGATCGGTCCCGCTTTTGCACAGGCCCGGCAGGGAATCCTTAACAACGTCCCGAGGTGCATGCGGTTTTGGCCCCGCAGTACCGGCGAAGCCACATCCAAACCACCGAGCCGTTCCGCCATGGAGCACACATGATCACGATCCCGACCGAACCGATTGGAAGCATTCCGCGGCCGCTTGAACTGATCGATGCATTGACGAAGCACGACGCCAACGATCCGGCGCTCGATCCTCTTTACGACGCTGCCATCCGCGACACGATCGCGCGCTTCGAGGCGACCGGCTCTCCGATCATCACTGACGGCGAGCAGAGGAAGTACCAGAACTTCTGGACCTATTCGGTGCACGGACTCCCGAACACCGATCCGGACGGGTTCAAGATCCCGTTCTCGGCCGGGCACGTGCGCCGGATGCCGCGGCTGACGGCGGGGCCGTTTCGCTACAAACGCCTCGCGGACAGCTACCTCGATGTGGCCAAGCGTTATGCGCATCTTCCGATCAAACAGGCGGTCATCTCGCCGTCTGCGCTCAGCCTGATGTATCCGGCGGAAGGGATCGAGGGCTACACGCCCGAGGAGTTCATCCACGATCTGCTCAACGAGCACGAGAGCGAGATCCGAAGCTGTCTGGCCAAGGGGGCGGCGAAGGTGCAGATCGATTTCACCGAGGGGCGGCTGGCGATCAAGATCGATCCCTCGGGCAACCTGCTGAACAGTTTCATCGATCTCAACAACCTGGCGCTGTCGCGCTTTACCGTTGAGGAGCGGGCAAAGATCGGCGTTCACACCTGTCCCGGCGGCGACCGCGATTCCACGCACAGCGCCGAAGTCGACTACGCCGATCTTCTTCCCAGTTTGTTCCAGCTCAAGGTGGGCAACTTCTGCATCGCGCTTGCCGGCGAGAAGGACCGCATTCACGTGCTGAAGATCATCCGCGAGTATCTGAAGCCGGATCAGCGGGTGTTCGTCGGTGTCGTCGCGCCGATCGATCCGCATATCGAGACCCCGGAAGAGGTGAGGGACCGCGTGCTCGAAGCGGCCGAATACATTCCGGTCAGCCAGCTCGGAACGACGGACGACTGCGGTTTCTCGCCGTTCAGCGATGACACGTCGACGACGCGCGACACGGCGTTTGCGAAGATTCGAGCGCGAGTTGAAGGAACGGCGCTGGCGGCGAAACAACTCGGGGGGAATTGAGCCGTGGCGTTGGTTTACGACGACGAGGAAGAGCGGCTCCGCACAGTCGCGATTCAGAACTCGCAGAGCATCCTGCTGGCGCGGCAGCGCGCGGAGCACGAGGTCGTGGCGGCCAAGGAGGCGCTCGAGCTGCGGACGGCGGAGCTGGAGCGCGCCAACGAGCTGATTCGCACCATCGCCGAGAACGCGGCCTCGGGCCTCGTCATGCTGGATGACCGCGGCGTCGCCACGTACATGAATCCGGCGGCGATCGAGGAAACGGGACACACGATGCGCGAGTTCTCCGCTGCCTCGCTGCACGACGTTCTTCACGCTCCGGCGAAGCGCGGCGGCCACGCTCCCGCCGACTGTCCGATCAGGAACGCCCGCGAGCAGATGCGGCCGCTCAAGAATCATCGCGACGTCTTCATGCGCAAAGATGGATCGACGTTCCCCGTCTCCTGCTCGCTCTCGCCGCTGCAGCGCGACGGGCGGGCTGCCGGCGCGGTCTTCGAGTTTCGCGACATCACCGACGAGATGTCTGCGCAGAAAACCCTCGAGGATGCGAACCGGCGCAAGGACCAGTTTCTGGCCACGCTCTCACACGAGTTACGCACGCCGATGACGGCAGTCCTCGGCTGGGCGCGAATGCTCAAGCTGGGTCTGACGGAAAGCGAGTCGCGCGAGGCACTCGACGCCATCGAGAAGAGCGCCGAGATCCAGGCCCAGCTCATCGACGATGTGCTGGACGTCTCACGGATCGTGGCCGGCAAGATGACGTTCAAGCCGGCCCCCATCGATGTCGGTCCTGTCCTTCATGCCGCGATGACGACGGTCCACCCCGCTGCTACCGCGAAGGGAATCGAGATCCTGGCCAGCGTTCCGCCGCAGCTCCCGCAGATCCTGGGCGACGAGGGACGATTGCAGCAGGTCATCTGGAACCTGCTCGCCAATGCCGTGAAGTTCACTCCGCGCGGCGGCGCGATCACGGTGCGTGTCGTCCACACGGACTCGGTGCTGCGCCTCACGGTGCAGGACAACGGGAAGGGGATTGAGCCCGACTATCTCCCGCACGTCTTCGAGCCGTTCAGCCAGGAAGACGGAACGATGACGCGGTCGCACGAAGGAATCGGCCTCGGTCTCTCGATCGTTCGGTCGCTGGTCGAGCTGCACGGCGGACGGATCCGCGTATCCAGCGATGGTGCGGGCCTCGGCGCGACCTTCACCATCGAGCTTCCGGTGATTGACGCGCCGCCCATGACACGGCGAAGAACGCCGGCGGTGGAAGCGCCGGTGCTTGCGCCCGTTGCGGAACTGCCCAATCTGAACGGTGTGCGGATTCTCGTCATTGACGATCAGGAGCTCACGCGCGACCTGGTTACGGCGGTCTTTCGGCGTGCGGAGGCCGAGGTGCATATGGCGAGCTCGGTGCGCGAAGGGATCGAGAAGTTTCACGCCGTGAAGCCGGATGTCGTCGTCTGCGATCTGGCCATGCCTGAGGAGGACGGCTTCTCGTTCGTGCGCGCCATCCGCGGACTCGAGACTCCGGCAAACGCCACGCCTGTCATCGCGCTCACCGCGTTTGGCCGGCCGGAGGAGCGGCAGTACGCGCTCGCCGCTGGCTTCGATGAGTACCTGAAAAAGCCGATCGATCCGGAAGGCCTTGCGTCGACGGTGCTTCGATCGCTGCCGTCGCGCCGTTGAGAAACGACTAGACTCTCTCGGGCATCCTAATGAAATCCCTGGTCCGCTATGGCATTGCGATCCTGACGGGCGCGGCCGCGATTCTCATTCAACTGGCCCTTCCGTCGGTGTTTCGAGGCATCCCCTTTTTCCTCTTCTTCGTGGCGGTGGTTCTCTCAGCGATCATTGGCGGTTTGGGGCCGGCCATCCTCGCAACGATTCTGGCCAGCGCGCTCACCTCGTACTTCTTTCATCCTGGTCCGGTCCAGAGCGCGTTGTTCTTCGTGACAGGGATCGTCATTTCGTGGTTCGTCAGCTCGAGGCAGCGATGGGAGCACGCGCAACGCCAGGCGGAGGTCGATCAACTGAGGACGATCGCCAACGTCGCACCGGCCATCGTCTGGATCACCGACGCGGAGAAGAGCTGTACGTTCGTCAACGACCGCTGGCTGGAATTCAGCGGCCGGACGCGCGAGGAGGAGCTCGGATTCGGATGGCTGAGCGAAATGCATCCGGACGACATCCCGGCCTGCATGGAACGGTTCGAGGCCGCGTTCGAATCGCGCGGGCCGGTCGAGATCGAATACCGGCAACGCCGTCACGATGGCGTCTATCGCTTGATGTTGAGCCGTGGCGTTCCGCGGGTGGGTCGCGATGGGGCATTCGCGGGATACATCGGCGTGGCGCTGGACATCGACGATCTTCATGCGGCTGACCGGGAGCAGAAGCGGCTCGCTCAGGAAATCCGTCACGAGCGCGAGCGCCTCCTCGGCATCGTTTCCAACGTTCCCGGGGTCGTGTGGGAAGCGTGGGGCCATCCCGATCAGGAAACGCAGCGGATCAACTTCGTCAGCGATCACGTCGAGAGGATGCTCGGCTACACGGTTGATGAGTGGTTGGCAACTCCGAACTTCTGGCTGACCATCGTGCATCCCGATGACCGCGAGACCGCCGCGAAGCATGCTCACGATCATTACCTCGCCGGCGGGCCGATGGCGAACACGTTCCGATGGATGACGAAGGACGGCCGCGCGCTCTGGTGCGAGGCGCACTCCACGGTCATCCACGATGCGGACGGCGCACCGGTCGGCATGCGGGGCGTGACGCTGGATATTTCCGCGCGCAGACGCGCCGAGGAATCGCTCCGATTCACGGCACGGGCCGGTGAGCTGCTGGGGTCATCGATCGACTACGAAGCGACGCTCAAGGCCACGGCCGGCCTTGCTGTCCCAGGTCTGGCCGATTGGTGCGTGGTTGCGCTGATGGACGACGACGGAGAACCGCGCCGCGCCGCGGTGGTGCACGCCAATCCCCAAAAGAATGAGCTCGCCCAACAGTTGCTGGCGATTCCGGCTCGCCAGAAGATGCCGCAGCAGGTCGCGGGTCCATTCATGAAAATGCAGCCGTTCATCGTAGCGATGGACGACGAAATGATTCGCAGCACGACCTATGACGAGAATCACGCTGCGCTGGTCCGGGAGCTTGGCGCGGCATCGCTCCTCGTCGTGCCGATCGAAGCGCGCGACCATTTCATGGGCACGATCTCGTTCGTGTCGGAAACGCCCGGACGTTACAACGAGCATGACATCGAGCTGGCCACGCTGCTGGCGCGGCGTGTGGCGGTCGCCATCGACAACGCGCAGCTCTACCGGGCCGCGGTCCACGCCAGTTCTGCCAAAGACGAGTTCCTGGCGACGGTATCGCACGAGCTCCGTACGCCGATGACGGCGACGCTGGGGTGGGTACGTCTCCTGAGCATGGGGAATCTCGATCCCGAGACGCAGCACACCGGGCTGCTCGCCATCGAGAATTCGACGCGGGCCCAGGCCAAGCTGATCGACGACATCCTCGATGTCTCCAGCATCATCCTTGGAAAGTTCCGCCTGGAGCGCGGTCCGGTGGATCTGCGCGCCGTCATCGACGCCGCAACCGACGCGCTGACGCCGGCGCTGACGGCGAAGTCGATCGTAATGGATGTCGACACCTCGCGCTGGAGCGGAGCCATTCAGGGGGACGCCAGCAGGTTGCAGCAGATCTTCTGGAATCTGCTCGCGAACGCGGCGAAATTCGGCCGGCGCGACGGACGCATCGAAGTCATCCTGGAGCGCGACGACGCCCTGGCGCGCATCACGGTCCGCGACGATGGCGCCGGTATCGATCCGTCATTTCTCCCGCATGTGTTCGACCGTTTTCGCCAGGCGGAGAGCGGCTCAACGCGCACGCACGGAGGCCTCGGCCTCGGTCTCGCCATCGTCCGGCATCTCGTCGAGCTTCATGGCGGCAGCGTTCACGCGTCGAGCGAGGGGCGAGGGAAAGGTGCGACGTTCGTGGTCGAGTTGCCGGCCACGCTCGATACTGCACGCACGAGCAGGATCGCGGTCGCCAGCCTGCCCGATCTCGCCAGAAAACAGATCCTGGTCGTCGACGACGAGCAGGCCACGCTCGACTACGTCGCTACCGTGCTTCGTCAGTGCGGCGCGCAGGTGACCACCGCCCATTCCGCCGACGAAGCCTTGCTGGCCCTCAACGCCGGCCAGCATGATCTGCTGATCACCGACATCGCCATGCCCGGCACCGATGGCCTGACGATGATGGGACGCGTCCGGGAGATGAGGCCATCGCTTCCGGCCGTCGCATTGAGCGCCCGAAGCGATGTTCCTCGCAACGGATTCGCGCGCGTCCTGCGGAAGCCGATCGACCCGATCGACCTTGCGTCGCAAATCGCCAAGGTGCTTGCGGGCGAATGACGGGTTTCTCCGCGTCTCCGCTTGAAACTACTCCTCGCGTTCCTCGCGCTTCGCCGCGTACCAGAGCTGTCCGGCCATCAGGAGCATGCCGAGGTCGCGGGCGACGTCGACCTTCATGTCGAAGATGCGCTGCTCGTGCGATTTTCCGCGGTCGGAGACGTTGAAGCATCCGCAGTCGATGGCGTTATCGCGGCTGAGGTTGATCGAGATGGCGATGATGAAAATTGCCAGCATCGCTGCGACGACGTTTCGTGCCGCCGACTTCCAGACGCCGAGGATGAGCGCGAGGCCAGCCAGCATCTCGACCCACGGCATGACCAGCGCGCTGATGTTGATCAGCGACGCCGGCACGATCCGGTAGTTGTAGATCATGTGCGCGAACGACGGCGGATCGGCGATCTTCGGCCATGCGGCGATCACGAAGATCGCGCCGAGGGCAATCTGTACGCGGATGGTGAGCCAGGGATGGGCGAGCAGGCGCTTCACGGATTCGCTCCCGTGTGGACCGATCCGCCGCGCTGCTGCCAATCGGGGAAGCCGTCCTTGTAGACGTAGACGTCGTTGAACTGAATGCCCCACAGCTTCTGCGCCAGCATGTGCGAGTCCTCGCAATCACCGCCGCTGCAATAGATGACGATCGGCAGCGCCTGCGCCTGCGGATCGCTGCGCTCATCGAACAACTTGCGCACTTTGTCGTCGATGTCGGACTCCCACACCGAGTACGTCCGTGCCCCGCTGATGTGGCCCTGCTCGTACACCGAGGTACGGCGCGCATCGAGAAAGAGGACGTTCTTCCCGTGCAGCCATTTCACATCGGCGAACGCAATCTCAACATAGGGCTTGTCCGGATGCGCCGGGAAGCGCTTGAGCGGATCCTCTTCCGCGGCGGGGGCGGTTGGGGGGTGAGGAGCGGCAGATGTTGTTGCCGGCGGAGCAGTGGCTGTGGCCGGAGCCGGTGCCTTGGCGGTCGGGCTCTTCGCGGCAGGATTGAGTCCGACGGTGGTGATGGCTGCCGTCGCCGTCGGTTGGGTAGCCGTGGTGACGGTGGCGGGCAGGGGAGCCATCGTCGTGACGGCGGGAGCCGTTTCAATGGCCGCCGGAATCGGCTGAATTGCCGCCACTTCGCGCGGCGGCACCTTCAGCGCATTCGGATACGTGCCGACGAGCACCATCTTCCGGTCGCGCGAGGCGAAGGCGTTGGCGACCAGGGCGAGGACGATTCCCGCGACGATGAGCGCGGCGGTTTGCAGTACGGTCTTTTTGTTCATGTCGAAGGTGAGACGCGGTGAGGGCGGTTCGCGTTTCGAGCTCTGAAAGCAAAAGACTTTTATCACGCGGAGGCGCGGAGAGGCGGAGAGAAGCAAAGCCCCACGACTCCGCGTGACCGTCTCGTTCTCAAATCGCGGCAAGCCGCTCGATCGTATCCGGATACCGCTTGACGAGATTGATCAGAAGAGCTGCCTGCGCATTGGGCTTGGCGCGGCCCTGTTCCCAGTTTTCCAACGTGCGGGCATTCGTCCGAAGATAAGCAGCGAACAGTGCCCGCGAGAGCTTGAGGCCCTCACGCAGGCGGATCAGTTCCCTCGGCGTGACTCGTGGCGCGGCCTTGTACGCAAGCGAGTGCGTACGCAGGGTCCGCTTGCCTATCCGCGAATCTGCAAGCGCGGCCATCCCTTCGCTCAATTCATCGAACAGGTCGCGTTTCCCAGGGGGTGTTGGTTTTGCTTTGATCGTTCTCTTCATGCCCCTCTCCTTGCTTGCAGTTCCGCCGTGATCATTCCCTTAAGTGTCTTTCGTTGCTGCGGCGTCAGATCGGCCATCTCGTCCTCGTCGTAAAGCGTGAAGAGCCAGAACTCGAAACCCGCGACCCACCAGTAGTAGATGAGCCGCAGACCGCCGCGTTTGCCCTTCCCACGCCGCTCATCGCCGAAACGCAGTTTACGAAGGCCCCCTGAGTCCGGGATCAGGTCACCCGCGTTGGGACGATCCATCAGCAGATTCTGAAGTGCCAGGAATGCGTCATCGTCGAGATAGTCCGATCGATGACGGGAGAACGCCGGCAGCTCGACGAAGATACCCTTCACGAGGTGATTATACGCAAGTTGCGTATGGAGGCAACATTCGGTGCTCCCGTCTCAGATGCCCTCGCAGCGATCTTCCCGGCGTCCTTCACGCGCGTGATGTAGAGACGAGTTTGCGAGTGGTGCACCGAGGGCCTAAACTTAGTCTTGTTAACTTAGGCCGGAGGCGCCATGGTCACTGTGAATATTCACGAAGCAAAGACGCAACTTTCGAAGTTGGTGGATCGAGCCGTCAAAGGTGAGTCATTCGTCATCGCCAAGGCCGGAAAGCCGCTGGTCAAGGTTACAGCGCTGGACGCTCCCGTTGCTCCACAACGCCTCGGCTTCATGGCCGGCGAGATCAAAGTGCCGAGAGACTTCGATCGCATGGGCGAAGCGGAAATCGCCGCTCTATTCGGGATCGTCACGTGAAGCTCCTACTTGATACGCAGATCCTGCTGTGGGCGGCGAGCCAGCCGTCGCGCCTGTCGCCCTCGGTGCGCAAGCTTCTCAACGACCCGCGCAATGAGCTTCTCTTCAGTGCCGCCAGTCTGTGGGAAATCGCGATCAAAAACAGTCTTGGCCGCGAGGATTTCCAAGTCGAGCCGCGCCTTTTCCGGCGTGGCCTCCTTGACAGTGGCTACGTGGAGCTTGCAATCACTGGAGAGCACGCGGTGAACGTTGCCGGCCTGCCAACGCTACACAAGGATCCGTTTGACCGCATGTTGCTCGCGCAAGCTGTCATCGAGGGCATTTCGCTTCTTACCGCGGACGCGCAATTGGCCAGTTATCGCGGTCCGGTGAGAAAGGTCTAGCGAAACCTTTTGACTTAAGCCGGAGAACGATACTCACCCCACCCGTCGCAGCACCAGCATCGCATACGCCTCGACGATCACTTCCTCGCCGGCGGAGAGCTCGCGGTGTTGGCGCAGGTCGGGGACCGGTTGGTTCGTGTCGATTACCGGCTCCCAGCGGTCGCCCCAGGGGCCGGTGGGGAGGCGGAAGGGCATTGGTTCGTAGTGGGCGTTAAAGAGAATGTAGAAGCTGTCGTCGATGACCGGCTGGCCGCGCTCGTCGGGGGGGATGCCTTCGCCGCTGAGGAAAACGCCGACGCTGCGGGCGAAAGCGCTTTGCCAATCGTCGTCGGTCATCTCCACGCCGTCCGGTTTGAACCAGCCGATGTCGCTTACGTCCGCGCCTCGGAGTGGACGGCCGTAAAACCAGCGGCGGCGCTGAAAGACGGGATGCTCGCGCCGGAATGCGATCACGCGCGCGGCGAACGCGAAGAGCCCGTCGTCGACATTCTCCCAGTCCAGCCATGAGACTTCGTTGTCCTGGCAATAGGCATTGTTGTTGCCGTACTGCGTGTGCCCGAGCTCGTCGCCGCCGCAGATCATCGGAACGCCGACCGAGAGGATCAACGTCGCCAGGAAGTTTCGCTGCTGCCGCGACCGTAGCGTGTTGATCGCCTCATCATCCGTCGGTCCCTCGGCGCCGTCATTCCACGACCGATTGTCGTCCGCTCCGTCGTTGTTGTTCTCGCCGTTCGCTTCGTTGTGTTTCTCGTTGTACGAGACGAGATCACGCAGCGTGAAGCCGTCGTGTGCGGTGATGAAATTGATCGATGCATACGGACGACGTCCGGTCCACGCGTAAAGGTCCGAGCTGCCGGTGATGCGATTGGCGAACTCGCCGAGGCCTTGGTCGGTGCCGCGCCAGTAATCGCGGACCGAATCGCGATACCTCCCGTTCCACTCCGACCAGAGCGGCGGGAAATTGCCGACCTGGTAGCCGCCTTCACCGACATCCCACGGCTCCGCAATCAACTTCACCTGCGACAGCACAGGGTCCTGCTGGATGATGTCGAAGAAGGCGCTGAGGCGGTCGACATCGTGCAGTTCCCGGGCGAGCGTCGAGGCGAGATCGAAGCGGAATCCGTCGACGTGCATCTCCAGATGCCAGTAGCGCAGCGAGTCCATGACGAGCTGCAGCACGTGGGGATGCCGCATGTTCAGGCTGTTGCCCGTGCCGGTGTAATCCATGTAGTACCGCGGGTCGTCCGGCATGAGGCGGTAGTAGCCGGCATTGTCGATTCCCTTCATCGACAGCATGGGCCCCAGGTGATTGCCCTCGGCGGTGTGGTTGTAGACGACATCGAGAATCACCTCGATCCCCTCGGCGTGCAGCGTCTTCACCATCTGCTTGAATTCCTGAACCTGCTGTCCCGCCGCGCCGCTCGACGAGTAGTCATTGTGCGCGGCGAGATAGCTGATCGAGTTGTAGCCCCAGAAGTTGCGCAGACCGCGATCGATGAGGTGCGAGTCGTGGATGAACTGATGGACGGGGAGGAGCTCGACCGCGGTGACGGCGAGGGTCTTGAGATGCCGGATGGCGGCAGGGTGGGCGAGGCCGGCGTAGGTTCCGCGCAGCGTTTCCGGGATTTCCGGATGGCGCTGCGTGAAGCCTTTCACATGCAGCTCGTAGATGATCGTCTCGTGCCACGGCGTACGCGGATAGTGGTCGCTGGCCCAGTCGAAATAGGGATTCGTCACGACGGACCGCGGCATGAACGGAGCGGAGTCGGCGTCGTTGCGAGTGTCGGGTTTGTCGAAGAAGTGCCCGAAGACTGCTTCGTTCCAGCGGACCTCGCCATCGACCGCTTTGCCGTACGGATCGAGGAGTAGCTTCGACGAATTGCAGCGATGGCCAGCGTCCGGCTCCCACGGGCCATGCACGCGATAGCCATAACGCTGTCCCGGCGTGATGTTGGGAAGGTAGCCGTGCCAGATGAAGCCGGTCATCTCAGGAAGATCGACGCAATTCTGTTTGCCGGCCTCATCAAACAGGCAAAGCTCAACCCGCGTCGCCACCTCGGAGAACAACGAGAAATTCGTCCCGGAGCCGTCGTAGGTAGCGCCGAGGGGATACGGCTTTCCCGGCCAGACCTGCACTAAGGATTCACTGCGGGTTCCACGGACCATCGCGGGTGAGGGCGGCAAGGAGTATGCCCGGTTTTTGCGCGGCCGGTTTTTTTGCGCGGCCCTGGCGGGCCGCGCGTTGTCGGTTGTCGGTTGGATGCGCTTCGCGCGTTGTCCCTGAGGTTGTTGGTGGGCGTGCTGGTGGCGGCTTCGCCGCCGCAACCCCTGTCTTTCAAGTCAG
>JAXDGW010000023.1:0-22616 GCA_034664845.1 Thermoanaerobaculia bacterium | reverse complement strand
CACCATGACGCCGGCAGACACGCTCAAAGGGGCTCCCGATCAGTTCATCGCCATCCTTCGCAATGCCAGTACCCTCGAGGCATTCGTAGGCGGACGCTATGAATTCCCGCTGCGACAGGGGAGTACTGGCAGTCCTGCTCGAATGTTCGTGAATCTGCAGCTCGGCTTCCTCGACATCTCCGGGGGCGGCGGCGACGTCGTCGACATGCATCATCTCGGAGTCGGCGCGATGGCGGTGAAGGGGATATTCGCGCAGAGCTTCCTCGAGGTTGGCGTCGGCAAGAACGACGTCTTCCTCCGTCATCCCAACCGCCGTTACATCGTGGACGGCTATCTTTGTATTGATCCGAACGCCATTCCCGGGCTCGACGTGCTGTTCACCCAGCCCGACGGACGCGTAAGGCCGTTCGTCGAGCTCACGGGCGACTTCGATTTCGGCCATCATTCCGACAGCGTACAAACGTACTTCGGTCTCAACTTCAACTTCGGCCACTGATGCACGTTGAACGGGCGGCCGCACGGCCGCCCGTCACATCCTCCACGCGATTCCCTGAGTGCTCAGAAGCGCAAGCTCAGTCCGACCGAGCCCTTGAGCTTCGCATTCGCACCAAAGTCACCGCTGCCGCCGAGAATCTGCTTCGCATCCAAACGCAGCCCCAGTCTTGGATTGAACTGGTAGGTGACGCCGCCGGAAACTTCAGCATCGGTCGAGCGTCTCGAGAAACGGTAATTGCCAACGGGACTGGTGCCGCGAACGGAATCGCTCACGTAGTGGGCGCCAACGCCCAGGTAGGGCTTCCAGCGGCTCTGGGTGAAGAAGTGGTACGACACACCGGCGTCGATCGGATAGACGCGATCCGAACTGGTGATCGTGGCCGGTAAACCCCCGACGGTGTACGTCGTGGCGTAGCGATCGATGCGCTGGCTCGTCACCGAAAGCTCGGCGGAGAAACGATCGCTGAACATGTGCTCGAGCGCCGCGCCGAAGTCGGAATCGAAACTGCTTCCGCTCGCATTCGAGGTGAACGAAAGGTCTGATACAAAAACGGAGACCGAATTCGAATATCGCGGCTTTTGTGCAAACGACGGCACAGCAGCCAACGCCAATGCAACGAACGTCATGATTGCTTTACGCATGAGCTTCCTCCCCTTGTCGATTCGACGGAGGCGACGCGAGCAAGTTACAACTCGTCACAGCGATCCAAGGAGCTTCACATCCTCTCCACGAGCATCGCCGCCGCCTCGCCGCCGCCGATGCAGATGGCGACCATGCCGCGCTTCAGGTTCCGGCCTTCGAGTGCGTGCAGCAGCGTGACCAAGATGCGCGAGCCGCTGGAGCCGATCGGATGCCCGAGGGCGACTGCGCCGCCGTACACGTTCATCTTCTCGTGAGAGATGTTTGCGTCCTTCATCGCTGCCATCGCCACGACCGCAAACGCTTCGTTCACTTCGAACAGATCGATGTCATCGACGGTCATGCCGGCGCGTTTCAGGACGATGTCGATTGCCTTCGCCGGCGCGGTCGTGAACCATTCCGGCTCGTGCGCTGCCGTCGCCTGCGCGATGATCCGCGCCATCGGCTTGCGGCCGTGCTTCTCCGCCCATTCGGCCGACGAGACGATCAGGGCCGAGGCGCCATCGTTGATCTTCGACGCGTTCGCCGCGGTCACCGTGCCGCCGTCTTTCTGAAACGCGGGCTTGAGGGATCCCATCTTGTCCAGCGGCGCCGCGAACGGCTCCTCGTCGTCGACGACCGAGGTCGTTCCCTTCTTCGATTGAATGTCGACGACCGCGATCTCTTTCTTGAATTTGCCGCTCTTCACGGCCTCCTGCGCCCGGCGGTAGGACTCGCGGGAGAAGTCGTCCTGCTCTTCGCGTGTGAAGTTGTACTTCGCCGCGCAGAGCTCCGCGCAATTTCCCATGTGCTTGTCGCCGTACGGATCCCAAAGCCCGTCGTGGATCATCAGGTCGACGAGCTTTCCGTTGCCCATGCGATAGCCGCTGCGTGCCTGAGGCAGCGCGTACGGCGCGTTCGACATCGACTCCATGCCGCCGGCGACAGCGACGTCGTATTCATCGCAGCGGATGTCGTTGGCCGCGTACATCACCGCCTTCAATCCCGAGCCGCAGACTTTGTTGACCGTGACCGCGCCGGCGCTGACCGGGATTCCCGCGCCGATGCCTGCCTGGCGCGCCGGTGCCTGCCCGATCGCTGCCTGGAGGACGTTGCCCATGATCACCTGCTCGATCTGGTCCGCCGTGACGCCGGAGTTTTCGAGCGCGCATTTGATGGCGATCGAGCCGAGCTTCGGTGCGCTGAGCGATGAGAGTGTTCCCTGAAACGATCCGATCGGCGTCCGTGCGCCGCCGAGGATGACGATGTCTTTCAAGTTGAGTCTCCTTGTAGATCTGTGAACATCTGCGTCATCTGCGGATACAAAAACCCCGCAGATGGATATGATCGTAACGCCCGATAGGAGCCCTTTATGTCAATTTCCGCAATCACGGACCGGCGCGTCCACATCCAGCCCGGCGATGTCCACAACGTGCTTTCCAGGCACATGCTCGCCGACGGTTACGAAGTCGTCATGGATCTTGCCCGGTCGAAAGGCTCGTGGCTTTTCGATGCCCGCCGCGGCCGTTCCGTCCTCGATTTTTTCACCAATTTCGCCTCCTGCCCGATCGGCTACAACCATCCCCGTCTCGACAATCCGGAGTTCCGAGACCGCATCGCCACCGTCGCCATCAACAAGCCGGCGAACTCCGACATCTACACGACCTACATGGCGGAGTTCGTCGAGACGTTCGCGCGCCTGGCGGTTCCTCCTTCCCTGAACAAGCACATGTTTTTCATCGAAGGTGGCGCCCTCGGCATCGAGAACGCGGTGAAGTCGGCGATGGACTGGAAGGTCCGCAAGAATCTCAAGAAGGGAGTGACCGGCGAGCGCGGCACGCAGATCATGCATCTCCGCGAGGCGTTTCACGGACGCACCGGCTACACGCTTTCGCTGACGAATACCGATCCGCGCAAGACGCAGTACTTCCCCAAGTTCGACTGGCCGCGCATCGAGAATCCGAAGCTGCGCTTCCCCATCGATGATGACGTGGAGGAACGCGAAAAGGCTTCCATCGCGCAGGCGAAACAGTTCCTCGCCGACCGGAAGGACGACATCGCCGCGTTCATCATGGAGCCGATTCAGGGCGAGGGTGGCGACAACCATTTCCGCCCCGAGTACTTCCGCGCCATCCGCCAGCTCTGCGACGAAAACGACATGCTCCTCATCTTCGACGAGGTGCAGTCCGGCGTCGGCCTGACGGGAAAGATGTGGGCGTTCCAGCATCCCGGCGTCGAGCCGGACATGTTCTGTTTCGGCAAGAAGACGCAGGTGTGCGGCTTCGCAGCAGGCGATCGCCTTCTCGACATCGACGACAACGTTTTCGCGCTCAGCTCACGCATCAACTCGACGTGGGGTGGCAATCTGACCGACATGGTCCGCTCGCAGCGCTACTTTGAAGTCATCGATGAAGAGGGCCTCGTCGAGAATGCAGCCACCGTCGGCGCGTACTTCATCGGCGAACTCCAGCGCTTCGCCGATGAGTTTCCGGACCTCGTCTCCAACGTCCGAGGGCGCGGCCTGATGGCTGCGTTCGATCTGCCGAGCGGCGAGATCCGAGACGCGGCACTAAAAGGATTCCTCGCCAACGACGTCATGGCGCTCTCGTCCGGCGGCCGATCGGCACGATTCCGTCCGCCTCTGAACCTGTCGAGAGACGAAGCGGCCGAGGCGATCAAGAGGATGGAGAAAGCGCTGCAGGAGCTGGCATAAGCAGCCGGAGCGCCGGCGTCTCGCCGGCTGGCCCGGCGGCGTCCCGCCGCCGACTAAGAAAATGAACGAGCGCCTCAATCGCCGCGACTGGCTTCTCATCGCCGCCTGTCTCGTCATCGCCGCCGTCTCGGTTTTTGTCGTCCTCAACTGGTTCAGCGCTGCGTTCCCCGAGGCGTCGATCGAGTTTCGGTACGACCGCGATTCGTCGCAACCGGTCGCGGCGCGCGTCCTCGCGGCGCAACACATCGACACGCGTGGGATGAAGCACAGCGCCACGTTCGACTCCGACGACGAGGCGCGAATCTTTCTGGAGCGCTCGGTCGGCCTCAAGAGAGCGAACGAGATCCTCAAGCGCGATGTGCGGCTCTGGTCGTGGTCGCATCGATGGTTCCGGCCGTTGCAGGAAGAAGAGATCCGCGTCGACGTCGCGCCGACCGGCGAAGTGACCGGCTTCAGCGACCGCATCCCCGAGGATCGAGCGATCGCGTCGCCGGACGTGGCGGGCGCGCGGCTCATGGCGGAGCAGTTTCTCGGAAGCGTCCACGCCAATCTGGCCGATTTGAAGCTCGTTTCGCAAAGCGAGCGGCGGCTTCCGCAGCGCATGCAGCGCATCTTCACGTGGGAATCGCGCACGATTCATCCCGCCGGCGCTCCGTACCGAACCGTCGTCACGGTGGACGGCGATCGCATACGCAGTTTCTCCAGCCGCGTCAAAGTCCCGGAAGATTGGCAGCGCACGTATCGCGAACTGCGATCGAAGAATCTTCTCGCCGGCAACGTCGACACCGTCTTCTTCATCATCACCGGCATCTGCATCGTGGCGGTGTTCATCACGCGTCTTCTCCGCGGCGATCTCCGCCTCCGCCTCCTCCTCGGCATCGGAATCGCCGCGATCATCCTCGTCACGGGGTCAGCACTCAATTCCTGGCCTAGCGCCCTGGCCGGCTATGACACGACTGAGGCGTACTCGGCCTTTTTGTTCCGCTTCGCGTTTTTCTCGATCGTGGTTCCCGCCGTCGGCACCGCGATGTTCCTGATTGTCGTTGTCGGTGCCGGCGAGGTGATGTTCCGCGAGCGATTCCCGAAGCAACTCTCGTTTGCGCGCATCTGGAACCGGCGCGCCCTTACTTCGAAACGCGTCTTTCTTGCCTTCGTCATCGGCTACACGCTGGTGGCGTTTTTCATGTGCTACCAGACGGCGTTCTATCTGATCGCCGACAAGTTCGGCGCGTGGGCGCCTGCCGAAGTGCCATACGACGACATGCTCAACACCGCCTTCCCCTGGATTGCGGTGCTCTTCGCCGGATTCTTCCCCGCGCTCAGCGAAGAGTTCATGTCGCGCGCCTTCTCGATTCCGTTCTTCGAGAAGATTCTGCGATCGAGAGTGGCCGCGATCATCGCCGCAGGCTTCATCTGGGGGTTCGGCCACGCAACCTATCCGAATCAGCCCTTCTACATCCGCGGCGTCGAAGTCGGCCTAGCCGGCGTTCTGATCGGATTCCTGATGATGCGCTTCGGCATCCTGCCGTTGCTGATCTGGCATTACACCGTCGACGCGCTCTACACGGCGATGCTGCTGCTGCGCTCGGGCAATCGCTACTACGTGATCTCGGGCGGCCTGGCCAGCCTCGTCTTCGCGATCCCGATGCTGCTCTCGATCGCGCTCTATGTCAGAAACCGAGGCTTCGTCCCGGACGACGATCTCTCGAATGAACGGCTGCCGCTGAAGCCTGTGCCGGAGCGGCCGGAAGTGACGGCAGGTCCGGCCTTCACATTCCCGGCGATGCCTGTGACGCGCGGCAAACTTCTGACCTGCGTCGTCCTGATTCTGCTGGCTGCCGGCGCGCTCGCCTTGCACCTGCCGTCGATCGACGATGCCGTCGATTACCGCATCACAAAAGAAGAAGCGAAACGCGTCGCCGCGCGCGTGCGTCCCGCCGACGCGAACGCCATGCGCACGATTGCCACGCCGGTCGAAGGCTTCCGTTCATGGGAGCGCGACTCGCCGCGCGAAGATGGCGGCACGCCGGGCGGCTACGACGGGCTGGCGGTCGATTACATCCTGCGCAACGGCATGAGCGTTCCGTCGCTCGTCAACGTGATGCAGACGAAAATCCCGACCGCGACCTGGATGGTCCGCTCGTTCGCGCCGCAGGTGAAGGACGAGTACTTCGTCGAAGTCGATCCGCGCACGTCGCGCGTCGCCGGCTACCACAAGTATCAGGATGAGCGCCGGGCCGGACCGCGCCTGGAGCAGCCGCAGGCCCTAGGCATCGCCCAGAACGCGTTCGCGCAGTACGGCGCCGACGTCCGCACGTTCGATTTGAAGGAAGCGTTGAGCTACCAGCAGCCGAATCGTCGCGACTGGCTCTTCCACTTTCAGGAAAAACAGCCGCTCGTCGCCGACGCCTGGCGCCGCGTCAGCGTGCGCGTGGCCGGCGCCGACGTCACGCAGTTCACGGCGACGGTGAAAGTGCCCGACAGCGTCTACCGCGAGCCGACGACGCTTCTCAACATCGTGTTCATCATCCTGCGCGTCGCGGGCGCACTGGCGATTCTGTCGCTCATCGTGGCCGGCTTCGTGGTGGCGTTGCGGCGGCAGCGATTCCCGTGGCAGCGCGCGCTGCGCTGGACGCTCGCACTGGCGATCATTCCGCTGATCAGCGTCGCCGCGCATTGGGAATCGACGCTGTTCGGATACAACACGTCGATCCGCTGGGAGACGTTCATCAGCGGCCAGATCATCGACATCGTGCGCAACGTCGGCCTGCAGATGGGGATGGTGTTCCTCGCCGTCGTCGCGCTGGCGGCGGCGTACCCGGAGGCGTTTCACCTCGCGCAGCGCGAGGCCCGTGCACGGATCGGCCGGTCGGCGGTCGTCGCTACGCTCACGGTGATCGCGATCGCCGTCCTTTTCCGCATCGGCCAGCAGGCGGTGGCGCTTCGCTATCCTTCACTGTCGGCGATGCAGTCGTTCAGCGTCCCCGACGCCGCTGCGCTACCGCTGCCCGGACTCCTCGGCATCCTCTCCACGATTCTCCGTACGCTTACCATCTGCTCGGTCTTCGGACTGTTTCTTCTGGCTCTGCGCGGATTCACCGCGAAGCCGTGGCTACCAGCAACGATCGGAACCGTGGCAGTCTTCTTCGCAGCGCTCGACTCTTCCGCGAACCTGCATCAAACGCCGCTGATGCTGATGACCGCCGCGGCGACCGCGCTCCTCGCCTTCATCGTCTTCCGCTACATCCTCGGCGCAAACCTGCTCGCCTATCCGCTGACGATCGCCGTCAGCACGCTCGTCGGAAGTGGCGCGGACCTGCTCCAGAACCATCGCCCCGATCTTCGTCTCAATGGGATCGTGGAGATTGTCGTTGCGGTCGGGCTCCTGATCTGGGCCGCGTCACCAAAACCGTCAACCACAGAGACGCAGAGTACACAGAGTTAAGCCGTCTTCTCTGTGCCCTCTGAGCCTCTGTGGTGACTATGGTTTACGCGAATCCGAGCCCGAAGCTCGATCGTAAGAGAACCATGCTCAACGAATATCACTTCGTTACGCGCTGGCACGTCCGCGGAACGGTCAACGAGATCATCGACATCCTCAGCGACGCTGAGGATCTGCCGCGCTGGTGGCCATCGGTCTACATCGAAGTCAAGAAGCGCGGCGACGTGGTCGAGCTCTTCACCAAAGGCTGGCTCCCCTACACACTGCGCTGGAGTTTCCGGACGACGGAGACGCGCGAGAACGGATTCGCACTGGAAGCCTTCGGCGATTTTGTTGGCCGAGGCGATTGGATCCTGCGTCAGGAAGGCGATGACGTCGAGATCATCTACGACTGGCGCATCACCGCCGAAAAGCCGCTGCTCCGCTTTCTCTCTCCAATCCTCAAACCAATCTTCGGCGCCAACCATCGCTGGGCGATGAGCAGAGGCGAAGAAAGTCTGAAGATTGAGCTCGCGCGGCGGCATGGAGAGCCGCACGGCGAACCGCCCCCCGCCACGTTTCGCTAACAACACCGCTGTCATCCTGAGACCGCCGAAGGACACGAAGTGCCGGAGGACGTCGAAGGACCCCCTGATCCTTGCCGGTCGGGAGGGCGTGGAAAAGAACCCCGCACGGAATCAGGGGGTCCTTCGACCGTCCTTCGGCACTTCGTGTCCTTCGGCGGCTCAGGATGACAGTCATGCGCCGCGATAAACCCGCTTCACCCAGGCCGCATCCGCATCGTTTAACGCGCTGCCCGCGTTAGCCGCCGCATCCACCTGCTTCGGATTGCGTTGTCCGAGGAGAACGGTAGCCGTCGGATTGCCGGAGAGAAGCGACCCGGTCAAAGCGTGCAGCACCGCCTCCCGCTCATCGACAAATCGCCTCCGCATCTCATCACGCGCGTAGCGCATCCGCGCCAGGAATTGCGCATCGCCAAACTCTGGAACGCCGCTCCGGAAATCGCCCTCGGGGAACGTTTGTGGCTCGTCGTACTTGCCGAGGAGGAGGCCGTGCTTCAGCGGGGAGAAGAAAGCCACGCCGGCATCGTGCGCATCGACCCACCCTTTGAGTCCGCTGGTTTCGTAATCGTCGTCGATGACGTTGCGGTATGGCTGCACCGCATCGGGATCGACGCGGTCGATGAACTTCATGATCTTCGACGCATCCCAATCCGAGATGCCGATGAAACGGATCTTTCCCTCGTCGCGGAACTGGCGCATCGCCGCAAGCGCGTCGTCGAAGTACTCATCGTTCGGGCCGAAATCGCAATGGTGAAAGTAGTAGAGATCGATCACCTCGGTCCGCAGGTTGCGCAGCGACGCCTCGCACTGCGAGCGCATGTAGGCCGGCTCATACCAATGGCTTCCCGGCTGCTTCCGGTATCCGAACTTCGAGGCGAGGAAGATCTCGTTCCGCGGCAATCCTTCCGCGAACCCCTGCCCGATCAGCTCCTCGGCGTGCCCCTGCCCGTACGCGTCGGCCGTGTCCCAGTGTGTGATTCCCTGACGGTGCGCCTCGACCAGCGCCGCTTTCGCCAGGCGATCGTCGTGACCGCTCCAACCGACGGCGTTTCCGTCCGCCGTGCTAGGACCGCCGTGTCCCCATGTGCCGAGGGAGATCGCTGGAACCTGAACGTTGGTGCGGCCAAAACGAAGCATGCGCATCGCGAGATTGTTTCACGCCTCCGCATCTCCGCGCCTCCGCGTGAAACGATTTCCTACACTGATACAGTCACCCACATGGCCTGCGTTTTCTGCACCGAGCCCCACGACGCCGGCGAGCCGATCTTCGACGACGGCCGCATGCTGGCACTTCTGCATCCCGATTGGGCAGTGCGCGGACACACCATGCTCGTCTGGACGGAGCACGTCGAGAATCTGTCGGATCTGACCCCGGACGAATACGCAGTTTTCTTCAAGGTGCATCTGCGTGTTGAGCGCGCATTGCTCGACGTGACAGGCGCCGATCGCGCCGTGCTCCTCAAACTCGGGATCATGACTCCGCATCTTCACTTGCACATCTACCCGGTCAGCGCGTCACTCGACCGCGCGCAGGTGATGGACATCATCGACGCGAAGACGGTCGATCCAATGGGTGCGGTAGAGCGGATTATGTTCGCCGAGAAGCTGCGGCGCCGTCTCGCTTGACAAATGCGGTCGCACTGAATGAGCATTCATTCAGCAATGGCCCGGCAAGCATCCACCCTCCCTGCATCTCCCGAAACCGCCCGCGGCACGACCAAACGCGAGCGCATCCTCCGCGCCGCGATCGAAGTCTTCGCCCAGAACGGCTACTTCAACGCCAAAGTCTCCGAGATCGCCAAATCGGCCGGCGTGGCCGACGGCACGATCTACCTCTACTTCGACGGCAAGGAAGACCTGCTCATCACGGTCTTCCGGGAGCACACGCGCAACTACCTGCAATCGCTGGAGCAGGCGCTGGCCCACATCCGCCGCCCCGAGGAGCGCATTCGCATCGCCATCCGCCACCACCTCGAGACCCTCGGCCGCGACCGTTCGCTGGCCATCGTCGCCCAGGTCGAGCTCCGCCACAGCCTGAAGTTCATGAGCCTCCTCTCGCAGCAGGAAGTGGCCGACTACCTCAACATGCTCCGAAAGATGATCGAGCACGGCCAGTCGGACGGCAGCTTCCGCCGCACGATCCACCCCCAACTCGGCGCCAAAGCGGTCTTCGGCATCCTCGACGAGATGGTGACGTCGTGGATCCTGTCGGAGAAGGAGTACGACCTCGCCGCCAGTGCGGACGCGATCGCGGATCTGGTGTTGACTGGGTTGTTGTAACGATCAGCGATACGCTTCGCGCCTATGAGCAACACGGATAACAAGCACGCGATCCGGTGAGAGCGCGTAGATCACCCGATAGTCGCCGACGCGTAGTTTGTAAAGGCCTTCGAAGGACCCACTGAGCGGAACGGGGCGAAGATCAGCGGATCTCAGCGCCTCTTCCACCCTGTCGATGACGCGCATCGCGGCCTGACGGTCCAATCGCCGCAGATCGCGATTGACGGACGCCTTGTATTCAATCGTCCGCAAGGCGACGCCGAAGCTCAGCTGAGGAAATGACTGCGTCAGACGGGTCGCCGAGTCGCTCTTCGGCGATGCCGCCGTCCACATAGTCGGCGACCAACTCCTCGACAGCGCGGCGGATCAACGCGTCCGTTGTTTCCGCGGTCTCCTCGGCAATCTCGCGCAGCGCCATCGCGGTGTCATCGGCAAGATCGATCACAAACGAAGTCATTACGAGGAATCGTACTCCACACATCAGCGCTCGAACAAGCCGAGTACGATCGGTCCGAGTGCACAGAAACAGGGGACCGCGGGGATTTCACTCCGGCACGGAAGTAAGTCCTGAACCGCTCAACGTGCTCAGGGTCTCTGATCTCTCATCTCCGATTTCCCAGGTCGCCGCGATCGCTCCCACATCAGACCAATCGCAACGATCACGATCCACCAGATGAATACCGTGGCGAGAACTCCAACTGCATTGGGCGCGGCGATGCCGAGGGTCTTAAGCCACGACTTGAAGGCAAATCCGGCATAGAACACCGAATGCGCTTCGACGCCGAAAAGGAGTAGAGCGCTAACAGTCACGGCCGCCCCGATCGGCGCGAGGATGAACAGAAAGACCAGCTTGTAGACCGGACGATCGCGAGGAGTCACGGCGAGCTCTTTGTCCTAGTTGTTCGCCGTGGCTACGCGGTGTGCGGTGCGCAGACCAAAAAACATGAGCGCGGTCACAAGGCCGGCCACAACGCAGGCGCTGATGATCCATGGAAGGTGCGCGCCTTGAGAAAACACGGAAGTGACTCCGAGGACGATGATGGAGACGATGCCGGCAGCAAGATGCAGCCAACGTTTCCGAAACACGGACGGATTGAGCCTGCTCCTGACTAGAGAAAGACCAATCACGTAGCCGGCGGTAAGAAGCAGCGGCTCGGCGAGTGACAGAGGCAGATCAAGCTGGCTGAATTGGGTGAGCACGTCATGGCCCCGAATGATTGCTTCGGCCAGTGGGACAACAATCATCACCACGAAAACGGGTGGAAGAAACAGGGCCAGCGCCGGACGGACAATCTCACGCGTGCTTATCATTGGCTTCCTCCACGCTCAGTGTACGCCCAGAACTTCGCGCTCGAGCTCATCAAGTGACAGGCCTTCTCGTTCGTCATCCCAGACCATCGACAGAATTCGCCAGCCATCCGTCGTCCGGACGTATTGAAAACTCTTGACTCCACGCGAAAAAAACGGGACGCCATCCCTGCTCCCGCTCTTTTGGTATGTGCTTAGCCGCTGGGCCATATTGCCGAAGATATGCGTTCGCTCGGACGTCTCCAGCTCTGCGAAATCGGTCAGGGTTCCATTGGAAAGGAGCTCCTGCCGGGGCTCAATGAATGCCTCGAGCGTGGAGATTTCGGGAGCGTTGCCTGCGCATCTGGCGATGATGCCCTGCGGAACAAAGAGATCGAAAATCCTCCCGAGCTCGGGCCGCACGCCTCCTCGGTTTGAGAAAAGCAAAAAGAACGACGCAGTCAGCCGGTCGATTTCGGTCTTTGCGGCGGATCCGCCAGAATTCATTTCAATCAACCCTCAATCGTCGAGGCGTTTCTGCCCTTAAGCGCAAGCCACGTTGCGAACGTTAAGAGCGCAACGAAGGACCCAGCCAGGAGCACGACATAGAGCAACATTGTGACCCAAAATCGAATCCGCCACGGACCTCGATGAACAGCCATGATCTCGAACCCACAGTGTGCCCTTTACAGCCAGGCGGACGAAACAATAGAGCGTCCAACAAAGAACGGCTGGCGAAAGCAGCACCAGCAGGGCATTGCCTGTCCGGTCAGCCGCCTGCAAGCCAGTTGATCGCTCGTCACCTACGCTCCGTATCCAGAGACTTGCGAAAATGCACGGACCGCTCGACTTCTTGGAAGCCAAGTTTCTGATGCGCACGCTGGCCCGGCTCGTTGCTGATTGTCGTGTCCGACGCGAGCTCGCGGAACCCATGCTCTCGCGCCCACTCTTCCGCGGTGTGCATCAATGCCCGCCCCAAGCCCTGACCTCGAGATTCCGGATTCACGTACCAACCCTCGATATGCGGCACCGCTCCGCTGCAACCCTCGGCGTAGTTTCGAACGAACAGCTCAATGAAACCGGCCGCAGCTCCTGTTCTGTCCTCGCCGATGAAGACCGCCGACAGAAACGATGTCGCTGTCGCCGGATCGCTAAAGAAGCAGTCGATTTCGCTCGCAAGCTCGCCTTCCGACTCCTCGGGCCATAGAGCGGCTCGCATGCGGAGCCAGGCGTCGCAATCGGTTTGTTTTGCAGGTCGAACGTTCATGACAGACGACCCGGCATCCAAGCGCGGGAACCAAAGCCGTTTCCCTTTCTCACTTTACTTTCTCACTTCTTACGGCTCCGAGCCCAGTACCAGCACTGCCAGCGCCACGGCGGCGCGCCGGTCCAGCGTCGTCGCCGGATGCAGTTCGAGAACATCGGCGCGCCTCAGCAAATCCGGCCGGCGGATGAACCAGCCAGCCTCGTGCCCGTCCCAGGTCACGCGCAGATTCGACTGGTAGGCGCGGGAGAACTTGCCGAACAACTTGCGGATCAGCGCGCGGCCGAGCGACTCCTCCACCGCGGCGCCGCGCGATGTCTCGTTCGCGATCGTCCAGCGGTTCCGCCCGAAGCGGGACATGAACGGCTTGTGGATGCGCGCGATCGGCTGGCCGTCCGGCGCCGTCACGACCCAGGTCACGCTCGGCGAGCTGCCCGCCTGCTGCGTGATCGTGATCGCAGGCGTTCCCCCTTCGAAGATCGTCACGTTCGTGGCAGGGACGAGCATGACGATCATCGCCGCGAAGCCAGCGCTGAGGATCATCGCTGCGATGGCCGGAAGCGGCCGCCGCTCCATCAGCAGGAACAGCACGCCGCCAGCTCCGGCGATCAGGACGACCGCCGACATCAGCGCGGCGATGATGCCGACGACGCTGGCGAAGCTTCGATACGAGAGGAGGGCATTGCCGTCTTCGCCGCGAATGTATGCGGTGTCTCCAGCCCGGATGCCGCTCATGAATTGAAAGAGTGAACGACCGAAAGTACCTGCGGGCGTTGGTGGATCGGGCGGCTTGGCCGCGATCGGCGGGGAGGGTGGAAGCAGCGGGAGGTCGTCGATCGGCTCGGTCGGTGGGTCGCTCACCGTGAGCGTCGCGTCATCGTCCACTACTCCGCTTTTTTTTTTAGATCTTCCGGCGAGAGCTGCTCGTGCGGTTGCGTCGAGAGGGTGAACCGGTCGTGCTGCGAGGTCTGCATCGACTCGATGTTGGCGAACACGTCCTGGCTGCCGGTGGGAATGGGCAGCGGCTGCTCGAACGGCTCGGCCGCCGGCATGCCGTCGCTCTCGGTCGGCAGCTCCTCCGAGAATCGTCCATACGTGTTGCCCATGCGCACCTTTGCGCTATGGGTCAGAGGGGCGACGCGGACCCGCTTACTGTTGATGTACGTGCCGTTTGCGCTGGAGAGATCGTGCACGACGAAGAACCCGCGCTCGAAAATGATCTCGGCGTGATGCCGCGAGACCTTCGGATCGCGAAGGATGATGTCGTTGCCAGGATCGCGTCCAACCGTGAACGGCCGGTGCGTCTGCAGGCGATAACTCTTCTCCGTACCGTCGAGCCCGACGAAAAACAGCTTGGCCATGGATGGAAGAATTGTAGCCGATTGAGGGGAGCGCCTTTGTGCGAGATGTTATTTGTGTCGCGCCAGACCCTTAGATCGCCACGAGTGGCCGCTCGATCTCCGCTACGAGCTCATCGATCGACACCGGTTTGGTAAGCCAGCTATGAATCCGCGGGTCACGCTCTTCAGGCTCGGGCTGGCCGCTGATCACGATGACCGGCATCTCGCGGCTGTTGTGGATACCAATCCTCGACAGCACCTCGTGGCCGTCCATGAGTGGCATGAGCCAATCGAGCAGAACGAAATCCGGCTTCTCCTCAATGATCCGTTCCACCGCCTCGGCGCCGTTGGCGGCAAGCTTTACCTCGAACCCGCGCTGGTTCAGTCCGATTGCGTAGAGCCGCCGCACCTCGGAGTTGTCCTCCACGATGAGCACCTTTGCTTTCGAGGGCATGAATGCACCTTGTGCAGGTTTCATGCGCATGTAGAATCGAGGTCATGCGTGCCGGATGGAACGAATACTTCATGGGGATCGCGCACCAGGCGGCCAGGCGCTCGACCTGTCCGCGCAAACATGTCGGTGCAGTCATCGTGCGCGACCGGACTGTGCTTTCGACCGGTTACAACGGTTCGTTGCGCGGTCTGCCGCACTGCGAAGACTCGGGATGCGTGATGGAGGATGGCCATTGCATCACGACTGTGCATGCCGAGGCGAATGCGATTCTGCAGGCGGCAAAGAGCGGCATCGCCATCGACGGTGGGGAGCTCTACACGACGGCATCGCCATGCTGGAACTGCTTCAAGCTCATCGCCAACTCCGGCATCCGCCGCATCTACTTCGGCGAGTTCTATCGCGACGAGCGTTCGCGCGAAGTCGCGGAGCAGATCGGGATGGAGTTGATCGATCTGGCGATGCCATCCTGAGCCCATGCTGATCCTCGCCGCGGATACGTCGCTTCCGATCCTCTCCGCAGCACTCCTGCTGGATGACGCGCTCCTCGGCGCAGTTGCGCTGGAGGGAAAACATTCGCGTAACGAAAAGCTTCTTCCGGCGATCGATTGGCTGCTGACCGAGGCGGCGATCGAGAGGTCCGCGATCGATCTCTTCGCGGTCACGCGTGGTCCAGGATCATTCACCGGCGTTCGCATCGGACTCGCTACGATGCAGGGCCTTGCGCTGGCCCTCGGCAAGCCGGTCTGCGCGATGTCGACGCACGAGGCGATCGCGCCGCAATCGGGGCGCGCTTCGATCGTCGACGATGCGGGACGGGGAGAGTTCTACGTTTCGGTGTTCGAGGATGGCGAGGAAGTAGTCGCGCCGCATCTGGCGGGAGGCGATGAGGTCGCCGCACTCGAAAACATCGTCCGCGTTTCCGACATCGTGCAGCGCAGCAACGTCGCGCTCTCGTGCGCGCGCCGGGCGCGAGCAATCGCGCAGCGTGGCGATGGCGACCGGTATCGCGACATCACGCCCATCTACGTTCGGCTGGCCGAGGCCGAAGTGAAACTGCAGCAGAAGCGATGAACCCGGCGGACATCATCATCGAGCGCGCCGCCCTCGGCGACATTGCTGCTGTGCACGCGCTGGAGCAGCGCTGTTTTCCGTCGCCGTGGCGCCGCGAATTCTTCGAGAGCGAGGTCATCAACCCGGGGCGTTTCAACCTCGTGGCGCGCCGCGGCGGCGTAGTCATCGGCTATCTGTTCGCGGCCTGGATCGTCGATGAGATGCACATCAACAAGATCGCGGTCGATGAGGGTGCGCGGCGTCAGGGGATCGCGCTGGCGCTGATGGAGCGCTGCACGGCCTTCGCGGTCGAACAGGGAGTGACGTCGATCTGGCTCGAAGTGCGTCAGTCGAATTACGAAGCGCAGGAGTTCTACCACGTGCTCCACTTCGAGGCGGAGTACATCCGCAAAGGCTACTACCCGGACGGGGAAGCGGCCGTGGTGATGACGCGGGATCTGTGATTGAGCAACTTCTAATGTTGAATGTTGAAATGTTGCCGAACATTCAACGTTCGGTTTTCGAAATTGAGCTGTGAAGTAGCCGAACTCACGTTTCGATTAAACTCTCCCCTATGTCCTCCGCCCTCCTCCCCGCCACCTGCGCCCGTTGCAACGGCTCCGGGTGGGTTCCGCTGGCGGGCCACTCGCTGCGGGTCGAGCCGTGCGGCTGTCAGGGGGATCTGCGGCGGCGCCAGCGCATCTCCGCATCGAACATTCCGCGGCGCTACTACCCGCACTGCACGCTCGATACGTTCTACGACAAGAACAACGCCGTCCTGAAGTCGGCGCGGAACCGCGTGCGCGAATTCGTCGATTCCTGGCCGATGACGAACGAAGGCCGCGGACTCCTGTTGATGGGAGGCTGCGGCGCGGGGAAGACGCATCTCGCTGTCGCCGCGCTCGTCGAGATCATTCACAGCGGCAAGCCGGGGCGCGTGCTCTTCTGTAACTTTCAGGAGCTCATTCAGGACATTCAGGCCAGCTTCGATGCCGACGCCGCGGTGGGCAAATCGGAAATCCTCCGGCCCCTGCTGGAGGCGGATCTCCTCGTACTCGACGAGCTTGGATCGGTGAAACCGACGCAGTTCGTCCAGGATCTTCTTTACTACGTGATCAATAGCCGCTACAACACGGTGCGGCCCACGATTTTCACGACCAACGCGACCGACGAGCCCGGCGCCGATGGGCAGCGGCTGGTGGACAAGATCGGCGAGCGGTTACGCAGCCGGCTCTACGAAATGACCGAGCAGATCGTGATCAAGGGCGTTGAAGATTACCGGATCAAGAACAAGCAGAGCGGCAACATCCTTTGAAGCGCAACGTCACTGAAGTTCTCCGCCGCGGGCTCGATACGACCATCGCCAACTGGCCGGTCATCCTGCTGCGCATTGTCGAGAGCCTCGTGTTTGCCGCGATCGTCATCGCCGGGGTGCTCGCCGCGATCGTCCCGGCAATCGTGGCGGCCGGTCTCTCCGTAGACGACATCAGGAATTCGTCCGATCCCGGCGGCGCCGTGGTCGAATGGGTCATCGGCCACCTGATGCTTTTCGTCTGGATGTTCGCCCTCGCCTTCATCGTCTTCGGCATCATGATCGCCATCCATTCGTTCATCGAGGGAGCCTCGGCGCGTATCTACGTCGATGCCGAGCGCGCCGCGGCAAAACGTCCCGCAGCCGTCCGTGACGACTTCGCCGTCTTTAGCTTCGACCGCTGGCTGGCCGGCGGCGGGGCGTCGTGGTGGCGCATCTTCTGGGTTTACAACCTGGCGTGGTCTGTGAGCCTTCTGCTCGTGCTCGTGCCGCTCGTCCTGACCGCGACCCTGATGCTGGTCATTTCCAACAACGTCGGTCGCGTCATCGTCGGCTGTGCGGGCCTGGCGCTGGCGCTACTGATCCTGATTCCGACCGCCATCGTTACCTCGATCTGGTGCAGGAAAGCGATCGCGATCTGTGTCGCGCGTGCGATCGGTGCGAACGATGCGCTGCGCGCCGGCTGGCGTGAGTTCCGCGCGGACCTCGGGCGTCACCTCGCCGTCGCCGTGATCATCATCGTGATCTCGATGGCCCTGAACTCGCTGGTGTCGGGCTTCAGCGTCCCCATGAATCTGACCCAGAACAAGTTCCCGACGTTTGCGCTGATGTTTGCTCCCGCGCGAGTCATTGCCGGCGTCGTGCAGGGAGTCATCGGCGCGGCGATCAGCTCCTTTTTCCTGGCCTGCTTCGTGTCGATGACCGAGGAGCGTTGATGGAGAAGTTCCTCTCGCGGGACGCGCGGAATTTCCGTCCCTCCGCGATCCGCGCCTTCGCGAAATTGATCAACGACCCGAACGTCATCTCGTTCGCCGGAGGCGTGCCGAGTCCGGAGACCTTTCCGGCGGAGCGGCTTGCGGAGATCGCCGCGCAGGTGATTCGCGAGAAGCGGTCGGTCGCGCTGCAATACGGCCCCACGCGCGGACTGCCGCGCCTTTGTGACTTCGTGGCCAGCATCTGCCGTTCGCGCGGGATCGACTGCAATGTTGACGACATCCTGCTCACAA
Source organism: Thermoanaerobaculia bacterium (assembly GCA_034664845.1). Classification (GTDB taxonomy): domain Bacteria; phylum Acidobacteriota; class Thermoanaerobaculia; order Gp7-AA8; family Gp7-AA8; genus JADGNZ01. The sequence continues at coordinate 4,571 of JAXDGW010000023.1, read as the reverse complement.
CCGGCTCGCAGCAGGCGCTCGACCTCATCGCCCACACGCTCCTCGATCCGGGCGATGTCGTACTCGTCGAGTTGCCGACGTACATCGGCGGCACGTCGTCTTTTTACGCACGCAGCGCCACGCTGGCGGGCGTGGCGCAGGATGACGAGGGAATCGTCCCGGCGTCGCTCGCGGAAGTTGCGGCGCGAACGAAACCGAAACTGCTCTACACGATTCCGAATTTTCAGAATCCGTCCGGCCGGTTGATGACGCAGAAAAGGCGCGCCGAAGTGCTGCGGATCGCCGCGGAGCACGACTTTCTGGTGATCGAGGATGATCCGTACGGAGAACTGGTGTACGTCCGCGAGGCCGACACGCTGGCGATGAAGTCGCGCGACGATGACGACCGCGTGATCTACCTCGGGTCGTTCAGCAAGATCCTCGCGCCCGGTCTACGCTGCGGCTGGATCGCTGCAGCGCCAGAGCTGCTGGCGAAACTCGAGATCGCCAAACAGGCCGCCGACCTCTGCTCGGGCATGCTCGACCAATCGATCGTCGATGAATTCACCGCGGCCGGAGAATTGCCGGCGCAAATCGCCCGCGTCCGAGATTTCTACCGCCAGAAGCGCGGCACGATGATCGAAGGGCTTGAGGAGCACTTCAGCTCCCGCGCAACGTGGACGTCCGCCGACGGCGGCCTCTTCACGTTCGTGACGATGCACGGTGATATCGACACCGCCGCGCGCGTCCCCGACGCAGTCGCCAGCGGCGTCGCGTACGTCCCCGGAACGCCGTTCTTCGTCGACGGCAGCGGGCGGAACACGATGCGTTTGACGTTTGCGAAAGAGAACGACGAGCGGATTCGCGAGGGGATCAGGAGGCTGGCCGCCGTTTTGAGGAGCTCAAATCCTAATCTCGATAGTCCCCATTAGTACTGCCGATTGACCTCAAGCCAATCCTCAACCTCAGCAACGTAGTCGTTGAACGTCAATTCATCAACGCTCAGGTGAGCGCGTTTGCACGTTTTGGGCAGCTCCTGACGAAAAATCTTGTAACGCGCCGCCATCGCTTTCCCGCCCGGGATTCGAACCGATTTCGGAGTTGCGCTGCTGAGCCAGTCGCGAACACGGCTAATTGCTGTCGCAGAATCCCCGTCGTGGGCGGCAATATCCTGACCGGCTATGTCCGAGATGAAGCGCTGGTACCGATACCGTTCGATATCCAGAATGAGACACTTCTTGACCTTCTGCTCCGCCCGTCCGAAGCGTTTCGCTCCAAGAAAAACGCCTAATTCAAATGGCATGTTGAAGCGCGGCAGGCTGGAGATGGGATCAGCCTCCGTTCTCGAGATGTCATGAAGGCCGAACATGCAATCGCCGATGATTTTCGCAATCTTGTCGACACGTACTTCACTGGCATCATCGACTTCGAGTGAACAGCGTGCGATATATCCGCAGTCGTGAACCGCGAATACGACAGCCTCGAAGAGATGCCGATACTCTTCGTCGAACGGGCAGTTGACGAAGACGTTGCGCTCGTAGTCCGTCGGCATCGTCTACTTGCCAAGGAATCGCGCGATCTCTTCCTCGGTCGCTTCGCCGCGAACGAGCCTTTGCATTTCCGGCGTCCGAGCGGCCGAGACAGCCTTTACGGCGGCACGGATTGCTTTGCGTGGCACGCTTGTAGCTCGCCGCGTCGTGCGGATCGTTCTGAGTTTGGGTGTCATAGTTCGAAAAGTGTACCTCGGAGAACAGTGATGAACCACAGCGTACTCCGGCGCTGTCTCTCTTTTTGCAAGGACGCTCATCGATGAAACGTACTGCAATCGCACTGTCGCTGCTCGTGTTTGCCGCCTGCGCGTCCACGCCCCCGGCCGCCCCGCCCCCCCGCCCCGCACTCCCACCCCCGCCGCCCATTGCGGTGACGCCGCCCGCGCGCTCGTCGAATGCGATGACGGCGGTCACCGCGGTTACGAAGTCGATTGTCGAGCCGCGCATTCGAGTCGGACTGATCAACGATCAGGCCACGGTCACCTTCCCGCGTGTCAATGGCGGCTACTACCTCGTCACTGACACGAGCTCCGCCACGATCCGGCGCGGCTTCACGATGACGGCGCCGCTCAGCGATGCCGCAGCGCACTACGCGGTGCAGGTCAGCGCGGTCTCGGATCTCCCAAGCGCCAACGCGCTCGCCGAGAAGTTGCGCGCGGACAGCCAGCAACGTGTCGATGTTCTCATCGACACTGGCGGCACCGCTTACCGCATCGTCGCCGGCGACTTCGCGACGTCCAACGAGGCCCAGCCGCTGCGCGATCAACTCACGCAACACGGCTTCGGCACCAACCTCATGATCATCAAGCGGCCGGCCGATCAGACGTTTGAGAAGCGGCACCGGATCGTCGATGACGAAGGAGAGCCGTTCACGATCGAAGGCGAGTCGGTGCTGGTCATGCCGATGACCGCCGACACGCTCACGATCATCGACAAACCGTACCGGACAGCGGCGCGCGTGTTCATCAACGCTCGCGGAACGTACAACGTCATCAACGAGCTGAACATGGAGGACTATCTGCGCGGCGTCGTCCCCGCGGAGATGGGATCGAAGATTTATGACGAGGTGGAAGCGCTGAAGGCGCAAGCCATCGCTGCCCGCACCTACGCCGTCCGCAATATTGGCCAGTTCAAGCGCGAGGGCTACGACATCTGCGCCGGCCCGGCCTGCCAGGCCTACAACGGATTTTCCGGCGAAGAAGCGCTGAGCGACCGTGCCGTCCGCGAGACCGCGGGACTCGTGGCGACATACAACGGCCAGCCGATCGACGCGCTCTACACGGCCACGTGCGGCGGCGAGACGTCGGACGTCGGCACGATGTTTCCCGGCCGCAACGAGCCGTATCTCAAACGTGTTCGCTGCGTGGAGGATGACGTCATCACGATTGCAGGCCGAGGAGACAGCGGGTTGCTTACGGAACAGCAGATGAACGCGCGGTTGTTCAGCGCGCTGGCCGGCCTGCCTGAGTCGACGTCGTGGAGTGGGCGCGATGTCGCTCAAGCCGTTACCGCGGCGATGCAAGCGCTCCACTTCGATCCGCGCAACGCTGCTTCCCCGGCGTCATCGCGTCGCGGCGATGTGCTCACGTATCTCGCCGCGGTGCTCGGCTTCGATCACTACGCCGGCGTCGTGACGATGCCGGAGGATCGCAGCTACTACTTTCCGCAGACGGCAGCGAAGGAGACGACGCCGTATCGCGCCGCCGGGTTCCTGATCAAGTTCGGGTTTCTGCCTGCCGAGGCGATCGATCGCGCGGACCTCAACGCCGCCATGCCGCGCGACGAGCTGTACGGCCTCCTCGGCACCTGGCTTCGCAAGCACGCGGCAATCAACGAGGCGACCGGCAAGATCATCACCGTGGCGGGACGCAACGTCACGATGAAGATTGACGGGAAGGCCACCCGTTTCACGCTGCCGGCCAACGTTCTCGTCTTCCGCAAAATTGGCGATCGTTATCAGGAGTATCGCGACGCGCCGGTCACGATGGGCGACCGGGCCACGATCGATTCCGACGTTCGCAAGACGCCGGTCGCGCTGATCATCAACGCCTACCTCGACGGCGCGTCATTCGATCGCAGTTCGAGCTTTGCCAGTTGGACGCGCACCTATCGCGCCGACGACCTCGTAGTCTCGATCAACAAACGTAACCCCATCCGGCAACTGCAGGGTATCCGTCCGCTGACGATCGACGCCTCGCAACGGATCGCCGAGCTGGAAGTGACAGCCGAAAACGGCCGCACGTTCATCCTGCGCGGCCTGCCGGTGCGCTGGTCGCTGAATGTTCCGGACAACCTCTTCGTCTTCGAGAAAACGCAAGACCCCGACGGCATGGACCGTTACACGTTCTACGGCAAAGGCTGGGGCCACGGCGTCGGTTTCTGCCAAGTCGGCGCCTACGGTATGGCCCTGAAAGGCTGGACCGCGCAGCAGATCCTGACGCACTACTACACGGGAATCGAGATCGGCCCGGTCAAGTGAGGGTCCAGGGCACGCGTTGGGTTCGGGGTCAACCGCAACCCCGTCTTCCCCGTTCATCTTTATGGTTGCAGCCTCAGTCGGAGACAGTCGGGGCCACGCCTTTGATCCCAGTTCTGGGCGGCCTCAGTCGGAGCAGTCGGGGCCACGCCTTTGATCCCAGTTCTGGGGCAACCGGGCGGGGGCAACTGGCCGGGGGCGATTGGCGGGGGGTCAACCGGCCGAGCAATCGGGCGAGCAATCGGGGGGCGATTCAATCGGGGGCCAGGCCTTTGATCCCCAGTCGGCGGCAATCTGGGCAACTGGTCATGGGCCAAACCGGGGGCAATTGGGGGCCAATCTGGCGGGGCAATCGTAATCGGTCGGGGGGGCAATCGGGGGCCAGGCCTTTGATCTCCGTCGGTGCAGTCGGAGACAGTCGGGGCCACGCCTTTGATCCCGGTTCTGGGACCGTCGGGAGGGGGCAACTTGCCGCGTCCCTCAGTCGGGAGACAGTCGGAGACACGCCTTTGATCACAGTTCTGGGGCAACCGGGAGGGGACAACCGGCCGGTGGGCGATTGGCGG
>JAXDGW010000022.1:0-52391 GCA_034664845.1 Thermoanaerobaculia bacterium | reverse complement strand
ATCGGAGACTTGCGCCGCGTCGTGTTACCAGCGAATGTTGAGGTTTGGGCGGTTCGGCGGCGAGACGCCGCCGGGCCAGCCGGCGAGGACGCCAGCGTTCCGCCGGCACTGAGTTGGCCATTGTGGATGAGTGACGTCACGGTTTGAATAGTTGGATTTGGCCGGCCGGCTCCCGGCTGGCTTCCGTGCTCTTGCTTGATGTGGTCAGCAAGGCGCGCAGATCGCCCCACGGCGGGGCCTGAAACTCCCGCGCACCGAGCGCGAGTAGGGCGCGGTTTCCCTCGGCGATATCATCTTCCGCGCGAACGAAAACAGGGATGTGATCGTCGCGTTTCAGCTCCGCCTCCGCGCCTGCCCACGTTCCGCCGCTGTTCGCGTCTGCCCGCACGATCACCGCGGCCTCGGCGATTCCGTAGATGATTTTGTTGCGCCCCATGGCGTTACCGATTGTGAAACCGGCGTCTGGATAGACGGGGGAGAGCAGCAACAGTCGTCCGTCGAGGATGGCCTCGCGGTACCGGCCGACGACCGACGGTCTGCCGAGTCCCTCGGGGAGCACCGCGATGACGCGGCCTCCTTCGTTCAGTGCGGCGGCGGTTGCGATCTGGTCGGTTCCGCGCGCGCCACCGGAAATGACGGTGATTGCTTCGCGCGCGCAGGCCGCCGCCACATCCTCCGCCCACTTCGCGGCGGCATCGTCGACTTCGCGCGAGCCGACGATGGCGATGCCGCCGGATGCGGGAAGGCTCCGCTCGCCGACGCCCCATAAGAGTGGCGGCGCGCTTCGTCCGAGGTGCTGGAGAAGGCGCGAGGGGTAGTTGTCGTTGCTGCGCGAGATGACCCAGACGCCGCCGTTCGCCCATCGCTCGGTGGCAAGGCCGAGGCCCATGGCGCGGCCGAGGAGTTGTGCGACACGTGTGGAGTCAAGACCGGCCGCAGCCAAGTCGAGCTCTCCATCGAGTAGATCGCCCGGCCGCATCGAGCGTTGATCGAGCAACTCCTCGACGCGCGTGTATTCGCGAGTGTCCAGCGGCTCGATTTGCTCGCGTGCGGCGAAACGGCCGCAGAGCAGCAGAACGGCCTGCGTATCGCGCGAGATCTGCGGTTCCGTCACGTTCTCCATCATGAACGGGAAGCGTCGGCGAGCACCAGCGGAAAGACTGCCGGGCAGCGCGCTCGCCGCAGGTGTGCGCCGACCACCGTGAGCGTCCAGCCCGAATCGGTCATGTCGTCGATGAGCAGCACGGGCCCTGGCAGCATCGCCGCTTTGTCGACAGCAAACACACCATCGAGGTTGCGCGCCTGCTGCACCGAGTTCTCCTTCTGCTTCTGGGGCAGGTTGTCGGCAGTCTTCACGACGGCGGCGCGATAGGGGAGGCCGAGGCGGGAGGCAAGGCGCTGGGCGAAATCGGGAACGAGATCGCGATGCCGCTTCGACGGCACGCACGTCACCCACTCCGGCCGCGGATCCGGCTTCCAATCGGCGACGAGCGCGGCGCAGGCGTCTACGAGTGAATCGTCGAACCGATCGTCGTCATACTTTCCGCTCCGCACCAACTCTGCCCATCCGCCGTCGCCCCAGAGCGCCAGGGCGCGTCCCGGCTCGTTCTGGAACGGCGCGATCTTTCCTTTGAAGCCATCCTTTCGCAGCGCATCGACTGGCCAGAGTTTGCGCGGCGCGATCGTCACGCGGGTGCGTTGCAGGAACTCGTTTGCGAGGATCACCAGTTGAATCCCGGCGTCGGACGAAACGACTCGACCCGCGCAGTTCGCGCACTTTCCGCATGGAGCGGCGAACGGATCGTCCAGCTCCGCGGCGAGGAACTGCATCAGGCATTCGGTCGAGCGCAGGTACTCCTGCATCCGCTGCTGCTCGCGGCGGCGGATCGCGGTGAGCTGCTGGACCTTTCCTTCGTTGAACTGATACGGCACCGGCGATCGATACCAGCGCGAGCCTTCCTTCCGAATCGGCGCCGGCGTTTCGGTTGCGAGCAGTTTGAGCGTGCGCTCGATCCGTCCGAACGGAAGGTTGACGAACGATTCGATCTGCGCCACGGACAGACCATCGTCCGCGCAGTTCAGCGCTTCGATGACGTCGAGCACATCGCCCTCGGGCGGAAAGGCCTGCCGTATGAAGAAGTCGATGATCTCGTCATCCTCAGCGCCGCCCAGCAGAATGCCGAACGCCTCATCGACGGCGCGCCCGGCACGTCCGACCTGCTGGTAGTAATGAACGACCGACCCGGGACGCTGAAAGTGAACGACGAAGCCGAGGTCGGGCTTGTCGAAACCCATGCCGAGGGCGACGGTGGCGACGAGAACTTTGATGTCGTTGCGGAGAAGCCTCGACTCGAGCAGCTCGCGATCGGCGGAATCGGAGTGGTAGGCGACGGCGTCGATGCCACGCAGCCGCAGCCATTCGGCGACGCGCTCCGCGTCGCGCACCGTGAGCGTGTAGACGATGCCGCTGCCGGGAAGCGAGGGAAGATGCTGCGCCAGCCACGCCAGGCGCGAGGCGTAGTCGGGGAGCAGGATGTTCTGCAGGCGCAGCGATTTTCGAACTAGCGGCCCGCGGGAGATCGAGACGTTGCCGAGCTGCGCGACCACATCATCGACGACACGGTTGTTCGCCGTCGCCGTCGTCGCAAGGACAGGCAGCGCCGGCGGAAGAAGCTTGAAGAGCTGCGAGATGCGCCGGTAATCGGGACGAAAGTCGTGGCCCCAGTCGGAGATGCAGTGCGCTTCATCGATGACGAACAGCCCGATGTTGCCGCCGATCGGCACGAGCACGTTCTGCCGGAACGCGTCATTCGCCAGCCGCTCCGGCGAGATCAAGAGCACATCGATCTCATTCCGCCGCATCGCTGCAATTACGCCGTCCCAATCCTCGGTGTTCGCCGAATTGATCGTCGCCGACCGCAACCCGATCCGCGCTGCCGCCGCCAACTGGTTTCGCATCAACGACAGCAGCGGCGAAACGATCAACGTCGCTCCCGCGCCGCGATCCCGCAGCAGGCGCGTGGCGATGAAGTAGACGATGCTCTTCCCCCATCCGGTCCGCTGCACGACGAGCAACCGCTCGCCCCGCACCGCGGCCTCGATGCACTCGAGCTGTTCATCGCGAAAGTGCGCGTCGTTGCTACCGACAGCGATGCGCAGGTAGTCAATCGGAGTGGCCGTTTCATCTTTGATCAGCATCGCAACCTCGCTTCACCTCGATGCTACATCGGCGTTCGCAGAAGGCGACGTTTGGCTACCGTGAGTAGAGTGGGGGATGCCAGTTCGGCGATGAAAGGTTGCCTTGAATATGAGAATTACATTCAAGGCAGCCTTTAATATGAAATCTATATTCAAGGCTGCCTTTAATAAGGTGGGCTGCTACTCTCTCGGACATCTTCCGCTCCACGACAGGTAGAACCCTCAGCATTCGGAGAGCACCGAGGTAACCTCGGGCCGAGATATGCGGATTCATCGCGACCCTTCTTGCTTGCGATGAACGAACCCCGTACCCTCGGAGGTGGTGCGTGCTGACGCGAGTGAGCGAGCAGAGAAGGTCGAAGAGGAATCAACGGCGTAGCCGAAAATGTGCTGGCGCACCGGCTCCGTCGAGGGCAGTACGAGATCAAGAATCCGATATGCCAATCATTCTGAAAGACATCGACCCTCGGGTTCGGTCGGCAGTCCGCCACTACTGGAAGACGCTGGGCACTCAGGCCAGCCGCCAGGGTGCGGAAAGCGGCCGTTCCGACACAGGCAACCGAAACGCCGTGACTGGCGGTAAGCAGATGGATGGGTTCACCGACTTGCTCATGGGAGTGCTGGCAGACAACGGAATTACCAAGCCGCTTATCCATCGGCATGCGCAACTGGAAATACCTGGGTATTTTCGGCCGACGAAGAAGTGGGACATGCTCATTTTCCATGAAAGAGTGCTCCTCGCGGTGATTGAGTTCAAGTCGCAGCGTGGCCCATCGTTTGGCAACAACTGGAACAATCGAGCGGAGGAGGCGATCGGGACCGCGACTGACACACTCGTGGCATACCGCGAACGCGCCTTCGGTGACCAAGCACCCAAGCCATGGCTTGGGTGGCTGATGCTGCTTGAAGACTGCAATGCTTCGCAGCGCCCACTAGGTGTTTCCGAGCCGCACTTCACGGTCTTCCCAGAGTTTAAGGACAGCTCCTACTCGAAGCGATACGAGATCCTGCTCCGAAAGCTCCGCCTCGAGAACCTTTTCAACGAAACGGCGCTTATTCTGGCGAAAGAATCTGAGGCGGCTCGGGGAGGATACTCAGAACCCGCGCAGGATTTGTCCACGCATCGGTTCCTTGCAAGCTTCGCTGGCCACATCGCCGGAATCATCGCTTCCTGAAATGGCCAGACAACAATCACTCGGGTTTGTCCTCGATCTCCCCCAGGACATCTATGAATATGGGGAGCGCGCAACCGGCCAGACACACGGGGTGGTTCTGACGAAGCCCCACATCGTTCAGCTCATCCTCGATCTCGCGGACTACAACCCGAAACGCAATCTCACGAGGCTGCGATTGCTTGAGCCGTCGTGTGGCGAAGGAGTGTTCCTCCTCGAGGTTGTACGCCGCCTCCTCAACTCGGCGAAACGATACCGAGTCCATGCCGAGCGCCTTACTGACGCGATCCGCGCGTACGACATCGACATCGGTTCCGTAACCAACAGTCGCGATGCTGTACGAGGGATACTCACGATGAATGGCGTTGATCGCGATATCGCCGAGACTCTCGTCACAGGATGGATTCGGCAAGGCGATTTTCTGCTAGCTCCGATCCACGAGCGGTTCGATGTCGTCGTGGGGAATCCGCCGTACGTTCGCATCGAGCAACTTGATCCGCAGTTGCAATCGCTCTATCGCAGCAGGTTCGAAACGCTCTTCGACCGTGCCGATTTGTACGTCGCGTTCATCGAGCGGTCGCTCGAACTATTGTCACCAACTGGGTTGCTGTCCTTCATCTGCGCCGATCGCTGGACGATGAATCGATACGGCGCGCCGCTACGCGGCCTGATCGCGCGTGAGTACGGCGTCCGGGTGTACGTTGATCTGCATCAAGCCTCGCCGTTCGAGTCGGACGTAATCGCCTATCCATCAGTTTTCGTTTTCGAACGGAGAAAGCCTGAGCACGTGATCTTCGCGAAGCTTCGCGAGGGATCCGCGGAGGAGTGCTTCGCTCTGACCTCGGCCATCGAAACGAACGATGCCTCGGCAACGGATGGAGTCCACATTTTTCGGTATGAACGATGGTTCGAATCGGATGAGCCGTGGGTGCTGGGCACGCCCGAGCAACTCGCGGCCCTACGAGATCTAGAGGAGCGTTTTTCTCCACTCGAAGAGGATGGTGCCGCACGGGTGGGTATAGGCGTGGCTACGGGAGCCGATGAAGTTTTCATCGTTTCGGCCGCGACCGCGGAGCAGCTGGAGCCAGACCGACTTGTGCCGCTCGTCATGCGATCCGACATTCAGAACGGGAAGATCGAATGGGCAGGACGATTCGTAATCAACACGTTCGGCCCCGATGGCGGAGCCGCTGACCTCGCAACGTATCCCAAACTCGCGGCGTATCTTTTCGACCATGACGCAGCAGTGCGCCGCCGTCACGTCTCACAGAAGAGCAATCGGTTTTGGTTCCGGACCATCGATCGGGTGTATCCGGAGCTCGTCAAAAAGCCGAAGCTGCTGATCCCGGACATTGCCGGCGCGAATGAGGTTGCGTTCGACGCAGGTGGCTACCATCCTCATCACAATCTCTACTTCGTGACGTCCGATGTTTGGGATTTGGAAGTGTTGGGTGGACTTCTAAGCTCAAGAGTGGCGCTGTTTTTTGTGTGGTCCTACGCCGTAAAGATGCGTGGCGGGTATTTGCGCTTTCAGGCGCAGTACCTTCGCCGAATCCGCGTTCCGGCCGCGGATTCCTTGGCCTCGTCGCTCAAGAAGGAGATTCGAACGGCATTCCAGGCCCGCGACTTCGCGAAGCTCGACATCCTCGCGCTGCGGGCGTACGACCTCGACGCGCTGCCCGAGTTTTCATTCGTGGACACGCGAAGGTAGGAGCCTCAGACCGCAACTAGGCCGTCTTCGCCGCGCTCCCGCTCTCGGCGCTGATCGCTTCTTCCTCGGTGTTGTAGATCTTGAAGACGGCGTCGAGCTTGGCGAGTTTGAGCAATTTCAGGATGCGCTCCGAGGGGTTGACGAGGATGAGCTTGCGGTTCTGGCTCGAGAACTTGCCGAGGTAGCCGACGAGCTCGCCGATGCCGGTGGAGTCGATGTAGTCGATCTTCGTGAAATCGACGATGACGTTGGCGCTCTCGTTCTTGAGGACGTTCTCCAGCGCGGCAGAGAAAAACTCAGCGCTCTCGCCGAGCTTGATCAGCCCTTCGACGTAAAGAATCGTGAAGTTCTCGGTGTGCTTCTTTTCGACGATCAAGAAATGCCTCCGCGTGTTCGCGCCAAGAGTAGCAAATCGGGGGCCATGAACGGTTCGGGTTGGTTGGTGGTGGGTGTTGGGTGGCGGCTGTCGGTGTCGGGAGTAATGACTTGGAGAGTTGCGCTGCTATGTCAAACGGCCCAGTGAGAACCGGACGCGCGCTGAAAGTTGAGAGTGACTGCAGTTGAATCAGAGATTAGCTTCTCCCGACCGCCGACAGCCGATCTAGATCAGCGCCTCGATACTGTCGACCATGTCTCCGAACGTGCGGATGGCGCGGGCGCGGTCGTCGGGAATCGAGATGTGGAACTCTTCTTCGATTGCGAAGAGGATGGTCAGGGCGTCGAGCGAGTCGATCCCGGCATCGGCGAGCGGTGTTTCGGGCGTGAGCTTGTCGTCCGCGACATTTTTCTCTTTGCGGACGATCTCTGCGAGCTTCTCCTGGATCTCGGCGCGTGTCATCGGCCCGCTATGATACCGCGCGTGTTCCGGCGCTACTGGCTGCTCTACCCCGCGTGGATTCTGGTGTGTGCGGTCCTTTTCGTGACGTTCCTGCATCGCGAGGATCCGTCGCGCCGCACGGGCCGCATCCTGAGCGATGACGCTGCGGTGCGGGCGGTGACGATCCTCCAGCAAAAAGATCCCGTCCGTTTCCGAGGATACGAATCGGTCCACGTCGCCTGGGCCGCGCGCGGCGAGGGCGGCGGCACGGCCGACCGCTGGGTCGTGCTCTGCGATCGCGTCCCACACACGGCGCTACGCGAGGCGGTGGTGGTGGAGTTGGATGGGAAGGATGGGAGTGTGCTGCTGATTCGAAGACCTGACAAAGGCTGAATGTTGGATGAGGACGTCGGCGGCCTGCTTGAGGCCGTTGAGCTGTTCATTCGTCAGCGCGTCGAAGCAATGTTCAATGTTGAATGTTGAGTGTTGAATGAAAAAGGATCGGTCCTGGCCGCTGCATTCAACATTGAACATTCAACATTGAACATTCAACATTCCGCCTTCGAGACGCAATCGAACATTCGCGACACATTCTTCACTCTTCACCCTTCATACTTCACCCTTCATACTTCACCCTTCAAAATGTCCCGTCCGATGAAGCTCACGCCGATGCTCGAACAGTATTTCGAGATCAAGCGGCAGGTCCCCGACGCCATCCTTTTCTACAGGCTCGGCGACTTCTACGAGATGTTTTTCGAGGATGCCGAGAAGGCGGCGCCGCTTCTCGACCTCGTGCTCACGGCGCGCAACAAAGGGCAGGAGCACGAGGCGCCGATGTGCGGCGTGCCGTATCACGCGGCCGACGGCTACATCGCCAAGTTGATCCGGCACGGACTGCGCGTGGCCATCTGTGAGCAGACCGAGGATGCGGGGGCGGCGAAGGGGTTGGTGAGGCGGGAGGTCGTGCGCATCGTCACGCCCGGCACGGCGACGGAAAGTTTTCTCGTCGATCGGGAGAGTTGCTATCTGGTCGCTCTCTTCGATGCCGCTCCCGTGGTCGGCGCCGCGTACCTCGACGTTTCCACCGGCGATTTTTTCGTCACGTCGTACGCCGGCGCTGATGATCCTCGGCTCGCCGACGACATCGCCCGCTTCGCGCCGCGTGAAGCCATTGTTCCGCGTGAATCGTCGTTCCAGTTGGAAATCCCGGCCACGCCGGTCGAGCCGTCGCTCTTCGAAATCGTCGCCGCGCATGATTACCTCTCGCGTCATTTCGGGACGCAGTCGCTGCGCGGCTTCGGGCTGGAAGGCGACGATCCGCGCATCGGCGCTGCGGGAGCGGCGCTGCGTTACGCCGCGGCCAGCCACAAGAAGCCGCTCGATCACGTCCTGTCGCTGCGCGTCGATCACGAAGCCGACTTCCTCCAGCTCGACGCTGCCACGCTCGCCAACCTGGAGATTCTCGACTCCCGCGACGCCGCCCGGCCTCGCGCCTCGCTCTGGAGCGTCGTCAACGCCACGCGCTCGGCGATGGGCGGACGGATGTTGCGCAAGTGGATCACGCGTCCGCTCAAGAGCCGCGACGCCATCTTCGACCGGCACGACGCCGTCGATGAGCTGACCCGGTCGCGCGCCATCCTCGAGCCGATGACGCAGCGGCTCTCCCGGATCGCCGATCTCGAGCGGCTGGCATCGCGCGTCACCCTTCGAAGCGCCACGCCGCGCGAATGTCTGACGCTCGCCGATTCTCTTCTGATGGTCGATGACTTGCGCACGGTGATGGCGCCGCTTCACGGTCCATTACTCCAACGGCTGCGCGGCGCTCTCGATCCGGTCGCGCCGGTCGTCGATCAGATCGCGGCCACGCTCGCGGACAATCCGCCCCTTAACTTGCGCGATGGCGGCGCGATCAAGCCCGGCGTCGACGCCGAGCTCGACGAGCTTCGCAACATCGCCCGCGATTCGAAAACGATCCTCGTGGAGATCGAGACGCGCGAGCGGGAGCGCACCGGCATCAGCTCGCTCAAGGTTCGCTTCAACTCCGTCTTCGGCTACTACATCGAAGTCTCCAAATCGAACATCGCCAAGGTTCCGGACGACTACATCCGCAAGCAGACGCTGGTCAACGCCGAGCGCTACATCACACCCGATCTCAAAGTGCTCGAAGAAAAGATCGTCGGCGCGGAAGAGAAAGCGATCGCCATCGAAGCGCGGCTTTACGACGCGCTGCTCGACGGTGTGGCGCGCATGAGCGGAGCGATCCTTGCCACTGCCCGCGCCGCCGGCGAGGTCGATGCGGTCTCGTCGCTGGCTACGATCGCCGTGCGCAACCGGTACGTCCGCGCAACGCTGTCCGAGGCGGCGGAGATCTGCATTGAGGACGGACGCCATCCGGTGATCGAGGCCATCGCTGCCGAGCGCTTCATTCCCAATCACACCATCGTCGAGCGCGACCGCAACGGAATCCAGATCATCACCGGGCCGAACATGGGGGGCAAATCGACGTACCTGCGCCAGGTCGCGCTGATCGTTCTCCTCAACCAGATCGGCAGCTTCGTTCCCGCCTCCAAAGCCCGCCTCGGCATCTTCGACCGCATCTTCACCCGCGTTGGCGCATCCGATCAGCTCGCGCGCGGCGAATCGACGTTCATGGTGGAGATGCACGAGACCGCGAACATCCTCAACAACGCCACCGACCGGTCGTTGATCATCCTCGATGAGGTGGGCCGCGGCACGGCCACGTTCGACGGCCTCTCGTTGGCGTGGGCCATCATCGAGTACCTACACGACAACCCTTCGCGCAGCGGCATCACCCTCTTCGCCACGCACTACCACGAGGTCACTGACCTGGCGAAGACGAAGGCGCGCGTCGCCAACTACTCCGTCGCCGTGAAGGAATGGAACGACCAGATCATCTTCCTGCGCCGCGTCGTGGAGGGTGCGGCCGACAAGAGCTACGGCATCCAGGTGGCGAGGCTCGCCGGCATCCCGCAGACGATCATCGAACGCGCTCGCGAGATTCTCATCACGCTGGAGCGAAAGGAACGCGATGTCGTCGCCGAGACGCAGAAGCGCGGCGGCGAGCCTGTCCGCCAGATGGGACTCTTCGGCGATGCAAGAGAGATGGATGTGATCAGCGCGCTCCGCTCCATCGACGTCGAGTCGCTCACGCCGATCCAGGCGCTGAATGAGCTGGCGAGGCTGAGAGAGAAACTGGGTTGATTGCGGCCGCCTGCGGCGGCCGCGTTGTCAGTTGTCGGTTGGTTGCGCTTCGCGCGTTGTCGGAATTTGCGCTACGCGCGTTGTCGGTAAGTTGGGTTTCGCATGTTGTCGAGAGTTGCGCTTCGGGTGTTGGCAGTTCGTTGCGCTTCACGCGTTGTCGGTTGGCGCGCTTCGCGCATTTCTCGAGTGTTCTCACTTCGGCGCGCAACCAACGCGCCTCTGACAACGCGCGAAGCGCAACCAACCGACAACCGACAACGCGCCGGCCGCCAGGCCGGCGCAACTTTGCTACGATTTCCAGAAAGCTATGAACGACATCCTCGGTATCGGTCTCTCCGGAACTTCGCTGACAGATCTCGAGCGCCGCATCCTGCGCGACTCGACGCCGAATAGCGTGGTTCTTTTTGGACGCAACATCGGCGAGGCCGAGGAGTTGCGCGAGCTGGTGAAGGAAATCAAGTCGCTCGCGCCCGCGCAGCCGCCGCTCTTCATGATCGATGAGGAAGGTGGCCGCGTCGACCGGCTCCGTCACCTCATCCCGGGCCTGCCCAGCGCGCAGGCGTTCGCGGAAGGCGCCGAGCCTGCGCTGATGTCGCAGTGGTGCGGGCGTGTGATCGGGATGGCGTTGCGCTGGTTCGACGTCGAAATCGACCTCGCGCCGGTGGTGGATATTCGCGGCGATGAAGCACCGAAGGGGCTGGAGCGTCGCACGTTCAGCGGCGACGTCGAGACCGTCGTCGAACTGGCGGGTGCGTTCATCCGCGGGCTGCAAGGCACCGGCACCGCCGCATGCATGAAACACTTTCCCGGCATCGGACTCGGCTCCGGCGATCCGCACTACGGCGAAACGGTGATGAACTTCTCGCTCGACGAGCTTCTGCGCCGTGATCTCGTTCCCTTCGCGCGCCTCGGCAACGAGGCCGGCGGCATCATGGTCGGACACGGAACCTACCCGCAGATCGATCCGTCGGGGAGCCCGGCCACGTTGAGCCGGACTCTCAATCGCGATCTCCTCGATCGCATCGGTTTCCAAGGCGCCGCCGTCAGCGACGATATGGAGATGCACGCCGTCTCCGACCTCGGCACGTACGAAGAGATCTCCGAGCGCGCGCTGATGGCAGGCAACGACGTGATCCTCTTCTGCAGCCACATCGAGCGCGTCCCCGAAATGCAGCGCCACTTGAGCGACAAGGCGAAGAGCGACGCGGCGTTCGGCGCACGCTTCGCCGACGCGTGCGAACGGGGGGAGAGATACCGGGCGCATGTCGAGCGGTTGCGGCAAAGCGCGCCGCCACCGGTTGCGACGTTCGACGACGTCATCGACGAAGCGGTGCGATTCGTCCAGAAGTTCGAAGAGACGCGGCCACACCGCGAGGTCTTCGTGCCCGACGTCGATCGCCGCAAAGGCGGCCGCGTTCCAGGCAAAGGCCGCACCGGCCGCGAAGAGTGGACGTAGTTTCCACCGTCATCTCCACTGTCATCCTGAGCCGCCGAAGGACACGAAGTGCCGAAGGACGGTCGAAGGACCCCCTGATTTCGTGCAGGGTCGGGTGGGGGTGAAAAAACCATCGCACAAGATCAGGGGGTCCTTCGACGTCCTCCGGCACTTCGTGTCCTACGGCAGTCTCAGGATGACAGTTCTGATCGTTTCGGCACGATCATCACCGCTGCCGCTGCTGCCAGCGCCAATCCCGCGCCCGTCCAGAACGCGGCCCTCGGCGCGACGTACTGGTAGATCGCGCCGAAAACGACCGTCCCCGCCAGCACGCAGAGACCGTTGGCGAGGTAGTAGATGCCGAAGCTTTTTCCGCGCCCTTCCGCCGGAACCAGATCGCTGATCCAGGCGCGCTCGGCTCCTTCCGAAAGCGTGAATGGAATCGCGTAGAGCACGAAGAGAACGGCGAAGAACGTGAGCGATCGCGCGAAGGGAAAGATCGCGTAAATGATGGCGTATGAGCTCCAGCCGGCGATGAGCAGGAAGCGGCGATCGATCCGGTCGGACAGCGCGCCGGCGCGAGTGGAGAAGAGCGACTTGATCACGTGATGCGCGGCCCAGAGCGCGGGAAGCATCGCCGTCGACACGCCGGCCGCGTGCGCCTGCAGGATCAGGAACGCATCGCTTGAATTCGCGAGCGAGAAGAGCGCGACTGCGGAGATGGCGAGCCAGAAACGGGAGGGCAGTGCGACAGCCGCGGTGATATCGCCGCTGCCTTTTGCGCTTGCCAAGCGCGGCTCCTCGTGCAGAAAAAACAGGAGAATCAGCACGCCGATGGCGCCGGGAATCACCGCGATCAGAAACAGCGTCCGCATCGGGACGTGAATGATGTTCAGGAAGAAAAGCGCGAGCAGCGGCCCGGCTACGGCGCCGGTGTGATCGAGTGCGCGCTGAAAACCGAAGGCGTGGCCCCGCTGCTCGGGCGGCGTCACGTCGGCGATGATGGCGTCGCGCGGCGCGGAGCGGATCCCTTTGCCGGTCCGGTCGACGAGACGCGCCGTCAGCACGGCGGGCCACCTGCCGGCGAACGCGATGAGCACGCGTGACGCCGCCGCCAGCGCGTAGCCCGCCACCACGAGCGGTTTGCGCCGAGGCAACCGGTCGGAGATCGTCCCAGCGATCAGCTTGAGGATCGACGCCAATCCATCCGCCGCGCCTTCGATGATGCCAATCGTGACCGGCGTCGCGCCGAGGACGGACGTGAGAAATACCGGTAGCAGCGGATAGATCATCTCGCTGGCCGAGTCGTTCAGAAGGGAGACGAAAGCGAGGAGGCGAACCTGCGGCTTGAGGCGCGGCACGGCTAATGATGAACGATGACGCACGAACGATGAACGGTGAATTCATCGTTGCCTTAGAATGCGCCGCTGCAAAGGAGCAGGACCATGTCAGAGATCAAAAAAGTTGGCGTCCTCGGCTGCGGCCTCATGGGGTCGGGGATCGCTCAGATTGCGGCGCAGGCCGGCTACGAGACCGTCGTTCGCGAAGTGGAACAGAAGTTTCTCGACAAAGGGCTGGCGGGGATCGACAAGTCGCTGAGCAAGTTCGTCGAGAAGGGCAAGCTGCAGGCGGCTGACAAAGACGCCAGCATGGCCCGGCTGAAGGGAACGACGAGCCTTGACGATCTCGCCGATTGCGACATCGTGATCGAAGCCATCATCGAAAACGCGGATCTGAAGAAAGAAACGTACGCCGCGCTCGACAAGATCGTGAAGAAGGATGCGCTCTTCGCCTCCAACACGTCCTCGCTGACCATCACCGAGCTGTCGATGGCGACCACGCGACCGAAACAGTTCGTCGGCCTGCACTTCTTCAATCCCGTGCCGCTGATGAAGCTCGTAGAGGTCGTGCGCACGATCCTGACCAGCGATGAATCGTTCGACCGCGCCTTTACGTTCGCGAAATCGCTCGGCAAAGAAGCGGTGGCGGCGCGCGACAACTCCGGCTTCATCGTCAATCGCCTGCTCGTCCCCTACATCCTCGACGCCATCCGCGCGTACGAAGAAGGCGTCGGCTCGATCGAAGACATCGACAAGGCCATGATGCTCGGCTGCGGCTATCCGATGGGTCCGTTCACGCTGCTCGATTTCGTCGGCCTCGACACCACGTACTTCATCACCGAGGTGATGTTCGCGGAGTATCAGGAAAAGCGCTTCGCCGCGCCGCCGCTGCTGCGCAAAATGGTGCTGGCAGGCCGGCTGGGGCGGAACAAGACCGGCAGTGGGTTTTACGATTACGCGAGCGGAACGCCGGTGCCGTTCGATCGATCCAGGTAAAGCCTCTCATCTGCGAACATCTGCGGACGAAAGGCTTTTCCGCAGATGACGCAGATGTTCGCAGATACAGGAGAAGCAAGTGCCCTACGAGAATCTCGAAAACGTCAAAGCCGAAGTTCGTGACGGCATCCTCTACGTCACCATTGATCGCCCCAAAGTTCTTAACGCACTGAACGCCCAGACGGTGGAGGAGCTGTATCGCATCTTCGCCGAGGGGCGCGACGATGAGAGTGTGAAGGCGGTGATCCTGACTGGCGGCGGGGAGAAGGCCTTCGTCGCCGGCGCCGACATCAACGAGCTGGCGCAGAAGACTCCCATCACCGGCAAGGACACCTCGGAGCGCGGTCAGTTCATCCTGTCGTTCATCGAGCGCTTCCCGAAGATCGTCATCGTCGCCATCAACGGCTTCGCCCTCGGCGGCGGCTGCGAGCTCGCGCTGGCGTGTCACATCCGCATCGCATCGGAGAAGGCGCAGATCGGACTCCCCGAGGTGACGCTCGGCATCATTCCCGGCTACGGTGGGACGCAACGTATGGCGCGTCTCCTCGGCAAGGGGAAAGCGCTGGAGCTGATCTGCACCGGCGACCGCATCGGCGCCACGGACGCCGAGAAGGTCGGCCTCGTCAATCGCGTCGTTCCCGCGGATCAGCTCATGGCAACGTGCGAAGAGATGGCGAAGAAGATCATGTCTCGCGGGCCGCTGGCTGTGCGTGCCGCGATCGAAGCCGTCAACCACGGCAGCGAGATGTCGTTCGAGGAGGGCCAGTTCCTGGAAGCGACGCTCTTCGGTCTGCTCTGCGCGAGTGCCGATACGAAGGAAGGGATGCAGGCGTTCCTGGAGAAGCGGGCGGCGAATTTTCAGGGGAGGTAAGCACGTCTGGCATGGGCACGATCGTCGAGTGTAAGAGATGAGAAATCGGCTTCCGGACGATCCACTCGCGTTCATACAGCGATGCGTTCGAAGCCGCAAGATGTACTGGACTTATCATGTGAATATGCGGCTCGCCGGAAGGTTCATTAGTCGAGACGACATTCTGGCTGCGGTGGATTCGTATGAAATCATCGAGGAATACCCCGATGACAAGTACCTTCCGAGCTATCTGGTCCTTGGCGCCGGGTTTCACATCCTTTTCGCCGTCGACAACGATGACGACAACGTGCGTGTCGTCACCGCCTATCGCCCGGATACTGATGAATGGGAGCCGGGATTCACCAGGAGGAAACGCTGATGAGATGCCGCGTTTGCGGAAGCGTGCAGGCACAAACGACGACAGATTTACCATTCAAGCTCGGAGAGCACACGATTGTGATTCTGAAGGGTCTTCCGACTATGCAATGTGAGCGTTGTGCTGAGTACTCGCTCGCCGACGCGACCTTTGCCCGGGTGGAACAACTGCTCGCCCGCGTCGACAGCGGTACCGAGCTGGAAATCATCGCCTTTGCCGCATGACAGGAAGCGAGAGTCGCCTTGAGAATGCTTTGATTTTCCAGGACAGAAAGGAAGATCGGACGTGGCCGAAGCGTCAATCGGGAGTGAAGCTGACATGAGCACTCATGAGATGGATACCGCGCTGCAGTACGTTGCCTATGTGCGTAAGGAGGGGCGCCGGCATCTGATCGAGTTCCCTGACGCGCCAGGCTGTCAGACCTTCGCGGATTGCGAGGCGGACATCTACTCGAATGCCAAGGAGGCGATCGAGGGATGGATCGAGGGCCACCTCGTGGAAGAGATGGACTTGCCGCATATGCATCGGCCGCCGAAGGCAAGTGAGCGGCGAATCCCTATCACGATTTCTCCCAAGCTCGTGCTTCTTGCCTTGCAGTTCCGATCCATGCGAAGCGAGCGGGGATGGAGCCAGACCGAAATCGCGAAGCGCGTCGGCGTCTCACAACAACAGATTGCCAAGCTGGAAGATCCTGATGCAAATCCTACAATTGAGACGATCATGAAGGTTGCGCGTGCGTTCGACATGGACCTCCTCGTCCGTTTCAAAAAGATCGCCTGAGCTGTAGGTTCGTAGCGCGATCGATTCGGCTGGATCTCCGCGTCGCTCCAACGAACGGCAGACCGCTGCGGGCCAACGACAACTTGATCGCTGCACTCCATGGATTCCGGTGGCGAGTTGCTCGTTCAACAGCACTTGGGATGAGGTCATGGTTCCAGCTGGCCAAGCAGTCCGCTTGCCGGTGAAACGACAGGCCTGCGAAAGTCGTCCGCCCTTGTTAGTATTCGTCCTCGATGACCGAGAACCTCCACGACCTCATCTACGACTGGAACGTTGGCGACGAGCGTCCTGCCCGTCCGTCGTCGAAGAAGATCGAGTTCGATGACGAGACGCTGCGCGATGGGCTGCAGTCGCCGTCGGTGACGGATCCGACGCTCGACGAGAAAGTGCGCATCCTGCATTTTCAGAACGCCATCGGCGTCGACACGGCGGACATCGGTCTGCCTGGTGCGGGGCCGCACGTGCAGAAATCGGTCGAACGTCTGGCGCGCGAGATCGTCGACGCCAAGCTGAACATCGCGGCGAACTGCGCGGCGCGGACGCACATCGATGACATCAGGCCCATCGCCGAGATCTCGCAGCGTGTCGGCATCCCCATCGAGGCCTGCACCTTCATCGGCTCGTCGCCCATCCGGCAGTTCGCCGAAGAGTGGGATCTCGACTGGATCATCGAACAGTCGGCGAAGGCGGTGCGGTTTGCCGTCGGCGAAGGGCTGCCGGTCATGTACGTCACCGAAGACACGACGCGGGCCAAGCCGCAGGATGTCGAGAAGCTTTACACCGCCGCGATCGAAGCCGGCGCGAAGCGCGTTTGCGTCTGCGACACCGTTGGCCACGCTACGCCGTGGGGTGTCCGCAATCTCATCCGATTCGTTCGCGGCGTTGTCGACCGCGTGAACCCCGAGGTGAGGATCGACTGGCATGGGCACAGCGACCGCGGCCTTGGTGTGATCAACTCCATCGCAGCGATTGAAGCGGGCGCCGACCGCATCCACGGCTCAGCCGCGGGCATCGGCGAGCGCGTCGGTAACACTCCCATCGACCTGCTGATGGTCAATCTCAAGCTGATGGAGTGGATCGACAATGATCTGACGACGCTCCCGGAGTACGTGCAGTTCGTCTCGAAAGCCGTGCGCATTCCGCTGCCCGATCAATACCCAGTATTCGGCCGCGATGCCTTCCGCACCGGCACCGGCGTTCATGCAGCCGCCATCATCAAAGCCAAGAAAAAGGGAAGTGAGTGGCTTGCCGACCGTGTTTACTCGGGAGTCCCGGCAGGAATGTTCGGCCTCTCGCAGATCATTGAAGTCGGTCCGATGTGTGGTCTCTCGAACGTGATCTACTGGCTCGATTCGAAAGGTTATCCGCAGGATGAGGGGCTGGCGAAGGAGATTTTCCAGCTGGCAAAATCGACGAACCGGATTCTGACGGAAGAGGAGTTACACGAATCGGCGCGGCGCTGGTCTGATCGTCAGCCGGCATGAACCAGGATGAACGGTGAAGGAGGAATGATGAACGGCTGAATATCGGCCCCGGGTTCATCGTTCCTCCTTCAACGTCCATCGTTTCAGTCTCAGCCCGAGTGGCGAAATGGCAGACGCAGCAGACTCAAAATCTGCCGAGGTTAACCCTCATGTCGGTTCGAGTCCGACCTCGGGCACCATATTGCTGTGAACAGATCGTGACGCAGTGCCCTGCGGCAATTTCGCCGCGACGGCGGTTCGTTTCGCGCCGTAGAGCAGTAAAACGGAGACCCAAGATCGCGCATGCGCCGCCACCTCTTCGCTTCACTCGCACTCTTCTTCCTTCCTATCGCCGTCTACGCCTTGCCTCCCGATCGCGACACGGTGCGGCGCCACTTCATCCTGGAGAGCGCAGTTCCGCTCGATGCCGCTGCCAGCGCTGAGCTTGCCGCAGAGGGGATCGAGGTCCAGCGGCCACTCGCCAATCATCGCTACCTCGTGCGCATGCGGGACGACGCACCGCCGCCCGCCGACGCGCGCATCCGCTCGCTTCACGTATACGACGCCACGCGCAAGATCGCGCACAGCGCATACGCGGAAACGGCGAAGGGAAGAGCGTTCTCGCTCCTGCGCCTCATCTTTCAGCCCGACGTGACGTTTGCCGATGCGCAGAACGCCATCGACGCGGTCGGCGGCACGATCGACACGCCGTTCACGATGCCTTCCGCCGGCCCGCAACGAATGACGGTGCGAGTCCCGTCGATGGCGGTATCCACGCTCGCCGCGGATGAGCGCATCTTCGGCATCTACGGCCCGTCGCTGCGTCCCAGGAGCCTCAACGCCTTCGCGGCCAGCATCTCGAAAGTCACACCTCTCTACGGCGCGCCGTACAACCTCAACGGCGAGGGCGTCGTCCTCTCACTCTTCGAGCCGAACGGTGCGCCCGACGTTGCGCACCCGGAGTTCGGCGGCCGGGTCACCAGTCATTTCGCCGCCGGCCGTCCTGTCGACACGCACGCCACGCATGTCACCGGCACGATTCTCGCGGCCGGCCTCAACAAAGACGCCAAAGGGATGGCTCCCGCGGCCACGCTGCACGCGTACGACGCCAACGACGACTTTGACGTCGTTCTGGGCCAGAAACTCTCCGGCCCCGCATCCGTCGGCAGCATCGGCGACAACAACTCCTGGGACTTCGGTCTGAGCTGGCAAAACGGCAACCAGTGGTGGGGCAATGAGGATGGCTACGGCGCATATAGCGGTCTGGAGTCAGAGCCCTACGACAAGGTGATGCGGACGGCCGGCGTGCCGCTGCTCGTTCACGCTGCCGGCAACGACGCGGACGGCGGCAACCCGAACCTCGGGGCGTGGGGCACACACAAACATCTCGACGACACACCGAAGTCGTTCACGCACACCTTCTGCTATTCCCAGAACGGCAGCGGAACAGACTGCACCTCGGCTGCCGCGGTGCTGCAAGGTTGTTCCGGCAACGCCTATTGTGAGACGACCAAGCACCCCAGCCACGGGTCCGCCACTACCGTTGGCCTGCTGGCGAGCACGAAGAACTCAGTCACCGTCGGCGCGTTGCAGGCCGATGGGAAAACGATCTCGAATTTCAGCTCGCGCGGGCCCACGACCGATGGCCGCATCAAGCCCGAGCTCGTTGCCAAAGGGGAGTTTCAGTTTTCGACGCTCCCGAACAACAGCTATGGGACGAATCAAGGCACGTCGATGGCCACGCCGGTCGTCACCGGCATCTCCGCCCTCATCACGCAGCAATACCGCAAGACGTTCGGCAAGACGCCAACTTCTCCGGCTCTCAAGACTCTTCTGATCGCCGGCGCCGACGACCTTGGCAACGCCGGTCCCGACTACACGTTCGGCTTCGGACTCGTCGATGCCAAAGCCTCCGTCGATCTCATCCTCGGCGACAACGGAACCAGCTCGCGCATCCGCACCGGCACGATCGCAAACGGTCAGGACATCGACATCCCGATGGTGCTTCCGGCCACGCAAAAGTTCCGCGTTGTCCTCGGGTGGTTCGATCCCGAGGTGCTGCTGGTGCCGGCGAATCCCGATGACGATCCGCTCGCGGACAAGACGCTCGTCAACGATCTCGATCTCCGCATCACCGACCCGAACGGTGCGACCGTGCTCCCGTACGTCTTGAACCCCTCCACGCCGGATGCGTTGGCGACCCGCGCGGCGAATCACACCGATACGACCGAGGAAATCGAGATCGCCAATGCCGTTGCCGGCACGTACCACATCATCGTCCATGGCGCGATCGGCGACACGAAGTCGGCGACGCAGGACTACGTGGTCGTGATGAATGAAGGGACGGCGATCGCTCCCTGCACCGACAACTACGAGCCGAACGATACGCAGGCATCTGCGTTCGGCAATCTGCAAAGCGGCAAGACGATCGCGGCAAAGATCTGCAGCTCGGTGGATGTCGACTACTACACCTTCGTATCCAACTCGACCGTTCCGCTTTCGGTGACGGTCGCGGCGACGGACACGCCGCTGAAAGTGACGTTGAGCAGCGGCGTATCCGCGACCGTCACGGTGAACATCCCGGCCAACGGCTCGGCGAGACTCGACTCGCAGATCACCACGCTAGTCTCCCCGACGCCGTCCGTGCCGTTCTTCGTCCGCGTCGAAGCCGGCGGCACGGTTGGCGCGACGGGGGCATACACGCTGATTCCCACGTACAGCTTCAACTCAACGCCGCGCAAGCGCCCCGCGAAGCGGTAATCAATGTGCAGGGCCGTCGCTTCGGCGGCCCTGCACGTCTCCCGCATACAATCCCGCCCATGACTTACAAAACGCTTCTCGTCGATGAAGCGGATGGCGTCCTGACGGTGACGCTCAACCGTCCCGACGTTCACAACGCGTTCAACGATGAGCTGATCGCCGAGGCGATCGATCTTTTCAGCGGCATCGGCGCGACGAGCGCACGAGCCGTCATCCTCCGCGGCACCGGGCCGAACTTCTGCGCGGGGGCCGACCTCAACTGGATGTCGCGTATGGTCGGCTACACGCGCGAGGAGAACGTTCGCGATTCCTCGCAACTGGCCCGGATGTACGCGCTGATCAATGAGTGCCCGCTGCCGGTGATCGGGCGGATTCAGGGCGCAGCCATCGGCGGCGGCGTCGGCCTCGTCGCGGTTTGCGACATCGCCGTCGCCGCGCGCGACGCGAAGTTCGGGCTGTCCGAGGTGAAGCTCGGAATCCTTCCGGCGGTGATCTCGCCGTATGTCATCGCCAAGATCGGCGAGACGCATGCGCGGGCGCTTTTCCTGACGGGTGAGCGCTTCGATGTGGAGCGTGCGCAACGGATCGGACTCGTGCATCGCATCGTTGACGACGTCGATGCTGCAATCGCCGAGACCATCGCGGCGCTGAAATCGTCCGGCCCGGAGGCCGTTCGCGAATGCAAGAAGCTGATCGCGTACGTCGCCGCGCATTCGCCGGTCGATTCGATTCCGTACACGATCGACGCGATTGCCACGCGGCGCGTTTCTGCCGAAGGTCAGGGCGGGATGAGCGCGTTTTTGAAGAAGGAGAAGGCGCCGTGGAGCCGGTAGGCCGGCGGTTTTGTCGCCCCCGAAACCCCCGGCTGAAGCCGGGGGCTACGGATCTCTCACCTGTCCCGCCCGGAGCAAGAACCGTAGCCCCCGGCTTCAGCCGGGGGTTCACCGGGCGACAGAGGCCGCGCGCATGATCCGCCGCCTCCTCGTTCCCAACCGCGGCGAGATCGCCGTCCGCATCGCGCGCGCGTGCCGCGAGGCCGGCGTCGAATCGGTGCTCGCATACTCGGAGCTCGATGACGTTCGCTACGTTCGACGCTATTTCGACGATGCCGTATCGCTCGGCAGCGGCGACGGGCGGCAGACGTACCTCAACGTCGGGCGCGTCATCGATGCCGCGCGGAGTGGCGGCGCGGATGCGCTTCATCCCGGCTACGGCTTTCTCTCCGAGCGCGCCGAGCTGGCCGCCGCGTGCGAAGACGCAGGCATCATCTTCGTCGGCCCGAAGGCGAGCTCGATTGCGGCGATGGGCTCGAAGGCGGAGTCGCGTCATCTCATGCAGCGCCTCGGCGTTCCGGTCGTCCCCGGCTACGACGGCGAAGATCAGAGCATCAGCGCGCTGACTACCACCGCGACGGGCATCGGCTTCCCGCTGATCGTCAAAG
This sequence comes from Thermoanaerobaculia bacterium, assembly GCA_034664845.1. GTDB lineage: Bacteria > Acidobacteriota > Thermoanaerobaculia > Gp7-AA8 > Gp7-AA8 > JADGNZ01. The sequence goes on along the minus strand of JAXDGW010000022.1, from coordinate 30,830 downwards.
CCAGCGCGGGCGGTGGCGGCAAGGGGATGAAGATCGTCCGGTCAGACGGCGAGCTGCAAAGCGCGATCGAGTCGGCGCAGCGCGAGGCGAAGAAATCATTCGGCGACGACCGCCTCCTTCTGGAGCGCTACATTGAGGAGCCGCGCCACGTCGAGTTCCAGATCTTCGGCGACGGGAACGGCAACGTCGTCCATCTCTTCGAGCGCGATTGCTCGATCCAGCGAAGGCACCAGAAAGTTATCGAAGAGACGCCGGCGCCGCGCTACAGCGACGACCTTCGCGCGCGCATGGCCGCGGCAGCGGTCGCGGCAGCGCGCGGCGTGGACTATCGCAGCGCCGGGACGGTCGAGTTCATCGTCACTCCGGAAAACGATTTCTACTTTCTGGAGATGAATACGCGGCTGCAGGTCGAGCATCCAGTGACCGAGGAGGTGGCTGGCGTCGATCTCGTTCGCGCGCAGTTGGCGGTTGCCGGCGGCGGACCGTTGCCGTGGCGGCAGGATGATCTCCATCAGCGTGGCCACGCCATCGAAGTGCGCATCTACGCCGAGGATCCGGACGACCGCTTCCTTCCGCAAAGCGGGACGATTCGCTTCTACCGCGAGCCGGCCGGGCCGGGAGTGCGCGTCGATGCCGGTGTGTCGCAGGGGACGGAAATCGGCGTCAGTTTCGATCCGATGTTGGCGAAGTTGATCTGCTCCGCTCCGACGCGCGACGCCGCCATCGACCGCCTCGAACGCGCCTTGCGCGACTACGTCGTCCTCGGCACGAAGACGAACATCTCGTGGCTGCGGCGCGTCGTATCCCACCCCGCCTTTCGCGACGGACTCGTCTCGACGCGCTTCATCGCCGATCACGAGGAGTCGCTTCATCGCACGATGCCGGACGAGATTCCGGCAATCGCAGCGGTGTTGTCATCGACCTCGCAGGGGGAGCAACGCGCGTCGGGCGGGAGCTCACTAGGCATTGCAAGTGTTTGGGATTCGCTCGGCGGGTGGGGAAGGTCCGAGAAGGTGGATTCGGCGCCGGCGATTTCGAGCCTGTCGCCCGCTGAAGCGGGCTTGGGAACGTTGGGATCTCCGTTTTCCCCCGGCTAAAGCCGGGGGCTACGGATCTTTGAGTCGATTTCAGCAGCGATCGCAGATTTGCGGCGACAAGCGCCCCGAATTCCATTGCCCGATTGACGGCCGCGATCTCTGAGGTTAAGCCGCGCAACTGCTGCTCCGAGATCCTAACCGCCGGCCCGGGATAATCAAATCCCATCGCCCGATTGTCCAGCCCGAGGTGGGATCTCCGTTTTCCCCCGGCTAAAGCCGGGGGCTACGGATCTTGAGTCGACTTCAGCAGCGATCGCAGATTTGCGGCGACAATCGCTCCGAATTCCATTGCCCGATTGACGGCCGCGATCTCTGAGGTTAAGCCGCTCAACTGCTGCTCCGAGATCCCAATTGCCGGCCCGAGTTAATCAAATCCCATCGCCCGATTGTCCAGCCCGAGATCCGTAGCCCCCGGCTTCAGCCGGGGGTTCTCGAGGTGCTCCCATTTTTCGAAGCCCGCTTCAGCGGGCGACAGGGAAGAGATTCCGAGGTAACATTTCGTCGGGACTTTCGCATGGCAACTGCGCCATGCACAGCTATACCAACCTCCTCACCCACGTCGTCTACGCGACCAAAAATCGACGGTCGCTGATCGACTCCGCGCTCGAATCGCGGCTCTATCCGTACTTTGGTGGAATCGTGCGACAACTCAGCGGAAAGTTGTACGTCGTCAATGGTGTCGAAGATCACATTCACATGCTTGTCGAGTTGCCCGCGTCGGTCGCCGTTGCCGAGGCCGTGGGAAAGATCAAAGGCAGTTCATCTCACTGGATCAACGAATCGTTTTCCGATCGATCCGAATTCGCCTGGCAGAGGGGATACGGCGCGTTCAGCGTCAGCAAGTCGAACGTCCCTCGGGTGGCTCGATACATTGAGCGACAGAAGTCACACCACAAGAAGCAGTCGTCTCAGGACGAATTGATCGAGCTCCTGCGCCGGCATGGCGTTTCGATCGATGACAAGTTCGTCTGGACGTGACTGCCCGGCCATAAAACCTGCCGCCCGAACCCCCGGCTGAAGCCGGGGGCCACGGGGCGATCGTCACCGCCCCAAACTCTCCGGAGCTCGCACTTTCCCCGCGATGCCGCAAAGGATCAGCAGGGTCACGACATACGGCACAGCCAGCAGCAGGTGGAACGGGACGCCGCGGCCGCTGGCCTGCATCGCGTATTGCGCGGCGGCGGCGATGCCGAAGACGGCGGTTCCGAGTAGCGCGCCTTTGAACTTCCAGCGGCCGAAGATCACGATCGACAGGGCGATGAATCCGCGTCCCGAGGTCATGTTTTCGGCGAAGCCGCTGGAGAGAGCGAGCGCGAGATAGGCGCCGGCGATTCCTGTCAGCACGCTTTCGATCGCCAACGCGATCCAGCGATGCCGCGGCACCGAGGCGCCGACCGCCGTCACGGCCCCGGGTAGCTCGCCGCAGGCGCGAAGGCGCAGGCCGAAGCGCGTTCGCCAGAGAACCAACGCGAGGACGATCGGAATCGCGATCCAGGCGAGGGGCACGATGACGTCCGTGCCGAAGCGCGGCACGGGCTGGAGAAAGATCGCGCTCTGCTGCAGTTGGCGATAGACGACGCCGGTCAATCCCTGTGCGAGCAGGACGATCGCGGTTCCGGTCACGATCTGATCGACAGCGAAGCGGATCGCGAACAGACCGAAGATGGCGCCGATCGCTGCCGCTCCGGCGATGCCGGCGACGAATCCGAGCGCGATGCTCTGCGTCCACTGCGCGGCGACGACTGCCGTCATCGCCGCGGTCAGCATCATCCCTTCGATGCCGAGGTTGATCATGCCGGCGCGCTCGACGACGAGCTCGCCGAGAACAGCCAGCAACAGAGGCGTCGAGGCGACGATCGCCAACGGGATTGCGGCGAGGAGTTGCTCGGTCATGACGACGCCTTGCTCCGTCGCGTGAAGACGATCATCGCCAGAATGACGATCGCCTGCGCGAGCGTTGCCACCATCGACGAAATGCCGGCGGTCCGCTGCAATTCGCCCGCGCCGGTCGTCAGCGCGCCGAAGAAAAATGCCGAGGCGATCGTGCCGAGCGGATGCAGTTGCGCGAGGAGCGCGACTGCGATTCCGGCGTAGCCGTAGCCCGCGGCGAAACGTTCGAAGAGCCGGTGCGTGACGCCGAGCAACTCGATTCCGCCGGCGAGACCTGCCATCGCGCCGGAGATGGCCATCGCTCGTACGAGCTGCGCGTTCACGTTGACGCCGGCCCACTTGGCGGCCGAGGGATTGAATCCCATCGCTCGGAGCCGAAGCCCTTCCGCGGTTCGATAGAGCAGGAACCAGACGCCGATGGCGACGACGAGCGCGATGAGGGCGCCGGCGTGCAACTCGCGATCACCGAGGGTCGGCAACATGGCCGCGGCTGGAATCGCATCACTCTGCGGATACTTGCCGCTCGCTTCCTGCAGCGGGCCGTTCACTGCGTATCCGAACAGATGAATGGCAATGAAGTTGAGCAGGATCGTCGTCAACACCTCGGGGGCATTCCGCCAGAGCCGCATGGCCGTAGCGATCGAAGCCCAGATCGCGCCGGCGATGACCGATGCGGCGAGCGCCGCCACCATGCCGTAGCGCGCGCCGAGAAACGCGCCGAGCGCGCCGGCGAGGAACTGCCCCTCGCCGCCGATGTTCCAGACGCCGGCTCGAAACGCCAGCGCGACGGACAGTCCCGTGAGCAGCAGTGGTACCGATTTGAGCAGCGTCCCCTGAAGTGCGAACGACGATCCGACCGAGCCGCTGGCGAGGATCGAGAGAAGCTCACCCGGCCCGCGGCCGAACGCGATGCCGCAAAGTGCGAGCACGATGATCGCGCCTGCTGCGGCAACGATCGCGATCGCGAATCGGAACCTTCGTTCGTTCGTGCGGCCGCTCACGCGCCGATCTCCCGATTAACTCCGCCCATCAATCGCGGCGCCTGTTCGGCTGCCTCGGCGGGTGTGAGGCGGGCGCTGAGTTTGCCGCGGTAGATCACATGGATGGCGTCGCCGAGGGCGAACGCCTCGTCGAGGTCGGAGGTGATGAGGAGAATGGCAGCGCCGCGGGTGGCAGCGGCCCGCAACTCGTCATGAACGAAGCGCGTCGCTTCGATGTCGAGTCCGCGCGACGGCTCGGCGGCGATGATGATCTCCGGCTGCCGCTCCAGCTCGCGCGCGAGGATCACTTTCTGTTGATTGCCGCCCGAGAGCGAGCCGGCGCGCTGATCTGGCGATTGCGCGCGGATGTCGAAGCGCTCGATCAGCGCCGCAGCGCGCTGCGCTGCAACGCGCGGCTGCCATCGCGGCTCCGCAAGCGCGATGTTCTCGCTGATCGTCATCTCCGCGATCAGCCCATCGCGGGCACGATCCTCCGGAATGTGCGCGACGCGCCCGCTCAACGAGTCGCGGAGCGACGCAGCCATCTCGGCCTGCCCGTTTCCAGCCACCCCGATGATGGCCAGGATCTCGCCCGAGTGAACGGCGACATTGTCCGCAAGACGGAATGCCAAACGTAGGTCGGACTCTCCAGTCCGACTGATTTCCGAGGTTTGTGGGACTAGAGAGTCCGACCTACGTTCCACCTGGCGCCGCTCTACCATCGCCCAGGCCAACTCCTCCGCCGTCATCGAAGAACCATCCGCTACGATTCTTCCGCGCCGCATGACCACCACCCGCGTCGCCACTTCCAGCACCTCAGGAATCTTGTGGCTGATGAAGACGACCGTCGTCCCCGCCGCCGCGAGCGCGCGCATGACCGCGAAAAGCTCGCCTGCTTCCGCCGGCGCCAACACCGAGGTTGGCTCATCGAGGACGAGGAAGCGCGGGTGGCGGGCGACCGCCTTGATCAGCTCCAGCTTCGCTTTCTCGCCGACCGAAAGCTCCGCGACGCGGCGATGGACATCGCGCAACTCGATCCCGGAATCGCGAATGATCGCTTCGGGATCGCGGCCCCACATCGCAAGCGCGAGGTTCTCGGCGATCGTGAATTCGCTGACGAGCAGAAAGTGCTGATGGACGATTCCGACCGACTCGCGCTCATCGATCGTTCCTTCGTCCGCGGCCAGCTCGCCGGCGGCGATCGACATCAGCGTGGTCTTGCCCGCACCGTTTTCGCCGACGAGTCCGACGATCTCGCCGGGCGCGAAGGCGAGCGAGACATCATCGACGGCGACGTTCGCGCCGAAGCGCTTGGTGATGTGCGTTAGGCGCATTGTCGAAAGAAAACAATGAACCACAGAGGCTCAGAGGACACAGAGAAACCTCTGTGTTCTCAGTGTCTCTGTGGTTAAACGGTTTTGTTAGAACTTACCGCGCGGCACCGTAAACGTTCCGGCCTGGATCGCCGTATCGAGCTTCTCGACTTCGGCGACCGTTTGCGGCGACATGGAAGACTTCAGCTTGTCGTTCCATACCAGCGACACGACGCGTTGCTTGCGTCCGAGCCAGTAGATCTGCGGCTTGAACTTGTGATCGTGGACGAGGTTCGCCATGTAGAGAAATGCGCCGGGCACGTCGAGGACCGCCGAGGCGACGATCACGTCAGGCGCCATGTCGTTCTGATTCTTGTTCGAGCCGAAGCAGCGAACCTTTCGCTCCTGGCACGCCTGGAACACGCCGCGTCCGGCCTCGTTGGCCTGATGGAAGAGGAAGTCGCATCCGGCGTTGATCAACGAGAGCGAAGCGAGCTTCGCCGCGCCGGCGTCGTCGAAGTTGCCGGTGTAAATCTCTTTCACCTCGAACTTCGGGTTCACGGATAGCGCGCCCGCTTTGAACGCCAGAAACGTCGAGGCGATTGATGGCAGGTTGATGCCGCCGACCAGCCCAGCCTTACCTGTCTTCGACTCGCGCGCTGCGATGACGCCGAGGAGGTACGTGGCCTGTTCGAGCTCGAAGACCATCGGCGAGACGTTCGCGGCCACGGAGCTGCCGGAGGTCGTGATGTAGATCGTCTTCGGATACTGCTTGCCGGCTTTGAGCGCGGCGTCCTGGAACTCGAAGCCGTGGCCGAAAGCGAGATCGAAGCCTTTCTCGCCGTAGGAGCGGAAGCCCTCGTCGATCTCCGCGGGAGTCTTCGTCTCCTGATGCGAGATTTCGGCGTGAAGCTGTTTCTCGATCTCCTGGAGGCCTTCGTAGGCGATGGCGTTCCAGCCGCCGTCGTTGACGGAGCCGGGAGTGAGGAGGCCCACTTTCATGGGTGGCGGTGCAGAGGCCGCGGAGGTGGCAGGTGCCGCGGGAGTGACCTCCTGTTTCGCGCAGGCGAAAAGAAGAAAGGGGAGAGCGGCGAGCAAGGCGATACGTTTCATGGCGCGGGATTGTAATGGTTGCTGCCGCTGCGCTTCGCGCGTTGTCGGTTGGTTGCGCTTCGCGCGTTGTTCGAGCGGGGCACAGCCGGCGCGAGGAGCCGATAACCGACAACGCGCGAAGCGCAATCAACCGACAACGCGCGCAGCGCAACTACCCAACGCGCGAAGCGCAATTTGTGATACATCCTCACCCGCGCGGAAGGAGGCGCATCCTCATGAACGATATCGATCGGGAAGGCACTGAAGGCGACGACGATGAACAGTTCGAACAGATGATCGTGGAGAACAGCATCCTGCTTCACAGCCTGGCTGCGCTGCTGGTTCGCAAGGGAGTGATCAAGCAGGAAGAGATCGACGCGGAGATGGACAAGCTCTACGACGAGATGGAGAAATTCGACGGCGAATGACCTGCCGTTCGAATGGAATAGGTCCGATCCTGAGATGTTTCGGACGGGCGATTATTCAAGCGGAGAAACTGATGAAAACTCGCAACTTGTTGATTGCCGCCCTCTTCGTCGCCGCCTCGGCCACGAGTGGTTTCGCCGCGCTGTCGCCGGCGAAGGTGGACTGGGGCAAGGGCCCCGCGCAGTACCTCATGACGGCCGAAGAGAAAGCGGCCTGGAAGTCGCTGCAAAGTGATGCCGATGTCGACGCGTTCATCGAGCTCTTCTGGGCCCGCCGCGATCCGACGCCCGCAACGCCGCGCAATGAATTCCGCGAGGATTTCGAAGCGCGCGTGAAACTGGCGGACGATCAGTTCAACCACGGACGGAGGCGCGGAGCGATGACCGATCCGGGCCGCACGCTGATCATCTTCGGTGCGCCAAGCACGGCCAAGCGGACGACCAAGCCGGGCGCGGGCCAGAACAACACGCGGCAGGACATGAGGGATGCCGAGATCGGCAGCGCCATGACGGCCAATGGCTCGGCAGACATGACCTGGACCTACGAAGGAGACCTGTCGCAGAAACTCTTCGGGCTGCCTCGCCTTGATGTTGCGTTTCACGATCAGTATGGCGACGGCGATTTCAAACTCGCCACGCCGCTCGTCGACGCGAATTCAGCGGCGGCTCAGCGACGGATTGCCGGCTTCATCACGCAGCCGGGCCTCACCAAGCCGCCGACGTTCCAGGCCGCTGCAGCCGTCGTTCCAGCGACGCCGCCACCGGCCGCGGTTGCCGGTGTGAAGACCGCAGCCCTCGAGGCGGCGCTCGTCGAGGCAAAGGCAGGCAAAGGCAACAATCACGGAGCTTCGTTTGCGTACGCCGAGCTGGTATCGCCGGCGGGTGAGCCGTTCGTCCCGGTCATGGTTTATGTCCCCGCTTCCGCCGGCGTTGCCGCGGATGGCGCCGACACGATTTTCGGCGCGGTCGAGGATGCATCCGGCAAGCGCGTCACGACGTTCGAAGAGTCGGCGAAGCTGACGGCGTCGCGCACAGACTTTTTCGTCGACAAGACGCTGACGCTCGAACCGGGCAAGTACACGGCGATCGTCGGCCTGGCCAAGGGCGGACAGCCCGTCCTCGTCACGACCGCTCCTCTCGAAGTGGCCGGCCCGTCGAAGGAAACGGTCGGTACGTCGCGGCTCATCCTTTCCGACAACGTCTACGAGATGGGGACGGCCGAGCCGGCGAAATCGCCCTTCGCGTTCGGAAAACTGAAAGTCGTTCCGAAGGCCAATCTCCTCTTCAAGAGCAGCGATGAGCTGAACTACTTCGTCGAGGTCAACAACCCGGGCATCGACGCTGCCACGAACATGCCGAAGCTTCAGTACAAGCTGGATCTCACGGGCGGACCGGACAAGAAGACGATCAGCGCGCCGTTGCAGGAAGCCGCCGCGCTGCCGCTCACCGGCGCCCCCGGCCCGGGCCACTTCCTGATCCTCAGCGCGATTCCTCTCGCCGAGGTGAAGCCGGCACTCAAACCGGGCGACTACACGCTGAAGATGAAGATCGTCGATATGGTCTCGAAGCAGTCCTACACGGTGGAACAGAGTTTCAAGGTTTCGGGATAGGGGTGTTTGGGTGGGTTGTTCGTTTCGGTTGCTAGGTTGCTGAGTTGCTGGGTTTCTTGGTTGCCGAATTGACGGGTTGCCAAGTCGCCATCATTTTCCGGCAACCCAGCAACTTTGCAACCCAGCAACCTCTAACTACTCACTCCCACTACAATCACACCATGCCCTTTGCCACTATCGACGAAGCCGCGGAGCTCTATCGCCGCGGCGAAGTCGTGATCATCGTCGATGACGCGGATCGCGAGAACGAAGGCGATCTCTGTATTGCCGCGGAAAAGATCACGCCGGAGGCGATCAATTTCATGGCCCGTTTCGGGCGTGGACTGATCTGCCTGGCGCTGACGGAAGAGCGTTGCGAGGAGCTCGAGCTCCCGCTGATGGTCGAGCACAACACGTCGAACTACGGCACCGCGTTCACGGTCTCGATCGAGGCGCGCGGCCGCGTGACCACCGGCATCTCCGCCCATGACCGCTCCGAAACCGTTCGCGTGGCAATCGATCCTCGCACGCGGCCGGCGGATCTGCTGCGCCCCGGACACATCTTTCCGCTGCGCGCGAAAAAAGGTGGCGTTCTCAAACGTGCCGGGCAGACTGAGGCGTCGGTCGATCTGGCGAATATCGCGGGGATGGCGCCGGGCGCCGTCATCTGCGAGATCATGAACGAAGACGGCACGATGGCCCGCCTCCCGGACCTTCAGGCCTTCGCCGTCAAGCATGGCCTGAAGATCATCTCGGTTGCCGACATCATCAAGTACCGGATGCAGACGGAGAAGCATGTGCACTCGCTGGCCTCGCCGCGCATGCCCACGCCCTACGGCGACTTCCGCGTGCATCTGTACAAGAGCGACATCACCGGCGAGGAGCATGTCGCGCTGGTGATGGGGGAGATGAGCGAGGAGGACGAGGTTCTCGTGCGCGTTCACTCTTCCTGCCTGACCGGCGACGTTTTCCACTCGGCCCGTTGCGATTGCGGCGATCAACTCGATCGCGCCTTCGAGCTGGTCGCAAAGGAAGAGAAGGGCGTCATCCTCTATCTATTGCAGGAAGGGCGCGGCATCGGATTGCTGAACAAGTTGAAAGCGTACGAGCTGCAGGAACAGGGTCACGACACGGTTCAGGCGAATGAGAAGCTCGGCTTCCCTCCCGACATCCGCGACTACGGAACCGGCTCCCAGATCCTCCGCGACCTCGGCGTCCGCAAGATCCGGCTGATGACGAACAATCCCGCCAAGTACGTGGCCATCGAGGGCTTCGGGCTGGAGATCGTCGAGCGCGTCCCTCTGGAGATCGCGCCGTCCAACGACACACGCAAATACCTCGAGGCGAAGAAGAAGAAACTGGGGCACATGCTGGAGCTGGTGTAGCTGCCTTCGGCGTTGTCGGTTGTCGGTTGATTGCCTACGGCGTTGTCGGTTATCAGTTGTCCCCAGTTTCACGCTGCACGACCGACAACTGACAACGCCGTAGGCAACCAACCGACAACGCCGCAGGCAATCAACGCCGAAGGCAGAAACCCAACGCCGCAGGCAATCAAACAGGAGCAAACACATTGGGCACACACACAGGCCCCATTCTAGAGGGCCGCGGAGACACCGATTACGAGCGCTATGTTCGGGTTCCTGAACTGCTCGAGCTGCAGAAACCGGTCGAGCTGCTGGCGCATCCGGAGGAGCGGCTTTTTCAGACCACGCACCAGGCGGCGGAGCTCTGGCTGCATCACGTCGACTACGAGATCGATCGCGCCATCGAGCTCCTCGGCGCCGGAAACGTGAACCTCGCTTCCGATCTGCTCGACCGCTGTGCGCGCATCATCAATCTGCTGCGGCAGCAGATCGTGATTCTGGAGACGATGGCGCCAGCCGACTATCACGTCGTCCGCACCACATCCCTCGGCCGCGGAAGTGGGGGAGAGTCGCCCGGATTCGCCAAACTTCTGAGTGTCGGCAAACGCGTCTGGCCCGTCTTCGAGGCGCTGCTGGAAACGCGCGGCGTGACCGTGATCGAGATCGAGCGTGCTCCGCGCGAACATGGCGAGATGTTCCGGCTCGTGCAGGCCATGCTCGACTACGACGAGGCCTTCCTGAACTGGCGCTATTCGCACATGAGGCTGGCGTTCCGGGTGATCGGGTCGAAGGTCATGTCGCTGAAGAACGTGCCGGCGGCGCAACTCGAACAGGGGACGCGCGAGCCGCTGTTTCCGGAGCTTTGGGAGACGATCAGCTCGTTGACCCAAGAGTTCAAACCCAGCTATTGAGTTGCACGCAGGATGATCGTCTCGAACGAGCTGGAGTGTGTTAAAAGGCGCCTCACGATGACGATCGTACGCCCGGTTTCTTCTACCTGATCGGTTGTGTCCAACCGTCGGGCGAGCTACATGAATAACAGCAGCGGAATGCAACTAAAACTTTCGGTATCAGGTGTTAGGAACGCCTTGACGGTGCAAAAGTCGATCGGTATAGTCGCGCGTCATCTCTCGGGAGGGGTCGTTCCAAGCGCCCGGACGGCCTGACAGCTCGCTTCCGTTTCCAGATCCGCGACGTACCACACTACGTTTGGAGTTAGACATTTCATGAAAAAGGTGTTGTGCCTGATTGCGGCACTGACTCTCGCCCTTTCCTCGCTCGGCTGTACCAAGATCCAGGCGCGGATGGAGATCAAGGCAGCGAACGAGGCGTATCAGAAAGAAGACTGGCCGGTCGCGCTCACGCACTACAAGCGGGCGCGCGAGATCGATCCAAGCTTCGCTGACCTCGATCGTCTGGTTGGATACTCCGAGATCGGACAGTACGTTCCGGACGACAAATCGCCGAAGAATGAGGCGCATGCCGACGCGGCCATCGTGGAGCTGAACAAGTATCTTCAGAAGCGGCCCGACGACCGGATTGCCCGCGACGCGCTGATCAACATGTACCTCAACGCGAACCGCACGACGCAGGCCATCGACTACTTCCGCACCTATCTCGCCGGCCACCCCGCCGACCTGGAAGCAGTCAAGTCGATCGCGACGCTCTATGCCAAGCAGGGTGACTTCAACGAGTCGCTGAACTGGTATCAGAAGATCACTCTGCTCGACGCCAAGAACCCGGAGTCGTTTTATATCTTCGGCGTCGTCTGCTACGAGAAGGTCTCCAAGAACATGGCTGGTGCAGACCCCGCCCAGAAGATGGAGCTCATCAACAAGGGCAAAGAGTCGCTGCAGCACGCCATCGACATGAAGTCCGACTATGCCGAGGCCATGGCCTACCTCAACCTGTTGTGGCGCCAGCAGGCGTTGGTTGATGCGGTCACCGATCCGGTGAAAGCCCAGGCCGACGTCGCTCAGGCCGACGCCATCCGCAACCAGACCATTCAGATCCTCAACGCCAGGAAGGCCGCTGGCACGAAGAAGAGTTAGCGGGAACGCGTTCACCTACAGGCGAAGACAATGTTCGAAACTACTGTCGTTGAATCCAAGAAACAAAAAGTCGGCCTCCAGCGCATCATGACGCTGCCGGTCTCGGTCGCACTCCACGTCATCGTCGTGGTCGGACTGGTGGTCGGTGCGATCTGGAATGTCGACTTCCCGGTGAACTCACCGGCGCAGGTCGCCCAGTACTCGGTTGCTGCCGCGCCCCCTCCGCCGCCTCCGCCCCCTCCGCCTCCAAAAGCGGCGCAGGCGACGCAGGTGGTCAAGCCGGTGGAAGTCCCGAAGAACATTCAGGAGATGGCTCCGACGCTCGTGCCTGAAAAGGTGCAGCCGGTGGCCGCAGCGCCAGCCGAGGCCGGCGTGACCGGGGGAGTTGAGGGTGGTGTCGAAGGTGGCGTACCGGGCGGCGTTGTCGGCGGCGTCATCGGCGGCGTGATCACCGAGGCTCCTCAGCCGAAACCCGATGCGCCGTTGCGCGTCGGCGGCGACGTCAAGGCACCGATCGTCATCAACCGCGTCGAGCCGCAGTATCCGGAAGTGGCCCGCAAGGCGCGCATCTCCGGCATCGTCATCGTCGAGTGCACGATCAGCAAAGGCGGCGACGTCACCGACATCCACGTCCTCAAACCGCTGCCGTTCGGTCTCGATCAGGCCGCGGTCGAGGCCGTCAAACGCTGGAAATTCAAGCCGGGTACTCTCAATGGGCAACCGGTGGACGTCATCTTCAACCTAACGGTCAATTTCAAACTGAACTAAAGAACGTCCGGTCTGCCCGGAAGTCATTGGAGGGAACTGCATCATGGATATGAGTCTCGGAGCTCTATGGGTTTCAATGTCGAACGCGGCCAAGGGCATCGTGATCGTCATGATCATCATGTCGGTCTACTCGATCTGGGTCATGATCGAGCGCTTCATCACCTTCAACCAGGCCAAGAATCAGTCGCTCAAGCTGCTCGGCGCACTCTCGAACGTGCTGACCAAGGGCGACTATCAGCAGGCCATCGACATCACCAAGAAGTACAAGCAGTCGCATCTGGCCAAGGTCATCTCGGCTGGCCTGCTCGAGTTTGAAGCGGCGCGCCGCGACAAACGCTACAGCGACCCCGAAGTCGCCGTCGAAGCAGCCCGTCAGGGTATGGACCGCACCGCCATGATCACCGTCGCCGAACTGAAAGAGAACCTCGGCGTTCTGGCCACCATCGGTGCCACCGCCCCGTTCGTCGGTCTCTTCGGTACGGTCATCGGCATCATGCACGCCTTCGGAAAGATGGCCACCTCAGGCGGCGGTATCGCCTCGGTTTCGGCCGGTATCGCCGAAGCGCTCCTGACCACAGCTTTCGGTCTCTTCGTGGCCATCCCAGCGGTTTGGGCCTACAACTACTTCCAGAACCGTGTCGACCGTTTCACCGTCGAGATGTCGAACTCCGGCTCGGAGATGTCCATCTACTTGCTGAAGGAAGCCGGTACCCATGGCAACTCATCGGTGGCATAGCTCCGTCGGAAAGTTCAGCGCCGCGTCGCTGACCTCCGACATCAACGTCACACCTCTGGTCGACGTGTGTCTCGTTCTGCTGATCATCTTCATGGTCGTCACGCCCATGCTGCAGAAAGGCGTGCCGGTCAATCTGCCGGTCACCGAAGATCCGGAGAAGACGCCGGATACGGACAAGCAGCTGCAGATCTCGGTCAAAGCGGACGGCAGCGTCTACCTCGGCTCGACGGTCGTGCGTAAAGAACAGATGCAGGGCGAGCTCGAGAAGATTCACGAGCGCACACCCGACCGTGAGATCGCGGTCAAAGGGGACAAGCTCGTGAAATACGGCGCCGTCCTCGACGCGCTCAAGGCATGCCGTGAAGTCGGTTTCAACAACGTCGGCCTGATCGCCCAGCCAAAGAAAGCGGGACAAGGGACCTAAGCGATGCAAGTAGGTGGCAGCGGCACAATCAAATCCGACATCAACGTCACGCCCCTCGTCGACGTCGTGTTGGTGCTCCTCATCATCTTCATGGTCATCACGCCGGTCGTGCAGATGGGATATCTCGTTCGGGTTCCGCCGAAAGCTCCTCCCGGGCTCCCTCCTTCGGCGGTGAACGACCAGATCATCCTGCGCCTCATGCCCGACAATCACATCTACATCAACAAGGACGAAGTCACCGCGGCTGATTTTCCGCTGCGCATCCGCGACATCATGCACGGCAACCAGTCCAAGATGGTCTTCTTCCAGGGATCGCCTGATGTCGATTACGACGCGACGATCAAGTTCCTCGACATGGCCCGCGGCAGCGGCGCGAAGAACATCGGCATCATCGTCGAGGCAGCACAGTAACAAGGCACGGTCATAGCGACGTTTGGAAAGCGGCGGCCTCGGCCGCCGCTTTCGTTTTCCGGGGACATTCGTGACCAACGTGGAAGGCATCGAGACCAGCGAGCATCCCGGCGCCGTCCCGGAGCCGCGGCCGCAACTCGCAGAGGTCGTAGCCGCACTGAGCCTCTTCGTCGGTCTGTATGTCGCAGCGTTTTTTGTGGGCGGCTATCTGACCGCGCGCATCGGCCTCGTTTTCAATCAGTGGGTCATGCTCCTCAGCGTCTGCCTGGCGACGTTCGCCACCGTGGCTCTCCTCGAATCCGGAGTATGGCTACTCGGCCTTTTCGTCGCGCCGCGCCTCGCAATTCGTGAGCTTCTCCTCGGATGTGCCGCCGCGTTTCTCCTGATCGCATCCGCAGACGGCCTCGTCCTGCTGACGACGAGACTCCGCCACGTCGCGGGGAACGGCTTCCCATGGATCGAGCTGATCGTTGTCTATCTGCCTGCCGTCTTCCACGAAGAGCTTCTCTTTCGCGGCTATCCGTTCCAGAAACTCTGGCGCATGAACCGGCTGGCGGCCGTGCTCTTTACCTCCGTCGTGTTCGCGGCACTTCACGGAGGGAACAACGCGGTCTCGTGGCTGGCGATGATCAATCTCTTTCTCGCCGGAATCCTTCTCGCGCTCGCCTACGCGCGCTACGAGCGGCTCTGGTTCCCTATCGGAATTCACCTCGCCTGGAACCTTCTCTCCGGTCCAATCCTCGGCTACAACGTTAGCGGCTTCGTCGGCAGCGAGACCGTCCTGCGCACGATTGGCCGAGGAACGCCATGGCTTACCGGCGGCCTGTTCGGAATCGAAGGGAGTATCTGGATCGGAGTCGTGGAACTAGTCGGTATCGTCGTGTTGTTACCTCGGCGCATAATAAGGAGCGCGGGCGTCTCGCCCGCGGGCAGTCGGGCGTCTCGCCCGAATGCATTTCCCGAATAAAACGCGCAGTACAACCCACCGGGGCGAGACGCCCCGATGGCCGCGGGCGAGACGCCCGCACTCCCGACGAAAAGGAACCTATCCGATGAATCTCCGCCACTTCGCGACTGTCATGTTTGTCGCACCCGTCTTCGTCCTCGCCGCGTCCGCGGCGCCGATCGACTATCCGAAAGCGAAGAAGGTCGAGCAGGTCGACGACTATCACGGCGTCAAAGTCGCCGATCCCTACCGCTGGCTCGAGACCGACGTGCGCACGTCGAAAGATGTGGCCGACTGGGTCGCCGCCGAGAACAAGATCACCTTCGACTACCTCGGCTCGATCGCCGAGCGCGAGCCGATTCGCAAACAGCTCACCACGCTCTGGAACTACGAGAAGTATTCGGTTCCCTACAAGAAAGGCGCGCACTACTTCTTCTCGAAGAACAACGGCCTCCAGAATCAGGCGGTCGTTTACACGGTCGATAAGTGGACCGACACACCGCGCGTTCTCCTCGATCCCAACACCTGGTCGAAGGATGGGACCGTCGCCCTTGGCGGGATCTCAATCAGCGACGATGCCAAGTACGCCGCGTACCAGGTGGCCGAGGCAGGGTCGGATTGGGAAATCATCCGGGTTGTCGATGTCGCCACCAGCCAGACCCTCCCGGACGAGATCAAGTGGGTTAAGTTCTCCGGCATCTCCTGGACCAAGGACGACAAGGGATTCTTCTACTCGCGCTTCCCGGCCGTCGAAGCAGGGAAGGCGTATCAGAGCCTGAACCGCGATCAGAAGATTTACTACCACCGCCTCGGTACGCCGCAGTCCGATGACGTCGTCGTCTGGTACGACCCGGCGCAACCGGAGTGGAACTATGGCGCCGAGGTGTCGGAGGACGGGCGGTATCTGATCATCACGACGACGCATGGCACCGCGGCCAGGAATCGGGTCCATGTCAAGGATCTTCAGGATCCGAACGCGATGCCGGTGACCGTCGTCGACAAGATCGAGAACGACTACTCGTTCGTCGGCAACGATGGTCCGGTCCTCTACTTCCGCACCGATTTGAAAGCGCAGAAGGGCCGTCTCATCGCCATCGACCTGCGCAATCCCGCGGTCGGGAACTGGAAAGAGGTCGTGCCCGAAAGCGAGGCAACGCTGCTGGGCGCGGGCTACGTCGGACACCGCCTCGTCGCCAACTACCTCCGCGACGCGCACAGCGAGATCCGCCTCTTCGATACCAGCGGCAAGCTCGTTCGCACGATGGAGCTCGACGGCATCGGCAGCGCTGGAGGATTCCTCGGCCGCTCCGATGACAACGAGACGTTCTACAGCTTCTCCAGCTACGCCACGCCGCCGAGCATCTACCGTTACGACCTCTCCACGGGCGAGAAGCAGCTCCTCTTCCGCGCCAAAGTGGCGATGAACCCCGAGGACTACGTCGTCAAGCAGATCTTCTACACGTCGAAGGACGGTACGAAAGTGCCGATGTTCATCTCGTACAAGAAGGGCCTGAAACTCGACGGCAACAATCCAACGCTGCTTTACGGATACGGCGGCTTCGACATCTCCATGACGCCCGGGTTCTCGATCTCGCGCCTCACCTGGATGAACATGGGCGGGATCTACGCGGTCGCGAATCTGCGCGGCGGCGGCGAGTACGGCGAGGCGTGGCACGAAGGCGGGATCAGGCTGCACAAACAGAATGTCTTCGACGACTTCATCGCCGCGGGCGTGTACCTCGTCAAGAACGGCTACACGAAACCGGCCAAGCTCGCCATTCAGGGCGCTAGCAACGGCGGCCTGCTCATCGGCGCGGTCGAGAACCAGCGCCCCGATCTTTTCGGCGCCACGCTTCCCGCCGTCGGCGTGATGGACATGCTGCGCTTCAACCAGTTCACTGCCGGCCGCTATTGGGTCGACGACTACGGCTCATCCGCGAATGCCGACGAGTTCAAAGCCCTCTACGCCTACTCGCCGTACCACAACATCAAGGCCGGCACGAAGTATCCGGCCACGCTCATCACCACCGCCGACACCGACGATCGCGTCGTGCCGGGCCACAGCTTCAAATACGCCGCGGCGATCCAGGAAGCGCAAGCCGGACCGGCGCCGGTGCTCATCCGCATCGAGACGCGAGCCGGACACGGCGGCGGCAAACCGACCGCGAAAGTCATCGAAGAAACAACCGACCAACTAGCGTTTCTCGTCAAGAACCTCGGCATGAAGTTGCCGAAGGGATTTTGATTTGACAGCACTGAGCAAACGCCTCAACCACGTCTCATGAATCCAACACCCAGGAGCCATACATTGAAAGACATCCTCATCCTCGACGGCGCGCGTACTCCGATGGCCGAATACAACGGTTCGTTCAGCGACATCAGCGCCATCGATCTCGCCGTCGTCGCTGCGAAAGAAGCGCTCTCGCGCAGCGGCGTTGCACCGGAAGAAGTCAACCATGTCATCGTCGGCAACGCCTTGCAGACCTCGGGGGACGCAATCTACGGCGCGCGTCACGTAGGTTTGAAAAGTGGCGTCCCGAAAGAAGTGCCGGCGCTCACGCTCAACCGACTTTGCGGCTCCGGCATCCAATCCATCATCAGCGCCGCCGAGCAGATTCAGCTCGATGAAGCGACGACCGTCCTCGCCGGCGGCATGGAGAACATGTCGCAGGCGCCGCATGTGATTCGAGGCGCGCGCAAAGGGCTCAAGCTCGGACAGGGCGCGCTTGAAGACTCGCTGATGGTTGCGCTCCTCGACAGCTACGTCGGGCTTTACATGGCCCAGACCTCCGACAACCTCGCCCGCAAGTACAGCATCTCGCGCGAGGAGCAGGACCAGTACGCGCTTGGCAGTCAGAAGCGCGCCTTCGCCGCGGAGAGCGCAGGGCGATTGAAAGACGAGATCGTCGCGGTGCCTGTTGGCCGCAAAGGAGATCTCGTCACATCCGACGATCACCTCCGTCCCGACACGACGATGGAAGGCCTCGCCAAACTGAAGCCTGCCTTCGCCAAGGACGGTTTTGTCACCGCCGGCAACGCCAGCGGCATCGTCGACGGCGCCGCCATGGTCGTCGTCACGAGCGGGGACAACGCCAAAGACAAAAAGCCGATCGGCCGCATCGTCTCCTGGGGCATCGCTGGCTGCGATCCCGACATCATGGGTATCGGGCCAGTTCCGTCGACGAAGATCGCGCTGAAGAAAGCGGGGATGTCGCTGAACGACATCGACCTGATCGAGATCAACGAAGCATTCGCCGGTCAGATCCTTGCGGTCTCGAAAGAGCTAGGCATCGACATGGACAAGCTCAACGTCAACGGCGGCGCCATCGCCCTCGGCCATCCGCTCGCGGCCTCGGGAACGCGTCTCGTCCTGACCTTGCTCTACGAGCTTCGCCGCCGCCAGAAGCGCTTCGGCCTCGCCTCAGCGTGCATCGGCGGCGGCCAGGGCATCGCCATCATCGTCGAGAGCATTCAATGACAAGAAACGGCGGAACGTCAGCGTACCTGCGGTGTTTCGCCGCGTTCTTGTATTTTTCGACGCCCGTCCTCGTGTTCGCGGCAACTGCGCCGGCCGTGGAAACCGTCCGCATTGCTCCCGTCATCAACGCGCCTGCCGGTGTCGTCGTTCACGGCTCGGCGGAGCTTCTCATCAGCGGCACGAGCACGATTCGCGACGTCGACGGTCTGATCCTCACCACCAAGCGGATCGCCAGCGCCGATCGCGAGGAGTACACCGACACCACACTCGCGCGCGACGCCTCCGGATCGCGCTTCCGCCGCGTCTACGGACGCGTGATTCACGAGGAAGAATCGGGCAACACCCTCGGCGTGATGAACGGCCGCTCCATCCTCTTCACGTTGAAGGGGAGGAACGTCACCGTCACTCCCGACAGCGGCGCCGCGCTCAACGATGACGAGCAGAAAGGCCTCACCGAGCTCGCTCAGCGCGCCCTCCGCGTCGAGGCCGTCAACCTCTGCATCGCTCCGTATGGCCTGACTGTCGGCGCCTCCTGGACGGTCCCTGTCTCGCTCCTCGCCGATTGTTACGACGAGCTGGGCCACGTCGTGAAAACGATCCCCGGCCGCGCCACGCTGCGAGCGATTGAGCCCCGCGACGGCAAACGTGTCGCAATCATCGAGCTCTCCTTCATCCGCTCGATCGATTCCATGGGCGAGATCCATTTCGACAAACTCGCCGACGCCGCGGTCACATCAAAAATCGAAGTGACTCTCGATCAGCCCGTGAAATGGCGCCGCCTGACCCTGACAACTCTCTCCGGAGTCGCCCACCCCAAAGGCGCCGACAAGCCCTCGGTCACTGTCGCGCTGCAGGCCTCGGAGACGCTGACTTCCTCACCGTAGAGTCGGATCCGCAGATGACGCAGATAGACGCAGATCGCCGTTGCCTTCTTATCCGCGTTCATCTGCTCATCTGCGGATCAGGTAGACTCGCGCCGGTCCGCTAACCCCAATGAACAAACGAAATGCGATCAAGCTCGCGACGCTCGTCGTCCTCGCCGGAGGCGCCGTCGCGCTCTATTTCTCACCGCTGCGCGCCTACCTGACCAAAGCCCACATCAACGACTTCATCGGCTGGCTGCGCGGCCTCTGGTACGGCCCGATCGTGCTCATCGCCCTCTACGCCGCCGGCTGCGTTTTCGCGATGCCCGCCAGCATCTTCGTCATCGCCGCGGGCGTGATCTGGGGCTGGAAACTCGGCGCCGTCTACGCCATTATCGGCGGCTTCCTCGGCGCCATCGCCGCCTACTACGTCGGCGGCTTCCTCGGCGAAGGTCTGCTCGACAAATTCGGCAGCGTTGGCCGTGCCGTACGAAAGCAGGTCGAGACCGCCGGCTTCACCTCGATGCTCATCGTCCGCCTCATCCCCGGCCCCCCCTTCGCCGTCTGGAACTACGCCGCCGGCGTCGCCAAAATGCGCTTCCGCGACTACGCCCTGGCCACGTTCATCGGCATCATCCCGTCGCACGCCGTCTTCACCTACTGCGCCGACTCACTCGTCAATGGCACGATGACCGAGGGGGAAGCGATCAAGCGGCTGGCAATCGTGTGCGGACTTCTCCTCGCGCTGATGATGATCCCGATCATCATCAAAAAACGTATGGGAGTGAAGCCGTTGTAAGGAGTGCGGGCGTCTCGCCCGCGGCCGCCGGGCGTCCCCGCCCGGCGGTGGTTCTTCGACGCAATTGCAAAGAGACCCAGCACGAGCAATGACTACGCTCCTCTACTTCCACGGCTTCGCGTCATCACCCGCCAGCGCAAAGATCACCGCGCTTCGTCCGATGCTCAAGCCCGAGATCGAGATGATCACGCCCGATCTCAACGTCCCCTCGTTCGAGGCGCTCGACTGGAACGCCATCGTCGAGCGCGCAATGGACGTCGCACGCAATCATCCGCCCGACGTCATTGCCGGCAGTTCGATGGGCGCGCTCGTCGCGCTGGCGATTGCACAACGCGGCATCGCCGCGCCGCTCGTATTGATCGCACCCGCCCTCGGCGTTGCGGACCGCTGGCGCACCCAACTGCCGGATGGCGATCCGATCCTCGTTTTCAATCACGCCACGAAGACCGAGGTACCGATCCACCGGAAGTTCTTCGAACAGATGTCTCACCTGCGCGTCGACAGCGAGCCGCCATCGTCACGCGTCACCGTGATCATGGGCCGCGCCGATGAAAGCGTCCCTTTCGATCTCGTCGAAGACACATGGCGCCGCTGGGAGCCACGCCTGGCCAAATCCTCGAAATTCATCGCGATTGAAGACGGAGACCACGGCTTCACGGCGCATGTAGAGCTCATTGCGCGAGAAATTCGGGAGGCGATTTCGAATTCCTAATGAGAAGAGTGCGAGAACGTAGTCCACGCAAATCCTTCAATCGAGCGTCCTTCTCCCCCACGCTTTCTGTGGGGGAGAAGGTGCCGAAGGCGGATGAGGGGCCGTCCAACAGCGCCGCACTCTTCAACTTCGATCAAAGCTCGCGCGAATAATCGCATCCCCGACAATGTCATCATCTCCTCGGAGATCCCATGCCCATCCTCGGTGAAGTCAACAAAGCGCGTGTCCCCATCAAAATCTGGGCGCCGCTCGGTCAGGTCGAATCGCAATCGCTCGATCAGCTCGTCAACATCGCCAATCTGCCCTTCGTGTTTCATCACGTCGCGGCCATGCCCGATGTCCACCTCGGCAAGGGTGCGACGGTCGGGTCGGTCATCGCCACGAAGGGAGCGATTTGTCCCGCCGCGGTCGGCGTCGATATCGGATGCGGCATGGCAGCGGTGCGCACGAACCTGACCTCGTTCGATTTCGGCGATGGCGTTGCTGCGAAACTCCGCAAAGCGATCGAGCGCGGTGTGCCCGTCGGCAACGGTCCCGGCGGATCGCACAACGACTCCACCAGCGGCGCGTCGTCATGGCTGCGCCGCGCACCATCGGACATGGCCGCTAAGATCAACGCTCGCCAGCTTGCGCAACTCGGCACACTCGGCGGCGGGAATCACTTCATCGAGCTGTGTCACGACGAAGGCGATCACGTCTGGATCATGCTCCACAGCGGATCGCGAAACTTCGGGAAGACGGTAGCTGAGGGGCATATGAGGAGGGCGAAGGAAATCGCGAAACAGGCGCAGATCCACCTCGCCGATCCTGATCTCGCATACCTCGACGAAGCGACGCCGGAGTTCGACGCCTACGTTGCCGACGTCGAATTCGCGCAGGAGTACGCTTCAAAGAATCGCCTGCTCATTCTCGAGGAGGTCGTCCGCAACCTGCGGCACCACTTCCCGCACCTCACGCTGGACGAGCCGATCAACTGCCATCACAACTATCTCGCCCGCGAGACCCACTTCGGCGAGAAAGTGATCATCACCCGCAAGGGCGCCATCCGCGCCGGCGCCGGCGCCCTCGGCATCATTCCCGGCAGCATGGGCACCCGCTCCTACATCGTCGAAGGCCTCGGCAACCCCGAGAGCTTCGAGTCATGCTCGCACGGCGCCGGCCGCCGCATGTCGCGCGCCGCCGCGAAGAGAACCTTCACCAACGCCGACCTCATCGCCCAGACCGAAGGCGTGGAGTGCCGCAAAGACAGCGGCGTCCTCGACGAAATCCCCGGCGCCTACAAGAACATCGAAGAGGTGATGGGCAACCAGTCCGACCTCGTCCGCACAGTAGCCATCCTCAAACAATTCCTCTGCGTAAAGGGATAGTTGCTTCCTCTGTGTCCTCTGCGCCTCTGTGGTGAATCTGCTTTCCCGAAACCCTGCAACACAAGCAACGTACGGATACCCATGCTTCCAAAGACCATCGACAACACCTATCGCGGCCAGAAAGCCGCGCTATGGATCCTCGGCCTGCTCGCGCTGATGAAACTCGTCATCGGCATCAACTCCATCATCAACGGCGACGTCGTGATGGCCGGCGCCGACGGAATCCCTCTCGCAACCTACCCGGCGTCCGCCGCCCAGACCCTCGTCGCGCTCTGGGCGCTCCTCGGCCTCTCTCATCTCGTCACGAGCCTGCTCTGCGTACTCGTCCTGATCCGCTACCGCAGCCTGACCGCCTTCATGTTAGTGCTGCTCCTTTTCCAGAACCTGGGCGGAAGAGTGATTCTTTACTACATCCCCCTCGTCAGAACCGGAGCCCCACCCGCATCCACCATCAACCTCATCCACCTGACCTTGATGATCGCCGGCCTGGCGCTATCGCTGTGGCGGCGGCGCTCTTACGCGACGACGTCGCTTTGAATCATGTGCTCGAAAGCGGCGGCTGGCGCCGCCGCAGTCCAAAGCGCTTCGCGCGAAACGAATCGTGTTCGTAAGCGATGACGGGAAGGGGCACACGATGCGCAGCCGTTCAAAGAGACCATGAGCATCTACGCCACGCTTTGGATTCTCAAGTTCCCCGCCCTCGGCGACGCCTACCTCGGCTGCGAGTGGGAGACGGTGCTCGCGCAAGGTGTCCCCGGCCACATCGGAACGCCCACGCCAGGACACGGCTACGAATCGGGCGATCCTTACAGCGGCTTCCTCCCGCCTGCCATTCAGGTAATCGATGAAGACGTAATCGCCCTCCGCGCCGTCGTCATCGTCCGCGAGCGCACCGAGAAGATTGGACAGGAGTACATCGCTCCACTCATCGTCCTGTCGGGAGCTGAGTACGCCGGAATGTCTTTCGATGCGCTCCACGACCGGATTTGCGATGCGCTTCGCGGCATCCGGCCCCGCCTGGTCGCGGAGACATTCGGGGGCGATGGTGAGGCGAAGCTGATCTTCGACGACGGCACGGTGAAACCGCTGATGCGTCCCCGTTACCTTGATTCTCCCGATGACGATTAGCCCGCCAGCGGCACCACGTCGCGCCGGCAGTGCTTACACACCTTCGCTTTCTTCAGGATCCGCTCCGCGCAGAAGGGACACTCCCGTTCGTCGCGCGGTGAGGTCGCGAGACCCGGTGCGGCCGGCGTAGCGGCGCTCGCCGCGGTGTTCGTTCCCACCTTCGCAGCCGCCGCTTCCGCAGCCTTCTTCTTCCGCGCCGCGGCGAGATACGTCTGCGCCATCGCCCGCAGCCGCGCCTCGTGAGCGGCATCCTGCGCCGCCCTGCGCTTCCGGTAAATGAGCACCCCCACCACAGCGAGAACGACGACGAACAGCGCGACTATGATTTGGCCGATCAAAAGAGAATCCTCGTCGCCGATATCGTACCGCCCCTCCGCCTCTTCTCCGCGTCCAGGTCACCCCGCCGAGGCCCCGACGCATCCGCGAGCAGCACGGCGATCACGATCCGGAAGCTGGCCGTAATCGAAGGGAGCATCAATAGCCTTTCTTTCGCGACGAGGTCGCTGTGGAGTGCGGTGGTGCCAGCCAGGCGCCAGCCACCGCTTTCGTGACGTGATTCAAAGCGGCAGCTATCGCTGCCGCACTCCAAAGCGCGTCGCGCGAAAGAACCAAAACGATGACGGGAAGCGAAACACGACGCGAAACACGACGCGAAACACGACGCTCGGCCGTTTACCGAGTGAGACCCGATGAGCATCTACGCCACACTCTGGATTCTCAAGTTCCCCATCCTCGGCGACGCCTGCCTCGACTGCGAGTTGGAGACTGTGTTCGCGTAAGGCGTCCCCGCCTACATCGAACGCCCACGCCCGGATACGGCTACGAATCGGGTCATCCCTACAGCAGCTTCCTCCCGCCCACCATTCAGGTAGCCGGTAACGAGGACACCGCCGTCGTCATCGTCCGCGAGCGGACCGAGAAAATCCGACAGGAGTACATCGCACCGCTCGTCGTCCTGTCAGGAGCCGAGTACGCCGCAATGTCCTCCGAAGCCCTCCACGACCGGATCTGCGATGCGCTCTGCGGCAACTGGCCGCGCCTTGTCGCGGAGATGTTCGGGCCGGATGGTGAGCCGGATCTGATCGTCGATGATGGCACTGTGAAGGCAATGCTCAGGAAGGATTCTGGCTGGAAGTAAGGGATGCCGACGTCTCCAAACCATGCTCCGCTAAGTTGATGGTTCAGATACGATCCGAATTAACGCCGGCGTTCGGAGGGGGATGAAATCGCTCGAGAACCGTCGACGATCCCGTACGGTCACAATGGTGTTCGCGCGCGTCACGCAGTAGCAGTTCGGCGTCGCCGTCCGCTCCTCGACAGTCGCGCCGTCCGGTCCGAACAGCGCGTCGTATTGAACGAAGCTCGCCGCTGGTTCTACATGCAGCTCACGCGCAACGAGTCTTCCGACGACGAGACAGGCGGCGGCAAGTGACACAAAGGCTGCCGAGGGTTGAAAACCGTCGGCAGGAATGTCCGTCAGCCCGACTACCTGCACGAGGCCGCAGATCTTCTTACCGATGTGCCCGGCAAGTTGCTTGCGCTGTTCGGCGGATACGCCGGACAGATCCTCCTCCCGTAGAATGGCGTCGCCGTCGCGCAGCTTCGTGATTGGGAGGCCGGTCAGCTCCGCCAGGATGTCATACGGCGACGGCCCGGTACGAAGCGGCAAGAAACACATCATGCACGGCTGACCGACACCTTCGACGACATGAAGGCCCAGCATCGTGTCCCCCGTGCCGCCATCGATTAGGAGATCCGGCCAGAGGCGCTGCGTTTCATGGCGCGCTTCAACGCTGTCGAGCCCTGCGACTACGATCCGAGGTGGCGTAAGAGCGCCGTTCTGAACGCGCGAGACATAGTCCTCGATGCCGTTGTCGAACCGCTCGCAATGCGCAGCGCGAAGGGCGCGCTCGGCTAGCTCCGTCTTCCACACGCTTGCGGCGACATCAGGCTGGCCGCCTAGCGAGTAGGTCGTAACGTTCTCCGTAGCGTATTTCTGCCGGTCGACGAGGTCGATGTTGCCGCGCGTATCGAGTTCACCGAGGATCATCGCCGTCGCCGAGCCAATCGCGCCAAGCCCGACGAGCGCACCCGAAAAGCGGAACGGCAGCGCGAGCGGTGGCGCGTCTTCCGGGCGAACCGACAGCGTCACAGGACAGAACGCGTAGTACGGGAGATCGGAACGGCGGTCGGCGCGAACGCACACCACGTCCTTGAAAACTTCGGCGGCGGCAAGTGCGGCCGCCATACAGCTGCCGAGCGGTGATGCTGGTTTGGCCATTATGGTTCGGCCATCCCGCACGACGTGTGCACCGTGCTGGCTTGGAACCACACGGAGCGTTCCAAGCGGTGCTTCGAGCCCGATATGCACGCGCACTCCCTCCTTGGCGTTCTCATGGAGCGGCCGGTCAGGGTCGACCGAGGCCACAGCGGTACGAATCGCGTCCGACTGTTCTGTGTCGATTCCGGTGCCGTCGAACACGAGGGCGACCGGAAGCCGCCGGAGGATAGTGAGGAGAGTCCGCGCCCCACGAATCATCGCCGGGTCCGCATCGCAGGTCACGACCACCACCTGCTGCTCCAAGTGCGAGAGGAGGTCGCTGGCCACAGTCGTGGTCTTCGAGGCCAGGAGTTCCGTGCGGGAGTAGTCGGTACTCATCGGACACCCGCTTGATCGAAGGTGACGATCCTTGATGCCACTTCGACGACGCCAGGTCGTTCGGAACTGCGCCACTCGCCGTCGGTGAAAACCCACCAGCCCCACGCCGCCGGATCGAGCGGCGGCTTCGCGTACTGCGGGATGACGCCGGACAGGAATCTCGCCACTCTGAACCCGTACATCTCGTCGGTCAGGGACAGGAAGCTTCTGCGCGGATGGGAATGCACTTGTGCCCAGACACGGAGGCGCTCTTCATCGGCCCAGGCGAAGAGCTGGTCCATCGCCTTGCCGCTAACGCGAAAGAGGCCGCGGCCGCGCTCAATACCGACCCCTTCCGCGAGCGCGAGCACGGTCGCCGCGCCCGCGTCGTACGGTCCGAGGAGGAATCCGCCGGCTTCGGCATTGTGCGCTCCATATCCGCGGACATGGAGATTGAGCGGCTCAAGTATCGAATCGGAAATGGTGAACATCATTGAGACCGTCCTTGGTAGCGGTGGTTCAGATCGTCCTGCAACTGCGAGACGACCCAGAGGAACGGATTTCCCGACATCGACCAGGCCTGCGGACCTGTGCGCCACTCGGCGTGGAGCGCGAATCCTTCAGCGGTGAACGGCTTGCAGATGTCGAAGCTGGCGGCGCGGTAGGCGGCGATCACCGGCCAAGCCCTCGTTACAGTGAGGGAGCCGCCGACGCCGTCCGCGAACTTAACCGACGGCGCCGCCTGCGGGTATCGCGACCAGCCGATGCGCGCGACGTATGTCTCCTCGGGCGCGCTCCTCGGTCGAAGACGAACCCAGTACAAGCTGCCGTCATCGACATCGGCGCGGTGAACGAGCTCCCCACCTAATTGGGCAAGGAACTCGTACACGGCGACCCGATCGGCCTCGAGGTTCAGACGCGACTCTTCGTCGATCATCCCTGCACGAGGTCCTTCACGAGACGCAGCTTCAGGCCACTCGCATGATCCGCGATGTCACCGAGCGTCCGCTCGTCGGGAAGACGCTCGCCGTTGTGCGTCAAGTAGTAGACCGAGGACGGTTCCTCGTGGACGCCGAACTTCGTCATAGCCGCGGCCCGCACCTGCCCCACGGTCGATGGGGCGCCGAAATTGCCGTGGAAAGGCTGCGGCGCAAGCGGGAACGTGACCGTGACTTGGATGTCGTGCTGCTGTTCTTTCTCAGACATTTGAAAACCTCCCTTTACGCTGGCGGCGTCTGCCGCCTCTACAGGTTCATGCGAATCAGGCACGGCTTTCTTGCCGCGCGATGGGGGGAGTACGATGTTTTTCGCAACTGCTTACGGGCGGCAAATTCGTTCTGGGTCATTCGCATATCCCTTTGCCGTCGGCGGAGGCATGGAACAACGTGGCTGAACTGCACTATCAGGGCGTCGATTGGGCGATGGTGACGGACTCTTTTCGTCTATGTGCGACAGCTTTTCCGGGCGGCGGGGTTTGCGGGACAAGCGATCACCGGGAAGGCGGCGGAGGACTTCGTGAAGGAGCCCCTGATGCGCCTTTTGGACCCGCGCGACGAGAAGGTCGAGTGGGACCACGAACGCGGCAAACCGACGAGCGAGGGTGTCGCGGGATTCTTGAGCAAGGTTATCCGG
The DNA here is from genome assembly GCA_034664845.1 of Thermoanaerobaculia bacterium. Taxonomy (GTDB): domain Bacteria; phylum Acidobacteriota; class Thermoanaerobaculia; order Gp7-AA8; family Gp7-AA8; genus JADGNZ01. The sequence goes on along the minus strand of JAXDGW010000022.1, from coordinate 3,127 downwards.
CGGGATTTCATCGACGCGAAGAAGCTGCCGCGTCACACGACGACCCGTCGGATCGAAGAGGAGAAGACCGCCGAGCGAATGGCTACAAATGGAACTTCGCCGGAGGATGTGGCGGTCGAACGCGTCGACCGGATACGCCGTCGCGATGCGCTCTTCGCCTTCATTGGTGAGGATCCGGAGGTGCTCGAGTATCTCCGGTTGCAACTTCCGGACGAGAGCGTCGTCTGCTATCCGCCGCGGAAGGCGGCGGAGCTTCTGAAGACGACGATCCACGACGTCAACAACAGGAAAAAGAAAGTCGCGCGGTATCTCCGAGACTTCGAGGCGTCCCGCGCGGGAGAACTCTATGGGTGACAAGAAGTCTGACCTGCGGGATCTGTACGACGCGCTTGCCGTGAATCCTGACGACATGACGCCCGAGGACGTTGCCGAGGAGTTGGAGGGCGCGGCGAGCGAAGCGGCCGCCCTGCGATCAAGCGTCGCGGAGATGGCGCGGAGCCTCGGCGCGGAGTTGCGAAAGGCCGGCATCGCCGCACCGCCTGTGCTCAAGGATGTGGCGGAAACGTTGACTGATACGACGATCCTTCCGCGCGAAGAGAAGCTCGCCCGGCCACGCGCGGCGAACCGCTTTGCGAATCTTGAACGACGACGACCTGTTCCTGAGGCGTATGAACTTCTAGAAGCGGCTCGAAAAGGGCCGGGTGAGCTCTCGCCGGAAGATCGTGCGCTCCTTGACAATGAAACCGATGATTTTCGGAAAGAGATAGACGCGGAGCATGACAAGGCCAAGTGATGCCGAGCTGTACGCTCAGGAATTCGTCGCCCGGTACGGCACCGACGCCTCGCGCCGTCTCTTCGACATCGCCGCGCGCCTGTCACTCTCCGTGAAGGAGGTCGATGCGAAGTCCTCCGACGGCGCGCTCCTTCGGGTAAAAGGGGCGGACCGCGGGCGGGTGCTTCTGAATCGTAACGTGCCGGAAGCAGGCCGGCGCCTCTTTACGCTCGCTCATGAAATCGGTCACTTCGTTATGCCCGGTCACGGCCGCGAATCGAGCCTCTGTCGGGCTACGGATGTCGAGACGTGGGACGAATCAGTGCGAGCGACCGAGCGGGAGGCGAACGAATTCGCTGCTTCCGTTCTGATGCCTGAGGCGGTCTGCCGCCCGTTCGTGCGCGAGGAGCCGTCGATGAGAGTCGTTGGGGCGATGCGCGAGGCGTGCGGCATTTCGCTGACGGCTACTCTTGTGCGGTATGTGCGAATGTCGTCGTTTGCTGTTGCGATGGTACGGGTCGAGCACGGCAATGTGAAATGGCCTATACGCTCTCCTGAGTTTGGGGCGGCGATCAAACGTGGCCATGTCCACGGCGACTCTTTCGCTGCTGACGCTGTGGCCGGCCGCACCGTTCCGGGGGAGCTTGAAAGCGTTCCGGCGATCGCATGGCTGTATGAAGAAGCAGTCATCGACGGCAGCCGGATTCTTGAAGCGTCGGTGGCTATGCCGCGGTACAACGCGGTCGTGACGCTGCTCTACATGCACGATCGGATTCTGCGGGCACGAGACGAGCCCGAGGATGACGATCTTGACCCAGTGGAGTTCACGCTCGATCGGAAGCATTGGCCAAAGAAACGGTAGCCTTCGATACGGCACCACTTGCGGCAACAATGACCGAGAGACCGCAAGGCCTGGGATCACACCATTAAAGCTTGTCCCACCACCCCTCCCGCCCTTCACGCGCCGCCGCCGGCTCGACGAACTCCCCCGGTTTGGGGATGACGATCTGCACGCCCAGCTTTGATGCTGCGGCGACGGCGCGGTCGGCGGGGTCGCGCCAGGGGTGGAAGGCCAGGTTGAAGGTGCACCAGTGGATGGGGAGCATTACGGTGCCGCGGAGGTCGCGGTGGGCTTGGATGGCTTCTTCGGGGGTCATGTGGATTTCGGACCATGTCGGGTCGGAGGCGCCGATTTTGATCAGGGTTAGGTCGAAAGGGCCGTGTTGGGTGCCGATGTTTTTAAAAAACGATGCATAGCCGCTGTCGCCGCTGAAGAAGACTCGGTGATTCGGGCCGCGGATCACCCATGAGGACCAGAGCGTCTCGTTTCCGTGTAATGGATTGCGGCCGCTGTAGTGGCGTGCTGGCGTCGCGGTGACGGTGAGGGCGTTCATTGAGAACGATTCGTTCCAATCGAGCTCGTGGATCTGGGAGGCGGGGACGGACCAGCGCTCCAGATGGGCGCCGATGCCGAGGGGGACGGCGAAGTGGGTTCCGTGGGCGGCGAGGAATTGGATTGTGGGCATGTCGAGATGGTCGTAGTGATCGTGCGAGATGACGACGAGATCGACGTGCGGTAATTCGTCGAGGGCAATCGGCGGCGGATGGAAGCGTTTCGGTCCGGCGATGGTGGATGGGGAGCAGCGCTCGCTCCAGACGGGATCGGTGAGAACGATCTTGCCGTCGATCTCCACGAGCACGGAGGCCCAGCCGATCCATGTGGCGCGCAGGCCGGAGGCGGGTGGGATCGCGTAATCGCTCCTCGTCCGCTTGATTACCGGAATCGGACCGGTTGGCTCGCGCTGCTCACCGCCGAAGAACTGGTGCTTCAGCATCGCGCGGTAGGAGCCGGTGAGCATGCGCGACGGCTGCGCGTTGTGGAACTTGCCGTCGCGATACTCAGGCGAGCGGCGGACGCGGTCGAGCCGCGCGCCGGTGACGCGTCCGCCGAGGGATGCGAGCCAGCGCGTGGAGCGGAGGGCGACGACGAGCGCAGCCGCGAGGATGACGAGGATCACCGTGAAGACGCGAAGACAGCCGCGACGTTTTGATCTCACAGGTGCATTGTTGCAAGGAATCAGAGACAAGAGATCAGATCAGGGTGGCCGTCGTCTTTTGGCCTGGCTGTTCGATTTCAATCGAGTTCCTTCTGAAAGAGATCACCACGGAGGCACTGAGAGCACAGAGCGGGGCGCCGGCAACCCTAGCTCTGACGCTGTCATCCTCGCTGTCATCCTGAGACTGCCGAAGGACACGAAGTGCCGGAGGACGTCGAAGGACCCCCAGCGTACGTGCCTGGTTGTTTGACTGCCACCCCACCCAGCACATTCGCAGGGGGTCCTTCGACCGTCCTTC
>JAXDGW010000021.1:0-70028 GCA_034664845.1 Thermoanaerobaculia bacterium | reverse complement strand
CTCCACGGCGTGAACGACGGGACGCAGCAGACGCCGGATCTCGGCGGAGACATCGGCGCCGGGATTCACCGCCATCACCATCTGCTGGAAGATCTCGAAGAAAGGAGCGTAGGCAGTCTTTCGATTGATCGGACAGCGGCCGCAGAAGACGCGAGCGCCTTCGAGTTGCGCCCGAAGGTTGGCGTCGCGCACGATCCGGCTCTTCCCCATCCCTTCCGCCCCGGCGATGAGCACACCGCCGCCGCGACCCTCTCGCGCCTCGGCGATCATCGCGGTCAGCTGCGCGACCTCCGCTTTTCGTCCGATCAGCGGAGCGGCGAAAAGCTCGCCGCGGCTGAGCAGGTGCTCGGCCGCGCCGGTAGTCTTTCCGGCCGCCGATGCGACGTCCTGCAGCAATGCCGCCGCCGATGCAAAGCGCTGCCTCGGATCCTTCTCCAGCAGCTTCATGATGATCTTCTCGAGCGCGGGCGGCACTCGCGGATTGATCGACGATGGCGGACGCACGTCTTCATCGAGATGCATGCGGATGACTTCGATCGAAGGCCGTCCGTAGCCGGGCAGCGCTCCTGTGACGGTCTCGTAAAGCGTCATGCCGAGCGAATAGAGATCGGCACGCGAGTCGACGCGATCCTGTTTCAGCACCTCGGGCGGCATGTAGTGAAGCGACCCGCGAATCTGCCGGTCCAGCACCTGCCGGCTCTCGACCGCAACTCCGAAGTCCATGATCTTGGCGTGGCCGCGCTCGTCGACCAGGATGTTCGACGGCTTCAGATCGAGATGGATGATTCCCAGGTGGTGGATGTGATGCAGCGCGGACGCGATCTGCAGGATCACATCGTAGAGCGCCAGCCAGCTGTGTCCGTCGAAGTACTCCGAGATCTTCTTCCCCGCGAAAAACTCCATCGTGAAGTACGGGTACGCGTTTGGTAGAAGTCCGTAGTCGAAGACCTTGACGATGCTGTCGTGCTCGAGCGAGGCCAGCGTCGAGAACTCCTGCTTGAATCGCAAAAGTTGCTGCGGGTCTGACAGCTCGTGCCGGAGAATCTTGATCGCTTCATCTCTCTGGTCCGAAACGTCGAACACGCGATACACACCTGTCGACGAAGTCTCTTTCAGGATCGAGCGGACCTGATACCGCGGCGGGAGTGAGATCTGCGGAGTAAGAAGCGGTTCAAGCGTGGTGGTCATGTCTTGATCACTGCGATTACGGTTCAGTTACGGGTGTAAATATTAACCCGCCAACCAAAGTACAGGGTCAGAAAGTTGACCATGCATCCGTCCAGTACAATATCGACCACGTGACCGACCTGCCTCAAAACGTTGACCGGTTCGACGTTATCCGCATCCTCGGCAAGGGCGGCATGGGGACGGTCTACCTCGCCCGCGATCAAAGACTCGACCGGCTGGTCGCGGTGAAAGTGCTCCACGCCGAGGATCTGGGCGACAGCGACAGGCGGGCGCGCTTCATGCGCGAGGCGCGGACAGCCGCGTCGATCCGTCATCCCAACGTCGCCACGATCTTCGAGGTCGGCGAGACTCCTGAAGGTGTCCCTTTCATCGTGATGGAGTACTCCGAGGGGGAAACGCTGTCGCAGAGAATGCGGCGCCGGCCGCCCGAAGCCGGCGAGTTTCTCTCCATCGCCAAACAGATCGCGGCAGGCGTCGCCGCAGCGCACGAATGCGGGATCGTGCATCGCGATCTGAAGGCGGCGAACATCATGCTCGAGCCGACCGGGCAGGTGAAGATCCTCGACTTCGGACTGGCAAAGGCGCTTCCGACGCACCTTGCGCACCAGTCGGATTCGTCAAACAACCGGATTTTCGGAACGCTTCACTACCTCGCGCCCGAACAGGTGCGCGGCCAGCCATCCGACGCGCGCGCTGACCTTTTCTCGGTCGGCGTCATCTTCTACCAGATCGCTACCGGTCAATTGCCGTTCAACGCCGACGCGCCGTTGATGGTGCTGGAGAAAATCCGCGACTCCGAGCCAGAGCCGTTCGTGGCGCGCGATCCCGCGTTTCCGCCCGCGGCGACGAAGATCATCGGCAAGCTCCTGAAGAAAGATCCGGCCGACCGTTATCAAAGCGCAGCCGAGCTTCGAGCCGATCTGGACGACATCGACACCCCGACCGCGCGCTACTCGACGTCGATGTCGCCGACGCACTCGTCCATCGGACGGACGCGCCCGCGGCCGCGCTGGACGCGGCTGATCATGACGATCGTGGCCTTCGCAGCCGGCGCCGCCGCGATCATCTACTTCAACCGTCACACGACGGCGGAGCCCTCGCAACCCTCCGCCGCTCCCCCGCCACCGATCCGCTCGATGGCTGTGCTCCCGCTCGACAACATCGCCAACAACGCAGCCGATGACTTCCTCTCGGTCGGTCTCGCCGATGCGCTCGTGACGAAGTTGCAGCAGATCCCGTCTCTGCAGGTCCGGCCAACGTCCGCGATCATCGACTTTCACAAAAAGAAGACCGATACGAAGACGGCCGCCGAGCTGCTTCACGTCGACAGCGTGCTCGAAGGACACTTCCTCGCCGCCGGCGATCTCGTGCGCGTGAACCTGCAGCTCACGGACTCGCGAACCGGGTACAACGTCTGGGCGGACACAATCGACGGGAAGCGCTCCGACCTGATCAAACTGATCGACGATGTCTCCTCGCGCACGGTTGCCGGCCTCAATCAAAAACTAGGCGTGCAGAAATCGGGGAACGCGTCCGAGCCGCGCTCATCAAACCCGCGCGCATTCGAGGAGTTCCTTCGAGCGCGCGCGATCAGCGGCAGCCTCGTGCCCGCGGAGCATCAGGCTCAGGAAGCGGCGTTGCGCCGCGCGATCAGCATCGATCCGAACTTCGCCGCCGCTTACGCCGAGATGGCCATCGCCATGTCCCTCGGCCAGGCGCGCGGGCTTGACACGGCGCCCGACACGACGGAGCGCGCGGCGTGGTACGCGCACCAGGCCGTGCGGCTCGACCCGCACCTGGCCGCCGCGCACCTCGCGCTCGGCCGCGTCTTCGTCAAAGATCCGGAGCGTTTCCGCGAGGCTGTGCGGGAGAACCTCGCCGCGCTCCAACTCAATCCGAACGACATTAACGCGCTGAACAACGTCGCCAACTTCTTCGTCTCGATCGGCGACACGCAGCGCGTCCGCTGCGTCGGCGATCGTCTGGTCAGCCTCGACCCCAACTCGAACGAGGCCAAGATTCGCGGTTACTGGTTCGTCAACGCCGTCGATCCGGAAGGTGCTCTTTCCAACTCGCCCGCCGCGCTGGTGGCACGCGACACCGAGCTGGCCGGCCGCGATATCCGCGCCAACGCCTTCATCCTGATCGGCAATCTCGCCAGTGCGGAGGCGGAGACGCGCCGCATCACGCAACTCGTCCCTCAGAACTACCTCGGCAAGAGTCTTCGAGCGATGATCGCTGCAGCGAAGGGCGACCGGCCCGCCGCTGAGGCAGCGCTTCATTCGTTCGAAGCCGACGCGAACCGCCTGCATTGGGCTGCGATGCGCCAGGCCTTCTGCTACGCGAAGCTCGGCGATCGTGACAACGCCATGCGCTGGGTGAACCGCGCGGCGCAACTCGGTAATCACAGCTGGTTCGCCTGGATCAAGCATCCCTGGATGCAGCCGCTGCAGGCGGATCCGGAGTTCCAGGCCGTGATCGGGAAGATGAAGGCGGATCTCGATGATGTTTCCGGCGATGTGATGGGCGTGTATCAGCTCATCTGCCGGTGAGGTTTATCCGCAGATGCCGCAGATCGACACAGATAGGAGCCTAAATCTGCGCTCATCTGCGGATAACCGTTAGCCCTCGGTCGCCTCGAACATTCTGTTGAGCGCGCGCTCCGCCGGCACTCGGATGTCCTCGGGGACATCGATTTCATAACGCATGTACTTGAGCGAATCGCGGACGTCTTCGAGTGTCGTCACCTTCATGAACGTGCAGAGCTTGCAGCCTTTGACGAACGTCTTGTCGGGCACTTCCATCGCCAGCCGGTCGGAGAGGCCGCACTCGGTGACGACGAGGAATCGTTTTTCCGGCCGCTCTTTCGCGTACTTCACCATCCCTGAAGTTGAGAGAACCGCGTCCGCCAGCGAAGCCACGTCGGCGCGGCATTCGGGATGGACCAGGATTTTGATCTCCGGATCGCCCTCACGAATCCGCGCCACTTCATGCGGCGTGATCTGCTGGTGCACGTAGCAGAAGCCTTCCCACGGAATGATGTTCTTGTCGGGAACCTGCTCGGCCACGTGACGCGCAAGATTCCGGTCGGGAACGAAGAGGATGTTCTTGTTGGGCAGCGTGCCGACCACTTTCACGGCATTCCCCGACGTGACGATCACGTCGGACAGCGCCTTCACGGCCGCCGTGGTGTTCACGTAGCTGACGACCGCGAGATCGTCGAACTGCACCTTCAGCTCCGCGATGCGCTTGCGCAAATCCTCGGCGGGAGCTGAGTCGGCGAGCTGACATCCAGCGGCAAGATTCGGGAGCAGCACGGTTCGTGAGGGATTGACGATCTTCGCCGTCTCGGCCATGAAGTGAACGCCGCAGAAATCGATGACGTCGGCGTCGCGAACCTTCGACGCCATCAGCGCCAGCTCGAGCGAATCGCCGATGAAGTCCGCGACCTTCAGGATCTCGGGGCGATAGTAGTTGTGCGCGACGATGACCGCGTTCCGCTCTTTCTTGAGCGCCCGGATCTCCTCGTGGAGAACCTCGAATTCACGGACATCTTCGGCCGTGTACTCGTACGTCCTGACGCGGCTCAGTTCTTCGAACAGGGTAGACATGTCGTAACGAACTGTAGCGGATGCGGAGCCATTTCGTCATTCGTAATGCGTCCACATGCGGAGAACCTTCACCATGCGCTCAGCCTGATGGACCGAGTAGATCAAGCGGTGTTGGCGATTAATACGTCGAGAGAAATTGCCAGCGAGATCGCCAATGAGCTTCTCGCAAGGCGGAGGGGTCCGAAACGGATCGTCGCGTAGAAGCTCGATCAACTCCTCGGTCTTTCCTCTCAGCCCCGATTGAGCAATCTTCCGCGCGTCCTTCTGTGCCGCTTTCGCGAAAACGACGCGCCAGCGCTCGCTCACCAGTCCAGCGTCTCCGAGCACGCATCGAGCGGCTCTGCCATCCCCTCGCGAATCGACTCACGCAGGCCTGGAACGGAAAGGATGTAAAGCGTCTCTTGCATCGCTTCCCAATCAGCAAGAGGAACAAGTACGCCCTCTGCCCGCTCTCCAGTAATTGCGAGTGGCTCGTGCCCGGCTGCGGCTTCCTCGATGAGGGTCTCCAGGATGCCCTGTGCTTGCTTCGCACTGATTCGCTTCATGCAGCCATCCTAGCATCGCGCAAGTTCAATCGCGCCGCAGCAGCACCACCGTCGCGCCCCACCCGCCACCGCTCCCGTCCGCGTCGTGAAAGGCTTCCACGAAATCGAGCGACGACAGAAGCTTGCGGATGTTTTCCCGCTGCATCCCGATGCCGCGGCCGTGGATGAGACGCACCTGCCGGAAGCCCATGGATCGCGCTTCTTCGAGATAGGCGCGGGCGACATTGCGGATCTCAGCGGGCCGGAATGGATGAAGATCGATCGTATCCGTGATCGGGATTTCGACCGGATCATCGCTGTCGTCGGATGGCAGATCGTCGTCACGCCGCACCATGCTGCGATTCTATGTGCGATACTTTCGCTCCCGAAACGCGCCGAGGAAATCGATGGTCCTGTTCAACCACGCCACCCGCGAGATGACCGCCAAGATCGTCTACTACGGTCCTGGCCTTTGCGGAAAGACGACCAACCTGATGGTCATCTTCGACAAGCTCGATCCCAAACAGAAGGGAAAGATGCTGTCGTTGGCGACGAAAACCGACCGCACGCTTTTCTTCGACCTGCTGCCCGTCGACATCGGCAGAGTCGGCTCGTTCAATCTCAAGATCCAGCTCTACACCGTTCCCGGTCAGGTCTTCTACAACGAGACGCGCAAGCTGGTGCTCAAAGGCGCCGACGCCGTCGTTTTCGTCGCCGACTCACAACCTTCGATGGTCGAGTCGACGCGGGAAAGCTTCGGCAACCTGATGGAGAACCTCGAGCAGAACAACATCGATCCGAACGACACACCGATCATCATCCAGTTCAACAAGCGCGACATTCCGGGCGTCCTTCCTGTCGAGGAACTGCAGGAACGGCTCGGATTCGAAGGCTATCCGTACACCGAGGCGTCTGCGGTGAAGGGCGAAGGCGTCATGGAGACGTTCAAGCTCGTCTCCAAAATTACGGCCAAGCATCTCTACAGCCGACTCCAGGGAAAACCGGCGCCGCTGGAGAAGGGAAAGCCCGACGCAGCGCGCGCAAAGAGCAAGCAGAAACCAGAACCTGTGCCCGAGCCTGAGCATGCGCCGGAGCCAGAGCCTGTAGCGATGCCGCAGGTCAACCCGTTCGCGGACTCGGTCCCGTTCCCGGAGTCGCAGATCGACAGCAGCTACGAGCGGATGGAAGAGGTGTCGCTCGAATCGCTGCTCTCCGAGGGACGGGAGCGCCCGGCCACGATCTCGGGAAGCGTGCCCATTCCGATCGAAGTTGACGAGGTCGAAGAGCTCGACGCCGAGGCGTTGGTTCCAGTCGAGGAAGCGCCGCCGGAAGTAGCGCTTCCGGAAGCGTCCGAAGCCGTTTCGAGCGATGCGGATGATCGGGTTCGCATGCTCGAAGCGCAGATCGACTCGATCCGCGCCGAACATCGCTCCGACATCCGGGCGATCCTCGAGGATCTCGAAGCGCTCAACGCTCGTGTCCGTAGCCGTCTCGATTCGTAACCGGACGGTTGCCAATCCCGTCCCGTGGTTCTAGAATCCCGCAACATCTTATTTGGAGGATACAAATGCGCCGGACCCTATCCGCGGTACTGCTTCTGTCGATCGTTCTTGCGGGATGCAAAGCGAAGGAAGCCTACGACAAAGCGAAGATCTCCCAGGATCTCGACAATCACGGGACGATGGACCTGATGAAGGACGTTTCCAACGACAAGTACACCGCGCCGTCGGATGGAAAGCTGACGGAAGGCCAGGTTCAGATGTACCTGAAAGTGCGCGAGCACGAGAAGGTCATCGCTCAGCTTGCGAGGAAAGAAGCGCAGGCCCACGCCGACGCGGCAAAGAAAGCGGGTGAGAAATCAATCGCCGGCATGATGGAAGGCTTCAAGACCATCGGCTCCGCCGCCGACATGCTCACTGCCGACATCCGCGCCGCCAAAGACCTCCACTTCAACACGCAGGAGTATCTCTGGGTCAAAGGTCAGGTGCTGGAAGCCAGCACGGCGACGCTATCGTCGAAGATGTCCGAGGCGACGAATGCGACGTTCGACAACGCGTATGGGCAGATGAAGAAGGCATACGACGAGGCCAAAGATGACCAGACGAAGGCGATGTACAAAACGATGCTGGACAACTACGACACGCAGCGCACCGCGATGAAGCAGAGCGCGACGAACGTCTCCCCCGCCGTCGCCTACAACCAGCAACTCCTCGCCAAACATGAGAGCGCGTTGAGCGCGTTCACGAACGAGCTCGCGAAGTACGAGGACAAGCCCGGCGACGCGCAGAAGTCGGTGGATGAGATGCAGAAGAGCCTGGACAAGGCGGTCGCGGACGCGAAGAAGAAGTGATTTTTTGCGCGGCCTGGCGGCCGCGCGTTGTCGGTTGTCGGTTGATTGCGGCGCTGGCGCGCCGCGTTGGGGAGCTGCAGAGAGATGGCGACTGTAAAGTTGTTCCGAAACGGAAGGAGTCAGGCCGTGCGGCTTCCCAACGAGGTCCGGGTTGAAGGGGAGGAGTTGTTGATCCGCCGTGAAGGAGAGGCGGTCATCCTCGAGCCCCCAACTCTCCAGACTTGGCCGAAAGGGTACTGGCAACGTTGGGGTAAAGCCTCTCGCGACCTCGACCTAATCGAACCGCTGCCTTCCGGCCGAAAGCCTGTCGATCTCGATGAGCCATGAGGTACATCCTCGACAGGAACAGTGTATCTGTCAGCCACTCCACGGATTAAACAGAGGCACTCCGGTCGGACGAATATCCCTCGTATTGCGTGTGACGAATGTCAGTCCGTGATGAAGCGCGGTGGCGGCGAGTAGTTACCACTTGATTGTTCTCGTTGTGTCGCGCTTGCGAGTCAGGCCGAGCCTTCCCGGGGCCGATTGGAAGAAATCGAGAAGCGATTCCGGCTGCCGGGCAAGTTTGCCAGTGCGATCGAATTGTTCAGCGCTCACGATGACGACCGCCTCCCCGCCCTGTTTCACGACGCGTTGTGGCCCTTCGGAACGCGCCCGCCGGAACAGCTCACTGAACCGCGCCTTCGCCTCATGCAATTGCCAAACTCGAGGACTTCCCATGCGGTCAGACTATCTGAACTGGTCAATCAGGTATAGCTGTAGCCTGATTCAATCGCGGCGCGCGAGACGCATTGGGCAGTTGGTCCTTAGCTGCATTTCTCACACTTTCCGCGAAACTGCTGACACTGCGTTTGAGCCCTTCGGAAAAGACGACCACCACGGAGACGCAGAGAGCACAGAGAAAACCCTCTGTGTCCTCTGTGCCTCTGTGGTTCATGGTTTTGAGTTGAAGCACCTCGCGATACGATCCGCCTAGATGACCACACGCCGCTTCCCCGTCCGTCTCGCCTGCTCGCGTTGCGACGCAACCTTCGAAATCCGCGAGCTGATGAACCTCTGTCCGAATGACAGCGCGCCGCTGCTCGCGCGGTACGACATCACGCCGGCTCCCGAGTTGCGTGACGAGATCCGTTCGCGTCCCGCAACGATGTGGCGGTACGCCGAGGTGCTGCCGGCGGATGACGAGCGCGAGATCGTCACGCTTGGCGAAGGGATCACGCCGCTCCTGAAGTCGACGCAATTCGAAAACGTCTGGATCAAAGACGAGTCGAAGAATCCTACGCGCTCCTTCAAATCGCGCGGAATGGCTGCCGCCGTGACGATGGCCAAGCGCCTCGGCGCGAAGACCCTGGCCGCGCCGACCGCGGGAAACGCCGGCGCTGCGCTCTCTGCATACGGAGCGCGCGCTGGTCTGCCGGTCTTTGTAGCCATGCCGCGCGACACGCCGCAGTCGATCGTCGATGAGTGCCGGAACTTTGGCGCCGAGGTTGAGCTGGTCGCCGGAGTGATCACGGATGCGGGTAAACGCGTCGCCCAGTACCTCGCCACGAACGGCGGCTTCGATCTCTCCACGCTCAAGGAGCCGTACCGCGTCGAAGGAAAAAAGATCATGGGCTACGAGCTCCTCGAAGACCTCGGGCGCCTGCCCGACGTCATCCTCTATCCCACCGGCGGCGGCACAGGCCTTATCGGGATGTGGAAAGCCTTCGACGAGATGGAGCGCCTCGGCTGGATCGGCGCCGAGCGCCCGCGCATGTTCAGCGTGCAATCGAGCGGCTGCGCGCCAGTCGTCCGCGCCTTCCGCGAGGGCCTCGAAACCGCTCCGGAGTGGGAAGCGCCGCAGACCGAGGCGTGGGGCCTTCGCGTCCCGCGCGCCGTCGGCGACCGGCTCATGCTTCGCGCGCTTCGCGACTCGAAGGGCGGCGCCATCGCCGTCGACGATGCGCAGATCGAATCCGCCGCCGCCGAACTGCGCCGCACCGAGGGGATCGACGCCGGCCCCGAAAGCGGCGCCGCGCTTCTCGCCTTGCGTGAGCTGCGCAGAGACAAAACGATCACCGATGACGACGTTGTCGTGCTCTTCAGTACCGGCGGCAATAAATATCGGTGATCGTGAGGGAAGTCACCTTCGCTCTCGCGTAGTCACATTACCTTCGCGTCAACGTCCAGCGCGGCTCCGCGTCTAACGTGAAACCAGAGGGTGAGAATGAGACATCGTTTTGCAGTACTGCTGTGCGCCATGGTCGCGCTGGCCGGACGCGCGCTTGCGCAGTGCCCACCGAGCGGCCAGCCGGTAGCAAATTCGCCGAGCGGAACCAATCTGAGCGAGGCCACCCCGGTCACGTTCACATGGACGCCGTCGACTGCCGCCGGCGCCACCGGCTACGACGTTTTCGCCGGCATCGGGAGCCCTACGACCTCGGCGACGCCTGTCTGCTCCGCCTCCCCTGCCACCGCCAGCTCGTGCACCACATCCAACGCCGGTCTCCCCTCCGGGCAGTACAACTGGGTCGTCCGCGCGAACGTCGCCGGCTGCACTACGTTCGGATCGACGCCGAAGCAGTTCACGGTCGGCTGTCTGACCAGCTCTCCCGTTACGCAATCGCCGGCCAACAACGCGCAGAACGTATCGCTCACGCCGACCCTGACCTGGAGCGCCGTCAGCGGCGCCACCGTTTACGACGTGTACCTCGGCACGTCCGGCTCGGGCTGCACTTCGAATTCGCCTCAATTCACGACATCGACGACGACCTTCAACCCTCCCACGCTCACGCCAAACACTAACTACGAATGGCGCGTCGTTGCCAAGAAGACGAACGCAGCGAGTTGCCCCTTCACGTCGAGCAACTGCGCCATCTTCAAGACGCTGACCCAGACGTGCAATCCTCCCGGCTCGTTCAGTCTCACCGCGCCAGCCAACAACAGCACCACCAGTTCGACGCCTACCTTGAGCTGGTCCGGAGCATCGGGCGCCGACAAGTACGTCATTCACATCGGCAAGCAGAATCCTCCCGACGCGACGGCAAGCGATCCGATCGTCAATGGATCGACCACCAGTTTTACCTTCGGCCAGGCAATTCCGGCAGGCACGTATTTCTGGTCCGTCGATGCCTACCCGCCCAACTGCTCGACCGGGAAAACCTCGAGCAGCGTCTTCAGTTTCACCGTCGCGCCGACGACGACCTGCCCGACGGCCGCACCTGCGCTCGTTACCCCGGCGAACAACAGCACCGTCGACACGCCCGTCGTCTTCGACTGGAGCGACGTCTCCGGCGCGACGTTCTATCGCCTTTACGCCTCGGTCAACGGCGCCGCCGCGGCCATCCTCGGCGTCGTGCGCGACTCCCAGTTCACCGCCAATCTCCCGGCTGGAGCATCCGTCGACTGGTGGGCCGAGACAGCCACCGACAATTGCACGCCACTCGCCTCGCCTCATTTTCATTTCAGCGTTACCAAAGCTAGCTGCCCGACCAATCCAGGATCGCCGACGCTGGTCTCCCCTGCCAGCGGCGCAACCGGATTGACGTCGCCCGTCACGTTCCAATGGACAGCCGTCTCGGGCGCGACGAGCTACGTCGTTTGGGGAGTCATCGGAACGACGTCCACGAACACCGCCGATCGATTCGCAATCGGCACCACGTCATCGACGCAGCTCACTGCCGCCGTGCCGCAGGGCGGGCTGGCGTGGTACGTCCAGGCAGTTTTCGGCGATTGCGCGACCTCGACCTATTCGAAAGCCTCCACGCTTGTCGTCGCATCGCCGACGACGTGCGGCACCGCCCCCGCGACGCTGCTGGAGCCGGCCAACAACGCCACCGGCCTCACCTCACCGGTCACGTTCAAATGGAGCGCGGTTCAGGGCGCGAGCCGCTACAAGCTCTACGTTGCTGAAGCGAACAACTCCGGCGACCTTGCCGGGACGACAACAGCTACCTCGCTGACGACGCTCGTCCCGCAGGGCACGCTCACTTGGTGGGTGGTCACGACCTTCGCGGGCTGCCCCGACGTCACCTCCGCCAAAGGCACCTTCACGAGCGGAACGCAGACGACGTGCGGCACCGCGGCCACGCTTTCGTCGCCCGCCGACGGCGCGACCGTCACCTCGCCGGTGACGCTGAGCTGGAGCGCCGTCACCGGCGCCAGCGGCTATCGCTTGTGGCTCTCCGTCAACGGCAGCTCTCCCATTCTCGCCGCTCGCACCACGAGCGCGACCAGCACATCGGCGCAGGTGCAACTGCCGAGCGGCTCCGACGAGTGGTACGTCGAGACGCTCTTCTCCAACGGCTGCGATTCCACCTTCTCCGCGCACCGGAAGTTCACGGTCAGCACTGCTGCGAATTGCGATACGCACAAAGGCGTCACGCTCGCCGCGCCGATCAACGCCGCATCGGCGACGAGCCCGATCACCTTCACCTGGGTAGCAACCGACAGCGCCGCACTTCTCTATCGCGTGTGGGTCTCCATCAACGGCGAGCCCTTCTCCGACATCGGCTCGACAAAAGACACGAAGCTCGCGCACGAATTCGCCTCGACTGGAACGGGCATCTGGTTCGTCGAGAGTCTGTTCGAGAACTGCCCGCCCGTGCTTTCTGCACGAAGCACCTTCGTCATCCCATCGGCCGGCTGCACGACATCCGGTCCGCAGCTCGTCTCCCCTCCCGACGGCACCACGGCCAGCGCGCCGGTCACCTTCGTCTGGAGCGCCGTCACCAATGCCACTGAGTACCGCGTGCTCTGGACGCTCAACGGCAATGACATGCCGGTGCTGAAGACGACCGACACCTCGATCACGCAGGTCGTATCGCCGGGCGTCGTCGAGTGGCAAGTCGTGGCAGTCTTCGACGGCTGCCCAGCGACGCGATCGGCCAAATCGCGATTCACCATTCCGCCGGCGCAGAATTGTTCGTCCGAGGGACCAGTGCTCGCCTCGCCTGCCAACGGAGCGACGAGCGTCGACTCGCCTGTGCGCTTCGACTGGAATCCCGTCAGCAACGCCATCGCCTACGTGCTTATCGCCCGCACCAAAGACGGCGCGCCCACCGTTCTCGCCGAAACCGCCATCCGCACCTCGGTCACCAAAGAGATGCAGGGCGGCGACACCGAGTGGTGGGTTGTGGCGTTCTTTAACGGCTGTCCGCCGGCCGAGTCCGCGCACTTCCGCTTTACGGTGACGGAGACGAATTGCGATAACCCGAGGCCGATTCTGTACGCGCCGGGGGAAGGGGCGACCGGGCTTGCCTCGCCGGTGCACTTCGAGTGGTCGCGCATCCAGAACGCGCTCTTCTACAAAGTGTGGGCAGCGGTCGACGATGAGACCGAGAGCGTCATCGGCACCACCACCGTGCCGCGACTCACCGTCGGCGTTCCCAGCGGAACGATTCACTGGCACGTCGAAGCGTTCTTCCAGTCATGTCCCTCGCTCGAATCGGCGACCAGTAAATTCACCGTCCGCAAGTCGCCGCCGCCGTGCGCGACGCCGGATCGTCCGGGCATTACCGCTCCGGCTCAGGTGGCGTCCAACACTTCCTACACCGTCCGCTGGAGCGCCGTCGCGAACGCCACCAGCTACGAATTGCAGGAAGCGTCAGCGACCGATTTCACCAACGCTACGACCCAGGTCGTCACCGATCTCGCGGCCACCTTCACCCACACCGCGCCGGCCGCTGCGCAGAAGTGGCTCTATCGCGTTCGCGCCATCAGCAGTTGCAACGACGAGCGCGGGCCGTACTCGCACATCGTCATCGTGACCGTGCTTCCGGACACGCCGCAGAAACAGGTCAGCGTCGAAGTGGGTACGTCAAGCGCGATCCGTCAGACCATCTTCATTGCCGGCCAGGCGCCGCCAGTCTCCTTCACCGCCACCACCGACAAACCGTGGGCGACCGTGACGCCGTCATCCGGAACCTTGGGACCAGCGGGGGTGACGCTCACGGTCATCTCCGATCCCTCGGGCCTCAAGCTCGGAACCAACGGCGCGACCGTGATCCTCTCGACCGGCGCTGCCGCTGGCAAAGGCGGCATCATCGCCATGGGCTCGACGCCTGTGAGCGTCCCGATCTCGGTGACGACCGTGACGCCAGTCGCTTCCGGCGGGAAAAACACGCCGCTGCCAAACTCGCTCATCATCCCCGCCATCGGACACGCGAACGGCGCCAACGGCTCGTTGTTCGAATCCGATGTCCGCCTCGCCAACACATCAGCGCAGGCGATGAAGTACCAGCTCAACTTCACGCTGACGAGGACCGACGCGTCGCAGTCAGGCCAGTCGACGACGATTCAGGTCGATCCCGGCGCGACGATGGCGCTCGACGACATCCTCACCAGCTTCTTCGGCACCGGCTCCGACGGCACGAGCGCGCTCGGCACGCTCGAGATCCGCCCGCTGACGACAACGCAGAGCACGCAGAACGGCGCGCCAAGCGTGCAGACGGTGGCATCGAGCCGCACCTACAACTCGACGGCGACCGGGACATTGGGCCAGTACATCCCGGCGATTCCCTTCTCGCAGTTCATCGCCAAGGCCGCGGATGGAGCCGCGAAGACGATCCTCTCGCTCCAGCAGATCGCGAACTCAACCGCCTATCGCACGAACTTCGGCATCGTGGAAGGTGCCGGCGAGCCCGCCGATGTCCTCGTCCACGTTTTCAACAACCTCGGCATCGAGGTCGCGACGCCGATCGCGCTTTCGTTGCTGCCCGGCGAGCATCGCCAGTTCAACCTGCTCGCCGACAACAACATCTCGCTCACCGACGGGCGCATCGAGGTCGAAGTCGTTTCCGCCACCGGCAAAGTGACCGCCTACGCATCGGTGCTCGACAACCTCACGAGCGATCCGCTGATGGTCTTCCCCGTGCTGAAGGGCGCGGAATCGGCCACGCGCTACGTCATCCCAGGCGTCGCCGGCTTCGACGGACTCGCGAACTTCCGCAGCGATATCCGCCTCTTCAACCCCGGCACAGCGCCGGTCACGGCGACGCTGACCTACTCTCCGCTGCCCGGTTACGCGGCGGCAAGCGGCCCACAGCAGGTAACCATCGAAGCAGGCCAGGTGAAGGCCATCGACAGAGCGCTCTCACAACTCTACGCGCTCACGAACTCCGGCGGCTCGATCCTCGTCACGACACCGTCCACTTCAAAGCTCGTCGTGACGGCCCGGACATACAGCGAGACATCGAGCGGCACGTTCGGCCAGTTCATTCCGGCCGTGACGCCCGCCGGATCGGTTGGACTGGCCGACAACCGCGTGCTGCAACTGCTGCAACTCGAATCATCCGACCGCTTGCGCACCAACATCGGTTTCATCGAGACGAGCGGCAGTCCCGTGACGATCGAAGTCTCCGCCATTCCACCCGATTCGAAGGTAGCCGCGAAAACGCAGATCCAATTGACCGGCAACCAGTACGTGCAAATCTCGCTGGCGCAATTCGGACTCGGCACCCTCTACAACGCCCGCGTGACGGTCAAAGTGCTGAGCGGCACCGGCCGCGTCACGGCGTACGGATCGGTCATCGACCAGCAAACGCAGGACCCAACCTACGTGCCGGCACAGTAAGCAATCCGGAGCGCTGGCGTAACGCCGGCGCTCCGGCATTTTCCTCAGTGCGCCACACCACTTGCTTTCGGCTATATATCGGATATATCTTTCGATATAACCCGATATGGCCAAGCGTTCACGAAAACCAATTCCGAAGTCGGACAAGACAATCCCGATTCTCGTCGCGCTTGCGAGTGCGACGCTCTCGCGGCTGGATGCCATCGCATCGGAAACGCGGGCCTCGCGGGTTGGGCTAATCCGATCGGCCGTCGAAACACTCGTCGCTCAGCACCATGAAGAGAAGCTGTCGGTCGAGCTCTCGGAAGGTTTGCGACAGGATCTTATGGCCTTATGCGATGCAATGGACGGCGCGTCGGTGCAGGTCATGATCGAGCGATCGCTCCGCCAGCGCATCGACGAGACGATCGAGAAGAACGAAGGCATTCGTGCGCGCTTTAAAGAGCTGCGTGCGCGCAACGAAACGCGCGCTCAAGTCGTGCAGTTTCCGATGGCGGTGAATGATAAGAAGTAGTCCATGGACAAGACGAAACAGGCCGGAAAACCTCAGAAAGCCGGAGGCTTGCGCCGGCGAAAGAGCGTGCTGGTCATCCACGGACATGATGAGCTCAACCTTCTTCGCCTCAAGGAGTTTCTTCACGGCTTACGCCTCGACTTCGTACTGCTAAACGAGCTGCCCGGACGGAGTCACACCATCATCGAGAAGTGGGAGCATCAGGCTCCGGTTGCCGACTATGCGATAGCGCTCATGACGCCGGATGACCGAGTCGTGATCGAAAGGAAGACCTACCGCCAGGCACGGCCAACGTTCATATCGAGATTGGATGGGCATTTTGCTTTCTCGGCCGCTCGAATGTCTGCCTTCTGGTGATGAGGGGAACAAACATACCGACCGATCTCGAGGGCATCCATCGCGTCGAGTTCAACGACAGCATCAAGGAAGTGGCACCCCAACTTGAAGACGAGCTGAAGTCCGCAGGAATCAGGACACGACGCAGGCTTCGACCTACGCTCCCGGGCATTAGTCATTGAGTGCAGGCAGCCTCGCTGGCGAAGCCGGCGTGAGATCCCTTGCCCCCGGCTTCAGCCGGGGGGCATCGAGCGCCGCCCCAATTTTGGAGCCCGCTTCAGCGGGCGGCAGGAACGCGCGCCCCTACCTCACCTTCCGCACCCGCTGCTGATTCGTGACCGAATACTCCAGCACCCACAAATCCCCATTCGGCGCGATCGCCCCGCCTGACGGCGACCATGGAAACGTCGAGCGCGCCACGACCTCCACGCGTCCCGCCGGGTTAACGCGCTTGACCACCCCATCGGCGGACGCGGCGACGTAGACGTTGCCCGCGCGATCGAGCCAAAGACCCTGCACACGATGCCGGTCGCCGCCGGCGAGCGCGTGCGAGCTGAGGTTGCGGGCGACCGTCGTGATCTTGCCGTCGGGCGTGATCCGCACGAGGTCGATCGAATCGATCAGATAGACGATCCCGTTCGGCGAGACCGTCATCCAGCGAATGTCCTTGAATGACCCGCGCGCCATCGTGACGACGCGCCCGTCCGGCGACTTTCGCCGGATCTCGTTCTTGTCGTGAATGGCGAAGTACTGGTTGCCCGCAGCGTCGCGCACGAAGCTCGTGTCTTCGTTGAATCCAGCTCGCGGCGGATGGACGAACGAGACGCGTCCGTCGCTCGTGCGCTTCCAAACTGAGTTTCCCCACGTATTCGCCGCCTCGCCGTTGTACCAGACGTTCTCTCCGTACAGCGTGCCGGCGGCGTCGACATACAACTCGTGCGAATGAACATTCGGAACGGCGATCGATCGCGTTCCATCCGGCGCCACGCGCCAGATCTGCGCGAGATCGCTGTAGTAGACGTTGCCGCGCGAATCGATGACGACGCTGACGCTCGGATGCGCGAACGCCGAGGTGGATGCGAAGAAGAGAAGGCAGAGGGCCGCGGTTCTCATGACGTGCATATAATGCGCGCCGCGCAATTCACGGGAGGTTTTCCTTGGCAGAACAACAGTACGACGTGGTGGTCATCGGCAGCGGTCCGGGCGGATATGTCGCCGGAATCCGCGCCGGCCAGCTCGGCTTCAAGGTCGCCGTCGTCGAGAAAGATCCATTCCTCGGCGGGACGTGCCTGCACCGCGGCTGCATCCCGACCAAATCGCTTCTCGAGAACGCCGACATCTGGACCAAGATCCAGAAGGCGAAAGAGTTCGGCATCACCGTCGGCGACGCCACGATCGACTGGAGCGTCGTCCAGACCCGCAAGCAGGGCGTCGTCGACGCCAACGCAAAAGGCATCGAGTTCCTCTTCAAGAAGAACAAAGTTGAGCGCATTACCGGCTTCGGAAAACTGGCCGGCAAAGGGATCGTCGAAGTCACGGGCGAGGGCGGCACGCAGCAGCTCAACACGAAGAACATCATCCTGGCGATGGGCTCCGTTCCCAAAGATCTGCCGCACATCAAGACCGACGGCAAACGGATCATCAACTCCGATCACATCCTCCGCATCAGCGAGATCCCGAAGTCGATGCTCGTCATCGGCGCCGGCGCGGTCGGATGCGAGTTCGCCTCGATCTTCGCCCGCTTCGGCACGAAGGTCACGATCGTCGAAGTGATGCCGTTGCTCCTCCCGATCGAAGACGAAGAGATCTCGAAAGAGTTCACGCGCGTCTTCAAAAAGAAAGGGATCGAAGTTCTGACCGACGCGAAGGTGGAGTCGGCCGAAGTCGGCGACGGCGGCGTGAAGGTCGTCGTCAGCTCGAAAGGCAAACAGCAGACGTTCGACGTCGAAGTTGTCCTCTCCGCCACCGGCCGCCGCGCCGTCCTGGAGAACTGCGGCCTCGAAGGAACGAAGGTCGTGATCGAGCGCGGCATGGTGCAGGTCGATCCCTTCATGCGCACCGGCGAAGCAAACATCTACGCCATCGGCGACATCGTCCCCACTCCTGCCCTCGCCCACTGCGCGTCGGCGGAAGGCATCCTCGCTGTTGAGAAGATCAAGGGCCTGGAAGTTCGCCCGATCAACTACGACCACGTTCCGAACGCGACCTACACCGATCCCGAAGTTGCATCCGTCGGTCTCACGGAAAAGAAAGCGAAAGAGCGCGGCTACGACGTGAAGATCGGCAAGTTCCCCTTCACGGCCAACTCGAAAGCCAAGATCGTCGGCGAAGCGAACGGCCTCGTGAAGTTCGTTTCCGACAAAAAATACGACGAGCTCCTCGGCGTCCACATCGTCGGCCCGAAAGCGACCGAGCTGATCGCCGAGGCGTGCGCGGCGCTCGAGCTGGAAGCGACGAGCGAGTCGATCGCCAAGACCATCCACGCCCATCCGACGCTCTCCGAGGCGATGATGGAAGCGGCGGAAGACGTGGGCGGGCATTCGATCCACCAGTGATTAGACAAGTGATCCGTGAAAACGTCTGTCATCCTGAGACTGCCGGAGGACACGAAGTGCCGGAGGACGTCGAAGGACCCCCTGCGTATGTGCGTAGCTTTTTCGGCCACCCGACCCTGCACTTGCGCGGGGGGTCCTTCGACCGTCCTCCGGCACTTCGTGTCCTTCGGCGGCTCAGGATGACAGTCAGGTTTTCTTAATCCACGAAACTCACAATGACTACCCTCCAAACCCACGGCCTCACCCGCGAGAACCTGCTCGAGATCGATTACTTTCTCCGGCTCACGCGGACGCTCGAGGAGCGCCTGGTCGCGCTCTTCCGTCAGGCGAAAGTCATCGGAGGTCTGTATCGATCGCTGGGGCAGGAAGGCGAGTCCGTCGCGGCGGCGTATGCGCTCGATTACAAACAGGGCGACGTCGTTCAACCGCTGATCCGCAACATGGGATCGATCCTCGTAGCCGGCGCGAAGCCCTCGGACATCATCAAGCAGTACATGGCCAAGGGCGACTCGCCCACGCGCGGGCGCGAGCTCAACATCCACTTCGGTCATCCGGCGCGCGACGGTTTCATCGGCCAGATCTCAATGCTCGGCGACATGATTCCGGTGATGGCAGGCATCGCGCTCGCCGGCCGGATGCAGAAACGCAACCTCGTCGGCATGGCCTTCATCGGCGACGGCGCGTCATCGACCGGCGCGTTTTACGAGGGGATGAACTTCGCGACCGTGCAGCGCCTGCCTCTCGTCGTGATCCTCGAAAACAACGGCTACGCTTACTCGACGCCGACGGCGAAACAGAGCGCGGTGAAAACGCTCGCCGACAAGGCGCACGCGTTTGGATGCGCCAGTGAAGTGGTCGACGGCAACGACGTTCTCGCCACGTACGCGGCAGCGAAACGCGCGGTCGATCGCGCCCGCGCAGGCGAAGGCGTGACGTTGATCGAGGTGAAGACGTTCCGCATCAAAGGCCACGCCGAGCACGACAACCAGGCCTACGTGCCGACGGCGCTGATCGAAGAGTGGTCGGCGAAAGATCCGGTTGTGCGCTTCGAAGCGCAACTCGTCGAAGCGGGGATCGCCGCAACGTCCGACTTCGAAGCGATCCAGGCGCGGGTTCGAAGCGAAGTCGACGCCGCGACCGACGAAGCCGAAAAATCGCCCATGCCGCGGCCCGAAGAAGCAGCGATGGGTCTGTTCGCGGGAGATGGATATTGGGACGAACAGCGATGAAGAAAAATCACTGTCATCCTGAGCCGCCGAAGGACACGAAGTGCCGGAGGACGGTCGAAGGACCCCCTCACGACCTGCACATGCGCGGGGGGTCCTTCGACCGTCCTTCGGCGGCTCAGGATGACAGCTTGGGGTTGCCATGCCCGTAACCACCTACCTCGACGCCATTCGCGAGGCGATGATCGAGGAGATGCGGCGCGATCCGACCGTGTTTCTCATCGGCGAAGATGTCGGCTCGTACGGCGGCGCGTTCAAGACCAGCGCGGGGATGATCGAGGAGTTCGGGCCCGGGCGTGTCATCGATACGCCGATTTCCGAGGTGGCGATCGTCGGGGCGGCGTCGGGCGCGGCGCTCATGGGGATGCGGCCGATCGCGGAGATGCAGTTCATCGACTTCATCACCTGCGCCTACGACATGCTCGTCAACTTCACGGCCACGTCACGTTACCGCGTCGGCAGCTCCTGCCCGATCGTCGTACGTGGTCCTGCCGGCGGGGGCACGCACGGCGGCCCGTTTCACTCGCTCAATCCCGAGGCGATGTTCATGAACCGGCCGGGCATCAAGATCGTCGCGCCCGGAACTGCGTACGACGCCAAAGGTTTGCTCAAAGCGGCCATTCGCGACGACGATCCCGTGCTCTTCATCGAGCACAAGTTTCTCTATCGCCGCATCAAGGAAGACCTGCCGTCGGAGGATTACATCGTCCCGATCGGCAAGGCCAACATCCGGCGGACCGGCAAGGACCTCACCATCATCACGTGGGGCGCGATGATCTATCTCGCCGACGAGGCAGCCGCGGATCTGGCGAACGATGGCGTGTCCGTCGAGGTCATCGATCTGCGCTCGATCATCCCGTTCGACGAGGAAGCGATTCTGACTTCGGTCGCGAAAACGAACCGCGTCATCATCCTGCACGAGGCGCCGCTGACCGGTGGCGCGGGCGCCGAATTCGCCGCGCGAATCGCGGAAAAAGCGTTCGACTATCTCGATGCTCCGATCAAACGCGTGGCCGCGCTCGACGTGCCCACGCCCTACTCACCGCCACTCGAAGCGGCCGCGCTGCCGGACAAGGCGCGCGTCCTCGCCGCGGCGCGGGAGTTGCTGCGGTACTGACACTTGCGTTAAAAGCATTCCCGCCAGGAGATCCCATGTCAATCGATGTCGTCATGCCGCAGATGGGCGAGTCAATCGCCGAGGGAACCGTCGTCAAGTGGCTCAAGAAACTGGGCGACAAAGTCGAGCGCGATGAGCCGCTCCTCGAAATCTCGACGGACAAGGTCGACGCCGAGATCCCCTCACCCGCCGCCGGCACGCTGAGCGAGATCATCGCGCAGGAAGGCCAGACTGTCGGCGTCAATACAGTCGTCGCGCGACTGAGCGCCGAGGGTGAAGCAGCCGGCGCGAGCGCACCGGCGCCGAAGGCTGCATCCGCTCCAGCACCGCCAGCAGCCGCACCCACCCCGCTGCCCGCGGCGGCAGCACCGGCAGCTGCACCACCAGTACCTGCACCAGCAGCTCCCGAACAAGCCCAAGCGCCAGCACCCACGCCGAAACCCACCGCGCAACCCAGCAACCCGGCAACCCAGCAACCGCCAACTCAGCAACCGAGCAACCTCGCGACCACGCAACCGCCTACGCAGCAACCCAGCAACTCAGCAACCCAGCAACCCCAGACCGACCCCGATTCCCTCGACGAGCGCCGCCGCACGAAATCCTCCCCGCTCGTCCGCAAGATCGCGCAGGAGAACAACGTCGACATCTCGCGGCTGCAAGGTTCCGGCGTCTCCGGCCGCGTGACGAAGAACGACATCCTCGACTACCTTCAGCAGCCGGGCGCCGGGGCCGCTCCAGCGGCCGCGATTGCCAGCGGCACCGAAGGAAATCATCCGAAGCCAGCGGAAAGCGTCGCTCCACAAAAGCCACCCGCAATGACCTTCGCGCCGGGCGAAGGCGATCGCATCGAGCCGCTCCCGATGATGCGCAAGAAGATCGCCCAGCACATGGTCCTTTCGAAGCAGACGTCGGCGCACGTCACCACCGTCTTCGAAGTCGACTTCACGAACATCGACAAGCTTCGCCGCCGCCACAAAGACGCCTACGCCGAGCGCGGCGCGAAGCTCACGTTTCTCCCGTTCGTGGTTCAGGCGGTCGTGAACGGACTCCGCGAGTTTCCAATCATCAACGCGTCGATGGACGAGTCGTCCGTGACCTACCATCGCGATCTCAACATCGGCATCGCCGTCGCGCTCGATTGGGGTCTCATCGTTCCCGTCGTCAAGAACGCCGACGAGAAAAACATCCTCGGCCTCTCCAAAGCCATCAACGACCTCGGCGAGCGTGCCCGCACCAAGAAACTCTCGCCCGATGACGTTCAGGGCGGCACGTTCACGATCACGAACCCCGGCATCTACGGAGGCCTTTTCGGCACTCCGATCATCAATCAGCCCCAGGTCGCCATCCTCGGCGTCGGCGGCGTGAAGAAGCGTCCCGTCGTCGTCGAGACGAAGGAAGGCGACGTCATCGCTATCCGCTCGATGTGCATCCTGGCGCTGACGTTCGACCACCGGCTGATCGATGGCGCCGTCGCCGATCAGTTCATGGCACGCGTCCGCGAATTCATCGAAGCCGGTCAGTTCACCGTGTAGCACGACGCGACGGCCTGCACCCTCGCAGACCGCCGCGTCGCCGCCAGCTTAAGGAAGGTTCCCGGTCGCCACGAGGATCAGCTCCGCGAAGCCGAAGTGGCCATTGCGTGTGAGATTCTTCATCGGGCGCCAGCACGGCTGCTGCGACAGATAGGAATGGTTGTCGCCGAGGATCAGACCGGCGATCACTTCGCTCACGATCCGTCCCCCGACCGGCCCGAGGGTGATCTTCGTGTCGTCGTCCTCGAACTGCAGTTGCGGCTCCGCCAGGATGTAGTACCAGAGCGGAGCGTTGTCTGCGAATGACGGACTGATATCGACGAGCTTCGGATTGTTCGGGAAATCCTCTTCCGTCAGCTTGCCGACCCGCAGATCGTCATCGGAGATCGGATCGATGCACATGTGCCGCGCCACGGTCTGCCCGGACGGAAGATTGAAGCTCAGTCCGCGGAGCAGGTTTCGCCGCGCCAGCGACGGCATGCCGTCGGTGATGAACGGCAGATTGCGCAGCGGATCGACGAGCGATGTGTCGATCTTGTAGGCCGGCTGCACGCGCGTCGGGCCGATGTCGGGGGCGCCACCGTGAATGTGGAAGAAGAGCGGCCACTCGATCGCCCACGGAGAGGGGAACTCGTTGAATCCGCGAAGGTCGGGGAAGATCGGGAAGCGATTCGGCAGCGTCGAGTTCAGCCGGTACTGCGGGCGAATCATCGAATGACCGAAGCGGTACGCGGCGACGGCGAACTCGATCGGCATGAACGGCGCGTTGCGCCAATGGAAGAAACGCAGATCCGGCTCCTTCTCGTACGGCGACTTGTCGTTCCCGTCCTTGCGCACGTGCGGTAGAACAGACTGGACCATGTCCCATCCGACGATGGTCGGCAGGAAATCGTGGAGGACAGCCCACTGGTAATGCCAGCGGACGACGCGCTGCACCTCGGCGAACTTCGCGCCGGTGCCGAGAAGATCGGCGATCTGGTTGTGGAAGCGGATGACGATGCCCTGCAACTGGGAGACGATGACGTTCTCGTCGTTGCGCGGATCGCCGATGATCGCGCGCCGTTCGCCCGACGCCCGTGTGTCGCGCGGAAGGTCGACGGTGTTCGGATCGTTCGGATTGCCCGTCAGTTGACGCGTTCCCTGGAGCAGATGGATACCGTCGGATTCGTAGAGATACGGCTGATCGTCAGGACCGCGGCCGTAGACGGAATCGAGATCGAACCGCGGAGTGCGAAAGTCGACCAGACCATCCGGATCGTTGGTTTTCTGCAGGCTGCTGGCAGGATCGAACGTGATGTCGTGATCGATGAACTGTCCGACGTACGTGTACCCCGCCGCGATTCCTCGGTTCTCCTCCGGATCGACTGCCCCGTCACCCTCATCAGGCTCCGGGCCGGCGGTCATTTTGTCGGCGAGCTTGATGAGGTCGCTCTTTTCGTGCTCGGCTCCCGCCAGACTGCGGAACATCCTCCCGAAGCGTCCTTCGTATTGCTCCGATCGCCGCGGCACGTCGAGCCCTCGGACCCCGACGCCGTGGGCACGAATCACGTTGGCTAGACTGAAACTTGCACTTTGATCAGCAGGCATAATCCCTCCTTACAAATGTCATGACGGACAGTTTGCCAGTTTTCAGCACGACTGGGAACTTTCCGCTTTGATGTCCGCTGTTCTGCACTGGCGTGAAATGGTGGATCGCACTGCTCGGCCTGGTGCTCCCCTGGACAACGTCGTACGCCCGGATCGCTCCCGTGATCGTTGATGGCAGCAGCACCGTGCGTCAGGTCCGCGCCTCGATCCCCTTCCCCAACCCGGCTGAGCGATGGATTCGCGCACGCTCGAAGCACTTCGTTTTCATCAGCAGCACGGATGAGAACCGGACGCAGACTGTGGCCGCTGAGTTGGAGACGCTCGCAGCGGCGCTGACTCAGGTCGACTCCACCTTCAGCTCCGCGGCGACGCCGACGCGCGTCATCCTCTTCGCCAACCACCGCGAGGTGATGCCGTACTTCAACGTGCTGCGCAACCGGCCCGGTTCCGAAGTCAGCGGCGTTTTCGTCGCGCAAAGCGAGAGCGGAACGATGCTGATCAGCGACGGCTCCTCATGGCGCGGAGGCGACCGCCCCCCGCTGCACGAGCTCGTCCACTATCTGCTGCACTCGGGAGACGCGCAGACGCCACTCTGGCTCGACGAGGGACTGGCCGAGTACTTCAGTAACGCGACGATCCGCCGCGGCTCAATCTCCGCGGGCGAGCCGATTCGGAACCACCTGGCCACGCTCCGGCAACGCGCGCGCATTCCGCCGGCCGAGCTATTCACCGTCACGCGCCAGTCCGACACCTACAACGTCCCGCCCGGGCAGGCGCTTTTCTACGCGGAGAGCTGGGCCATCGTCGACTGGCTCGTGCGGACCTCGTCGCGGAGCAGCGCCGAGTTCTATGCATTCGTTCACGACGTGTCGCATGGAGTCCCTGTCGCGACCTCACTGCAGACGCGTTATCACCGTTCACTGCGCGATATCGATTGGGCGCTTTCGCGCTATCGGACGACGGAAGCCGCAGGTGTGGCCATCACGATTCCCGTGCCCGTGACCGAAACCACCGTCGCCACCGAGCCGATCGATCGCGCCACGCTTCTCTATGAGCTCGGCCACTTTCTGGCGGGGATGGGAGAACTTTCGGACGAAGCGGAGCGTCACTTCCGCGCCGCGCTCGATGCCGACGCGAAGCACGCGCGCTCCCTTGCCGGCCTCGCGTCGCTGCGCGCCGCCACTGCGAACTACGCGGAAGCAACGCCGCTGTTCGAGCGCGCGATCACCGCCGATCCGAACGATATCGAGGTCGCGCTTTCGTACGCCGAGGTGCTCATGCAGGATCAGGCGGGCGCGGGGGCGCAGAGCGAGGATGCCATCGACGACGATGCCATGCGCTTCCGCAATGCGCGCGCGCTCATCCAGCGAGTGCTCGCGCATCGCGACGAGCCTGACTTCCCCACCGGCCGCGCCCTCGGCGATCTTGGAGCAACGTACAGCGTCGAGAACGATGTCGCTCCGGGCATCACGTCGCTCGAAGAAGCGCGGAGGCTTCTTCCCTCTCGCACCGAGTTCGCCATTCACCTGCTCGCTCTCTACCGGCGCAGTGGCGATCGCATCAAAGCGGACGCTCTCCTCGCGGAGGTCGATGCCCTTCAGAATCCGCAGATCTCGACTACCGCCCGAGCGGTCGTCGTGCGCGCCGAGCTCGCACGCGCGAACGCGCTCACGCACGAGCAGCGCCTCGACGAAGCCGCCGCCGTCCTGCGGGACCTCGCCGCGAACACCACCGACGCCGATACGCGCCGCGGCTACCAGAAACAGGCCGCCGAACTGACACGCGTCGCCGTACACAACCGCGAGATCGCGCAGTACAACGGGATCGTCGTCCAGGTAAACGAAGCAAAGTACCGCGAGGCGATGAAAGCGCTG
Source organism: Thermoanaerobaculia bacterium (assembly GCA_034664845.1). Taxonomy (GTDB): domain Bacteria; phylum Acidobacteriota; class Thermoanaerobaculia; order Gp7-AA8; family Gp7-AA8; genus JADGNZ01. The sequence continues at coordinate 44,062 of JAXDGW010000021.1, read as the reverse complement.
ACCACCTTCCTGGCAACGGCGACCGACCCCAACCTCGTCCGCGACGCGAAGGAGTTGCAGAAGCAACTTGGGGAGTGGAAGCCGTGACCGCCTCGTCGCCTGGCCGTTCGCGCAATGCGGTTGCGGGTCGTACGGTGGTTGCTGGGTTACTGAGTTGCTGGGTTGCTAGTGTCCCGTCCATCTTGAAAACGTGGGTAGCCTCGCCTCCCGCAGATTGCGTTGATCGCGTTCACTCCCGAGGCAAAGGGCGTTTTAAGCGTGACACGACACCAGGCGGAGTCCGCCGCGTCAGCGGCGACTAGAGGGTAGCCAGGCGTGCGAGCGCTTTTTGCGAGCACGCCTGGAAGTGATGTCGCGTGTTTTTTGTGCCGCGTCAGCGGCCCTGGATGTGTGCCGAGCATGTTGCAATTTGGATTTGAAAGTCTTCTACCTACCTGATGGAGGTGAACGTTAGCGAAGCGCAAGGGGGAAGCCGCGAGGCCAGCCTGAAAGAAGTCGTGGAGCAAAACTGCGAATCGATGAACAAGAACGGATACGAGGCGTGAACGTTGGACGAGCAATGGCTGAACCGCCGTGTGCGGACCCGCACGCATGGTGGTGTGGGAGCGGGAGGGCCGTGAGGTTGCCCCCCTATCCGATTGGCGCTCGTTCCACTGCCGCTGACGCGGCACTATTCCAAATTGACATCGTTCCAGGGGTTGCTCGCAAAAAGCGCTCGCAACCCCTGGCTACCTTCACATGCCGCTGACGCGGCCCATCACTTCAAACAGCTCTCGTGCCGCTGAAACTTAACTTCCTCGATCGAGGGATCCGAGTCTGCCGCGATCAGCCGCAACCAGCGTCACGTCCAGCTTGAAACATGGGTAGCCTCGGTCTCCCGCAGATTGCGGTCACCGCGTGTACTCCAGAGGTAACCGGCGTTTTCAAGCGTGACACGGCACTAGGTGACCAGGTTGCCGAGGACTCGCGATACTCAACGAGTTGCAACCGACTCCCAGCACTTCCTCGCTCAGCCAAGGCATCGCCCGACGGCCTGTTCGCAAGGTTTTAGCGACAGTCAAACACCCCCTCATCCGGCTTCGCCACCTTCTCCCCCACTGAAAGGCGTGGGGGAGAAGGCGCTCGATTGGAGAGAGTCGCAATACGGTTGTGAGTGCGGGATTATCAGCAACCTTGCAACCCAGAAACTCAGCAACCCTCCCCACGAGACCGCGCATCCACGCGACCCCGACCTCGCCAGGGAATGCCAAACACGTCCCGCACGTATTCGAGCCCGCCATGCGCATTTGTGAGCTACGCAACCTGCACCTCGTCACGTACGAGAACGGCATCCGGTTGCAGCAGAAGCTGGTGGAGATGCGCCAGGCGGAGGCCATTCCGGACCAGCTGCTCCTCCTCGAACATCCTCCCGTCATCACCCTCGGACGGGGCGGCGACGTGCGCAATCTCGTCGCTGCGCCGGCCATGCTTGCGGCCGAGCGTGTTCGTTTTTTCGAGACGACGCGCGGCGGCGATATCACCTATCACGGCCCCGGCCAGCTCGTCGGCTACCCCATCATCCACCTCGGCGAAGGGAAGCGCGACGTCCGCAAGTACGTGACGAAGCTCGAAGAAGTCCTGATCCGCACCGTCGCTGCGTACGGCATCACCGCCGAGCGCGCCGAGGGGAAGCGCGGCATCTGGGTCGGAAACGACAAGATCGCAGCGATCGGTGTGCGTATCGCGCGTTGGGTGACCTCGCACGGTTTCGCGCTGAACGTGACGACCAACCTCGATCACTTCCGCCTCATCACGCCGTGCGGGCTTCACGGAACGGGCGTGACTTCGATCTCTCGCCTCCTCGGGCGCGACATTCCGCTCGACGAAGTGCGCGCGATCGTCGCGGCGACATTCGCGGAGATCTTCGAGCGCGAGCTCGTCCCACACGCCGAGAGCATCCGCCTCGTCAAAGTGATGGTTCACGACGTAGAACGCGTCCTGCTCCTTCATCGCCTGCCGGAGCGCGGCAACTTCTGGCAGCCGATCACGGGATCGATCGAGGATGGCGAGCTCCCGCTCGACACCGCACGGCGCGAGCTCATCGAAGAGACCGGAAACATCGGCGAGCCGGTTGCGCTCGACCTGCATCAATCCTTCATGATCGAGTCGCAGTTCCTCGCTGCGAAATATCCGCCGCCGATCGTCGCCTCCGAGGAAGGGTTTGCCGTGGAGATGCGCGCAGACACACCGATTCGGATCGACAGAGCCGAGCACGACGACTACGGCTGGTTCACATTCGCCGAGGCGTATGAAAAGATTCAGTGGAGCGACGACCGCGAAGCGCTCGAGCAGTTGGAATCGCGGTTGCGAAGTGGCGGGGTGGCGGAGTCGCGGGAGAACGCCGCGAGCCCTCGGGACTTCGAGACTGCGCTACCGCAAACATGACCCTCCCCGATCCCAAGCCCGCCCCAATCAACCGCCGCGCCGGTCACCGGCCCGAGTGGTTGAGAATCCGCGTGCCGGGCGATCTGGCGCAGCTTCCTGTCTCGAAGTTGATGAACGATCTGGCGCTGAACACGGTCTGCCAGGAAGCGCGCTGCCCGAATATTTTCGAGTGCTGGAGCGCCGGCACGGCCACCTTCATGGTCCTCGGCGAGATCTGCACGCGGCGCTGCACGTTCTGCGCGGTCGGCAAAGGGAAGCCGCTCGCCGCCGATAACGGCGAGCCGCGCCGCGTGGCCGAGGCAGTGGGCAAAATGGGCGTGCGCCACGCCGTGATCACGATGGTCAACCGCGATGACATGCCCGACGGCGGCGCGGAGCACCTCGCCCAAACGGTGACCGCTGTGCGCGATGAGACCGGAGCCGCGGTCGAGGTCCTCATCTCCGATCTCGAAGGCAACCGCGATGCGTTGCGCATCGTCATCGCATCGCATCCCGAGGTGCTCGGCCACAACATCGAAACCGTGCCGCGCCTCTACTCCGCAGTGCGTCCGGTCGCCAAGTACCAGCGCTCGCTCGACGTCCTGCGCTGGGCCTCCGACGAGCGCCCAATCAACATGTTGACCAAGTCCTCGCTCATGCTCGGCCTCGGCGAAACCGAAGACGAGATCCTGTCCGTCGCCCGCGATCTGCGCGATGCCGGCGTCGACATCTTCACGATGGGGCAATACCTCGCACCGACCGGCAATCACCATCCCGTGCGTCGCTACTACACGCCCGAGGAGTTTGCGCAACTCGGCGCCGAAGCGAAAGCCCTCGGCTTCCATCACGTCGAGTCCGCACCCCTGGTGCGCAGCTCGTACATGGCGCATCGGGCGCTACATCCGTGAGTTGCGGTAGATCAGAGACACGTAGGTCGGACTCTCTAGTCCGACGGCTCGCGGTGTCGGACTGGAGAGTCCGACCTACGTTGCCTGACCTCGTCGGGCTGAACACCAACCTCATATAGAATCCACCGCCCATGCCTCGGGTTACCTTCGTCGACCAGGGAAAGGCGGCGGAGCTCCCCGCGGGACGGACGATTCTCTCCTGCGCCGGCGAAATGGGCGTCCGCGTGAGCAGCGTTTGCGGCGGCGATGGTGCGTGCGGGACTTGCAGGGTGGAAGTCGTCGAAGGGTGGGACAACCTAACCCCGCCGACGCCGGATGAAACATACAAAGAGCTCGAAGCGCCCTACCGGCTCTCATGCCAGTCGAAACTGATCGGCGATGTAGTTTTGAAAGTAGCGAAGATTGAGTAAGGCAGCGATCAGAGACGAGAGATCAGAGATCAGAATCGACCAGGAATCTCCTGATCTCTGATCCCTGATCCACTGATCTCTCATTCACACGAGGCAAAAAATGACCACCACCGAAGCAACCCTGGCAACGCTCACCAGCGAGCAGCTCAACACGCTCTACCAGTACACCGTCGAGGCGTACAAGACGTTCGAGAAGCTCGCGGAAAATCTCTCCAACCCGCTCACCGCGAATATGTTCAAACAGTTTGCCGCAGACGAGCGGGCAACGCGCGATCTGATCGAGATGAAGATCGCTGCGCGGAACGGCGCGCGTCTCCGCGTGACGCTGGCCAACGACCTGGCGTTTCAGGACATCCTCGAGGGCGATCTGTCGTACCGCGAGACCACGGAGTTCCTCATCGCCCGCGAGCGGACGATGGAGCGGAAGCTGGCGGAGCTCGGCCGCGGCGCGACCGTCATCGACCGCGGTTTCGTCGTCTACCTCGGCGCCAACAAGCGCTCCCACATCGTCGAGCTCGAGCGCGAGCTGGAATTGACGAAGCTCGACCGCGACTGGTTCAAACGCGAAGACGCCGAAGCGCGCCTGGTGCGAGGCCCCGCTACGGCGTGACCGCTACGGAAACGATGAACCTCTCCATCACTCAAGCAGCGGCCGAGCATCTGCACCACGACCTCGACGGCCGCCTGCTCCGCATCGCATTCACCACCGGCTGCGGCGGCAGCGGCTACCGTCTCGCCTACGCCGATGAGCCGCTGGATGGCGACCAGATCGTCGACGTTGACGGCATCCAGGTCGCGCTCGACGACATGTCCGCCTCCCGCCTCGACGGCGCCATCATCGGCTTCAACGCCGACGAAGACGGCTACCTGCTCGATCACCCCGACGCCGTCACTGCTGTCTGGTGCGGATAGTTCCGAAGCGCCGCTGGCGACCTATTTCTGCTGAAGCTGTGCGAATTCAATCGCGTGGTACGTGATGATCAGATCCGCCCCGGCGCGTTTGATCGACGTCAGGATCTCACTCATCACCCGCGGCCCATCGATCCAGCCACGCTCCGCCGCCGCCTTCACCATCGAGTACTCGCCGCTGACGTTGTAGGCCGCCACCGGCACGTCAAAGTTTTCGCGCGCGACGCGGATCACGTCGAGATACGAAAGCGCCGGCTTGACCATGATGATGTCGGCTCCTTCCTCGATGTCGAGCTCCATCTCGCGGATCGCCTCGCGCACGTTGGCCGGATCCATCTGGTAGCTGCGCCGGTCGCCGAACTGCGGCGCTGACTCGGCAGCCTCGCGGAACGGACCGTAGAAGCCCGACGCATATTTCGCCGAGTACGCCATGATCCCAACCTCAGTCAGGCTGGCCTCGTCGAGCGCCGTTCGAATCGCGCCGACACGCCGGTCCATCATGTCCGACGGGGCGACGAAATCGGCGCCGGCAGCGGCGAAGGAAACAGCCTGCTTCGCCAGCAACGGGAGCGTCTGATCGTTGTCGACATCCTTCACGCCGTTTCGGGCGACGATGACGCCGCAATGCCCGTGGTCGGTGTACTCGCAAAGACAAACGTCAGCCATCACCGTCATCTGCGGCACCGCGGATTTGATGGCCGCGATCGCCAACTGCACCGGTCCGGTCGGATCCCACGATGCCGACCCGATCCCGTCTTTGTACTCGGGCAAACCGAAAAGCAGCACCGCGCGGATGCCGAGGTCGTAGGCGCGGCGCGCCTCGTCGACAACTTCGGGGACGCGAAGCTGCCACACGCCAGGCATCGATCCGATCTCGACCTTCGGCCTGCTGCCCGGCACGACGAACAGCGGATAGATCAGATCCTCGCCACGAACCACCGTCTCGCGAACCAGCGATCGGATGGAGTCGGTGCGCCGCAGCCGCCGCGGCCGCCGGCCAGGCGCGGCCGAATCAATCGGCAACGTCATCGCTTTCGTCGTCATCACCCTCTCCGTAGAAAAACGCGCGCGCACACTCGGCGGAGCAGAAACGCCGTCCCGTAGCCCGGTACGCGCAGTCGGCGCAGTAGAACTTCCCGCAAACCACGCAGCGCTCCAGCCGCGTACTCTCCTCGGGGTCGCTGCAGCGGATACATCGCCGCTCGTCGACGTCGGACATTCAGCCGCTCCAGCGCGAAATTTTTCACCGCGCTCCGGGTTGAGTATATCCTCCGGTACCCCCTACCGATGGCGGTGTAGCTCAGATGGTTAGAGCGGGCGTCTCATAAGCGCTAGGTCACAGGTTCGACTCCTGTCACCGCCACCAAACACTCCCTTTGGAACTCTCGTGGTGACTATACCGCCCTAAGAACGGCTGCCGTGAGAGTGCCCTCGTTCACGAAGCACTACGCCGGTTGCGGCGGATCAGGCGGTGCGAGCCTTCGCAGAAACGGGATGCTCGGCGCGAAGAAATACTCGCCACCCTTCATCTTCACGAAGCCGCCGAATGTACCGTCATGATGGGGTTCCTTCTTCCCGTACTCGTTCGGCCACTGTTGCACCGGTGCAGTTCCCTGTCCCATTACCGGATCAAGACCGGTTCCCTTTTCCGGGAAGGCGGTCACATTCGCCCAGTTCATCTGGATAAAGTTGAATCCAAACTCGATGCTTTTTTGGAAACACATGAACAAAAGGCCTACGCCCTCGGAAGGAAGGTCTTCGATCGCCGAGAAGGTATTCGAATGGCGGTTCCTGACGCCGTAAGGGATCCCGCGGCGGACGATCCGTATGACTCGCTGATCCGCGTTCATGCTTGTAACCCCGCCCCGAGGGTTCGTCTTTCGAATATGAGCCTGGAGGGGACACTTCGCTCCGTCCGTGTCGTCGGAATAGTTGAAATTGTTTTCTTTACCGGGACGTCCATCGACAGGCGAAAGGACAAGAGGTGTTCCGTCGCGGAAGCGGCCTACCGCCATCGCTCCGACGCGCTCACGATCTCTCCCTTTGAGCTCGAGGGCATCGGCGACTTCCTGTTCCCGAATCATGAAACGACGGACATCCTGCTCGAGCTTGCAGAAGACGAAGTAGCTGCCACAAGCGTCGTCCTCTTTCGGAACCGCCTTGTCGGGGACCAGTGCAAGGCTGAGCGGCGCGAACGGATTCCACAGGTTCCTACCCTCCGGCATCTCGCCATCGAAAAAAAGGGGCTGGCTGAGTCCATCGGCGAAACCGAAGTGCTCGATCCCTTGACCGGTTTCGTCGTGCAGCGCGCCGCCACGCTCGACCGTGGCGATGCTGGCGAACTTCTCGATCTTGTCGATGTGTTCACGCGCTTGGCGGTGCAGAAAACCCGAATCATTGTCGGCGAGCAGCAGCATTGCATCGATCGGATCCCGATACGCCTTTTCCCAGTCGTCGGCAAACGAATCATTGATTTTCAGCTGCGTAATGCTCTTCAGACCCATCGTAAAAGACTGGGCTTCCGCAGGCGGAAAGGCACGCCGGAGCTGGTCCTTGCTGAACCCGAGGCGGGAGTAGCCTGACGCAGTAAGAAAGAAGTTCGTGAACAGCGCGCCCGGAATACCAAAGTCCTTGAATTGCCTCGACTGCCGCAATTGATCCGCCGCTGACGTAACGTGCTCCAGAAGTCTCAGGAGCTCCGACCGCACTGTCTCTGCCGGCTTGTCGAAGCGGAAGAAGATCAGGACCGCGTGTTTGCGGCCGTGTCCCTTCAGGATGTTGCCCTGCAGCTTCGCAAACAAGGATGCGTATTGCGCGTCGTCCGGATGGATTGGCTCTGGATTCTGGAGTATGTCGGTCATCGCTGGTCCCTCTCTCTGCCCTTGTTGGACGGGACATCAGTTCGCAATTCTCGGGTGCGCTTGCGCGGACGTGTAGACTACCTGAACTCTCCCTTACATGAAGTTCGTACAATCGTCCGTCTCACTCCACATCGGAGGATGCGCGTGGTCGCTCAAAATCCATGGCTTGTTCGGTGGCCTGCCTGGGTAGTCCTCGCCGCGATGATCGCGGCCGCCGGGACATCGCGTCCGTCGGATCCTCGAGAATCGCTCGACCCGTTTCGTCCGCTGATTGAAGCGGCATCTCTGGCCAGCCGCGACATTGCTCCGCGCCTCAGCGGAGGCTTTCCCTGGGCGGCGCTGCGGCCGACCCAACGCGGCGAACGCAACGACGCATTCAACAACACTACATCCCTTCGAATCGCAGCGGGTGATGTCGCGAAACGAGCTGGTAGTGGCCACTCGCCTGAGGGTCGCCACGCCATGGCGCTGTGCGACCTGCTGCTCGGCCACGCCCAGAGAGCCCGGGACAGCATCGGCGTGCTCACCCGCGAACTGCCGGGAGCCGGGACGTGGAACGATCTCGCCGCAGCGGAATACGTTGTGGCCACCCGCAAAGACGACCCCTCCGCCCTGGCACGGGCGCTGGCCGCGGTTGACGCGGCGCTCGAAGCCGCCCCCACCTTTCCCGAGGCGCGATTCAATCGAGCTCTGATTCTGGAGACTCTCGGCCTGCGCGATCAGGCACGCGACGCCTGGCAGATGTACCTTCGCCTCGATGGAGGAAGCGGGTGGGCAGTGGAAGCACGGCGGCACCTCCTGTCGCTACCTCCGGAGGAGCTCTTCGCGGATCACATGAGGCGGCGCTATGCGCAACTGTTGACCGATGCCGGCGAAGCGCGTGCGCTGGCGCGCGACTATCCGCAAGAGTGTCGGCTGGCAGGCGAAGAGGACATTCTCGCACGCTGGGGTGAAGCAACCCTCCGGGAAGACCACGCGGAGGCCGCGAAGCATCTGGGGTTGGCGCGCACGATCGGGGCGGAGCTCGGCCGGAACGGCGGCGACCCGATGCTTCTCGCGCTTGTCGATGCGATTGAACACGCGAGCATGCCGCAGCGCACATCCCTGGCGCATGCTCATGTTCTTTTCAGAAAAGGGCGAGAGAGCTATCCCAAGGGTGAGCTAAAAACGGCGGAACGGGCGCTCCTGGACTCGGCCGCCGAATTCGCGCGCGGCAACAGCCCCGGCGAGCTGATGGCACGGGGGTTCGCGGCCAACATCATCTTCGAAGACTCGCGCGTCTCCAAGGCCGAGAAAATCCTGCAGAGCGTTCTCGCCACGACCGGCGCCCGATACCCGTCGGTCCGGGCCCACGTCCAATGGGAGCTTGGAGGCGTAGCCCTGGCCAGCGGACTCTGGGGGACGTGCCTCGGAGCGTTGGGAGAGAGCCTCTCGATCTTTGAGCGACTCGGAGAACGCAACTTTGCCGCCCGCGTACGCGGCCACATCGCCGGTGTGTACGCACGCGTAGGCCAGCCGGAGCACGCATGGAGATACCGGATCGGTGAGCTGCAGGAGCTTGGCCGAGCACCTTCGTTCCGGCTCCATCAGGCTTTCGATGGAATCACGCAAGCCGCACTCGCCGACCGTGACTGGCCCATGGCGGTCTCGTTCCTCGGGCTGGACATCGACCTCGCCGAGAGGATGGGGAACCCGCAGGTCACGATCGAGTCCCATCTCAGCCGTGCGGAGTTGAAGATTCGCCAGCATCAGAACACGTCGGCAGAACAGGACCTGCGCGAAGCGAAGCGGCTGATCGACCTTCTGCCGGAACCCTCCTACCGACAGCACTATGGGGCAAACGCGAAGGCCGTGGAAGCCGAGCTCACCACCAGTCCGCACACCGCCGTCGCACTTCTGAGCGAGGCCATCGACTTTCATGGCACGGCTGGCCGCAGGATGCATCTGCCGTGGCTGTTCATGCTTCGAGGCCGCGCCCATCGTGCAATCGGCGATGACGAGAATGCCGCGAAGGACTTCGAAGCCGGCGTCGCTGAGTTGGAAACCAACCGCAAGTCGCTGGCCGAAGCGGCGGACCGCTGGGGAGTCTTCCATGCCGCGGACGACCTCTTCGCGGGGGCGATCGCCCTGGCGCTCGACCAGCGCGATCCCCAGCGGGCTTTCGCCTACGCGGAACGGGAGCGCGCGCGCGGATTGCTCGACACGCTTGGAGCGTCCTGGCGGCCCGTTACTCCTTCAGACATCCCGGATGGAACGGTGGTCGTCGAGTACGCCGCCTACGAGAACACGCTAGTCATCTTTTCTCTCGACTCCCATGGCGTCCATGCCGTGCGGCTGGACCTGCCTCGCGACACCCTCCGGCGAGAAATCACGTCGTTCGGCGAAGAGCTGGCGTCATCGAACGGCGCCTCGATGCGCAAGCGCGGACGCGCTCTCTATCGGCGGTTGATCGAGCCGGTCGAACGTGACCTTGCGGGCGCGAAACGGATCGCATTCGTTCCCGATCCGCGTCTCGGTAATCTGTCCTTTGCTGCGCTTCGCGACGGTGCCGGCCGTTTTCTGGTGGAGAGTTATGTCCTCACGGTCGAACCGAGCGCCGCGGTGTTCACGCGGTTGCATAAACCGCCGGCGAAGCTGGCCGATCGGCGCGTCCTGATCGTCACCGGCTCGGATGAAGCCGAACTTCTCACGTTCGCCAACGGAGAGGTGCGGGCCGTAGCCGCCCAGTACGGACACGTCACCCGCCTGACGCGTGAAGGCGCGACCGCTGAGGCATTCGCGCGTGAGGCCAAAGCCGCAGACGTCATTCACTTCGTCGGTCATGGCGTCGCTTCGACTGACGCATTGGAGGCCGGCTATCTCGTGGTCAACGGCAACAATGCCGAAAGCGGACGCCTCGACGTAAAGAGCATCGCCCGGCTACGACTCTCGCACACAGACCTGGTCGTCCTGGCCGCATGCGCTACAGCGGCTGGAGAGATCCGGTCGACCGAAGGGACGATCAGCGTTGCGCGGGCATTCCTTGCCGCCGGCGTACCGAGTGTCGTAGCCACATTGCGCCCGATTGTCGATGAGGATGCGGCCATATTCTTCCCACGCTTCCATCGATACGTAGCCGCCGGCCTTTCACCGTCGGAGGCGTTGCGACAGACACAGTTGGAGTGGATTGGAAGAGGTGATGGAGCCACGGCCATGTGGACGGCGGTTCAATCGATCGGTGAATAGAATTCTTGTGAAGAGAGGAGAACGCCATGCCATACAAAGCGCAGTTCGTCGGCCTCAACTGGTTTCATGAAGAGCCACCTGGAACCATGCGGGTTCTGATGCCTGACGGCCGAAACTACAAGACCATCGCACCCCATAAGTTTTCGATATCCGTCGAACCCAATGCGGTCGTGGATAAAACCGGTTGGGCTCAGAAAGAAGTTGTTGCGGACGCCCACCAGGTGGAGTTCTGGCCGCCTCCCTCAAAAGTTGTGCTGGAGGGAACGGATCGACCGGGGATCCTTGACTCTAAGAAACAGATTCCCTTTCTGCCAACCCTCGTCATCGAGGGCCCCAGCGCCAAGATCGATCCGGACAGAGCGAAAAAGGTTGGAGACTTCGAGATCCGGCAGGGGGAATTCGAAGCCTTCCTGATGCCGGGAAAAACGACAAACGACGGGTCAGCGATCCTCTGCGAATTGACCGTCGCGCACGAGGGGAACATCACCATGACGCTCACGGAACTTCCGTATCCGGCAAACCCACCCGCTCCAGCGGGCGCTGCGCCCAAGGTACGCACCATCGTGCTGAAACCGAAGACGGAGATCGCATTCATCAACGCGTCGCGCGGCGAGGCGGCGATGATCGAGAGCGATGATCACTCAGCGATCTATTCACAATTGATCCCAGACCAAGCGCCCTTCGTGATCCTTTATCCCGATGAATTCAAACTCCCCAACTCGCCGTCGGCTCATCCCTTTTTCACAGCCGTTGTCAAGCCGGCTCTCAACGGGCCTGGATGCTCGGCCATGACGACTGGGGGTTGAGTCTCGACAGGGAGGCCGGGATGGTCCCGGCCTCTCTCCCTCTCATCTCACGGCGATCTCCAAGTCAAGCGCCTGCATAACATCCCCGATCGGGTGCGCCCATGCCCAGCCGGCGTTGTACGGCCCGCCTGCGTCTGACGCGGCGAAGAGGAGCCCGGCCGGCTGGAACGTGCGCGTCGTGTAGACGAGCGCACCGCTGTCTCCCTGTGCGGCGAACCGCGCCGGCGACGTCGAGCCGATCTGGATGACATTGTTGAAGAATGTCTTGATCTCACCGTACCGGACCGGAATGTTATCGACTTCGATCTTTATCACCACTCCGTTTCGAGCGCCCGTCATGCATCCGATCTTGGTCACTTCGGTCTGTTCGGCGACGGTAGCCGGCGTCGCCACCAGCCTTCCACCGTCGACACTGGCCGCGTCGTAACGAACGCCGTCATCTAGGAACGCGAAGGCGCAATCGGCGAGCTTCGGTCCTTCACCGCCGAGACGTGGATAGCGTCCGTCGAGCGTGGCCACACGGCTGCGTGGAGCCCGGCCACCGTTCGAGCCCGAAGGAGAAATGACGCCGTCGCCGTCTGCACCCCGGTCTGCGAGTGCGATCACGTGGTTGCACGAGACGAGACCGATTCTTCCCGTCGTCCGCTCTACGGCGAAGAAGCCGAGGGAGCCGTCGCCGCCGGTGAAATGCCCTACCGATGCGCCAATGGCCAGCGTTGACTCTTCAGGCTGGTGTCCAGGGCCTGATGATCGCACCACCTCTCCCATTACTTCCACGTCGACGTGATGGCCAGCGGATCGGAGCAGCGCGCGCATCCTGCGGTCCTCCAGAAAGCGGCGGTCCGAATGGGAGCGCAGAAGAATCGCCACGCGGTAGTTGCCGGGCCTGCTCGTCACGCTAATCCCGACGGCTACGAACGGTTTCATCGGCGACTGCGCAATACCCTCGGCAATGTGCTGCTTCAGATCGCGGGCCGCGGCGAGATTCATCGATCGTTCCATCGCATCGATCATCTTGTCACGGCCGATTCTTGCCGCGTGTCGGTCACTTCGCCTCGCGCCTCGTGCTCATCATTCCGACGACCTCGAGGAAGATTGCCCCAAACGTCGCATAAACGCCCACCCGCGTCCATGGGCGATAGAGCGCCGCGAACCCCGGCTCGAAGATGAATGCGAGGATGAGGAATCCTGCGGCTGCCATGGCCAGGCCCGACGCGGTCAGTTCGAGACGGCGAGCGATTGGGGTCGACGCGATCGCGCGGTTCGCGCTGGCGATGTTGAACGCGCCGATGAGCAGCATGTTGATGTGCGACGCGCGATACACCATCCGTATCGCTAGCGGCATTCCTCGGAGATGATTGAGCGCGAAGTGCATGTAAAGGCCGCTCGTGAGGAACGCGAGCACCATCGCGATGCCGGCGAACAACTGGGCTCTGCGCATGCGAAATGGTAGCAGCCCGTTTGATATCGTGTAGCGGATGCGTAACGCGTTCGCGGCTCTCGCCGTTCTCCTCCTGAGCGCTCCCCTCTTCGCCGCCGACGAGTTCACGTTGTATGAACTGTTGCCACCGGAGAGCCATCAGTTCGCGATCACGTACGACGTGACGCAAGCGAAGGAAGGGGCGGAGTTGTTCTTCAATCCGATCAGGGTTGGGTCGATCGCAACGAAAGAGCGCGTGATTGCGCGGGCTTCCGGCGAGGATCTGAAATTCGAGGTTGTCAGCGGGAAAGAGGCGAAGGCGAGCGGGCTGGTTTCGGCGACCACTGCTGACGATGCGCAGTTCATCCGCGTTCATCTGCCGGGGCCGGTGCCCAAGGGTGGGCAGACGCGCATTCGGATCATCAAGACGTACACCGACGCGGCGTCGTATTTCGTCAAAGACGGCTTGCTGACCTTCGAGCGTCCCCTCGGCATCAAGCGCAACGTCGTGCTGCTGCCGAAGGGATGGGAGCTGGCCGGCTGCGGATCGCCGGGCATCGTCTCGACAGATTCTGATGGCCGCGTCCGCGTCAGTTTCCTCAACGATCGCGATGATCAATTGCCGGTGAAGATCGTGGCGCGGAGGCTGCCATGAAACGCGCGCTGATCGTTTTTCTGGCGATCATCCCGGCGTCGCTATTCGCGCAGGAGTCGTTTCATCGCGCGGAGCAGGACCGCGAGATCAACTACTGGTTGCTCGATCCGGGCACGCATCAATTCAGGATCTCGCACGACTTCACGGTGACGCGCGCCGGGCAGAAGTCGGTACACAGTTTCGTGCGCAAGGGCAGCGTCGTCTCGCCGGACGCGAAGATGATCGATCTCGATACGGGCAAAGAGCTCGTGACGCACGCGGTGCCGGGGAAGGACGTCAACGCGTTGGGCTACTACCCGAACCCGGTCGAACCGGACTCGGTCGCCGTGCAGGGAGATCTCGAGCGTCCCGTGGCCGAGGGACGGTCGGCGCGGATTCGGGTGCAGGAGACGTACACCGATCCGGTTGGCTACACGATGGACGGCGGCGATCTCGTTTGGAAGCGAACGCTCGGGCGTCCGTTGAACTACGTGACGTTGCCCGCGGGATGGATGCTGATCTCCGTGAATACGCCGGCGGTGATCTCGCTCGACGATGAGGCGCGGATCAAGCTGCGCTTCACCAACATTCGCAATGACGAGTTGTCGGTTGTGATCAAGGCGCGGCGGAGAGCTGCGAAGTAGTCGCTGTCGAGCCGTCACGCGGACATCGCCGCAACAGACTCCCATTCGTGCGCGATGTTGCGCATGATCAGCGCGCAATCGAAGTCGATGCTGCCCGCGGGAAAGAGCGCTTCATTCGAGAAATAGCTCGACTCGACCGATTCGATGCGGAGCGGCTGAACTTCCCATGTTTTTGTCCGCAACACGATGCCGTCAAACTTGTTGCCGCCGGCCGTTGCTGAGTAGCCGAGGGAGCCTGGCTCGAAGAAAGAGGACGCGGATGCGGTCGATTCGAAGATCGATCCCGGCGGCAATGTGGATACGACCGTCGCCGCGACCTTCACCTTCACCGTCTGATCGCTCGATTCCATATCGAGGAGAACGTGGTTGCCGTCGTCGCTGACGTCGAACCTCGCCCGATGGTGCTCGCCGGGGAAGATCCTCCCGCCGGCCAAGTGGTTCAGAAGTGAGCTGGAGTCGCGGCGCGGGATGTAGACGCCTTCATGATCGCCTTCGTCGTCACTCCAGACGACTGCGAACCGGTGCGCGGCGTTTTCACTCGACAATCCGAACATTTCCGGGAAGCGCCGTGGACGAATCCCTTCGAGGCGAATGAGGCAGATGCCGCCCACCGCAGAACCAGCGTGCAACTTCGGCCGGAACGGGGCCGGCAGTTGACGCTGGGCAACCGCCGGATCGATGCGAAAGTTGACCAGCAACCGCCGCCGAATGATCCCGTGAACGTGAGGAAGCCGCATGCGGGTGCCTACGCCTCACCGGTGAAGCGATCGCCGATCCAGACGTTGCGCGCATCCTCATCGCGTGCCGAGTAGAGGAACTGCGTCCACGTCTTCTGCTCGTGGAGGACGGCGCCGAGCTCCCAGACGCAGAACGTCGGTTTGTGAGAATCGTCGCGCGGCCAGAGCTTGAACGATCCATCGCCATCTTTCGCGTAGACCGTTTCCCACAGTTCGTTGGCGCTCCGCCAGGTGTTGACGATCAAGAAGAAGAAGGAATCGCCGCAGAGATGGAGGATGACGAAGCCGAGGTCGCCCTGAATGCGCAAACGGCCGGCGGATGATTCGGCTCGGAGAATCTCGCGCGCTTCTCCTTGCACACTCTTCTTGATCGCGGCGTCGGCGCGGCGGATGTCGTACCACTTGAGATATGCGTCGTCGAGGATGAGATCGTCGCCGGGCGTGATGAGCTTCGGGTAGTGGGTGTAGGCATCAGGGACGTTCGTAACCATCGATGAATCATACGGGACTAAAGGCGTTTCACGCGGAGACGCGGAGGAGCGGAGAAACGACTCCGCGCCTCCGCGTGAAACGCGTTTGATCTCCGCTATCATCGCCACGCACGTGAGCCTTACAAAAGGAACGACGCTTGGCCCGTACGAGTTGGACGTCCTCCTCGGCGCGGGCGGAATGGGCGAGGTTTATCGCGCTCGCGACACGCGTCTCGGCCGCACGGTGGCCATCAAAGTCCTGCTCTCCGGACTCACCGCGAGCAGCGAGCGACGATCACGATTCGAGCGCGAAGCACGCGCCATCTCCGCCCTCTCCAATCCGCACATCTGCGCGCTTTACGACATCGGTCGCGAAGGCGACACCGAGTACCTGGTGATGGAGTACATCGAAGGAGAAACGCTGGCGGACCGGATCCACCGCGGACGCCTCCCGCTCAGCCAGGTTCTCCGATACGGCGCGGAGATCGCGCAAGCGTTGCAGCATGCGCATCGTGCCGGCATCACGCATCGCGATCTCAAGCCGGGCAACGTGATGATCACCAGCTCCGGCGTCAAACTGCTGGATTTTGGATTAGCCAAGCTCGCGCAGCCCGAAGGCTCGTCCGACGACTCCGAGGCAGCGACGATGGTCAATCCGCTCACGGCGGAAGGAATGGTCGTCGGCACGCTCGTCTACATGGCGCCGGAGCAGCTCGAAGGAAGAACCGTCGATCATCGCAGCGACATCTTCGCGCTGGGATGCATCCTGTACGAGATGGCGACGGGACAGCGGCCGTTTGCCGGAGGATCGCGCGC
Source organism: Thermoanaerobaculia bacterium (assembly GCA_034664845.1). Lineage (GTDB taxonomy): Bacteria > Acidobacteriota > Thermoanaerobaculia > Gp7-AA8 > Gp7-AA8 > JADGNZ01. The sequence continues at coordinate 27,819 of JAXDGW010000021.1, read as the reverse complement.
GGCCATCACAAGCGCGATTCTGTCCGCCGATCCGGCGCCTCTCCGTTCGATCGAGCCGACTTCTCCTCCCGCACTCGAACGGATCATCCTCACCGCGCTCGAAAAGAGTCCTGATGATCGCTGGCAGACGGCGCATGATGTCGCGCGCCAGTTGCGGTGGCTGTCGGAGTCATCGACATCGGTGGAGGGACTTCGGACTATCGCGCCGTCGCCGCCACGTCGTCGCCTCCCTATCGCAATGGTGGGTGCAGCACTGGGCGGGTTGCTGGTGTGGGGTCTCTCGCGACTCGTCCCGACTCCTGCCCTCACACCGCGCGCGGCTCGTCTCGACCTTTTCCTTCCAATCCGACAGGCGCCATCGACCGACGTACGCAACTTCTCTCTTTCTCCAGACGGCCAGACGCTCGCCTTCGCCGGAGTGCAGGGCGAAATGCGGTCGATTTTCGTCAGGCGTCTCGACTCCTTAGCTGTAAGAAAGATCGAGGGCTCGGAGGATGGGTTGTCGCCCTTCTGGTCCTCGGACGGAAAGTGGATCGGATTCAGCGCGCGAGGCAAACTCTGGAAGACGCAAGCCGCGAGCAGTGCCGCTCCCGAGGTGCTGTGCGACGGCTTGTCCACGGGTGCTGTTGCATCGTGGGTAGGGAGAACCATTCTCTTTTCTCTACCAGGAAACGCGGAATCAGGAGGGTCCAGGGAGATTCTCCGGATTTCCGAACAGGGAGGAACACCGGCAAAAGTGACGTCGCTGAAGCCGGGTGAGCTGTGGCACACCTGGCCTCGGCTTCTGCCGGATGGCCAGCACTTTCTCTATCTCGCCAACGCAGCCAATTCACTGGACCGGCAACTCGTCATGGCCGCGCTCGACTCTCCTTCATCATCATCGGTGCTTCTCCGAAACGTATCGCACGCTACGCTCCTCGCCGCCGATTCCCTCCTTTACGTTCGCGATGGCAGGCTCCTGATTCAGAAGTTCGATTGGAGCAAGGGAACCATGGCCGGCGAGGCATCGCTCATCGCGGACGACGTCTCCTTTTTTTATCCATCAGGCGAAGCGGAGTTCGATGGCGCGAACGGCGTGATCGTCTACCGGACGGATACCAGAACCGGCAGCCTGGTCATGACCGATCGAACGGGAAAGGCCCGTCTCATCGACGATCGTGGTCCCTTCCAAGATTTCGCCGTCAGCTTCTCACCGGACGGCAAGCGGGCTGCCGCCACCGTTCTCGATCGCGCCACGGGACTCGGTGACATCTGGATTTACGATCTCGCCCGCGGCGTACGAGACCGATTTACGAATGAACCAGGTCTGGCCTTTGGGCCGGTCTGGTCCTCGGATGGCAGATCGATCGCCTATTCAAGGATCGCGGGAGGACCGCCGCACCTCGTTCGCCGCTCCCTGACCGGCTCCGCAACGGAGGATCTGATGCGGCCCGGAACGTTTCAATACCCCGGCAGCTTTTCCGCTGACGGATCCATGTTTTTCTTCAGGCAGTTCTTCTCGATTAAGGCGGAGCTTTTCCGCATGGACATGCGAACGCGAAACGTCGAGCCGCTTCTCATCAAGGGACGCGATCCCCAGGCTTCCCCGGACGGGCGATGGCTCGCCTACTCTTCCCTTGCCGCAGGCGCAAGCGAAGTGTATCTACAGAGTTTGGCCGACAAAGACTTACCCCGGCAACGGATTTCCACGCATGGAGGCGAGAATCCGCGTTGGCGCCGTGACGGCGGCGAGCTGTTCTATCTCTCCTCGCAGAATGTCGTGATGAGCGTCGTTCCGCGAGCCGGCGGCGACTGGAGCGACCCCGCCGACACAGTGCTGTTCCCCGCCCCTCCCGACTCAACCCGCTTTGGGGTCAGCCCGGACGGACAGTCCTTTTTGTTCATCACAGGCAAGCAGGGCGCCGAGGACTCGCTCTTCCACGTGATCCTCGGCTGGCAGTAAGCCGGAGAGAGAATCCGCGTCCTCCGCGTCTCCGCGTGAGCGCTTTTGTTCTCCGCTATCATCGCCACACACGTGAGTCTTACAAAAGGAACGATGCTCGGCCCGTACGAGGTGGACTCTCTCCTCGGCGTCGGCGGAATGGGCGAGGTTTATCGCGCTCGCGACACGCGGCTCGGCCGCACCGTCGCCATCAAAGTCCTGTTGTCCGGACTCACGGCCAGCAGCGAACGGCGGATGCGATTCGAGCGCGAAGCGCGGGCCATCTCCGCGCTCTCCAATCCGCACATCTGCGCGCTTTACGACATCGGCCGCGACGGCGACACCGAATACCTGGTGATGGAGTACATCGAGGGAGAAACGCTCGCCGACAGGATCGTGCGCGGGCGCCTCCCACTCAGTCAGGTTCTGCGATACGGCACCGAGATCGCGCAGGCACTGCAGCACGCGCATCGCGCCGGAATCACGCACCGCGATCTCAAGCCAGGCAACGTCATGATCACCAGCTCCGGCGTCAAGCTTCTCGACTTTGGACTGGCCAAGCTTGCCAATCCGGAGCGCTCATCGAGCGACTCCGACGCCGCCACGATGGTCAATCCCATCACCGCGGAAGGGATGGTCGTCGGCACGCTCGTCTACATGGCGCCGGAGCAACTGGAAGGAAGAGCGGTCGATCATCGCAGCGACATCTTCGCGCTGGGATGCATCCTGTACGAGATGGCGACCGGGCACCGGCCGTTTGCCGGCACGTCGCGCGCCGCCATCACGAGCGCGATCCTGACAGCCGATCCCGCGCCGGTCCGTTCAATCGAGCCGTCCTCACCGCCGGCGTTGGAGCGGATCATTCTCACCGCGCTGGAGAAGAATCCTGACGATCGATGGCAAACGGCGCAGGACGTCGCGCGCCCGTTGCGATGGCTGTCGGAATCGTCCACATCAACGGAGCCGCTTGCGGTAACCGGAGCGCCACGAACAAAGCGCGGTTACGTCATCGCAGCGGCCATTGCGGCGGTGCTCAGCGCATTGCTGGTGTGGGGCGTCACGCGATTCGCATCCGCTCCAATCTCCAAGCCGCCCGCGGCACGTCTCGATCTGGTTCCTCCGGCAGGTATTCAGCAAGTGCCGTCCGATGACGTGCGCAACTTCGCGCTCTCACCCGATGGCCAGACTCTCTGTTTCACCGGAGTGCAGAACGGCACGCAGTCGATCTTCGTCAGGCGTCTCGACTCTCTTGCCGTAAGAAAGATCGAAGGTTCGGAGAACGGGTCGGGTCCATTCTGGTCCTCGGACGGAAAATGGATCGGCTTCAGCGCGCGCAAGAAACTTTGGAAGACGCAGGCGGCGAACAATGCCGTCCCCGAGGCGCTCTGCGACGTCTCGCCGGCGGGTGCATCGGCATCGTGGGTAGGAAGCACCATTCTCTTTTACGAAGGGCCGGGCGGACGGGCTGAGATCTTCCGGATCTCGGACCGGGGCGGAACGCCAGTAAAAGTGACCCATCTCAAGGCAGGCCAGCTTAATCACGGGATGCCGTTGCTGCTGCCGGATGGCAGGCGCTTTTTCTATGAGGTGAGTCTTGCGAAAGCGAATGACTACTACTCCTCGCGGCGCTCGACTCGTCTTCCTCATCCCTGCTACTCCGTAACGTATCGGTGGTCTCACTTGCCGGGCCCGGCGATCTCCTTTACGTTCGCGACGGCAAACTCCTCTCACAAAAATTCGACTCCGCCAGCGGAGCTCTGGTCGGCGAGCCTGTTTTCGTCGCAGACGATGTTTCCTATTTCCTTCCCGCTGGCGAAGCAGAGCTCGATGGAGCAAACGGCGTCATCGTCTACCGGACGGATACCAGAACCGGAAGCTTGTTGATGACCGACCGGACGGGAAAGGCACGCCTCATCGACGATCACGGCCCGTACGACCCTATGAGCCTCTCATTCTCGGCGGACGGCAAACGCGCGGCAACCACAGTCGCCAATCGCGCAAACCAGACCGGCGATATCTGGATTTACGACCTTGCTCGCGGGACCAGGGATCAATTCACCGATGAAAGAAGCTTGACGATGGATCCGGTCTGGTCACCGGATGGAAAGTCGATCGTGTACGCATCAACCGAGGGAGCGCCGCCGCATCTTGTTCGCCGGTCCTTGACCGGAACAACTTCAGAGCAGTTGATGCCGACGGACGAGTTTCGATTCCCCGGAAGTTTTACATCGGATGGTGCCACTCTCTACTTCAGGCAGGCCCCGTGGGCGCGTCCGGAAGTCTTCCGTCTCGACATGCGAACCCGAAAAGCAGAGCCGGTGCTCTCCAACTTCCTCGGACGCGATCCCATGGTTTCGCCCGACGGGCGATGGCTGGCATTTTCGTCGAATGCAACCGGTGCGTCTGAAGTCTACCTACAGGATCTTTCCGGCAAGGACATCCCGCGAATACGGATCTCAACGCACGGCGGCCAGTTTCCCCAGTGGTCTCACAGTGGCGATCTGTTCTACCTCTCCTCGCAGAACATCGTCATGAGCGTCGCTCCACGCGTCGCCCGAGACTGGAGCGACACCATCAGCACGGAGCTCTTTCGCGCGCCTGCTGACACGACCCGTTTTGCGGCAAGTCCGGACGGACAGTCCTTCTTGTTCATCACAGGCAAGCAGGGCGCTGAGGACTCCCTCTTTCACGTGATCCTCGGCTGGCAGTAGGCCGGAGAGAGACTCCGCGTCCTCCGCGTCTCCGCGTGAGCCGCTTTTGATCTCCGCTATCATCGCCACACACGTGAGTCTTACAAAAGGAACGATGATCGGCCCGTACGAGGTGGACTCTCTCCTCGGCGTGGGCGGAATGGGCGAGGTTTATCGCGCTCGCGACACGCGGCTCGGCCGCACCGTGGCCATCAAAGTCCTGCTGTCCGGGCTCACAGCCGGCAGCGAACGGCGGATGCGGTTCGAGCGCGAGGCCCGCGCGATCTCTGCGCTCTCCAACCCGCATATCTGCGCTCTCTACGACATCGGGCGCGATGGCGACACCGAATACCTGGTGATGGAGTACATCGAGGGAGAGACGCTCGCGGACCGGATCGTGCGCGGGCGCCTTCCGCTCAGTCAGGTCCTGCGATACGGCACTGAGATCGCGCAGGCGCTGCAGCACGCGCATCGCGCTGGAATCACGCACCGCGATCTCAAGCCGGGCAACGTGATGATCACCAGCTCCGGCGTCAAGCTTCTCGATTTTGGACTGGCCAAGCTTGCCAATCCGGAGCGCTCATCGAGCAACTCCGACGCCGCCACGATGGTCAATCCCCTCACGGCGGAAGGGATGGTCGTCGGCACGCTCGTCTACATGTCGCCAGAGCAGTTGGAAGGGCGAGCGGTCGATCATCGCAGCGACATCTTCGCGCTGGGATGCATCCTGTACGAGATGGCGACCGGGCACCGGCCGTTTGCCGGCACGTCGCGCGCCGCCATCACGAGCGCGATCCTGACTGCCGATCCCGCGCCGGTCCGTTCAATCGAGCCCTCCTCACCGCCGGCGTTGGAGCGGATCATTCTCACCGCGCTGGAGAAGAACCCTGACGATCGATGGCAAACGGCGCAGGACGTCGCGCGCCAGTTGCGATGGCTGTCGGAGGCTTCCTCGACGACGGAGCCCGTCTCCTCGATCAGATCGTCTCGCTTCGACCGCCGCTTGCTGATCGCATTGGCGAGTGCGTTAGCGATTGGCGGACTGCTGGCGTGGGGAGCCACACGGCTCTTCACCACGCATCACGACAATCCGCCCGTTCGTCTCCAGCTCGTACCCCCGGACGGCATGCAGGCGTACTCCCACCCCGAGCAACCCAACCTCGCGCTCTCTCCGGATGGACGCACGCTCTGCTTTGTTGCGATACAAGGAGGAGCATCGTGGCTTTTTCTCAGGCGTCTCGATTCTGACGACGTCAGAAAAATGGAGGGAACGAACGGTGCCTCCGGCCCTTTCTGGTCGTCAGACGGCCAGTGGATCGGCTTCAGCGGCCACGGCAAACTGTGGAAGACGAACATCGCAGGCGGCGCGGCTCCCGAGGCACTTACCGATGTCTGGGCGGGAGGGGCGAACGCATCGTGGCTCGGACACACGATTCTCTTTGCCGATGGTTCCGGAGGACGGCCCGAGGTCTATCGCATCTCCGATCAGGGCGGAACGCCGGTCAAGGTGACGATGCCGAAAAAAGGTGAGGGGCGCCACACATGGCCTAATTTCCTTCCCGATGGGCACCACTTTCTTTACTGGTCCAAGGCCGCCAATACGTTCGACCGCCAGCTCATCCTCGCTTCTCTCGACACCCCCGCAACGTCCGTACTGCTGCGAAACGTGTCGCAGGTGCGGCTGATCAGCCGCGACCAGCTCGTCTACGTCCGCGACGCCGATCTCCTCGCGCAACGGTTCGACGCCGGCAAAGGGACGCTCCTCGGCGACCCCGTGCTGATCGCGAAAGATGTCGCATACTTCTACCCGTCAGGCCGGGCCACCTTCGACGCATCGAATGGCGTCATCGTCTATCGGACCGACACCCGCACTGGCCGGCTCGTTACCGCGGATCGAAAGGGAGTGACGCGGCTCATCGACGACCACGGCCCGTTCGATGAGTTCAGCCTCAGCTACGCGAACGACGGGAAACGTGCGGCGGTAACGGTCCTGAACCGCGCCACAGGCCTCGGCGACATCTGGATCTACGATCTGGCGCGGGCCGTACGCGACCGACTCACGAATGATTCCGGCCTGACACTGACTCCTGTGTGGTCCAGGGACGGCCGATCGATCGTCTACGCGCTGGCCGCGGGAACACTTCCCCATCTGTTCCGTCGGGATCTCACCGCTTCGGCATCTGAAGAGCTGCTTCCCCCTGGCAAGTTTCAGTTTGCAGGAAGCTTTTCTGCCGATGGAAACACGCTTTTCTTCGAGCAGATGGTTCCTCGAACGCAGTCGGACATTTTTCGTCTCGACCTGAGGACCCGAACCGCACAGCCCGTGATCGACAGCGCGTTCGGCGAGAAAGAGCCGCAGGCGTCACCGGACGGAAAATGGCTCGCGTTTACCTCCAACAGCACAGGATCGGAGGAAGTGTATTTGCAGAGTCTGGGCGCCGGTGAGGTGCATCGCGTGCGCATCTCGACGAGCGGCGGAAACACTCCGCGCTGGCGGCAGGACGGCCAGGAGCTGTTCTATGTTTCCAAAGAGGGCGGAGTCATGAGCGTGACGCAAAAAACCGCCGGGCGATGGGACGAGACCAACATCACCGAGCTCTTTCGCGAACCTCCCGACACGCTCCGTTTCGCTTCCAGCCCCGACGGTCAGTCGTTCCTGATCGTCGAGGGAGCCCGCGGCGCCGCCGACTCGTTCTTTCATGTGATCGCCGGCTGGCAGTAGGTCACTAGAAGAACTCTGATCCTCTGATCTCTTCACTTCGCTTTCGGCTTCAGCGTGTAGGCGTCAAGGCGCTTTCCATTCGCTGAGTCGTCGATCAGTGCGGCCAGGCGGCGTCCTCGTGTCTCTACCCTCTTCGCGCTCGTGACCCAATAAATCGCTATGCGCTGATACGAGGGAGCCTGCGCGGTGAAGTACGTCCACGCTTTTTTGTTCGCACGGAAGCGTTTCTCATCGTCCGGAGCAAGCGTGCGCACGGCGTTTTCATAGGCGTAGATCGCAGACTTGTCGTCGCGCCGGCGCTGGAATGCGCGTAGTCCGGCCGGCGCCATCAGCCCGAGTTTCGTCAATTCGGCGACGCGTGCGATGTTGATCGCGCTCCAGTTGCTGATCGACTTCCGCGGGGTGAAGCGGATGCTGTAACTGACGTCATCGATCCGCCGTCGGACGCCGTCGATCCATCCGAAGCAAAGCGCCTGATCGACCGACTCCGGCCACGTGATCGACGGCTTCCCCGAGTCTTTCTTGTAGAAGCCGACGAGCAGCTCGCTCTCCTTTTCATGATGCTTCTCGAGCCATTTGCGAAAGGCAGCGGGCGTGGCGAAGAAGGTGGGAGGCATGATCGAAGGATAGCGCCGACGACTGTCAGCGCAGCTTCACAACGCGTTTAGCAGTCGGCGCTGAAACTACGGTGGAGCTTTGCCGCGATTCGGGCCTCACGACGAAAACGGTCCCGCAGCGAGGGGTCGTCGCCGAACTGCGCAGGCAACGTTTTGATCGCGACCTCACGATCGAGAAACTCATCGCGGGCGAGGTAGACCGCACCCATTCCGCCGCGACCCAGTGGCCGGACGATCTGCAGATGCGGCGGCAGCGCCAGTTGCAATTCGTCGCGTAGCGGATCACCAGGCGTTTCGTCGCGGCGCACCGGCACGCCGCACGCGGAACAGAACCGCGCCGCATCATCCAGAACGAAGCTGCACGATTCGCAGATCATCGAAAATTCGCAGGCAAGGATACTCTCCGCCTGAACGAACTGGGACATCGTGGGCACTAACCGGGGACATCGAGGACGGTTTGAGAACAGGGGGACACGCCACATCCCATTAACGCGATGAACGACGGCTGCGGTGGACCGGGGTAGCGCGATCTCGCCCTGAACTAAACCGAGACTGGACGCCGTTACCGCCTGCACTCCATGAAAATGAAAACACCTCAACGCGCGGCGCTGATTGTCGTCGTCTGTGCCACTCTCCTCTGTTCCCTTCCCGCTCTTGCCCAATTCACGCAGCAGGGGCCGAAGTTAGTGACGACGCCATTCAACGGCCTGGGTTCTTCCGTGGCTCTCTCTGCCGACGGGAACACCGCCGTGATGGGCGCGACCGCGGGGGAAAACGTTGGTGGGGTCTGGATCTGGACGAGAAGCGCGGGCGTTTGGAGCCAGCAGTCCACCGCGCTGAACGGCTCAGATGCAACAGGCTGTTGCACGGGCCAGGGCAACTCCGTCGCCATCTCCGCGGACGGCAATACGGTCCTCGTCGGAGCTGGCGGCGACGATTTCAACGAGAGCGGTGCTGTCGGCGCGGCCTGGGTCTGGACCAGAACCGCCGGAGTCTGGAGCCAACAGGGGCCGAAGCTAATCGGCTCCGGCGCCGCAGGGCTTGCGTATCAGGGCCGATCCGTGGCTCTCTCCGCGGACGGCAACACAGCCGTCATTGGAGGCCCGCTGGACAATAGTGGTGTTGGGGCCGCGTGGGTTTTTACAAGAAGCGGAGGAGTCTGGACCCAGCAGGGAGTGAAGCTTGCCGGTTCGGGCGGCGTCCCGCGTTCCCAAGGCACCTCCGTATCCGTCTCCTCGGACGGCAACACTGCGATGATCGGGGGCGTCAGCCTTTTTGAAGCTGGAGCTGCGTGGATCTGGACCAGGAGCGGAGGAGTGTGGACCCAACAAGGCTCCCCATTGATCGGTACAGGAGGCGTGGGCTCAGTGAGCACGGGCGCGTCCGTTTCGCTCTCTTCTGACGGCAACACCGCCGCGGTCGGAGGATACACAGACAACAATTCCGCGGGGGCCGTATGGATCTGGACCAGAAGCGGCGAAATCTGGACCCAGCAAGGAACGAAACTTGTCAGCCCGGAATCCACGTCCGCGCAACAAGGCCGCGGTCTGGCAATCTCAGCCGACGGCAACCTGCTCATCGTCGGAGGGCCAAACGACCTCGCCCAAACCGGCGGCATATGGTTCTGGACGAGAAGCGCGGGAGTATGGTCACAACGGGGATCCAAGATCGTCGGCTCCGGAGCGACGGGACACTCGTTCCAGGGAATCAGCGTCTCGCTCTCCACCGATGGCGACACTGCTCTCGTCGGAGGACCGTTCGACAACAATGGTCACGGCGCCGCGTGGGTCTTCGTCGCTGCGGCTGATTTGACCATCGCAAAGAGCCATGCCATCCAGTTCAAACAGGGAGACACGGGAGACGCTTACACGATCATTGTGTCGAACCCCGGCTTCAAGCCGACCTCCGGCACGGTGACGGTTACCGACACCGTACCGGTTGGACTGACACCAACCGCACCGACCGGATCGTTCGACGGCTGGACGTGTTCGATCAACGGACAAGTATTGACCTGCACGCAGAATGATGTGCTCGCGCCGGGAGGAAGCTACGCGCCCATCACTCTGTCGGTGAACGTCGCGAACGATGCTCCGCCGAGCGTGATCAATACAGCGACTGTTTCGGGAGGCGGAGAGCTAAACACCGCCAACGACTCGGCGAGCGATCCGACGCCGATCCATGCGGAATTCGTCCCGGTGACGCCAGCCGGGGTGATCGCAACCGCGCTCTCGAGCACGCAGATCAATGTTGCCTGGACGGCCGTCAACGGATCCGCGTCATACGAAATCGACCGCAAGGCTGCCGGAGGCGGGTTCGTGCAGATCGGCACTGCCACGACGAACAACCTTTCCGACACCACACCATCTGCCAATTCTTCGTATCTCTATCGCGTTCGTGCGGTCAATGAAGCGGGCGTGTCGTCGAACAGCGCCCGCGATCTCGCTACGACGGTTATCTTTGTGGACAACCCGCTGATTCCCCACAGTCTCGTCAAAGCCGTTCACCTCTCACAGCTTCGAACGGCGGTCAATGCCGTCCGGCTGCTGGGCGGTTTGACGGCGGCTGCGTTCACCGATACGGGTGCAGCCGGAACGACGATCCGTGCATTGCACGTCACCGAGCTACGATCGCGTCTCGACGAGGCCCGCGGACCTCTCGGATTCACAACGGGCGGCTACACGGATGGAACGCCGGAGAACACGGCCATCAAGGCGGTCCATTTTCAGGAGTTGCGCAACCTCGTTCAGTAGGTCGCCGGCGAGCCGCCGGCGGTACAGCCGCCGGGTCGGCGGCGCTACGAACGCACTGCGCTATCATCGTCTCTCCATTCTTCCGGCCATCTTCACCGACAAGAATCGCCATGCGTCTGACCATGGAGCTGCGATGACTGCGCAAACGATCACTAACCTCGGATTCCTGAGCGAGTTTACGCGGCGCCACGAACAGATGACGGACCGGCCCTTCTGCTGGGTGCTGGGGTCTGGTGCTTCCGTGCAGTCCGGAATCCCGTCTGGAAGCAAACTCACCCAGCAATGGCTGGCCGAGATGTACGAGATGGAGCCTCACGGAAGTCTCTCAATTGAACAATGGGCGACGGCTGAAATCCTCGGCATCACCGACTTTGAGTACGCAAATGCGGCCCGCTCTTATCCATGGATCTATCAGCGGCGTTTCCGCGACTACCCGGAACAGGGTTACGCGTTCCTCGAAAAAATCATGGACAAAGCGGAGCCGAGCTTTGGTTACTCGGTCCTAGCTCAAATCATGGCGACGACTCGCCATAAAGTCGCGATCACAACCAACTTCGATAACCTCATTGCTGATGCTCTTTCGACTTATACGCGCACGTTCCCACTCGTATGCGGACATGAGTCGCTCACTGGGTACATACGCGCCAACCTCCGCCGACCCCTCGTGGCAAAAATCCATCGCGACCTTCTGCTCGCTCCCCTCAGTAAGCCCGACGAGATCTCAAGTTTGCCGAACGAATGGACGTCCGCGCTGACGAAGATATTCAGCAGCTTCACGCCAATCGTGCTTGGGTATGGTGGCAACGACGGAAGCCTCATGAATTTCTTGAAGGCGGTTAGCCCGATTGAGGGTGGCATTTTCTGGTGCCATCGGCTGGACGGCGCGGCTGACCCAGCGGTCAGCGATGTAGTAGAGCGACATCGTGGAAGACTCGTCCCGGTCGTTGGCTTTGACGAGTTGATGCTCCAGTTCTGGGAGAAGTTGCAGTTGCCATCGCCTCTACCGCAACTTCAGAGCGTTCATGACAAGCGTCGGGAGGGATATCAGAAACAATTCGAGACCCTCACCGCCGCCTTGCGAAAGCCTGCCGAAAGTGTTGCAGCTGAAGAGGCGCGAAAGCCAGTGCGCGAAGCGGCCGACGCCGCCGTAGAGCGCTTGACCAAAGAAAAAGACTGGTGGGCATGGGAGTTAAAAGCGAGGGCAGAGCCCGATCTAGAAAAGGCCGAAACGATCTACCGAGCGGGCCTCGAGGACTTTCCCCAAAGCCACGAACTCACGGGCAATTTCGCAAACTTCATGTACTTGGTGTGCAAAAACTTCGACGAAGCTGAGCGGCTCTACCGGCGTGCATTAGCGCTTGATCCGAATAATGCCAACCACGCAGGCAACCTCGCTATCTTCATGCACGTAAAACGCCGAAACTACAACGAAGCTGAACGCTTTTATCGTCGTGCCGTGCAGCTCAATCCAAGCAGCGCTGGCAACAACGTGAACTTCGCACAGTTTCTCCTTGTGCATGGTGATGCGTCCGAGGCTCGTTCACGTATTTCGCTCGTCCTGCGCCAAGAGAACGACACAGAATCAGTTGATGTGGAATTGGCGTTTACTCTTTGGCTGCTAGATCGATTTAGTCGTCGCAGCGGAGCGAAGGCGCTGGGACTTCTAAAAGCCTTCATTGATTCTGGCTTTGAGCGCTCGACTTTGTCATTCGATGAGTTGCTAAGCACGCTTGATCGTTTGCCAGAGCCGGAGCGGCTCCTAGCACAAAAGCTGGCTGCCGCAATTCTCGATGAAACAAAAGTAGATGCACTCAACGATGAGCCGCTTTGGAAAGCGATCAAGCCGATACCGTCGATTGTTTCGTGGTCGCAGATGGTTGACGACTCGCCGCCACCGCGCAGCACCTAACCCCGCGTTCTAAATCGACTAGGCCTACTCCGACCAACAAATTGCCTGATCCCGAGCTCACCTGCACCCTCACCCACTCCTCTTCACCACCACGATCGTCGTGTCATCCGCCGGCGTTGCCGGCCCGGCATGCGCGCGCCAGTCTTCGAGAATCGCCGTAAGGATCGCCGACGCGGGGCGGCGGGAGACTTTGCCGAGGATTTCGCGGAGGCGGTCGAAGCCGTAGGGGCGGGCGTGGGCGTCGTGGGCTTCGAAGAGGCCGTCGGAGAAGAGGACGACCGTGGTTCCGGTCGTGATCGAGACGGGCGTGTCGGTGTACACGCGTGGTGGTCCGAGGCCGAGGGGGAGCGAGGGGAGATCGAGCTCGCGTACGTCGGTGCCGCGGACGATCCAGGGATAGGGGTGACCGGCGTTGCTGACGAGCGCTTCGCCGGTGATGGGATCGAGACGAAGTAGTGCGAGCGATGTGAACGTGCGCGGGGAGCCGATCTTGCGCAAAACCAGGTCGAGGCGCTGCAGAACCATCGCGGGCGTCCGCTCCGCTTCGACGAGACTGGCCAGGCCTGCCTTCGTCATCGCTTGTGCGATGGCGCAGGAGTAGCCGTGGCCGGAGACATCGCCCGCGGCGATCCAGAGGCGTCCGGCCGAGTCGCGGACGAAGTCGTAAAGATCGCCGCCGGCTTCGCTGGCCAGGATGGAGCGGGCCACGATCTCGTAGCCTTCGACTTGCGGCATCTCCTTCGGCAGCAGGCCAAGCTGCATGCGCGTCAGCAGATCCATCTCGTACTTCAGGCGGTTCTCCTCCTCCAGCCGGCGCGCGAAACCGGGAAGAGGAAGGGGTCCTTCTTCCGCGTCGTCACTGCGGCGGATACCGAGGATGCCGAGGGGGACGGGCGCGATGCCGACGGTGAGGAGCAGCAGCGAAGGCAGCGGCACCCAGGAGAAGTGCAGCAGCGAGAAAAATGCGGCCGGAAGAACGGCGGACATCATCGCCGCGGTGAGCAGCGCGGTGAGGCCGAACTCCGCGTAGGCATAGACGAGAATCGCCGTCAACAGGAGGCCCGCGGTGAACGAGATTCCGAATGACGACAGCGGAATCCGCGTGGCCATCACCAGTGCGCCGATGACCGTTGCGCCGCCTCGGATGCGCCGGAGCAGCGGGGAGCGCAGCGCGGCGCAGATGATGAGGATGATCAAGCCGGTGCGAAGTGCTCCCTCCTCGATCGGCGAGATGGCGACGCCAAAGAACGGGAGATGGATACTGCCATCGGTCGTGGCGACGCCGGGCACCATCGTCCCAAGCGACACCGCGATCAGCCACAGGCCTGCGGCCGAGGCGCCGATCGCCGATCCGGCCAGCAATGCCCGCCCGCCTTTCGGCCCGAGGCGTCCGGCGCGGAGCGTGTCGAGCGAGGTGCGGAACCCGGGCACGGTCGAGCGCAGCCACGACTCGGCGGCGGACCAGAGGATGAACAACGACAACGCTTTCCCCATCACCTCGCTGACCACATTCGCGAACTGAATCCACGAAGCGGTGCTCCACAACGCTGCCGGAATGGAGAGCGCAATCGAAAGCGCCGCGAGGGCCGCTCCCTTTTTCAACTCGATCCGCCGCCGCGCGAGAAGGACGAGGAAGAGCACCGTAACGGCGAGCCAGAAAATGGTGCGAACGATCGCCGCTTCCAGGCGCGCCGTCAGAAGCGATCCGAGCGAAAAGCTCTCGATCCGAGCGCGCAACGAACCGACGGTGCCGGCGACGCGTCGCGTTCCGGGCATGTTCGTGCCCTGGATCAATGTGCTGATCAGAACCTCCGGCGGTGCTGATCCCGGTATTTCCGTGAGACGTATCGTCTCGGACACCACGCTGAGCTCGATCTCCGGAGTCTGACGCCGAGGCAAAAACAGGCGCTCCAGGTCGCGCTGCGGGGCGGAGGCCGCCGGCCGCGATCGAAGGACCTCTTCCGGAAGCCACGTCGCAGAAATCGGCACGCCTCGCACGGAGAATAGGACGCGAAGCTGTCCTCTCTCGCTGCCGTTCGCCCATCGGCTTTTCGCAGCCGCCTCGATGAATGGTCCGTGGCCTTCCCGCGCCAGCCAGTCCGCGGCTGACGGACCGAGAACGTCGTACGCCCGCTCACGCACGTCGAGGACTGCGCTGTCGTTGATGAAGTTCTGCGATCGGAGTTGGACGCGCGGGAGGGATTCGAGCGGCAGGCCGGCAGGACCGGCGATCTGCTGCAACCTTGCCGCGAAGAATGTCTGCTCAGGGAGGCTCCGGTTGCGCCACTCCGGGAGCCGGTACATCGCGATCACGACGCCGGCTACGAACACCACGACTCCGATTGCGCTCAGCCCGAGGAGTCGTGCGCGGCGATCAGGTCCAACCATTCAACCAGGTATACCCCGAACGAGAAGAAATGTTCCAGAGCCAGCGTGCGAATTTGATGGCATCAACACTGTCATCCTGAGACTGCCGAAGGACACGAAGTGCCGGAGGACGTCGAAGGACCCCCCGATTTTTGCGAAGGTTGCTTCCTCCGCCGCGCGGCGGAGACCAGCGAGATGCCTGAGAATCAAGAAGGTTCCTTTGGAGGGCGCGCGATCATCCCGGAGAATCGCATGAAATGATGCGATCTTGAAGATGACAAAAGAGATTTTTCGCTGGCTCCTGGCAGCGCTATTCGTCTTTGCGGGGATCAATCATTTTGTCCGCCCGCTGTTCTACGAGCCGATGGTCCCGCCGTACCTGCCGTCGCCGCATCTGCTCGTCGTCCTCAGCGGCGTCGCAGAGATCTTCCTGGGCGTACTGCTGCTCGTTCCGCGCGCGTCGCGCATGGCGGCGTGGGGTCTGATCGCGCTGCTGATCGCGGTCTCGCCCGCGAACATTCACATGGCGATGCACCCGGAGCTGTTCCCGCAATTCCATGCGGCGGCGTTGTGGATCCGGCTGCCGCTGCAGATCGTGCTGATGGCCTGGGCGTATTGGTTTACGCGGGGTCCCGCGGTCGATTAGTCGATTCGTCGATTCGTCGAATACTGGTGCAGGATGCGCTGAAAGAGGCTCCGCCCACGAATCCATAATCGACTAGATTCACGCTTGCCTCCCCCGCCCTATCCCGCTACCCTTGTGGAACTCCAGAATCGAATAGAGCGGCCGAGGAGGCACCGATGAGCGAATCGGATTCTCGTGGCAAATGGACTCGTAGAAGTTTTCTCGAGGCAATCGGACGCGTCGGCGGCGCGGCTGCGGTTTATGAGTCGATGGTCGCACTCGGCATGGTGCGCGTCCCCGACTCGATCTACGCCAACCCGCTCCAGATTCCCGAGGGCGGCGGCGCCGGCAAGACCATCGTCATCCTCGGCGCTGGCGTTGCGGGACTGACCGCCGCGTACGAGCTGAAGAAACGCAAGAGCGGATACAACATCATCATCCTCGAAGCGCAGCATCGCACCGGCGGCCGCAGCTACACCGTCCGCACCAACGACAAGATCGTCGAGAAGCATGGGAAGGACATCTGGGAGCAGACGTGTGGTTTTGACAAGGACCAGTACCTGAACGCGGGACCGGGAAGGATTCCCTACCACCACACCGTCGCGCTCGGATACTGCCGGGAGCTGAAAGTCGCGGTCGAGCCGTACGTGATGTCGTCGCGCGCCAACCTCTACCAAACGCAAGACTCGTATCGCGACAAGTCCGTCCCCAACCGCCGGATCCTGAACGATACGCGCGGCTACATCGCCGAGCTGCTGACCAAGTCGATTGACAAGGGCTCGTTCAATGACGAGCTATCGCCGAAGCAGCAGAAGCAGATGCTCGATCTGCTCAATACCTTCGGGCCGCTGAGCAACAAGAAATACATCGGCTCGCAGCGCTCCGGCTACACGACGCAACCGGGAGTGACGACGCCGGGCGACATCGAGCCGAAGCTCCCGCTCATCGAGCTCCTCGGCTCCGAGTTCTGGCTCGACAGGATGTATCAGCCGGAAGACTACGAGTGGCAGCCGACGCTCTTCCAGCCGGTCGGCGGCATGGACATGCTGGCGAATGGTTTCCTGCCGTTCGTCAAAGATTTCATCCGCACCAATCGCGAAGTGACCTACGTCCACAATGTCGCAGGCGACAAGGTCGAGATTCACCATCGCACGGCTGGCGATCCGTCATCCGCGGTTGAGACAATCACCGCCGACTGGTGCATCTCGACGATCCCTGTCTGGATCCTCGCCAATGACGTCGACAACAACTTCTCGCACCCATTCCAAACCGCACTCAAAGCAGCCAAGCGCGGTCTGACGTGCAAAGTGGGCTGGCAGGCCAAGCGCCGTTTCTGGGAGCTGGACGACGAGATCTACGGCGGCATCTCTTACATCAATCACAACATCACGCAGATGTGGTACCCGTCGAATGGCTATCTCTTCCAGGAGAAAGGCGTGCTGACCGGCGCGTACAACTACACGCATCGCGCCGAAAAGCTCGGCAATGAATCACTCACCGAACGGCTGAAGACTGCGGCTGCCGGTGCGCATCGCCTGCACGGCGACACCTTCACGCGAGACGTTCCGATCGACCTCGGCCTCTCCATCGCCTGGCATCACGTTCCGTATCAACTGGGCGGCTGGGCGGATTGGGACGGCGTCGCTTCGGTTCACTACGAGACACTGCTGGCGCCGGAAGGGCAGGTCATCGTCGCCGGCGATCAGGTGTCGTATCTGCCGGGATGGCAGGAAGGGGCGATGCTGTCGGCGCACCACGTTCTTCGCCAGATTCTGCCTCGCGAACGGCGCTTGAAGACCGCGGCTCCCGGCAAGCTCCGCGCACCGAACACCCGAGCGATGACGGAAGGTTCCGGCCGCACGCGACAGTAGACGAAACGATTTCGCGCGAAGCGCTTGGCTTCGCGCGAAATCATGTTTGCGTCAGAGTCCCGCGCCGCCCGTGGTTCCGGTCGTGGTTCCGCTCGCGCTTACACTCGGCGTCACGTAGCTGGCATCGCCGGTCGGGTTATCGATCACCGAGGCGTAGACGAATGCCGGCGCGCCGCTGAGGAAGTACACCGACGACGTTCCCAGGTCGCCAACGACGGCGTTGAATAGACCGTTGCTGCCCGAGAGCGGCAGTTGAAGTTGCATCCACGGCATCAGCGTCAATTGACGTTGCCCGAGGAGCGCGCCACTGCCGTCGCGCAACTCGAGAAGCATCGTCGTGGCGGTCTCGCTTGGATTGAAGAATCCGATATTCGTCCGGGCGTTTGCCGCGCCGGTCACGACGCTCGATCCGCTGACGATGTTGGTGAGCCCGAGGAGTGTGCCCTCGGTCAGTGCGAGACTGCGCGGGAGGGCGGGAACGAATTGGCCAAACGTTCCCCCGCCGGTGGCGCTTAGGTTGTTGTAGATCCGCGCATTCGCGAAGACGCTGTCTGCCGAGACGATGCGCAACGCGCCGATGCCGGTGATGCCGTTGAACGCCGCGGTCGAGATGTCGCGGTACGTTCCCGTGGCGCGCGGCGTCAACGTCGACCACGATGTCGCGGCCGCCACAGCGGTGCTGCCGCCAGTTGGAAAGTACTGCGTGAGGATGTCGGCAGTGGTCCCAGCTGAGGAGTTGTTCAGGATGTTCACGTCGGTCATGTAGTTCGTATTGCCGGTGCCGCGAACCGTGCCGGCGACAGGAATGAAGACCTCCTGCGCGAAGAGAATCGCGCCGGCCGCTGCGCACTCCAATGCCGTGGCAGGAGTCGTCACGGTGAAGCGCGTGCCTACCGGAAGCGTTTGCATCAGGCGCGCGTGCTCGGCGGAGATCGAGCTCGTGCCGGAGAACCGCCCATCGGCCGAGGTCACGTTCCCTCCGATCACGAACAGTCCGGGGCCGGTCCTCACGCCGCCGATCTGCAGCGCGCTGAGCGTGCCCCCCAAGCCGCGCGTGACGATGTCGTAACGAACGGTCACCGTCTGGCCGCCAGGATCGGGAGTCAGCGCGAAAACGAACGAACCGGCGGCATTGGGAACGCCCCCGCCGATGCAAATCGGGTCCGCCGCGGAAATCGTCCCGGCGAGATAGGTCGTGTTCGCGCCGACGAGTTGGCCGCGCAGCGCACCAGCGGGATTCGCCGCGGTCGTAACGACGAGGTAGTAGCTCTGAGGGTTCGCAGCGATCGCCGTGGCCACTGCGGAATCGAGCGTGACGGTGTGATGAAAGCGACCGTTCACCACGAAGAAGTTGATGTCGGTGAATGCCTGCACCAGCGGTCCATTCGCGCCGGCGGCGGCCTTATACAGCGAGACGCCGGTGATGTTCGTCAGCCCGACGGTCGTCAGATCGAGGGTGGCCTGATCGCCATCGAGCGTCAGCGTCGCGCTTCCGAATCCGCCTGCGGATCCAACAGTACCGACGACATTCGCGCCAGTCAGTGCGGTGCGAAAAACGAGGGATGACGATTGAGCGATCAACGATGTTGCGAAGAGAAATGGAAGAAAAAGGAGTGCAGCGTTGAACCGTGATTGCATTGGGGAAGACTCCGGATTTCGAATTTGAGATACGGCCTCTGGCGCTTTTGCAAGGGTGAGGCCGCGATCTTTCTCACGCGAAGACGCGAAGACGCGAAGAAGAGCATCGCGACGTTCGAACCTTCGCGTCTTCGCGTGACCATCGCGCCCCCATGTACACTCTCTCCCCATGTCCGAACTGCGGCGCGACATCGGTCTCTGGCGCGGCATCGCGCTGAACATGATCGACATGGTCGGGATCGGACCGTTCATCACGATCCCTCTCATTCTCGCGGCGATGGGCGGAGGCCGCGGCATGCTGGCCTGGATCCTCGGCGGCCTCCTCGCCATCAGCGACGGGCTCGTCACCGCCGAGTTGTCCGCGTCGATCCCAGGCTCCGGCGGCTCGTACGTTTTTCTCCGCCACGCTTACGGTCCAGCCGGACGGCTCATCTCCTTCCTCTTTCTTTTCCAGATCCTTTTTTCCGCGCCGCTGTCGATGGCCTCGGGATGCATCGGCTTCGCGAATTACCTGCGCGTCGTCCTCCCCTCGGCCGGCAACCACGTCGCGATCACGGCGACGATCGTCTGCCTCGTCACGACGGTGCTCCTGCTGCGCCGCATCGAATCGATCGGCAAGTTCTCGATCCTATTGTGGGCCGGCGTCCTGGCCACGCTGGCGATCGTCATCGGCGCCGGGCTGCCGCACCTCAAACTCGACGCCTTCGCCTTCTGGAACGCGCCGCGGCTCGACGGCGGGATCGGGTACGCCGGTCTCGGCGCCGCGTTGATCTTCGCCGTCTACGATTACCTCGGCTACTACAACATCTGCTACATCGGCGACGAAGTGCGCGAGCCGACGCGAACGATTCCGCGCGTGATCGTAATCTCGATTCTGGCCATCGGCGCGATCTACCTAGTTATGAATGCGTGCTTGATCTCGGTGCTGCCGATGAAACTGGCGATGACCTCCCCCTCCGTCGTCGCTGACTACCTGGCCGTGCTCCTCGGCAAACGCGCCTCGCAATGGATTTCGATCCTCATTCTCTGGACCGCCTTCGCCTCGATCTTCTCGCTCATGCTCGGCTATTCGCGGATCCTCTACGCCGCCGCCCGCGACGGAAACTTCTTCCGGTTTTTCGGAAAGCTGCACGCAACCGAAGCGTATCCGTATGTGTCGATCATCTTTCTTGGATGTGTGGCCGCGGCGTTCTGCTCGCTGTCACTGAAGAACGTCCTGCAAGCCATCCTGTCGATTCGCGCGGTGATCCCGTTTATGGCGCAGATCGTCGGAGCGGTGCTGCTGCGCCAGCGAGAACCCGATCGTCCGCGCCCGTTCCGCATGTGGCTGTATCCCCTCCCCGCCATCATCGCGCTCGGCCTGTGGGGCTACATCGTCACGTCGCCTCAAAAGGGCTTGAAGGCCGGCGGCCTGTATGTAATGGCCGCAGGCTCGCTCTTCTACCTCGGGCGTTGGTGGCTGGAGAAGCGCAGAACGAACGTGTCTGCGTCGTAATCCGACGCAGACACAAGGCTGTGTCGTGTAATGAGCTCGTACCGGAACCTACTTCACGCCGTTCCTCAATTCTGTAAAGTGACTTGCCTTCACCAGCGTGGTTCCGGCAGTGATTGTGCCGTCCGCGTAATTCAACGCTGGAAGAACCAGAGTTGCGCGAGCCTGATCGAGCGCAGTTCGCAGATCGATCAGATGGATTCGTTTCACCTTGATCGACGTGGAGAGCGAAGGATCATTGAACGAAAACGCGCCGAGCCCCGCCAGCGTGCGAACCGAATTTACCGCGGTGCGAAGTTCAGTGGAGTGAACGAGCTTGATCACCGTCGACTGGCCATTGAGAGTGGCGTCCGTGAAGATGACCGTCGTTGCGAGGTCGACATTGCTATCCGAAGACTCGATGCCGGATCCATCGACGGAACGTACCTTGTACAAATACGACGTGTTCGGACTCGCTGAACTGTCGCTGTACGACGTGCCTGTCGTCGACTCGGCGTTCACTTGCGAATAGTTGATGTGATTGCTGCTGCGGTACACGTGATATCTGGCCGGGACTGTACCGGAGGGCGCATTCCAAGTGATCGACACGCTCGATGATGACGTCGCAGTTGCGAGCACTGACACCGGCGCACCGACCGCGGAACCGCCGTTAGCCAGATCGTAGCCAATGACGTCGAGATTGATGCCCTCCGGCGACGTCGCGCTGACGTCGGACGACTGGCCGGTGCAACTGAACGCGTTCTGAACGTACGGATTTCCCTGGGGGCACGAAGCGCTCAGCCAGTCGCCAAAGTCGCCATTCGCATTCTGGTTGAACCCCACAATGTTCGTTGTGCCGCCATTGATGGAGAAGTACCGAGTACCCGACGACGTGGTGTTTCTGGTGCCTGCGGACGACCAACTGAACAAGTCCTGAGGCCTGAGGTCGGTGTACTGCGTCAGATGCGATCCCAGGCCGAGGACCTCGTCGATCTCGTGTTCGGTCGAGCGGAGCGCGTCGTAGTTGCTGGCGTCGACCGGGCGGGTGAATTTGAATGTCTGCGTCGAATTCAACGTGACGATGCCGTCAAGCGTCCCACCTCCGACACTTCCGTTGGAGGCCATTGTGCCGGGAGTGGCCAGACCGATCGCTCGCCCGTTGGCGCTCGAAACGATGATGTTCGTTGAAAGTGCGGATCCAGGCAGACTGGAATTCGCCGTACTGTCGTTCGTCGATGTTGCGTCGGCGGTTAATGCATTGATGACTGTATTCCACGTCTGCCCGGTATAAATCACATAATTGCTCTGCGCGAGCGTGCCGCCGGAAAGCGGCGAGCCATCCACTGCCGTCGAAGCGTACCGGAAGAGAATCGACGCGGTGAATTGATCCTTATACAGACCCTGATAAAGATTCACCGCTTGGTTGATCGTGGCCATGATGTCCGCGACGTTTGCATTGGCCACGATCGAGGCGTCAAAGATCGCATTGAGCACAAATTTCGCGGATGCCGTGGTCAGGCTGATGGTCACCGAATTACTGCTGGTAGTCGAGTTGTTGTAAGCGCGGACCCGGTAATAGTAGATGGTATTCGCGCTCAAGCCCGTCACACTGCGGCTGACGACGTTTCCGACGTCAAGGTCCTGATAGCCGCTGACAAAACTTCCGAACGTGTTGCTGGTGGAGACGTCGAGCTTGTATCCAGTAGCGCCTGCGCTGCTGGCCCAGTTAGCGGTAAAGGAGCTGACCGTTACGCTGGTCGCAGCCGCCGCGACAGGAGCCGCGGGACCGCTGGCGGCGAATTGAACCTGGCCGATCCAGGTGCTCCAGTTGTAATCATTGGGATTGCTCAGGTTCGTGGCCCACTCCCCGGCGATCCAAACTTTGCTGCTATCCGACGGATCGATCGCCGCACCCTCATAGTCACCCCACCGGTTTGAGAAGGCTCCGCTGGGCTTGATGAGCGTAAACGTCCCTCCCTGGAGTTGAGCGCTCGGACCGGTCGACGAATCCGCGGCCAGCCGCCCTGTGTAGCGCGCACTGCCGTACTCGCTGGTGCTGCTGCGCGAGAACGACAGAATCATATTGTCGGAGCCATCCGCCTCGATTGCCGGCGAAAAATAGTGAAAGCCATCGCCCCCGTAAGTGTCATTGACCTCAGCCGTAAACGACGATGTATTGATCTTCAGGCTGCGTATTGCCGCGACCGTGCCGCTGCCCCAGTTGTAGCCGGTGGTAAACGCGCCGTAAAGACGGTTGTTGCGCCAGACTGCGTTGTAGAGGCGGTTGTCCAGCGTGTCGAGAAGGTCGGTCGTCCCAGGCTGCGTGGCGTCCGGCGGAATCGAATACGACCCGATACTCAATGTGCTTTGCAGGGTCCAGTCGAGAGCGGTGGGAGGGTATGTTGGATTGATCCGCCAGATGGACACCGTGCTTCCGTTGTTTTGGTTGTTGATCATAAACTCGCCGCCCGGGTTTCCATAGGTCCTTGCCGGATGGTACGAGTAGGCCTGAGTGGCATCGGCGTTCGTATGATTGGAAGCGCGCCAGTAGTTCAGCGATCCTCCGGAGTACAGGCTGGTCTTCGGGAGAATGTACAGGGAGGCCGTCCGAAAGCTCCGGTCGCTGAATGTGTACTGATTAGTGGTGATATAGACCGCGCCGCCGCTGGCTGCAGCAATTCCGTCGAATCCGATGTCCGGGTAGTCTGCCCACGTATTGTCGCCCGAGAAGACAAGACTGCCATCAAGCGCCCAGACGAACCATGAGCCGGTGGGATCGCTAGTCTGTGAGACGGCCAGGAGGACTTTACTGATGCTGACGTCGTCCTTGTAGACGAAGAGCATGAGCCAGCGGCCGGCAACGGGGTCGTACGTGACACGTGGGTCGTAATTGGTGCAACCGGAGCAAACGCTGCTAAACCAGTCTTTCGAGCTGGTCCGGCTGATCAGTCCTCCGCTCTTGGAGGTGATCGAGATGAGAGAGTTGATCGCCGTCACGAGGTGATTGGGCCCTGCCGCGATGTTGCAGTCGGGCGGTTTGTAAATGAAACCGTCCGTCTGGTTATTGTTGCTGGGCCCTGAAAAGTTCTGTAGGAGATTCGGAGCCTGAACGGTGTTGGTCGCGCCGGGCTTTGACTTGATCGCCGGATCAGCGGTTTCGGTTCCATGGAATTGCGCTGCCGATCGAAGGCTCGTGAAGCGGTCGACGCTGGCTTGCCTCTTCATCTGCCGCAGGACCGGCGCGGGGATATCCGACAGTGGCTCATCTTCCTCTTCCTCAGCCGCATGAGGATTGACCGCTGCGGGTCCAAGCGGCACAGAGCCGAGGGCTGACACATTCACCGTTTTGGCAGGTCCGGCACTCTGCGCCTCGGCGGACTGATTCCCCGGTTTCGACGCGTTGGGACCGGCGCCGGATTGCGCAGATCCGTTCGCTGATCCCGGCGGTGTTGGAGCGTCTGCTCCCCAGGCAACGATTGGCAATGCGGCAAACGCAATCGCTATGGCGTACGAGGCGGGGGCATAGACGGCACGAGACATTGCTCGAGCCAGGGCACGAACAGTTTTCGTCATGGAGCCTCCAAGGGGGGATACGCAGCTTTATACTGCTAAGACGGAACAGCCGCAAGTTTTCCCCACCATGTCGATGAGAGAGTCCGTTTGACTGGTGGATACTTTGGAGCGCGCTTACGGTCGCTCCGACGACGCGCCACGCACCCGCTGTCCTGATTCGAAGGACACGAAGTGCTGCGTTTTCACAGTGCCACCGCCCGACCCTGCACAGAATCAGGGGGTCCTTCGACCGTCCTTCGGCACTTCGGTTCCTTCGGCGGCTCAGGATGACAGTTTGGCGGCGGCTCTACCGCGGCATCCAAACGTCGCTGCGCACGTGAAAGACCGCTTCCTGCGCGAACGTCTTCTTGTACAAATCCATGATCGCGACGATGCGGCCTTCGTCCTCGCCGTTGGCGCGGTGCACGACCTGCACGACGTGCGTCCGCTCATGCTCGACCACTCCGCGCGAATCGCGCCAGCGGCCGGTTGCGTCCCACGTCGTCAGGCCGTTGGGAAAGCGCGTCGTGATCTCGTCCTCCAGGAAACGCTGCCATTCGGTCTCGGTCACCGGCGCCGAGCCGTCGGGTTTCTGCGTCCCGAAGTAGAGCGTCTCCATCTCCTGGTGCTCGTAGACCGAGATGCCGGCGCACGACAGCGTGAGAAGAACGAGCAGAGCGGATGCAGCGCGTCGCATGACGAATAGAATGCCACGCATGCGCCAGTTCGTCATCGCAATCGTCGTTTCTCTCATTGCCGCCGCGGCCTCCGCCCAGCTCACGGATGCGATGCTCGACAAGGATGCACGCGACACGATCGCCGCGTGGCAGGTCCCGGGGCTGGCCATCGCCGTCGTCCAAAATGACCGCGTCATCTTCGTCAAGGGCTACGGCATCAAAGAGGTTGGCAAGAATCAACCGGTCACCACGGACACGCTCTTCGAGATCGGATCGACGACGAAGGCGTTCACGGCCACGGCGATGGCGATGCTTGCGGACGAGAAAAAGCTGTCGTGGGACGATCCAGTCCGCAACTACGTCGCCGCGTTTCACATCTCCGATCCGTGCACCGATTCGCTGATCACGCTGCGCGACATCGCCTCGCACCGCAGCGGCGTGGCGCGGCATGACGAGCTGTGGGACGAGAGCGATTTCTCGCGCGATGAGCTGATCCGCCGCATCGGCGCGATGAAAGTCTCCAAGCCGATCCGCACCGCCTACCAGTACAACAATCTGATGTTCGTCACCGCTGGCGAGGCTGCGGCATCCGCTGCAAAAATGCCATGGGAAGCGCTGATCCGGACGCGCATCTTCGCGCCCCTCGGCATGACGCAGTCGCGCATCACCTTCGCCGAATGGGCATCGTCCGATCACGCCACAGGCCATCGAGGAGATGTCACGAACGGCGTCGCAATCCAGCCGATGCGAAACTACGACGCCCTCGCTCCTGCCGGCACGATCAAGTCGTCCGCACACGACATGGCGCAGTGGGTTCGATTCCAGCTCGCCGGCGGCGTCATCGACGGAAAGCGCCTGCTGTCCCAAGCGGCGCTCGACGAGACGCACACGCCGCAGACGATCATTCCGATCGGACCGGCGACGCGCGCGCTCTACCCCGACACGAATTTCCTGACCTATGCGCTCGGCTGGAACGCCTCCGACTATCACGGCGAATTGCTCGTCGCGCACGCCGGCGCACTGAACGGATTCCGCACCAATGTGGCACTCCTGCCGAAGCGCAATTTCGGTGTCGTCATCCTCGAAAACATCGGCCGAGGCACTGCGTTGGCAGCGTTGCGCAACACGATCCTCGACCAATTCCTCGGCGCTCCGGCTCGCGACTGGAACACGCTCCTGCTCGACAACGAGAAGAAAGACGGGTTGCAGGCCGAGGCGAAACGTGCCGAGCGAATCGCCAAACGGGCAACCGCGCCGAAGCCGTCGCACGATCTCGCCGCCTATGCCGGCACGTACCACAACGCCGGCTTCGGCGACGCGGCGATCTCCCTCGCGAATAACGAGCTCGTCGTGCATTGGGAGCGGCTGACGATTCCGCTCGTTCACGAGAACTACGACACGTTCAGCGCGATCGATCCCGTCGAAGACATCGACGAGACGGTGCAGTTCCGCCTCGGCGCGGATGGCGAGGTGAAGTCATTCACGCTGTTTGGCGAGGAATGGGGTCAGGTCGAAAGTCGAAAGTGACGACGAGGCGACGTGAACCAGTGGGACTACATGAAACCGTCGTCACTTTCGACTTTCGACCTGACCCCATTCTCATGAACGAAAAGCGAATCGTCATCATCGGCGGTGGATTCGGCGGCCTGTACGCAGCGAAGTCGCTTCGCCGCGCGCCGGTGCGCATCACGCTCGTCGACCGCCGCAACTACCACCTCTTCCAGCCGCTGCTCTACCAGGTCGCGACGGCGGCGCTGAATCCGAGCGATATCGCGGCCCCGATTCGTAGCGTGCTTCGGCACCAGGAAAACGTCAGCGTCATCCTCGGCGATGCAATCTCGATCGACCTCGATCGAAAGCTGATCCAGCTCACTGATGGCGAGGTTGCGTACGACATCCTCATCATCGCTACCGGGGCGACGCATTCGTACTTTGGCCATCCAGAATGGGAGGACAACGCGCCGGGGCTGAAGACGATCGAGGACGCGCTGGAGATTCGCCGCCGCGTGCTGCTCGCATTCGAAGCGGCGGAGCGGGAAAGCGATCCGGAACGGCAGCGGGCGTGGCTCAACTTCGTCGTCGTCGGCGGCGGGCCGACAGGCGTCGAGCTGGCCGGCGCGCTTTCGGAGATTGCGCGGCAGACGATGCTCCGCGATTTTCGCCGCATCAATCCATCGAGCGCACGCGTCATTCTGATCGAAGGACTGGACCGCCTCCTCCCACCCTACCCGCCCGACCTTTCGGCGAAAGCGGCGGCGCAACTGCGCGCCCTCGGCGTCGAGGTGATGACCAGCACGATCGTCACGCGCGTCACCGATCACGACGTGGCCGCGGGCGACACGATCATCCCGACGCGCACCGTTCTGTGGGCCGCGGGCGTGCAGGCCTCGCCGCTGGCGCGCTCCCTCGGCACGCCGCTCGACCGCGCAGGACGGGTGCTCGTCGCGCCCGATCTCAGCGTTCCGGGGCATGCCGAGGTGTTCGTGATCGGCGATCTGGCGTCGGTGACGCAGGAGGACGGCAAGCTCGTTCCGGGCGTCGCGCCGGCGGCGATTCAGGAGGGCGTCCACACCGCGAAGAACATCCTGCGCATCGCCAATGGCCAGCCCACGCTTCCCTTTCGCTACCGCGACAAAGGCTCGCTGGCCACGATCGGCCGCGCCGCCGGCGTCGCCGACCTTGGCCGCATCCGCCTGAGCGGCTTCATCGCCTGGGCCGCCTGGCTCGGCATCCACATCTTCTTCCTCATCGGCTTCCGCAACCGCCTGCTCGTGATCCTGCAGTGGGCGTGGGCGTATGTGACGTTTCAGCGAGGAGCGCGGCTGATCACGGGGAAGGTGGAGCCGTTGATGAGGGATAAAGAAGTGCCGCCGTCCACGCTGTCATCCTGAACCGCCGAAGGACACGAAGTGCCGGAGGACGGTGAAGGACCCCCCGCGTATTTAGTGGGGATGGGTGGCGGCGGTACGGACGATGTACAAGCGCGGGGGGTCCTTCGACCGTCCTCCG
>JAXDGW010000020.1:0-14548 GCA_034664845.1 Thermoanaerobaculia bacterium | reverse complement strand
ACTGGGACGCGAAGTCGGACTAGAGAGTCCGACCTACGTTTACAATGCCCGGCCGGGCCATTCGCAATAGAATCGCCCGGATTTTGCAAGACGGAGGCTGTATGAAAAAACTTCTGGTAGTTCCGATCGCGCTTCTCTTCCTCGCCTGCGGCCACAGCAGAGGCCCGATGGCAAACGCCACAATCGATTCGACCAGCGGGTCGGCTGCAAAAGGGACGGTTCACTTCCAGAACGCCGGCGACAACGGCGTCGAGGTCATCGTCGACCTCACTGGTGTCCCTGCCGGCGTTCACGGCTTCCATGTTCACGAAAAGGGCGACTGCGGCAACAACGGGCAGAACGCCGGAGGCCACTTCAATCCGAACAGCATGGTGCACGGCGCGCCTGATGCCGTCTCGCATCACGCCGGAGATTTCGGCAACGTGACTGCTGACGACAAGGGTGAAGTCCACACGCGCTTCACGACGCACTCCGTCTCGATCAACGGAGCCACGGACGGCGTCGTCGGACATGCGGTCGTCCTTCACGGCAATCCGGACGATCTCGTCTCGCAGCCTGCCGGCAACGCCGGTCCGCGCATCGGCTGCGGCGTCGTAGGGCTTGCGAACGCGGTTGCATCCAACGAGCCGATGAACTTCCCCAGAAGGAACACCAAATGAGGCGGCTCGCCCTCATCGCCCTGCTCGCCGTTCCTATCGCCTGCGCGCATCAGCCCGGGACGGGCAAAAAGCCGGTAACCCGAGGTCATGGTGTGGTCACGCTGACGGTCACACCGAACCCGGTGCTGGCCACCAACGCCGGCGGCACCGCGTACGAGTTTCCCTTCGATGTCGTCATCAAAGAGACCGGCGGACATCCCGTCACGATCGATAGAGTGATCGCGAACGTCTACGCCGGTGGCGGTATCTCCGTCGCCACCAGGACCTTCGACGCCGACAAAATCAAAGCCGCCGGCTTCAGCACGACCATCCCCGCGAAAGGCGAAGTCCACTACCACTTCAGCCCCCGCGAAGACGTCCCCGACGACCGCCTCTTCAGCTCCGTCTACGGCGACGTCCGCGTCGAAGCAATCGACGACAACGGATCGCGAGCCAGCGCGAACACGATGATCACGGTAAGAAAAAAATAGCGCTGGCGTTATTGCGCTTCGCGCGTTGTCGGTTGTCGGTTGATTGCGCTTCGCGCGTTGTCGGTGGCGTGTTCGACGGTGTCCAGCGGGCAGCAGAGGCAGGTCACCAAGGTAGCGAGCCCGCGCTTGCGCTACGCGCGCGAACGCGAGGGACACCGCGCGAAGCGCAACCAACCGACAACCGACAACGCGCCGCCGCCAAGGCGGCGCATCACTCCCATTTTGCGATAAACAAATTCATCTCATGACTCTCCGGCTTCGCGCGGCCTGACGCCCAGATCAGATACTGACCGTCCGGGCTGAACACGCAGAAGCCGTCGAAGCCCGGCGCCGTCGTGATGCGCTCCAGTCCCTGGCCATCCTTGCCGATCGTCCAGAGGTCGAAGTTGAAGCCGGTGTTGTTCACGTTCGAGGCGAAGATCAGGCGCTTCCCGTCGTTCATAAAGTATGGACAGAAATTCGCCGCGCCGTTGTGCGTGACCTGGCGCTCGTTCGTGCCGTCGGCGTTCATCAGGAACAGCTCCATGTGCAGCGGCTTGACGAGACCCTGCGCCAGCAGCGCGCGGTCCTCGACGAGCGCGGGGCCAACCGGACGATTCGCGCGCCAGACGATCTCCGTGCAATCGCCGTTGTAGAACGCCCCGCCATCGTAGCCAGGCGCGTTGGTCAGACGCTTGACCTTCCCGCTCGCTTCGTCCATCTCGTACAACTCGAGATCGCCGTCACGCATCGACGTGAAGATCATCTTCCCGCCGCGATGGCACCACGTCATCTCCGCGTCATAGCCGTCGGCCGTGGTGATCTTCTTCGCGTTCGATCCATCGACATTCGCCTCGACGATGTCGAACGATTTGTAGACGGGCCACACGTAGCCTTTCGAATAGTCCGGCTTCGGCGGGCAGGCCGCGTCCCCCCCCTCGGTCGTCGCATAGACGATGCGATCACCCTGCGGATAGCGGTAATAGCCGCACGTCGTCCGCCCCTTGCCGCTCGAGACGAGCTTCGTCTCGCCGGTCGCGAGATCCATCGTGTACTCCTGATCGCATCCGGCGCCCGGAACGGTGGCCTGAAAGATGATCTTCGTCCCATCGGGCGTGAAATACGCCTCGGCGTTCTCGCCGCCGAACGTTAGCTGGCGGATGTCTTTGAGGTGCTTCTCTCCGTCGAACGTTTTGTCGTACGGCTTGCCGGCACCGATCACGAGTTTGCTGGCGGCCGGCGCCGCGCCGCTTGGAGCCGGATTCGCCGGCGGTGCCGCAGGAGCGCCACTCGCGCCGCGCGTGCTCAGCGTTGCGCGCAACGTCAACTTCGCACCGCCCCGGGTCACGACGATGTCTACCGTGTCGCCCGGCTTGTGATCCTGCAGCGCGTAGCTCATGTCGTAGAGGTTCTCGATCCGCGTGCCGCCGATATCGACGATGCGGTCGCCGCCTTTAATCCCCGCTTTGTCCGCCGGGGAGCCTCCGCGCACATCGGACAGCAGCACGCCGCCGGCCGTGGCGTCCATCGCCGAATAATCGGGAACGGTGCCGAGGTAGGCGCCGTAGCCGCGGCTGTCACCCTGCATCGCGGGAGCGCTCGACGCGCGCGCATACGCGGGCGTGACCTCGCCGCGCGCCAGCGGCGCCATCACGTTCGCGATCACTTTCACCACCCGCGCTTCTCCCGCGAAGTTGATCGGATCCGCCACATCCTCGGGCGTGTGATAGCGCTCATGCGCGCCGGTGAAAAAGTGCAGCACCGGAACCTTGGCCGCGTAGAAGCTCGTCTGATCCGACGGGCCGTAACCGTCGCCCGTCTCGGTAATCTTGAGATTCGATCCCGCGCCGGCGGCGTCGACCAGCGCCTTCCATTCCGCCGCCGAGTCCGTCCCGAACGCGGTGATCTTGTCCTCGCGCAGCGCGCCAATCATGTCGAGATTCACCATGGCCACGATGTGATCCATCGGCACCGGCGGGTGATTGGCGAAGTATCCGGAGCCGGCCAGCCCGCGCTCTTCGCCCGAGAAAAGCGCGAAGTAAATCGTCCGGCGGTTCGTCACATTCGCAAGCGAGTCGCGCAGAAGTTCCGCGGCATTCAGCACGCCGGCATCGCCGGAAGCATTGTCGTCCGCACCCGGATGAATGGCGCGGACGTTCGGCTTCATCGATCCTTCGCCGCCGTAGCCGAGGTGATCGTAGTGAGCGCCGAGGACGACGATCTGATCTTTGAGCGCGCCGCGGCCGGGAAGAACGCCGACGAGATTCTCGCCATTGTCAAACTGCGGCTTCACGTCCGCGGTGCCGCGCACGCGCGCATCGAGCACACGCGAGCGAGGCTTGAGATCGGCGTCGACGTCCTTTTGAAACTGCCCCAGATCGATGCCGGCATCTTTCAGCCAGCGCTGCGCGACCGAGGTCTTGACCTGGATGACCGGAATGCCAGCAGGACTCTCCGGCCCGTCGTTGACGAGCGGCGGAACCTTGTCCTTCCCTTCGTCCTGAACCGGCCCGGTCGTAAAAATCACCGCGACCGCGCCGCGCTCCCGCGCCTTCAGAACCTTGTAGCGCATCGCCGACCAGCGGCTCGGCTTGCGTCCATCAAACTTCGAGCTCTCGTCCTTCTCCTGCGGCTCGTAGCGCAGCACCAGCGCGACCTTGCCCTTGAGATCGATGCCATCGAAATCGTTGTAGCCGATCGGCGTCGCGTCGATGCCGTAACCGACGAAGGCAAGCGGTCCCGCGAACGCGCCTGCACTCGAGAAGCCGAGGGGCGTCCAGTCGCCATCGGCGACGCCTTCGAGCTTGTTTTTGCTACCGAGCGAGACACCCATCGTCACCGGAAACGGCTGCCGGTACGACTTCCCGAACGCCGGCTGCAGACCCAACGCCTTCAACCGCCCTTCGATGTAATCCGCCGCCAGGCCGATACCTTTCGTTCCGAGCCCGCGTCCTTCCATCTTCGGAGCCGCGAGAGTCCGGATATCGGTCTCGATCGATTTGGTCAGCTTCGCGTCATCAGCGAAGGCAGTTGCACACACGAGCAGCAGCAGAGGGATGGTTCGTTTCATGCCGGTATCGTATCTCTCCGAAGCGCCTCGGCCATAAGTCCGGTCACAAGGCGATGTGACGGCGCACACGGACCTGTCATTCCGAATCGGCGGAACCGCGGGGGTGGCAGGGCGGGCGGGAGCGGTGGAGCGCGAAGAGGAATCCCCCGAGCACGAAGCGACACTCGACAAGAAGAGGGGATTCCTCGCCCCCCGCCGCCCCGCCCGCTCGGAATGACAAAACCAACGCAGCGCTCGAATAACCGACAACGCGCGAAGCGCAACCAACGCGCGGAGCGCAACTAACCGACAACGCGCGGAGCGCAACCAACGCGCGAAGCGCATTAGAATCCCCCCATGCCGAGCCCGATCCGCGACTTCATCCAGCATCACTACCGCCACTTCAACGCCGCCGCACTTCGCGCCGCCGCCGACGACTACATCAAGCACATCGACGGCGGCAACAAAATGCTCCTGACGATGGCCGGCGCGATGTCGACCGCCGAGCTCGGGATCTCGCTCGCCGAGATGATCCGGCAGGACAAGATCCACGCGATCAGCTGCACCGGCGCCAACCTCGAGGAAGACATCTTCAACCTCGTCGCACACGATCATTACGAGCGCGTCCCGGGCTATCGCTATCTGTCGGCAAACGACGAGAAAGCGCTACTCGACCGGCACATGAACCGCGTCACCGACACCTGCATCCCCGAGGGGGAAGCGATGCGCCGGATCGAATCGGCGGTGTTGAAGCATTGGATGGCTAAGGACAAAGAAGGCCGCCGCCTTTTCCCGCACGAGTTCATGTACGAGATCCTCCGCGACGGCTCGATCGCCGAGTTCTACCAGATCGATCCAAAGGATTCGTGGATGATCGCCGCCGCCGAGAAAAACCTCCCCATGTTCGTCCCCGGCTGGGAGGACTCCACCCTCGGCAACATGTACAGCGGCCACTGCATCTCCGGCGACGTCGCCAACGTACACACCGTCCGCACCGGCATTGAATACATGATCGAGCTGGCCGACTACTACACAAAGACCACGCAGGATTCCTCGATCGGCTTCTTCCAGATCGGCGGCGGCATCGCCGGCGACTTCCCCATCTGCGTCGTCCCCATGCTCCACCAGGACCTGCAAAGAACGAGCGTCCCGCTCTGGGGCTACTTCTGCCAGATCAGCGACAGCACAACCAGCTTCGGCTCGTACTCCGGCGCGGTGCCAAACGAGAAAATCACCTGGGGCAAACTCGGCGTAGACACGCCAAGTCACGTGATCGAATCGGACGCGTCGATCGTCGTGCCGCTGATGTTCGGGTATGTGTTGGGGTGGTGAACGCACACGACGAGTAGAATGAGGACATGAAGATCATCACCGGAACCGTCCTTGAGGGTCGCATCGTCGTCGAAGGCGAACGTCTCACCGAGGGCGAGCAGGTCACGGTCCTGAGGCGCGAAGGGAATGAGACGTTTCAGGTATCGCCGGAGGAGAAACGCATGCTCCTCGAGTCGATCGCCCAGGCCGACCGAGGAGAGTTTGTGGATGTCGATGAACTTCTGAACGAGATCGCGAGCTGAACTGAGCCGTGGGCCTGTCCATCAAGCCGACTCCTGCCGCCGCATCGCAGATTCGGCAGGAGTCTCGATGGTGGCGCGCGAATCGACCTAAAGCACCGAGACTCTTTCAGGAGGAGCTGCGACGCGTGTTCGATCTCATCTCCGAATTTCCCGAAGCAGGCGCGAGATCAGAAGACTCCCATCTCCCCGGAGTTCGCCGAATACTGCTTCCCGCGACCAGGCACTACCTCTACTATCGGGTCGATTCCGTGGAGCAAAACATTGAAATACTTGCGGTGTGGAGCACGCATCGTGGCGATCGCCCCGCGTTCTAAGTCGCGAAAAAACGGTTGCTAACCATCGAGGGAAGATATGCAAGCCAATCGCTCTATGCCGCCTGGAACCGTCATCCCGGAGCTGGCTTATGCAGATGTCATAACCGCCGCTGCGTGGCTGCGCGATGCGTTCGGATTCGCCGAGCGAGTGCGTATTGGAAATCATCGAATTCAGATGACATTCGGCGACGGTTCTATCGTCGTCGTGGAGTCTGATCGCTCGAGCAAGTGCAGCACGATGGTGCGCGTTGACGATATCGATGCCCACTATCGCCACGCGCAAGAGCACGGAGCAACGATCCTCGCTGCTCCCACCACACACCCATACGGCGAGCGTCAGTACACAGCGGAAGATCCCGGCGGACATAGCTGGAGGTTCTCGCAATCAGTCGCGGATGTTCATCCTCGCGATTGGGGTGGGGAGTTGGTTTCGGATTCGTAGGAGTAACGGCTGTCATCCTGACACTGCCGAAGGACACGAAGTGCCGGAGGACGTCGAAGGACCCCCTGATTGTTCGCGACGCTCTTGTGAAAGCCGCCGCCCTTCCTGTATTTCCGCGGGGGGTCCTTCGACCGTCCTTCGGCACTTCGTGTCCTTCGGCGGCTCAGGATGACAGTTCATTTGCGCAGCAGTGCCATGAGCGCTTCCGGCCGCTCCCACGGCACGCGATGTCCGGCATCCTCGACGATCGCCACACGTGCGTTGCGCGCGAGCGAGGCGGCGCGCTGCGCTTCGGCGACGTACTTGGTGTCGCGGGCGCCTGCGATCCAGAGTGTGGGGATCGTCAGCTCGTGCAGCCGCGAAGCGACCGGCGGCAGTGCGCCGGATGACCATTCGCGCAGGGCGCGAGGATCGTAGTCATGGCGAGATCGTGGAAGCGATGGACCGGCGAGGAGCGGCTGCGCGTTCCAGGCGTCGATGACGGTGTTCCACTTCTCAGTGTCAAAACGGTGGGCCCATGCTTCGTCGCTGGCGCGGCGGGCGGCGCGAGCGGGTTCGTCTTCGATGCCGAGTCCGGTCGAGATGAAGATGGCGCGCTCGTATTGCGCTCCGGCGAGGAGGGCGTGTAGCGCGAGGCGGCCGCCGAGGGAGTAGCCGAGGAGGGTGTCGCCGCGCGCTGGAATGGCATCGAGCTTCGGCGTTTCAATCATGAAGCCGGCGTCGCGCAGGAAGTTCCAGTCGCGCGGCGCGCCGAGGAAACCGTGGAGGGCGGTGATCACCATAGCGCGTCGTATTTTGCCCAGGCTCTTCGGGTGGATTCCGGGTCGGGGCGGAGCTCGATGACGTTGGCGTTTCCCCCTCGCGGTATTTGGGCGGGGGGTGCTTCGCTGACAAGGGCTCGGGCGCTCGCGTCGATCGTCTGCCGGCTGCCGCCTGGCAGGAATCCGGCGTCGCGCGCTGGCGGGGCACCGAGCGCCCGCGCAACCGCGAGACCGCGCGACCGCGCGAAACCGCGCACATCCGAAACGACCGCATACCCCATCCCCCACATCGCCGCCCAATGCTCGAAGCGGATGGCGTGGCTGTTTTCGATGATTCGTTCGCGTGTCGGTTCGTCGAGTTTCTTGAGCGAAGCGACGCGGCTGAAGATGCGGCCGCCGCCGTTGTTCATGATGACGATGCGGATCTCGAGGTTGGGATCGAGTTGCGGGACGACCCAGGGGGCGTTGCTGTCGTAGATGGCGGTGAGATCGCCGATGACGCAGACGTTCGTTCGCGTTGGATCGCATTGTCCGAGGAACGTGGAGAGCTGGCCGTCGATACCGTTGGCGCCGCGGTTTGCTTCGATGGTGAAGCCGCGCGGATCGCGTGTGGAGGCGAGATCCCATTCGCGGATGGGAAGGGAGTTGCCGAGGTAGACGCGGGAGTTTTTGGGAATCGTGAGCGATAGCTCGCGCAACAGCGCCAGCTCCGATTCGGGCTCAGCATCGAGAATCTGTTCGATCGCCGTGGCCCTCTCGCGATCGGCGGCGAAGAAGCTCTCGTCGCGCTCGCGCGGCGTGACATTGTCCGGTAGCGCTTCGATCGGATGCACCTCGCCGCGTGCGCAGCCGGTGAAGGGCAGCGCGCTGAAGCTGATGAGCGGCAGGTCGCGGCGCGATTCGTCGAGATCGCGCCAGAAACGCGCGGTGGGAACGTTGCCGATACGGATGACGCCATCGAAGTCGCCGCGTCCGATCATCCGCTCGCCGGCGGTGATGAGGAGGTGCGCCAGCGCGGGATCTTCACGAAGTCCGGACAGCGGCTCGGCGTAAACCGGCGCGTTGAGCGCGATCGCAAATGCGCGGACGCGATTGCGGTCCCTTGCGTGAAGACCACCGAGGAGGACGAGCGGCCGGATCGCCGCAACGGCGACCGGAACGCTGGCGTCCCCGCCGGCTGGCTCGGCGGCGTCCTCCCCGCCGCGGGAACTCCGTTGTTGAGGCGGCGAGGACGCCGCCTGGCCAGCCGCCGAGACGGCAGCGTTCCATCGGCTAACCTCCTCATCAATCAAGGGCTCATCAAATTCAACATTCACGTGCTGCACCGAACCGCGGCCATACACGCCGAAAATCTCCTCCTGCTCGATTGTTTGCGGCGCGCCGGTGCCGCGGTAGCGCGCCGGGCGGTCGGCGGTGATGAGAATCAGCGGGGTGGCGGAATAGTGCGCTTCGATCGCGGCGGGGAGAAGCTCCGCGACGGCGGTACCCGAGGTGGTGACGACGACGGCGGGGCGTCCGGTGAGCTTCGCGCGGCCGAGGGCGAAGAAGGCGGCGGAGCGCTCATCGACGAAGGAGAAAACGCGCAGACCAGACACGCCGAGGACCGCCAGCAGCGGCGCGTTGCGCGAGCCGGCGCAGACGCAGAAATCCGTCGCGCCGCGGGCCACCGCCTCTTCGATCACGCGCCGCGCTTCGGCGATGTTCGTCATGCGAATGCTTCAGCGTGTGCGGTCACGCCGAAGAGCGCCTTCACCTGTTCGCGCTTCTCGCGCAACTCTTCGAGCTCGCGCTCCACACGGCTTTCGGCGATGAGCCCGGCGCCCGATCCGACGCGCACGCGGTCGCCGTTCCATTGCAGGTTGCGGATGGCCACCAGCGCGAGCGCGGATCGGTCTTCGCGCTCCAATCCGAACGGCGCTCCGAACGTTCTACGCTTTACGCCGCGATCGGCCTCGCGCAGCCACCGCTCCCCTGCTTCGTTGCGCGGCGAGACGCCGAGGGCGGCGGTGGGGTGAAGACGGCGGATCATTTCGGAGAAGGACATCCGCTCGGAACCTCCGCTCTCGCTGAAGAAAATCGGCGTGATGAGGTGCGCGATCTTCGGCATGCGCAGTGTGCCGAGCGGGCCGAGCTCGAGGTTGCCGAACGGGGAAAGGCGGCGAACGATGTCGTCGACGACGAAACGATGCTCGCGCAGTTCTTTCGGATCCTCCATCAGTTCCGCGGCGCGCGCGACGGGACGCGTACCCGCCAGCGCCATCGTGCGATACCCGCGGGCGAATCCTTCGAAGAGCAGCTCGGGCGTCGCGCCGGCGAGGCCGTGCGTGGCGTACGAATAGCCGTACGCGCGCAGTCCGCGGGGCAGCTCGCCGAGGCGCGTGAAGAACCAGCGCCAGTAATCGCCGCGCGCCTCGAATCGGCCGGTCTCGAAGATGACGGGAACGATTTTCTGAAAGTCGCCGCGCGTCATCGCTTCGCGGGCGGTGTCGAAGAGCCTTGTGAACTCGTCGAGCGGCGGCGGCTCCCAGGCGACACGCGGAGCGTCGTTTTCTTCGAACCGCAGCGCCAGTTCCTCGAACGTCGTCTCTTCCCACGTGGCCGGATGGCGCCACGGATGCGGATCGTCGAGAAAGAAATCGGCGACGAAGAACGCCGGCCGGTCGGGGCGCCGGAACGGCAGTTGTTCGAACGGCCCCCATCCGATGAAGACGCGTCCCGGTGCGGTCTGGATGAAGGCAAAGTCGCGTTGGGTCATGCCGGTGGGGATTGTAGCCGCGCGTTCAGTCCGAGTGTGCTACGCGCCCCAGAACTTCCACCACGGCTTCGAAGGCCTGGCCGTCGCGAAAAGCGCGGGAATGGCGGTGAAGAACGGGAGGACAGAATCGTCCGCGCCGTCCTGCAGTTGCTTGCCCACCTTGCTGAATGGATATGTAGCGTCCTCGGCGAGAACTGGATGCACCACGATCCCGATTGAGGGTCGGACGCCCACTGGCCGCCGTACGTGTGGCGGATGCATTCGCCGAGAAAGGAACCGAGCGTATTGACGAGCTGGTTCTTCAATTCATCGGATGCAACTTGGTGTTGCCGGTTGATGTAGCCATCGAGCCAGCGCACGCCCGCTTCGTCATAACCGACATCGATGCCGAGCTGCTCTTTTGCGACCGAGCGAACCAACTCCGCGTTTGCGTGAAGCTTCTCTTCCATGCGCCCGGCATTATCGCTCGACCTCGATCGCGCGAGGATAGACTTGGGCAATCGGAGGTGACCCATGCTGAGACCCCTAGGCTTCTTTGCTGTACTGATCTCGCTGGCCTTCTTCGCTGTCAGTGCGGCGGCGCAGTCCGATCGAATCGTGATCAACGAAGGACCGGACGCGTATGTAATGACGGTGCCTGTCAGCCAGTTGGTGATGACCATCCCAAAGGAGGGATTCACCCAAGGGAACACGCCGCGGGCCGACGCGACAGCCAGCAGTCGGTATTTCTACTTTGAGGACAAGTCGAAAGTCATCTTCATCTCCGGCTGGTTTGAGGCTCAGAGCGAGTTTCCGGGCATGACCAAATTCTGGGAAGGGAACATCGCGGCGTGGTCCCAGAAGAAACTCCCGGCGCCGGCAAACGTGACGTTCAAGAAGATCGGCGGCTGGGATGCCGTCGTCTACCAGATGCCGCAATCCTCGGGCAGTAACTCCAACATTCGCGCCGAGTGGCTGGCGGCCGGCACCTGGATCGACCTCCACATGTCCGTGAGTTCCGATTCCCCGGCGGCGGAGAGCACTGGCCAGCTCGAATCTCTGCTCGCCCGAATCAGGGTCACGGAGAAGGGAGCAATGACTGCATCCGAGGCTACGACCTCGCAAACGATGAGATACGTCGAAGAAGGTAGCCGCTCTTATGTGAAACACGACTATCGCGGAGCCATCGGTCCTTACGTCAAAGCGTTGGAGCTCGACAAGAAACAACCCACCCTCGACAGAACGCTCTGGCGCGTCTTGATCGACAATCTGGGAATGGCCTACGGAGTCACCGGAGACCTCAAACGCGCCAAAGAAACATTCGATTACGGCCTGAGCAAGGACAAGACGTATCCGATGTTTTATTACAACCTGGCCTGCACTTACGCAGAAATGAACGATCTGGAAGGCTCGATCACGAACCTGCGCCTGGCATTTCAGTACAAGGACAACGTTATTTCCGGCGAGCAGGTGCCTGATCCCAGGCAGGACGATTCCTTTCAACGATTCGCCGAGAGCGAACGGTTCAATAGCGCGCTACGGGAGATGGGAGTGGGCGGGAAGTGATTTAGTTAGGCTACTCCGCGCAGGAGCGCCGCAAAACCCGCTTGTTCGAAGCGTTGGTCGGCTGTAAGGGCATCCCGAATACCTCGTTCCTTCATGAGAGCGAACGAGATGCAGTCGGTGAGGCCCCAGGTCTTGTCGGGCCGGTCGACGAATAGTTGATGGCCTCGGGAGAACAGATCCGAGTCGACCGGCAGGACAACAACGCCAGGATCGCGCTGTAGGGCGCGAAGGAGTTGCGTAGCGGCGACCCGGTAGGGCGGTCTCGAAAAAGAGTCTCCAATCTCGGCGAGAATGGCGTGAGTGGTGACGAGTATTGTTCGTGATCTGCGTAGCTCGCGGGCAAGACTCAATGCCTTCTCATGATAGCGATCGGTCGAGACGGTAACGGCGATCGCGAAGGATGTGTCGAGGAAAACTTCAGCCATTTGTGGCGAGCCGCGATTCGTAAAGATACCGATCGAGATTCTCCGACCAG
Source organism: Thermoanaerobaculia bacterium (assembly GCA_034664845.1). Lineage (GTDB taxonomy): Bacteria > Acidobacteriota > Thermoanaerobaculia > Gp7-AA8 > Gp7-AA8 > JADGNZ01. The sequence goes on along the minus strand of JAXDGW010000020.1, from coordinate 2,525 downwards.
TCCTCGGGACCCTCGAGATTCATGCTCATCGCGGTGTCCAGGAAGCTCTCGCTCCGTTCGGACAGGTCCGGCGTGGTCACAACCAGAGTAACGCGTGTGTTCGGCTCCAGATTCAAAGGTTGATCGGGCCGGAGCACTTGACCGTCAAATACGGCCTCAATCGTCGTAGTCATTTCTCGCCCACACAAAGTATATCGCGCCAGCCTCACCTTCGCACGACCCGCGGCCACTCGAACGGTTCCCCCTGAAGCACCTGAGCGATTAGTGTGCGTAGCTCCGTGCTCATTGTCGCAAGGTCGTAGCCGCGGTCGTTGGTGACGCGTGCGATCGCCTTCACGGCTTCGTCCAGACGTTGCGCGGCGGCGCGCCACTGGCGGCGCTCCAGGTGGACGCCGCCGGCGGCGAGTTGCAGAAACACGCGGGCGAACTCGAGCTCGTCGCGCACTGCCTCGAAGAACAGCTCTTCGAATTCCTCGCTTGCTTCGAAGTAATCGTGGGCGGCAAGCATGCCTATGGCGGCGAGGAATCGCGGATCATCCGCAATATCGGGCAGTGGACCGGAAGGGGAACCAATCATCGCGGGATCGAGCCCGGGAACACATACGCCTGCAACAGCGCAATCAATCCGATCACTGCCGCGCCGGCCACGGAATGCCACCACACTCTGCGGAAGATCGGGCCGAGGGCATGAGCGCGTTCGTAGGGATCGTCGTAGCAGGCGGCGCAGGCCACCATGATCGACTGCGCGTCGATCATTTTTCCCATCACGCCGCCCGTGGAGTTCGTCGCCACGATCGAACCTCATTCAGGTGAAGCTGCTGCGCGGTGATCCGCTGCAGGCTCCCGAAGAGCGCGTTGGAGGCGGTGTCCGATCCGGTGAGGAACACGCCAAGCCAGCCGAGATAGGCGGCGAAGAATGGGTACATCACTCCCGCGGAGGTGAAGGCCAGGCCGAGTACTGCGTCGGTGCCCGAATAGCGTGTGAGAAATCCGAGCCCGAGAACCTGAGCGATGACTAAGACTGGAGTCTTCATGCGGCGCATTGTGCGAACGAACGCCTCTCGCCATTGTGCGGCGCTGAGCCGCAGAGCGAGCCCGGAGAGCAGCGCGGCCACAAACACGCCCGTTCCCGCGGTCGACAGCCAATTGATCGTGAACCGCGCTCCCTCGGGCTTGGCATCAGCCGCAACCACCGGCGGCATTCGCTGCACCTTATTGTGCAGCGACGGCATGTCCCATGCCGGCAGAGAGAGCGAGCCCGAGAAATTGGATCCGAGTAAGGTGGTCTTGAACGTGATTCGGTCAAGAGAATTGTTGAGCGTCTTCTTGAACGCCGGGCTTCCCCACAATGCACAGCAGAAAATCAAGAGCGCCCACGGTGTCCAGGCAGCGATCGTTTGCCTGATTGTGTAGTTGTATTTCCAATTCGCCGCGGACGATTCGTTTCCGCTCAAAGGTGCTCCGCGCTCGGACTTGAGAAGGAATCGCGTTTTAGGGTGCCAGACAAATCGCAGGAACAGAGCCGTGCAAACAACGGAGAAGACGCCGGCCACCACATCGGTCATTAGATGAAACGAATGAGTCCCCGAGGCGAGGTACTGCATCGCGGCGAACGAGGCGCCGCAGACGAGCGCGCCGGGCCAGACCTCGAACGCCTCCTTCCACGTCCCACCCTCCATCTTTACGAACGTCACGACCAGCCAGAATGGAACGAGGATCGACACCCATGGAAGCTGGTGCCCGGCCATCGTCGAAAGCGTGAGCTGATCGAGCCCGCTGACCGCCGCCAGGGTCACAATGGGAGTACCGATCGCGCCCCATGCCACCGGCGCGGTATTGGCGAGCAGGTTGAGCACGGCGGACTGAAAGGGCGAATAGCCGAGACCGACCATCACCGCGCCGGCGATGGCCACCGGCGTACCGAAACCGGAGGTCCCCTCGATGATCGCGCCGAACGAGAAGGCGATCAGCAGCACCTGCAGGCGACGGTCGAACGAGATGTTGACGATCGATTCCTTGACGATCTCGAACTGCCCGGCGATGACGGTCATCGTGTAGAGGAACATCGCCGCAAGCACGATCCAGATAATGCCGAGGAACCCGGAGAGCGATCCCAGAGCGTAGGCGGAGATCGCCGAATCGAGCGGCATTCTGAAGACGACGCACGACACCAGCAACGCCGCGATGCCGGCGTAGAAAGCCGCGTACGGCGCGGAGATGCCGAGGTGCCGGACTCCCTTCTTGTCGCGATGAGGATGGAGCGCGATGAAGTAGAGCAATACGACGATGGGAATCGCCGCGACGACGGTGGAGAGGACGATGTTGCCGGTCGGATTGTAGGTCTGGTGGTACATCCGGGGAACGAGTGTAAGTCGTTCTCAGGAGCGATCGCGACCATTGTTCCTTCAGGAAGAGCGCCGGAGGACACGAAGTGCCGGAGGACGTCGAAGGACCCTGCGCATATGCGTGGTCTCTTCCGCCGCCACCCGACCCTGCACTTGCGCGGGGGGTCCTTCGACCGTCCT
>JAXDGW010000019.1:0-28219 GCA_034664845.1 Thermoanaerobaculia bacterium | reverse complement strand
CAGCGACCCAGCAGGCGATCGACGCGGTCTGGCGGATCGAATCCGCCAGGCTCATCGCCGGCCTGACGCGCATCGTGCGTGACGTCGGCCTGGCCGAGGATCTCGCGCAGGACGCGCTCGTGACGGCGCTCGAGAAGTGGCCCGAGACCGGCGTTCCCGACAATCCCGGCGCCTGGCTGATGGCCACCGCGAAAAATCGTGCGATCGACGTCATCCGCAAGCACGCCATGCAGGAGCGCAAGCACGAGGAGATCGGGCGCGAGATCGAGGCCGTCGTGCCGGATCTCGACGCGGCGATCGATGACGAAGTCGGCGACGATCTGCTGCGGCTGGTCTTCATCGCCTGCCATCCCGTCCTGTCGACCGAAGCGCAAGTCGCGCTCACGCTCCGTCTCCTCGGCGGACTGGCGACCGACGAGATCGCCCGCGCGTTTCTGGTGCCCGAGGCGACGATCGCGCAACGGATCGTGCGCGCCAAACGGACGCTGACGGAGGCGCACATCCCATTCGAAGTTCCACGCGCTTCCGAGTTCACGGCGCGCCTCTCCTCGGTGCTCCAGGTGATCTACCTCGTCTTCAACGAAGGCTACGCCGCCACCGCCGGCGACGACTGGATGCGCCCGCATCTCTGCGACGACGCCCTCCGCCTCGGCAGAATTCTGGCCGAACTGGTTCCGAAGGAACCTGAGGTTCACGGCCTGGTGGCGTTGATGGAGATCCAGGCCTCGCGCACCGGCGCCCGCGTGAGCCCGTCCGGCCAGCCGATCCTGCTGCTCGATCAGGATCGCGGCCGCTGGGATCACGTCCTCATCGGCCGCGGGTTGGCGGCGCTTGCGCGCGGCGAGCAACTAGGCGGCGCGCCGGGTCCGTGCGCGCTGCAGGCCGCGATTGCCGCGTGTCACGCGCGGGCGCGCACACCCGAGGAGACGGATTGGAAACGAATCGCGTCGCTCTACGAAGCGCTGGCGCAATTGACTCCATCACCAGTCATCGAGTTGAATCGGGCGGTGGCAGTCGGGATGGCGTTCGGCCCGGCCGCAGGACTGGCGCTCGTCGATGCGCTGCGCGCCGAGCCTTCGATGGAGTCGTACCACTTGCTACCTAGCGTTCGCGGCGATCTGTTGTTCAAGTTGGGACGCCTCGCCGAGGCGCGCCAAGAGCTGGAACGCGCCGTCTCGCTCACGCGTAACGCCCGCGAGCGTGCGCTGCTGCTCGAGCGGGCGGCGGCGTGCGAAGCCACGAATTGACGATCAGGCTTTGACGGCTTCGCGTCTCCGCCGCATCAACGCATCAAGGCTCCAATCGCCAGCCCCGCTCGCGGACAGGTAGAGATAGTAGAAACAGTAGATGACCGCCTGTTCGCCGTGATTCACGATCGGCCACATACCGCCCGGCGCGTGAAACTGCCAGTACGCCACCGCCATCTCCCCCGACAGGATGAACGCGACGGGCCGCGTGAGAAGGCCGAGGACGATCAGGATCCCGCCGATGACCTCCATCCACCCGCCGATGCCAACCTGCGTCATCAACGGCGCCGGCCCCGGCGCGCCCGGCATCCCACCAAACCAGCCAAACGCCTTCAGCGCTCCAACCTGGAAGAAAAGAATCCCGACGACGACGCGAAGCAAAAAGTAGGTGATGCGTATTGCGTTTACTCTGTTCATCGGAGCACTCCTTACGCAATCGTGATGAGATGCAGCCGGAATACTCGCCGGTCCGATTGCGCGGAGACACACTAGCGAAGATCGCGCGTCTCGTCACATATGCTCGCGAAGTCTGCCCGCGCTCAATGATCGCTTTCTCACCGTTTCCAACTTTTCCTTTTTCCTGGCGTCTCATCCTCCGGAGGCAGCGCTGTGTCTAAACGATTGGTAATTTCAGTGGCGTTCGTCCTGGTGTTTCTCGCAGCAACTCCATTCGCCGTGGCGCAGCAGATCGACTTTCCGCAGGGCGCTGCCGAGGACGAGGCGGCGCTCGCGGCTGCGATGCCGGCCTTCGCGGAGCAGGTGATCGCCAAGTATGCGAACGAGAATCGAGAGCAGTATCTCGACAACCTGGGCAGGCTCCAGATCGTCGCGGGGAAGTACGCGGAGGGACGGAAGACTCTGGCGGCGCTTCGGGAGGCGCGTCCTTCGGCGCCGCTTGCCAACCTGGCGAATGTGCGCTGGGAGATCTACGCGAATGCGAGAGAGATGGAGGCCGGAGGGAAGCCGTTTGATGAGGCGTTCCGGCAGGCCTTTCGGGAAACGATGCGGTCGCTCGACGATGCGAATGCATACCGGGTGCTCTGGTCATTCGGTACGGCGTTGGGTGTTTTGGAGGGAGCGCTACGCGGCGCGCTGGACCGGCATAAGGGCGCGACGTCCATGCCGATCGCGGATGCGGTCGATCTGGTAAGAAAGTACCTCAGCGTGCAGGCCTTTCGCAGTTTTCAGCCGTCGATCGCGGAACTGATGAATGAGGATGACGCCCGCCGCTACATCATCGCAAAGGATGTCGCGGTCAAGACGCCCGAGGGAGCGACCATCTGCGCGGTGGTGGTGCGGCCGCGCGCCGAGGAACGGCATCCCGCCATCCTCAACTTCACCATCTATGCGGATTCCTTCAACAATCTGAACGAAGCGCGGCGAACGGCCTCGAACGGTTATGTGGGCGTGGTCGGACTTCCGCGCGGCAAAGGATGCAGTCCCGACAAACCGGTGCCGTATGAGCATGACAGCGCCGACGCGGCCGCGCTGATCGATTGGATTGCCGCGCAGCCGTGGAGCAACGGCCGCGTGGGGATGTACGGCGGCAGCTATGAGGGCTTCGCGGTTTGGGCCGCGGCGAAGCGGATGCCGAAAGCGCTGAAGTCGATGATGGCTGGCGCGCCGGTCGCTCCCGGAATCGACGTGCCGATGGAGGGAAACGTCTTCTGGAACTTCGTTTATCCGTGGCCGTTCTATACGACGAACACGAAGATGCTCGATGACGCAACGTATAACGACAATGACCGGTGGAACAAGCTGAATCACGACTGGTATGTAAGCGGACGCGCTTATCGCGATCTCGAGAAAATCGATAAGACGCCTAATCCGGTCTTCGACCGGTGGATCGCCCATGCAAGCTACGACCACTACTGGCAGGACATGATTCCCTACAAGACGGAATTCGCAAGAATCGATATCCCGGTGTTGTCCACCGCCGGCTACTACTTTGGCGGGCCGGGAGCGGCGGTTTATTACTTCACGCAGCATTATCGCTATCGTCCTAACGCCGAGCATTATCTCGTAATCGGCCCTTATGACCACGTCCCCGGCCACCGCGGCACAATCAGCGTCCTCGGCACGAGCACAATGACCACGCTTGCCGGGTACGAATTGGACCCGGTCGCGCAGCTCGATATGGCGGAGCTGCGTTATCAATGGTTCGATTACACGCTCAAGAACGGCCGAAAGCCTCCGCTGCTGAAGGACAAAGTGAATTACGAGGTCATGGGCGCCAATGTCTGGAAGCATGCCCCGTCACTGGCGGCAATGGCCAATCAGACGCTACGCTTCCATCTCACCGCCGCTCGATCCGGCGATTCCTACAAACTGAGCGGGCAGAAACCAACGGCCGCCTCGACCATTACACAGACGGTCAATCTCGCCGATCGTACAGACGTCGATCGTCAACCACCCGGCGGCGGCGTCCTGGACAAAGCTCTGGACACCTCAAACGGCATCGCATTCATCAGCGATACGATCTCGACGCCCACGGAGCTGAGCGGCCTGTTCGCAGGCCGCCTGGATTTCATCACTAACAAGAAAGACTTCGACTTCCAGATCACGCTCTTTGAGCTCACATCAACCGGCGATTACGTTCAACTTGCGCCGTACTGGTCTCGCGCCAGCTACGCCGCCAATCTCAGTCACCGCCACTTGCTGACACCCCGCAAACGCCAGCACATCGATTTCAAGAGCACCCGCCTCATGGGCCGCCAGCTCCAACCGGGTAGCAAGCTGGTCGTCGTACTCCAGGTAATCAAAGAAACCGGCCGGCAAATCAACTACGGAACAGGAAGGGACGTCAGCGACGAAACGATCGCCGACGCCAAAGAGCCGCTGAGGATTCAATGGCTTTCAAGCAGTTACGTCGATCTCCCGGTCTGGCGATGAGGTGCACGAGCTTCGAAGACAGGAGGCAATCGCGGATGAGCACCTCGATGTCTCTGTAAAAGATCCGCATGGAGGGCTGGAAAGCTCTCACCGAGCGTCTCGGGTCCGCCGGAGCGATGCGGTTCATGATGCAGTACGACCCCGCCTATGGCGACTACACAAAAGAGCGCCAGGAAATCTTCGCCGATCTGACGATCGATGGACTTCTCGACGCAATCGGTGAGCAAACTCTATCGAAGGGTGATCTTCTCCCTTGCGAGACGTTTGTTACTCGGTCGAGGGTCGCGCGTCGAGCTCCGTCGCCTACCACGCGCCCGGTGTGCGACGCGTAGACGATCGTCTTCCCCGCGAACGCGCGCGAGCTGAGGATGTGTTGTTGCGTGGCGGGGTCGAGGTTGGCCATTGGCTCATCGAGAACGAGGATGCGGCTATTGGAGGCGGCGGCGGCGGTGAGCAGGATGAGCTGGCGCTGGCCGGAGGAGAGGCCGGCACCGTTGGCCTGGAGCATGGTCTCGTAGCCGGCCGGCATCGTGCGGAGGAGGTCGGTCAGGCCGACCTCGGCGGCGGCGGAGTGGATCCGCGGGAGGGGGGCGCCTGCGGAGAGGAGGGTCAGGTTCTCGGCGATCGTGCCAGTGATCAGCCGCGCGAACTGGGGAACGTACAAAACCTCGCCGGTGACATGCACGGCGCCGCGGTCGGGCTCGAGGACGCCGGCCACGAGACGGAGCAGAGTGCTCTTGCCCGAGCCGGACGGGCCGTCGATGCGGCGGGTCTCCCCCGCGTCGACGGTGAGGCTGACGTTCCGGACGACGTCGGGGAGGTCAGGGCGGTAGCGGAACGTCACGTCGTCGACTACGACGCGGGCGGGGCGGAGGCGGGGGTGACGGCGCGGGGGGGGCGGCGGCGGGAGGGTGAGGATCTCCCGTGCAGCGGCGAGCTGCGGGGCGGCCGCGATGACGGCTCCCCAGGCGCCGGCGAGGCGCGAGGCGGCGCCGAGGGTGACCGTCGCCATTTGTAGGAAGGCGATGATCGAGCCGGCAGTGACACCTTCATCGTGCGCGCGCAGTGCGCTCCACACGAGGATCGCGGCCACCGTTGCGTCGCGCAGGAACGCCGCCGCCACTTCGGGCCATACGGCGGCGCGCTCGCGGCGGACGCCGGCCGCCATCTGCCGGGCCAGCAGCGTTCGCCACCGGTCGACAAAGCGCGTCTCGGCCGCGGTGGCCTTGACGCGGGCAATGGCGCGGAGCAGTTCCAGCACGGCATTGCGCTGGGCGACCGACGCCGCCGTCTCGCGCTCCTGAAAGCGGCGCTGCACGTGGGCGAAGACGAGGGCTATCAGCGCGGATAGGCACGCACAGGCGACGATGATGACCGCGCCGCGCGGCGCGAGAGCGAACATCATCGCCAGAAAGGCGGCGGTGCTGATGGCGTCGAACACCGCGCCGGACGCGGACGTGGTGAGGAGGTCGCGCGCCACCGCCAGGCCGTCGAACGACTGCATCACTTCGCCCGAGGTCTTCGACAACAGCACGCGGAACGGCATTGCCACCACGCGCTCGATGAGCGTGCGGCTGACGCCGAGCTCGAGGCGAGCCTCGATCGCCAGCACGGCGCGCGAGCGGCACCACGTCGTCACCGCGTCGAAGAGGGCGATGGCGGCGATGGCCAGCGCGATCGTTGACAGCATCGACGGCGCTTCATCGCCAAGGGCGCGGTCGATGGCGGCGCGGGAGAGAAACGGCAGCGGCAGGATGACCGCCTGCGCGAGCAGCGTCAGGAGCGCCGCGTGCAGCAGCGCGCGCCGATCGGCGGCGAGCGTCCGGACGATCAGACGGCTGAGCGATTCCGCACGCTCTCGCATCGGCGCACCCCTCCTTCCTCGACGACGTACAGCACATCAGCATTGGCGACGGTGGTCAGCCGGTGAGCAATCACGATTTGCGTCGCGCCGAGGGCGGCCAGATTGGCCTGCACGCGCCGTTCGGTCTCGGCGTCGAGCGCGCTCGTGGCCTCATCGAGAACGAGGATCTTCGGCTCGCGCACCAGAGCCGCCGCGAGCGCGAGGCGCTGACGCTCGCCGCCGGAGAGTGCGATGCCGCCGTCGCCGACGAGCGTGTCATAGCCGTCAGGCAGCGCGTCGATTACGTCGTCGACGCAGGCCAGCCGCGCCGCCGCCTCGATGCGCTCCAGCGACAGCGCGTCGTCGAACATGGAGATGTTCGCGCGGACCGTGTCGTTGAATAGCGGCGCGTCCTGCAGCACGACGCCGATCTGCTGCCGCACATCGTCGAGGTCGAGGTCCGCGAGGGACACTCCGTCGAAGCGAATGGTCCCCGCCGCGGTCTCGTCGAGCGCCGCGATGAGACGTGCCAGCGTCGTCTTTCCAGCGCCGCTCGGCCCGACGATGCCGATCTTCTGTCCCGGCGCGATGTCGAGCATCACGTCCTGGAGCACGTACGGCGACGCCAGGCCGTGGCGGAACGCCACCGCTTCGAGCGTGACCGCGCCGCGCAGTTCAACGCGTTTTCCGCCACGGCGCTCGGGCTCCGCCGACGTGATCTCCTCGACGCGCGCCAGATGGTTGTCGGCGTACTGCCAGCGGCTGAACGTCGCCACGAGCGTCTCCAGAGGCGCGACGAAGAGTCCCTGCAGCATCAGGAACGACGCGAACATGCCGATGCTCCAGCGGCCGGCCAGCACTTCACCGCCGCCGAGCAGAACGACCAGTGCGATCGCGCCGCCGCCCAGGAGACGCGTCACGGCGTCGGCGGCAATCTCGATGCGGCGGCGCTGCAAGGCGCGATTGACGCGCTCGGTCATGCGCGCCGTCCAGCGCTCGACGATCATGCCGCCGGCACCACAGGCGCGGATGCTCTCCAGTCCCTCGACGGTCTCGATCATGAGGCTCGTCTCGCGTCCGATGGCGGCAAGCTCGCCGCGCATCGACTGGCGACTGCGTCCGCAGAACGCCGCGATCGCCGCCACACGCGCGACGGCGAGGACGATCACGACCGCGCCGAGCCGCGTGCTGTAGGCCAGCATCACCGCGGCGTACGTGAGGAGGAGGAGCGAGTCGAGGAGCGCGGCGACCGAGGCGGTGGTGAAGAGGCTGGCGATGGCGTTCGTGCTCTGGATGCGTTGGAAGAGATCGCCGGCGCGCCGGCGGGCAAAGTAGGCCAGCGGAAGCGCGGCGAGGCGCTCGATCGTCCGCGTCATCACGGTCGTGGCCAGGCGCGCGTGCAGCGTGGCGAGCGTCCAGCCGCGGGCGAGGCCCATCACCGCTCGCAGCACGATCGTGCTGCAGAGCGCGGCGGCAACGACGGCGAGCCATTCCCCTTCACCGCCGCCGGCTGTGCGGTCGATGAGGACCTGGTTGAGCAGCGGCGCGCCGGCCGCCAGAACCTGCAACATCAGCGCGAAGCCGGCGAGTTGCACGACCGGCGCGGCGTACACGCGCAATGCACCGACGTGCGGCCGCAGGCGCCTCCGATCGGCGCGCCGCTTCACGAACGACGCGTTCGGACGGAACGCCAGCGCCACGCCGGTGAAGCGGCGGTGGAGCTGTTCGCTCGTGACGTCGATGCGTCCGATGGCCGGATCGACGATCACCGCGGCGCCGCCGCGCATCCGCTCCAGCACGACGAAGTGGTTCATGTCCCAATGCAGAATCGCCGGCGCGGCGAGCTCGCCGAGGTCTTCAGGCTCGGCGCTGAAGGCTTCGACGTCGAGGCCGTAGGAACGGGCGGCATCGGCGATGCGCCGCGCGGTCGCGCCGCCGCGAGCCAGGCCGCATGCCTCGCGCAGTTCCGCGAGCGGCGCGTGGTGTCCGTGCACGGCGAGGACCATGGCCAGGCACGCCGCGCCGCAGTCGGCCACCTCCATCTGCGGCACGAACGGAACGCGGCGCGTCATCGCCGGCCGGCCCAGCGCCGCAGCGGTGCGAAGAGCAGCGCCAGCGGCCGCTCGCGCTGCAGCACGAAGCGCGCGCGCAGCAGCATTCCTGCACGCAACTCGCGCGGCGCGCCGAGCGGCTCCAGCTCGACGCGGTAGACCGAGGCGGCATGCTCGCCGGCGAGCACCTCGCCGACATCGCTCTCCGCGGCCAGATCGCGGCTGATGCGGACGACGCGGGCGGGGATCGTGCCGAAATCGATCTTCGGCAGCTCGTCGAGCTCGACGCGCGCGACGTCGCCGGGGTGGACGAAGCGGCGATCCTCCTGCGGCAGAAAACAGACGACACGCAGCGGTGCCTGGTCGGGGACGATGCGCCCCAGTGGCGCACCGCTCTGCACGACGTTGCCGGCGCGCGCGGAGAGCGCTTCGATCGTGCCCGCCACCGGCGCCCGCACCACCAGCTCCGCCAGCGGCACCCGCGCCGCATCTCTTCCGGCGGCAGCGCCGGCGATCCGTGTGGCGCGCTCGCGCCGCCGCACGCCGTGCGCTTCGTCGAGGGCGGCGAGCTCCTGGTTCGTCTGGGCGAGCTCGGCGCGGGCGGCGCTGAATTGGCGGCGCGCCGCCTCCACGGCGTCGCGCTCGATATTGACGTCGGTCTCGCTGGCCAGGCCTGCCTCATGGAGCGCGGCACGGCGGCGCATCGACTCCTCGCGCAGCGCGATCGAGCGCGTGGCGCTGTCGATCTGATCGCCGGCGATGAGGCGCCGCGACTGCAGCGCGTCGCGTTGCCGCGCGAACGACGCTTCGTCGTCGATTGCCAACTGTTCCGCGGCCAGGGCGCCGTCGGCGGCGACGACTCCCGCCCGCGCCTGCGCCGAGTCGATGCGCAGCAGTGCCTCGCCGGCCTGCACGCGGTCGCCGCGGCCGTGGAACACTTCCGCCACGATGCCGTTCGCCGCCGCCTCGATGGTCCGCACGCCGCCGACCGGCACCACCGCGCCGCGGGCGCGGCCGGTGACTTCGACGTGGGTGAGGGCGGCGAGGAGTAGCGCGACGACGAGCAACGTGGCGCTGAGGCCGAAGACGCCCCAGCTCCACGGCGGAGCGACGTCGAGTGTCTCAGCGGCAGCAGCGCCGGAGCGGCTCTCGATCGCGGCGGGACGGAAAATGGTGACCGAGGCGGGCATGGCTCACGACTGGAGCGCGCGCTCGGGACGCTCGTCCCACACACGATCCTTCATCGCCGCGTGCGTGAGCGGAAGCTCCTCGCGCAGGGCGATCACGCGATCGATCACGTCGTCGTAGCCGACGGCGCGTGCGGCGCTCAAGGCGTAGCGCGGGCTGCCCTGCCGCAGCATCTCCGCGAAGGCGTCGAGGAGCGGCATGCCGGTCCAACGCTCGACGAAGAGGAACTGCCCCATCTGGTTGACCTCGAGAAAGACGTAGCGGCCGTCGGGCGTGACGATGAGATCGAGCGCGCCGAAGACGAGGCCGAGCCGAGCCAGCAACTCCCGGCATTTCTCCTCCACCTCCCCCGGCAGCTTTGTCTCCTCGGCGGTCATCAACTCCTGCGCGCGGCGCCAGTCGACGCGGCCATGCTCGGTCTGCTGCGAGTGCAATTTGGCCGCGAAGAGCCGCTCGCCGATGGCGGTGACGCGCAACTCGTACGCTTTCGGCACCAGCTCCTGATAGATGGCGGGGGTGAGGCCGAGGCGCGTTTCATCGTCGAGATGCTCCTCGCCGATGACGGTGGTGGGTGTCATGAAGTTCTTCGCGCCGTCGGTCCACGGCCAGACCTGGAACGGCTTGAAAACGATGCGGCCACCGTGCTCGCGGACGAAGGCGCGGATCTCGGCGGGATCGTTCGTGTAGAGCGTGTCGGGCATCTCCAGCCCACACTCGACGGCCAGCGCGTGCTGCAGCGGCTTGTGGTTCGCGCGCACGGCGGCGTCGCGGTCGTTGACCCAGAATCCAGTACGCCGGAGCAGTGCGAAGAGCGCGTCGCGATGCGCCTTGCACTGCAGATCAGCGAACTGGCGGTCGGCCGGATGCAGGAGCGCGTCGTCGACGACGTACGAGGGGCGGCGATTCCAGACCACGTCCGCGCGGACGTCATCGAGATCGAGATTGCCTCCGCGGATGGACACGCGCGACGCACGACCGCGGAAGGCGATCGTCTCGCGGGCGATGGTCGGGTAGTCCGATGTCAGCCAGAGCGTCGAGTCCACTCCTTTGCGCCGCAGCGCCTCATGTACGGCAAAGGCGTGGACGTCGCCGGAGTTGGTGAGGATGAGGATGCCGGTCATGGTGAGAGTGGACTCGCCGGCAGGAACACCGGCGAGTCCGCCGTGTTCGACTAGTCGAGATCCTGCGACGTCTGTGTCGAGTCCCAGGCGCCGCCGCCGTCCATCGTGTATCCGCTGATCGTGTACTGCGGCGGGAGGCCGCCTTCCACGGTGTCGAGCTGGTCGGCGACGAGACGGGCGAGCACGCGCTTCGGGGTTTCGATCTTCTTGTCTTCCATTTGCGATTCTCCTTTTTTCATTTCTGCATTTGTGCTTCGAAGCGCGATCACCTTCCCGCACCTCGGCACGCGCCGCGACCTGGATGGGACGGGCGGGCGGGGGAACGGGACGAGCTGGGCAAGGACCTTGACGAACGACCAGCGCAGCAACGGACCGAGCCTGGGCGTGTTCGCCTCCCGCAAACGAGGAGGGCCGGAACGTCACGGCGCACCGAGACGTCATAGAGCGAAAGAAGTGACGGAGCGCCGCGAGGATGTCCGCACGGGCAGAACGCAAGAGCCCGGCACCAGACACCGGTGCGGATGACATACAATCCGGTACTCCACAAACATGGACCGCTGTACCGCATCTCCTGAGACGTAGTCCCTATGCCCCCGGCGGTCGACCTCTTTCTTGGTGAATTCGACGGAATACCTCACGCGGTCGAAGCTCGTCTGGCGGCGTTGGAAGCGTTCGTGGAGGAGCTGCGCGGCCGGCGCCTGGCGGTCAAAGACGGCGAGCGGATCGTCCTCCTCGATCGGAACGCCATCGATTGGATCGAATCGGCCGGCAACTACGTCGTGCTGCACTCCGGCGGCAAGACGCATGTCATGCGCGAAACGCTCGAGCACCTGCGCGAGGAGCTGGGAGCGCGTTTCGTGCGCGTGCGGCGCGACGCGCTGGTGAACACAGCCGCAGTGCGCGAGTTGCACCCACTCTTCCGCGGCGAGTTCCGCCTGGCGCTGCGCGACGGCTCGCACGTGCAGTCGACGCGGCGCTTCCGGAGCGAGGTCGATGCGCTGCTGGGGCGCGTGCGGTGATGCGCACTACCGATAACGGCGCTGCCGGGCGCCAAGAGGTGTGGCACAACCGTCGGGATGGGCGAGCAGCAGGGGTTAGATTTGGTCGGGCAGGGGGGATTTGAACCCCCGACCACCTGAACCCCATGAAGCCTCATGTCGAGATGTCATGAGACCTCCTTTGTCCAAGTCCTATCGTAGCAGCATTTACGAGCGACGATCATTCCGGGACATCTCGGGATATAGAGCGAAAATGACGTCACCAGGCGCGTACTAGGCGCGGGTGTTTCAAGAACGTCCCCTGGGCGATGCCGGGCCAGAGCAGCGACGCAGGCGGGTTGTCCGGGGCGACGACGGTGGTGTGCTCCGGTTGCGTACGCGTCCATTCTTGCGGATAGCGCAACCGCCCCCATTGCGACAGAGCGCGCCTACTCATCTTGCGCGTCGGCGGCACGACCTCGTATTGAAGTAGCACCGTTGCGTGAAGCTCATTGCGTTGGACAGAAGCGCCTACGAGCCGCGCGATGAGACCGGGGAGTTGCCGGCCAGCGCGCCTGCAGAGACAGTCCTCTATTCTGGCGGCATGCTCTCCATCCATCATGTCTCGCTCAGCGTGGCAAGCCTCGCGGCCTCGCTGCGGTTCTACATCGCGCTCGGCTTTTCGGAGGTGCTGCGGTGGGAAGCCGAGGACGGGACGCTGGTCATCGTGCACTTAAAGCTTGGGGCGTTCGTCCTCGAACTCTTCAATTACTCCGCTCCGGCGCCGGGCGCGGAGCGGTCACTCGACGATGATCTCCGCGTGATCGGTGTTCGCCACTTCGCGCTGCGAACAGCCTCGATCGAACGCACACGGGAAGTGCTTGTGCGCGATGGATTTTCCATCTACCGCGACATCACGGAAGGACGCACCGGCATCAAGTATCTGTTCCTGCGCGATCCAGACGGCATCTTCGTCGAAGTCGTAGAAGACAATCGCGCGTTCATGCCGTTGATGGATCGCGAGGACTGACCGTGGATTGGGCACGCCAGCGGCGATGCGACCGACTGCGGAGCGACCCCTACGTTGCGCGCGAGCTTCCCGGCTCTCCGCCCGCGTCGGCAGCACGAACGCTGGGTTGAAGTAGCACTCCCGCAGGAAGCGCACCGTGTCGTACAGCAACGCCCACGAGCTACCGACGAGTCCAGGGAGCTGCCTACCATGGTCGTTAAGAAACGAGTCGGTGACGTTGAGTAACGGGCGAATCACGGGACGAGGGAGCACCCATCCCGTCGGGTACATATCGCAACGGCACCGACCAGCTTTGCAGCGCTCGATCTCGCGCGGGTCGATGTCCTTCTTACGGCCAGCATCGTGAAGCAGCGTTACGCCGTCGAACGCCAGCGGGGCGAATGGTAGCGTGCCGATCTCATCGCGGTACGGCACGAAGCACTCACCGGCAGCGTGAATGTCACGCTGAAGTGAGCGCGCGTTGAGGAGCACAGCCGGGGGCTCGACGTCGCGGGACAGCCTCTCACCTGACCGGTGTCTTCACACCGTTACGAGCGACCAGAGTTGATCGCTGTTCGCCGATACCCTCCGCGGCATTATCACGAGGGGCGTGCCATCCGGCTGTCTGTCGAGTTCGAGGGTGATCACGCTGCCGCGGGCGAGTTTGCTGGTGATGAAAAAGTATTGATACGTTTCATCGGATGGAACGAGCATCCAGAGCTGGTTGTCGGTTCTCGTTGGTTTCCGCGGGAATGTGACCAGTGCCGTCCCGCGCACGTCGCTCGCGCCATCGATGTCGATCACCTGGCCCGTTTGCTTGACCGTGATGAAGAGGTAGGGCGGCTTTTCGGAAACGACGAAGCCCCACAACTGGTTGTCGGTTCGCGGCGTGTTCGGAGGGAAGGCGACGACCGGAGTACCCGCGGCCGTCCTTGCGCCCGTGACGTCCACGACGTCGCCATCCCGCTTGCTCTTGAGGAAGTAATAGTCACCCATATCGTTAGCCATCCCTCCTTCCTGGTGATTCGGACTTGATGAACGACCACAATTGGTCGTCATTACCCGATGTCTTCCGGGAACTTGTTACGAGCTGATTGCCGCCCTCCGGTCGGCTGGGGCCAATCGTGATCACTTCGCCGGTCAGTTTGTTGGTGATGAAGAAGTACTGCTCCTTTTCGTCTGATGGCGCAAGCCTCCAGAGCTGCCTCTCCGCAGTGGGCACCTCCGGGCCGTCGGCCTGGAGTGCCGCTCCAGGAGTTGGCTGCGCAATGCCGATAATCAGCCGTGCGCTCCTGGAGAAAATGAAAAAATCAGGCGGAGTGGCAGAAAGGGAAAACAGCCAGAGCTGGTTGAATGCCGCAGGAGTCTTCTGCCGGTAAGCAATGACCGGAGTGCCCTGATCGGAGCTGCCGGCAAGGTCTACAACGTCGCCATTCAGCTTACTCTTGAGGAAGAACAGGTCGAGCTGGTCTGTATTGGACCGGGCAATGAGCTCGTTGATGCCGTTTGCAAAGAGACCTTCGTAGTCGCGTGGAATGATGCCCAAACGAGCCCGGAAAGGGTAGTTCTGTCTGTTCAGGTAACCGGCGAGCTGCGGGTTGATGACCTCTGCTACCGGTCTTGGGAAGCTGTCTCTACTAAAACGGCCTGCGGCACTGGTGAAGTTCACAAACAGCGTCGATGGCTCCTTCAAAGCCTGCGCCTGGTCCAAAGCCCGCGCTTGGCTGAGAAGCGCCTCGATGGCCTTCCATTTCTCCACCAGGAGTGTCGGTGTGGAGGTGCCGCTCACCAGGCTGTACTGGTCTTGTATCGTCAGCTTCGGAGGACCATCGATCGTCTTGGTCTCTTTGTCCGGAAAGCCGTCGAACGCATTGATTCCCAAAGGCCTTGGCTGTGCCACTATGTCCAGCGGGAATCGGCGGAACAGCACGAGCTTTCCCCGCACCTGGCCAAGCGTAGGAATCGCGTTCTCTAAGTACCAGAGGCTCGGCGTTTCGCCGACATACTGCAAAAATCTGCCTTGGAAGGTGATTCGCGGGTTGTTTCCGCTCCCTTGGTACTCGTTCTTGATCGATGTGATGATGGTCTCGCGAGGGTGATCGGCGAGAAACTGCCGGCAAGTGTCTCGCGCCTCAGTAAAGCTGAGTTGCAAGCTGACGTCCTCATGATAGAGGCCGAACCGACCGTTGACGTACCCGCAGCGAAGGTCGAGAAACCGGACTCCGTCCTCCAACTGCTCTCTCAGGGTGCGGGTCTGGGTCGTGAGCCGCGTGTCGCTGAAGCCGGGTCGCATCATTGATGCCGAGTCATGCGTGCCGGGGATGGAGAGCTCGCTGAGTAGTTTCGAGTCGTCGACCATGCTCATCCAGTCGGCGATGTCGTAGGTCAAGGGCATGAAGGGTCACCTCTCGACACCATCATGACAGAAGAGATGCAATAATGCTTTCCACCGATCGGCCTCCAGGCGTCCGGTCGGAGCGGTGAGCTTGACGTCTTCCTTTTTCGGCGCGTCTGCGCAGTGCGTCGCGAGCCTCGTAGTCGCGCGCTACTAGGCACGGACCGCGGGTTCAGCGTCTTCGCGGGGTGTGGGCGGGGCGCGTAAGTTGTTGTGGCTTCGTGGGGTTGTGTTTGGTCGGGCAGGGGGGATTTGAACCCCCGACCACCTGAACCCCCTGAAGCCCCATGTCGAGATGTCATGGGACCTACTCTATCGAAGTGCCTATTATACCAGCGTTTACGAAAGCGCGGCTTATCGGGACATCTCGGGATACCGGACCAAAACCACGACACTAGGCGCGTACTAGGCGCGCTATTTTTACGGCACGAAGACTCGTAGAGGACGAGCGGCGTTGAGCCACGCCGAGCCGGTTCAGGACGCCGCCGGACGTGACGGAAACGGGTGATGGGTGGGGTGAACGGATACGGCTACGTTGTTTTGCGAAAAGGGTTCAATTTGGTCGGGCAGGGGGGATTTGAACCCCCGACCACCTGAACCCCATTCAGGTACGCTACCAGGCTGCGCTACTGCCCGACTCGGGAGCATCCTAACACGGCGGTCGAAGGGGTATTCCGGCGCCGGCGCCGTGCTTACAGGCCCGCCGCCCAGAGGATCAGGTACTTGGTGATCTCGATGTTCTTGGCGCTCGGCGTGATCACGATCTCTTCGATCTCGCGGGCTTTTAGCTCGAGCTCCTCGCGGATGACCTGGAGCTCTTTGTCCCAGGAGCGTTGGATCTGGCGGATTTTTGAGAGGTAGTCGTCCTCGCGAACGGAGTGTGGGGAATCGTCGAGGGCGGAGGGTTTGCCGCTGGTGATGTTGTAGAGGGTCTGGCCCCAGGCGACGTTGACGTCCTGATCGCGGTCGCTGGCGAGCGTTTCGTCGCTGGCGTCGCGCTCGCGCTGGTCGCGCTCGGAGCGCTCCTTCACCTGATCGATGCGGCGGCGGAACGTGCTCTCCAGTCGCTCCTGCTCGTCGTTGATGCGCCGCCTTGCTTCTTCACTGCAGCGCTGCAGGAATGACTGGCGATTCTCGCCCTGCTGCGAGTAGAGATCGAACACGCGGTTGTGGAAGACGGCCAGCTTGGCGGTGCCGCTGACGTACGTACGAAACGCGTCTTCCGACAACAGCGCGCCCTGCATGAGCGTCTCCGGCTTGAGCTCGTCGTCGACTTCGTGGTTCGGATCAGGCACGGCGCGAATGTCGAGTTTCTCCGGCTCGATCGTTCTGGCCTCGGTCCATCGGACCGTGCCGTCGCCTGCATGCATCGGCGCGACAAAGCTTCTGACGATGTCGATGCGCACGCCGCTCCGAGGCTCGCTCTGCGTGATGATCGCCTCGGCGAGGAGGTGCGGCTTGTACGCGCCGCTGCCTCCGAAGACGTAGAGCTGTTCGAGCGATGGCGAGCTGCGCATCCGGAAGCGAGGACGCGCCTTCGGCGAGTCGTCGCTGCGCTCGATCGTCAGGCCGTGCGCGACCGGCTGGGCATCGATGACTTGTCCCGGAACGTGCCCGAGCGCTTCGCGCACCTCCTCGCGTCGGTCCGGCGGCATCAGGAAGACGATGCATCCGCCGCCGCCGGCGCCGCAGACTTTGCCGGCCCAGGCGCCGGCGCCGATCGCAGCGGTGATCGCCGATTCGATCTCCGGCGTCGAGATGCCGTCGATCAGCGCTTTCCGGTTCTCCCATTCGTGGCCGAGGGCGACGCCGGCAGCTTGCATGTCGCCGCTCTCCAGAGCCTTCTCCATCTCGATGGCGCTCTCGGCGATGCGGTCGAGTCCTTTGTGAATCTTCTTCTTGCCGTCGATCTGGCGTTTGTAGATGTCCCAGTTGTTCGTGCCTGAGAAGTGAGCAATGCCGGTGTAGTGGAGGAGCATGTGCTCGGCGAGGCGCTCGACCGGCAGTGCGATCGGATGCCGAAGCACGGCTCCGGGATTGAGGTGAATGGCCATGAGGCCGCCGTAGACCGGCGGGTAGTAGTCCTGGATACCGGCCGGAACCTGAAGAAGGCGCGTTTCGAGATCGCGGACGAGTGCGATGAGATCGTCGCCTTCGACCGGCGCGCCGGCGAGTTCCGAGAGTGCGCGAACGAGGGTGATGGTGAGCGCTGATGAACCGCCGAGGCCGGAGCCGCGAGGGGCGTCGGTGCGGGTGGTGATGCGGATTCCGGTGAGGCGAAAATGCTCGAGCGCGCGGTGAATCAGCGCCGCTTTCGGATCGGCGGACAGCTCGTGGATCGATTGATAGCGCTGTTCGTATCCCTGATCGGTGAGGTGGATGTCGATCGCCTCATCGCCGGTCTCGACGACCTCGGATTCGGCGTGGTACGAGATGGCGACATTGACCGTGCGCGAGCCTGGGTGGAAGAGGTAGAGCGGCCAGAGATCGAGGGTACCGCCAGCGAGATCGGCGCGCACCGGCGCCCGGACAATGACCTTTTTCATGATGGGTGGGCTGCGTCAGCTTCCACGGGTAGCTGCTAGAAGAGTGCCCGCCGTTTCGCTGCGAAGGCAACGAGCTCTTGTGCCGGAGTGGCCAGTTTGGGGCTGAGCGCGGCGACGCTGTGCCGGAAGGCTCCGAGCGAATCGCCGCGAAGCGGGTCGGATGTGATCGACTTGAGGTTGAGCGGATTGAGCCAGGTGCCGTTGTCGGAGACGCGGTAGTCGAGGTGCGGACCGGTGGCGAGGCCGGTCGAGCCAACGTAGCCGATCACCTCGCCCTGATTCACGCTCCGGCCGGGCTTGATGCCTTTGGCAAAACGCGACAGGTGCAGGTACGACGTCTCGATCCGCGCGCTGTGGCGGATGCGGATGTAGTTCCCTTCGCCGTGGTTGTAGGTGGCCGCGACCACGACGCCGTCCGCAGTCGTCATGACCGGCGTTCCGACGGGAGCACCGTAATCGACGCCATGATGCGGCCGGAAGTAGTGCAGGAGCGGGTGATAGCGGCTCTTCGAGAACCCCGAGGTGATGCGGCTGAACTGGAGGGGAGCTTTGAGGAACTGCTTGCGAAGCGGGTTGCCGTTGCGTGCGTAGTAACCGGCGCGGCCGTCGGGCGTCTGGCAGCGGAAGGCCTCGTACGTCTGGCCTTCGTGGACGAAACGGACGCCGGTGATGGGACCGTAGCCGACGAGGTCGGAGCCGGCAAATCGCTTGTTGACGACGAGGCTGAACGAATCGCCCTTTTGCAGCGCGAAAAAGTCGATGTCCCATTGAAAAACGTCGACGAGCTCGGAAACGAGTTGCGGGCCTTCTCCGGCGCCGCGCACCGCCTCGTACAGAGACGAGTCGATGGCGGCCGAGACGACGGTTTCGACTTCGCGCTGTTGCGCTTCCCGAGGAGTGATGGCGAAGCCCGAGCCATTGCGGACGGCGTCGATCTCGCCCCAGCCCATGACCTTCATCTCGACGCTGTCCACGCTCCCTCGGGTGTCGTAGTGAAAACGAACGAGATGGCCGGGACGGAGGCGGCGAAGGTCGATGGTCTTGCCGAATTCGGCATTGAGGAGTGCGGAGTCGGAGCGCCCCAGGCCGCCGGCGAGGAGCACGGAGTCGAGCGTGTCGCCATCCTCGACGGTCAGAACGACGGAGTGTTCAGGAAGAGCGGCCGAGGCCGGCGCGGTGAGATCGGCGTAGCGAATGGACGGAGCGCCGATCATGGCGGCGTTGCTTGAGATGGCCGGCTGGGTGAGCGCGCCATCGGTGCTGACGGCGGCGAGTACGAACGGGATGGCCAATGGGAGAGCGATGGCGGCGTACGCTCGGGGCCGCTGGGCCAGTCGTCGCACGACTTCTGCGATGGTAAAGCGTTTTCTCATCGATCTTGAACCGGTACCGCGGACGAATCGATCGGATCGTACCATGCACGCCCTCCCGCCCGGATGCATCAGAGATTAGGGGAACAGAGATCAGAGACTAGATACCAGAGACAAGAGATCAGAGACAAGAGATCAGAGACAAGAGATCAGAGACAAGAGATCAGAAACTAGAGGCCAGAGCTAGAGATCAGAGACCAGAGACCAGGGTTCAGACTAAAGATCAAAAACTAGAGATCAGAGGTGGGAGATCAGAGGTTAGAGACCACAGAAACCGGATTAACCCCTGATCTCTGATCTCTTGTCTCTGATCTCTGATTCACTTCTGCCCAGTCGGCTCCATCGACAGCGTCTGCATCGGTGACTTCTGCGTGTCGTCCTGAACGGGGCCGGCTTTGTGGTACGTCAGGGGGACGATGAACGTGGCCAGCGAGAGCTTTGCGGCAGGCTGGATCGAAGTCACGACCAGCTCGCGGGTTTGCGTGACGGTGCGGTTCACGCGCAGTTGCGACTCGCCGCTCATCGCTGCTCGGTTGTTGATCGTGGTGACGTTGACCACCTGCCGGAGCGCAAAGCCTTTGATGTTCGAGTTTTCGGCGGAGACGAGGTCGTCGAGGTCGGGATTGCCGGTGCGGAGGGCGCCGCCGGCGAGGAACGTATCGCCGACGTCACCGAATGCGGTGGTCGTCCATTTGTCGATCGTCGTCTTCACGGTCTGCGTGAGCGGCAGCGTGCCAAAAGCGACGGTGATGTCGTAGCTCATGATCATGCGGTAGTGGTCCGTCGGGAAGCCGGCCACGGTGGTCTGGTCTGGCATCTTGGTGAGGTCGATCTTCTTATTGGTAATGGTGATCTTGCGGGCGCCGATGGCGCTGGCGACGCTGGCGGCATTGACCTCGACGAACGACTTCCGCGACGGATCGATGAAGATCATGTTCCGGGATCCGTTGGTGGCGATGATGTAGGTTCCGATCGGGTAGGCGTTGCCGGCGAGGAACTCGACGCGGGAGCGGTCACCGTCGATGATGGCACGGCCGGCGCAATCGGATGAGGGGATCGATTCGAGGTCCGACGTGGTCGTTTGGCGGAACTCGTACTGGATGGCCGCAGTGGCGGACGGGGCGGTTGCTCCGACGAGCACAACGATGAACAGAAGGGCAATTGCCGGCAAGTTCTTTTTCATCAATAACCTCAGTTTCCACTGAGTATAACTCCCCCGAGCTGAAATACGACTTTCGGACGGGGCGTTGGGGCAACCCATGCTGATCAAGAGGTTCTTCTCGCTCGCGCTTTGTGTCTCTGCTCTGGCGTTCCCGGCCGCGGCGGCCCGCCGTGCAGCCGACCCCAACTCACTCGACGAAGTGATCAAGAAGGTGCAGGCGGCACAGAAGAATACGAGCTCGATCGAGGCCGACTTCCGCCAGGAGAAAACGCTGGCGCTGCTGTCGCAACCCGAGGTCTCGACCGGGCGGTTTGTCTACGCCAAGCCGAATAGCGTTCTCTGGACCTACGACGCCCCCAAGCGCGTCACGATGCTGATCGCCAACGGCACCCTCACGACCTACTACCCCGATCTCAAGAAGGCCGAGCGGATCGAGGTCAAGCAGTACCAGGACCGTATTTTCAAGTACATGGGAGCCAGCGGCGCGATCGACGAGCTGGGCGCCTGGTTCAACTTCACCTTCACGAACACCACCGGCAAGCCCTACTTCGTCCTCGACCTCGATCCGAAGAGCAAGACGATCGCGAAACGCGTCCGGCACATCAAGATCTTCATCGACCGGAAGACCTACCTGACGACGGAGTTCGAGTACACGGAGGGCGACGGCGACAAGACGCGCTACCAGTTCACGAACATCAAGACGAACGCGCCGATGGATCCGAGCCGGTTCACGCTGGCCCTTCCGGCGAATGTGCGTGTCGAGCAAATGAAGCTGAATTAATTGCGTGGCCTTGGCGGCCACGCGTTGTCGGTTGTCGGTTAGATGCGCTTCGCGCGTTAGAGTGCGGCTTCCGGACGGCAGCGAGCTATCCGCAAACTGCCTTTTTCTAACTGACAACGCGCGAAGCGCAATCAACCGACAACGCGCGAACGAAATGGCCAAACGAATCGAATTCCAGGTTTCCGCGACCGACGGCTCAGCCCGGCGCGGGGAGATCGTGACGCGGCACGGGACGATTCAGACTCCCGTGTTCATGCCGGTGGGGACGCTGGCCTCGGTCAAATCGCTCACGACGGAGCAGCTCAAGCAGTGTGGTGCCGCACCCGAGGCGCCTAACGGTCCCGAGATCATCCTCAACAACACCTATCACCTCATGCTGCGGCCCGGCGTCGATCTGCTGGAGCAACTCGGCGGCGTTCATCGCTTCATGAATTGGGACCGCGCCGTGCTCTCCGACTCCGGCGGCTTTCAGGTTTTCTCGCTCTCTTCGATTCGCAAAGTTCGCGAAGAGGGAGTCGAATTCCGGAGTCACATCGACGGGTCGGCGCACTTTCTCTCGCCCGAGACATCGATCGACATCCAGCAGCGGATGGGGGTCGACATCGCCATGGCCTTCGATGAGTGCCCGGCGTATGGGCTCTCGCATGCCGAGGTAGAGAAGTCGATGGAGATGACGCACAGGTGGGCGCGGCGATCGCTGGCGGCGCGCACCGGCGAGTCGGCGCTCTTCGGAATCGTGCAGGGAGGCATTCATCCCGATCTGCGCAAGCGGAGCGCGGAAGAGATCGGATCGATCGACTTCGACGGCGTCGCTATCGGTGGCGTCTCCGTCGGCGAGCCGAAGCACGAGATGCTCGAGGTCATGAACGTCACCGCGCCGCTACTGCCGGCGGACAAGCCGCGCTACCTGATGGGCGTCGGAACGCCGGAGGATCTGCTCGACGGCGTCGCCGCCGGCATCGACATGTTCGACTGCGTGATGCCGACCCGCAACGCGCGCAACGGCTCCCTGTTCACGAGCCTCGGGAAGGTTGCGATCAAGAACGCTCGCTACGCAACCGACCAGCGGCCGCTCGATCCGAACTGCTCCTGCGTGACCTGCCGGACCGTCTCCCGCGCCTATCTTCGGCACCTTTTCATGACCGGCGAGATTGCGGCGATGGTCTATAACACCATCCATAATGTTTCGTTTTACCTTGACTTGATGCGGGGTATTCGGCAATCTGTCGCGTCCAAATCTTTGCAGGCTTTCCGCGATGCGTTCCTCTCGCGGGTCGTTAGCGGCGAAGTTGACGCCTGACCGGCAGAAAGCCCCCGAGCGAAACCGAGAGAAAAAACGATATGACAGCGATTGCTCTGCTTCAAGCCGCCGGTTCCGGCGGAACCGCCTCTTTCCTCATCAACATCCTGCCGATCGCGGCGATTTTTCTTGTCTTTTACTTCCTCGTCATCGCCCCTGCGAACAAGCAACGGCGCAAGACGGCGGAAATGCTGAGCACCCTCAAAAAGGGCGATCGCGTCCTCACATCGGGCGGGATTTACGGGACGATACAGGCTGTTGAGGCCGAAGTTGTCTTCCTGAAGATCGCCGAGAATGTAAAGGTCAAGGTTGCACGTTCAGCGATCACCGGAATCACCACGGGCGATGCGGCCGAGTAGCCGCCCCCATTCTTCCTGGAGGAAATCTTGACTAGAAGTCTGCTGTGGAAAGTCATCCTGATCCTGCTCGTCCTCGTCGGCTTCGCCGCGGCGACGATCCCGACCAAAGACAACCCTGAGCCGATCCGCCGCGGCCTCGACCTGAAGGGCGGTACGCATCTGGTCATGCGCGTGAACGTCGGTGACGCCGTCCGTCTCGAGACCGACCAGGCCTCGGAGATGCTGAAGGCGCAGGCGAAGAAGAGCAACCTGCCCATTCCGACGACGCGCCGTGTGAACGACACCACGTTCGTGGCCGTCCTCCCGGCCGATACGCCCGCCACCGGTTACGAGACGATCGCCAAGGACTACCTCCCGTCCTTCGATTCCGGCCGCACTCCCGAAGGCGCAATGCAGTTCAAGATGAAGACGGCGTCGCTGACGGCGATCGAGCGCGACACGGTCGCGCACACCGTCGAGACCATCGACAACCGCGTCAACGCCCTCGGCGTCACGGAGCCCTACATCGCGCCCGAGAGCGGCTACCGCATCGTCATCCAGCTTCCCGGCGTCGATGACCCGGCGCGCGTGAAAGACATCATCAAGACGACGGCACAGCTCCAGTTCCGCCTTGTCGAGGGGAATGCCGGTTCCACTCCGGAAGCGGCCATGGCCGGCGTTCCCGACAACATGAAGACGGAAGTCGACGTCCTCCCCGGCACGAAGGAAGACGCCCTCGGCCGCTCCGCCGGCGTCGAGTACTACGCCGTCCGCAAGACCGTGCCGGTCACCGGCACGGACCTCAAGAACGCCCGCGTGTCGAAGGGCCAGCTCGGCCAGCCGAACGTCGGCTTCTCGCTCACGCCGGACGGCGCGCGCAAGTTCGGCGACCTCACCGGCGCCAACGTTCACAAGCGCCTCGCCATCGTCCTCGACAACAAAGTCGTCTCCGCGCCGGTCATCAACAGCCAGATCACCGACTCCGGCGTCATCGAAGGAACCTTCTCGGCGCAGCAGGCCGCGGATCTCTCCCTCGTTCTTCGCAGCGGCTCGCTGCCGGCGTCGCTTACGACGCTGGAAGAGCGCACCGTCGGACCGTCGCTCGGACGCGACTCGATCCGCCAGGGCATCCTCGCATCGATCATCGGCTTCGTAGCTCTCGTTCTGGCCGTGCTGGTCTACTACAAGGGCGCCGGCGTCAACGCGGTGCTCGCGCTGCTCCTGAATCTCGTCATCCTCCTCGGCATGATGGCGATCTTCCACGCCACGCTGACGCTGCCTGGAATCGCCGGAATCATCCTGACACTCGGCATGGCCATCGATTCGAACGTCCTCGTGTTCGAGCGCATCCGCGAGGAGCTGCGCGACGGCAAAGTCGTCCGCGCCGCGATCGAGAACGGCTTCTCACGCGCCTTCGGCACCATCATCGACACCCACATGACGACGATCATCTCGGCCTTGTTCCTCTTCCAGTTTGGAACCGGTCCAATCAAGGGATTCGCCGTCACGCTTCTCATCGGCCTCTTCGCGTCGGTCTTCACCGCGTTCTTCGTGTCGCGTGTGATCTTCGACGTCATGTACAAAGCGCAGAACCGTCCGGCCGAGATGAGCATCTAGGCCAGGGCGAGGAGAGAGATACCCATGCAGATTTTCGTCAACTCGAAATATGACTTCGTAAAGTGGCGCTTCCTGGCCGTCGGTTTTTCCGTCCTTTTCATGCTGGTTGGGGCGGCCATGTACTTCAAGCACGGCATCAACTGGGGCATCGACTTCGCGGGCGGCGCGACCGTCACGCTGAAGTTCCGCGACGCCGTCCCGATGGACCGCCTCCGCGCCGATCTGGCCGATGCCTCGATTCAGCAGTACGGCAAAGCGGAAGACCGCGCCGTGCTCATTCGCCTTCCGGAACTGAAGCAGGAAGCCGACTACGCCGGACAGACCGTGGCGCGGCTGAACAAAGACCTCAACCCTGACGCCGCAAACAAGCTCGATCTCAACTTTCAGGGGAAGGACGGCCTGGCCGAGCTTCTCTACTCCGTCGATCCTGACTCGAAGGGAACGCTGCCCACGTCGAAGGACTACTACCGCGGCGTCGCCCAGAACGTCATCAACAAGCGTTCGGAAGTTGGCATCTTCACCACCATGAGCCAGGCCACGTCGGCTCCCGGTGTCACCACCGGCATCGCCCGCGTCCTCAACGAGAAAGCCTTCCTTGGCGCGTTCAACGTGCTCAATCAGGAGACCGTCGGCCCGCAGGTCGGCCGGGAGCTTCAGGGAAAAGCCATCTGGGCAGTCGTCCTGTCGACGCTGGCCATGGGCATCTACCTCTGGCTTCGCTTCGACCTCATGTTCGGCGTCTCAGCCATCGTCTGCATCATCCACGACGTCTTCATGTCGCTGGCGTTCCTGATGATCATCAACGGCGAGTTCTCGCTGAATATCGTGGCCGCCCTGCTGCTCATCGTCGGCTTCTCGATCAACGACACCGTCGTCATGTACGACCGCGTCCGTGAGAACAAGCGGAAGCTGAAGACGCGCATGACGCTGGAAGAGCAGCTCAATCTGGCCATGAACCAGACGCTGTCCCGTACCATCCTGACCTCGGGCTCCGTCGTCATCGTCCTCGTGGCGCTGATCCTCTTCGGAGGCAAGGTGATCCACGAGTTCGCCTGGATCCTCCTCATCGGCGTCCTCGCCGGTACCTACTCGACCGTCACGATCGTTCCTGCCGTCGCGATCGCGTGGAACAACATGACGGGCCGCACACACGATCTTTCCGGCCCCGCCACCCGCCCTCGCGCCGAAGCCCGCATCGAGCCACCGCCCCCGACGCAGCCCCAGCGCAAGCGCCGCGCGGGTTAGCACCCACTCAGTCCCAACATTGAAACGCCGCCGATTTTCGGCGGCGTTTTTGTTTGTGGGGGTAGGGACTTGACGCGCTCAATCCTCTCCTACGGTATGACGACAAACTTCGTTACCTCCCTCTATCCCACCGGAACCCCCGCCGCCGGCGAGCCGGATGTCTCGAACACGACCGGAATCGCCGTTTCAGGCGGCGGCTCGCGCTCGCTCACATGCGCGATGGGCCAGTACCGCGCGCTCAAATACCTCGGCGTGCTCGATCAGATCGGGGTGATCTCATCGGTTTCCGGCGGGACGTGGGCTTCGGCCTCGTTCGTCTATCTTCCGTCGTCCTTCGACGAGGATGACTTTCTCGGCGCGGCCATCACCGACCCAGGCTCAATCACCAACTCCTCGCTCGGAACGCTGTCGCCCAACAATCTCGGCAACGCACCCACGAGGTTGAGCTTCTTCAGCGTCATCGAAACCCTGCACCACCTCAAAAGCAAGTACCACTACGCCAACGACGTTCTCTGGCAGGGTTTGATCGGCGAGCGGATCTTCCAGCTCTGGAACCTCTGGCAAGTCGGCAGCGACGGGCTGCCGCTCGATTACTACTCGGGCGTTGCCGATGACGTCGCGAAAACCATCACGCCGAACAATCCCGAGCTGACCGCAGCGCAGTTCACATTGCGCCAGCGTCCGCGGCCGCTGCTGGTCATGAACTCCTCGATCTTCAGCAACCAGACCGACCGCGGTGCGCAGTTGCTCCCGTTCGAATCGTCGCCGTTCGGCACTGGCGTGCGCCAGACGTTTCCGGCCATCGGCCCGGGCGGCCGCGAGATCGGAGGAGGTCTCATCCAACCATTTGCGATGGCCTCGCCGACCGTCGTCAGCGTCTCCGGCAACCTGGCGACGGTCGCCCCTCCCGCCCGTCCGTTCTCGCTCGTCGATATGGCCTCGATCAGCAGCGCTGCCTTCGCGCAGGACGTGCAGGACAAAGTCCCGGAGTTCGACGGCATCGTGCCGAAGTATCCCTACTGGCCGGTCGCCGATCCGAATCCGAAAGACGCCGATCTCTATTGGTTCGCCGACGGCGGCAGTCTCGAGAACACAGGTGTCTGCGCGCTTCTGGCCCGCGGCGTCAAACGGATCATCTCCTTCACCAACACGCAGACAGCGCTGACCGCGCCTGCCGGCAAACCGGTGACGCTCGAGAGCTCGGTACAGCTGCTTTTCGGTATCGAGCCTGACGCAAAATCGGTGGGCATGACCGAGAGCTATGTCGCCTCGGCCGCAAACGCGACGCCTGATTTCGTGCAGGTCTTCGAGTCCTCGAAGTACAACGATCTGACGACTGGCCTGGTCACGGCCAACCTGCAGAACGGCGGCCCAGCGATGTTCAAGCAGACACTGACCGTGATGCCCAATCAAAACTTCGACATCGCCGGCAACTATGACGTCGAGATTCTCTGGGTCTACAACACCGCGGTACCGAACTTCATCGAGGCGCTGTCACCTGACGTGCAGCGGACGGTGAACGACCTCCGCCACTTCCCGAACTATCTGACCATCGAGCAGCTAGGACTCTCGGCGACGGAAGTGAACGCGCTGGCGGAGCTGTCGTTCTGGAATCTCGTCACGAATCGGGAGATGGTGATGTCGATGTTCTGACCGCGTCGATCTCTTTCAATTTCCGCAGCTGCGGCGCCCAGGCCATCGTCACGGCGACGACGACCAGCGTCATGATCCCGCCGAAGATCACGGACGGCACGGTGCCGAGGATGCGCGCGGCGACGCCGGATTCGAACGCGCCGATCTCGTTCGACGAGCCGATGAAGATCTGATTCACGGACGACACGCGGCCCAGCAAGTGCTGCGGTGTCAGCGTCTGCAGCAGCGTGCCGCGGATGATCACGCTCACGTTGTCGGCCATCCCGCCGATGGTGAGCAGCGTCAGAGAAATCCAGAAGTTGCGCGACAGGGCGAAGCCGATGATCGTGATGCCGAAGATGGCGACCGAGGCGAAAAGGGCAGCGCCAGTGCGATTCATCGGCCTCCTGTGCGCGACGATGATTCCGGTGACGAGCGAGCCGGCAGCGGGCGCTGCTCGCAGTACGCCGAGGCCTTGAGGACCGGCTCCGAGAAGGTGAGCGAAGATCGGAAGAAGCGCCACCGCGCCGCCGAAAAGGACCGAAAAGAGATCGAGCGTCATCGCAGCGAGCAGGATGCGTTGGCCGAGGAGGAAGCGGATGCCGATGCGAAGGCTCTCGCTGATCGGCATCTCCTCCCCCTGCTGTGGCCGCGCGTCGTGCGCGATGAACCAGAGCGCGCCGAGGGCCAGCGTCATCAGCACGATGACTACGCCGTATGCCGCCGCCGGTCCGGCGAAGCCGTAGATCAATCCGCCGGCGGCCGGACCGAGAACGGCGGCGAATTGCCAGGTCGAGCTCCGCCACGCTACGGCGTTCGCGAAAAGATCGCGCGTCACGACTTCCGCGGACAGCGCGGTGAATGCGGGACGGATGAAACTACGAGCGATGCCGCTGAGAAAGATGACGAGGTAGATCGGCCAGACGTGACCGCGCGCGATCGTTCCGCTGGTCGTGAAGAGCAATAACGCGATTGCCGAGAGGAGCATCCCGAACGTGCCGGCGATGGCGATCGGCCGCCGCGGCAAACGGTCGGCCACATGCCCCGCATACAGCGCCACCGCAATAAACGGCAGCGCCTCGGCCAACCCGATCATCCCGAGCGCCAGCGGATCGCGCGTGACTTGAAAGACCTGCCAGCCAACGACGACGATCTGTGCTTCGCGAGCGACTGTCGAACTGGCGTAGCCGAGGATCAGCCAGAGAAAGTTGCGGACACGGAGCGCGGCATACGGATCGTGCGTGGCCAAGCGGGCGCGGAGTGTATCGCGATGCAGCCGTGTGAAAATGCGGGCGGCGCCTGATCACGGCGCTCTCTTCATGCCTGCCAACGCGCGCTTCAAAATCGCCTACGCGCTGCTCATCATCTGCGCTGCCGCGCGGCTTTTGCTGCAGATGGCCGCGCTACCGCCGTACGCCGGCCTCGATGAGGTGTACCACGTGGCGCGGCTCGCGTTCGTCCGCGCGGAGCATCGAAATCCGACGACGACGGAGCCTTCGATTCCG
>JAXDGW010000018.1:0-17259 GCA_034664845.1 Thermoanaerobaculia bacterium | reverse complement strand
GACGCGACGAGCCTTCTGAAAGCGCTGGCCTTCCTCTTCCTCATCGGCGCCTGTTTCTACCTCGGCGCGCGCAATCCGACGACGTCGCTCATTGCCGCGGATCACGAGGGATCGCTGGCCATCGCCTTCATCCTGGCGCTGCAATCGGTCATTTACACCTACGACGGATGGACGGCGGTCATCTACTTCTCCGAAGAGGTGAAGGATTCCGGACGCAACATCCCACGGGCGATGTTCGGAGGCGTGTTCGCGGTGATGGCGATTTATCTGCTCGTCAACATCGCGTTTCTTCGAGTCGTGCCGCTGGGAAGCCTGGCAGGGCAGAAGCTCGCGGCCGGTGTCGTGGCGCAGCATCTGTTCGGCGCGTACGGCGACACTATCGTCCGCGTCATCATGATCGTCTCGCTGATCAGCGCAGTGAATTCCAACGTGCTGATCGCGCCGCGCGTTCTTTTCGCCATGAGCCGCGACCGGCTTTTCTGGCGTGGGGCCGCCGAGGTGAATAAGGGGGGGACGCCGGACATGGCGTTGCTCTTCAGCAGTTTTCTCGCCGCCGTCTTCGTCATCTCAGGGAAGTTCGAGCAAGTCATCGCAATCCTCGCGTTCTTCTTTGTAGCGAACTACGCGCTGTCGTTTGCCTCGCTGTTTGCGATGCGGCGCAGCGCACCGGATGCGCCGCGGCCTTACCGCGCGATCGGCCATCCATTCACCACCGGACTGGCGTTCCTCGCGTCGATCGCGTTCCTCATCGGAGCGGTCATCAGCGATACGCGCAACTCGCTTTACGCGCTCGGGGTTCTCATCCTGACGATCCCGTTGTACCTTCTCGTTCGCCCAAAATGACCGACTACCAATTCTATCCTCGGCTTGCCTTCGCCCGCACCATCCCGTCGCGCTTCTATTTTGACAGAGAAGTGCTCGATGCCGAGAACCGCAACGTTTTCGGGAAGACGTGGCAACTCGTCGGACACGCCGATCAGGTTCGCGAATCGGGGCAATTCTTCACGACGACGATCGCCGACGAGCCGGTTCTCATCGTCCGCGGCAGCGATGGCGAGTTGCGCGCGCTGTCGAATGTCTGCCGCCATCGCGCCGGCCCGGTGGCGAAAGGGTCAGGTAAGCGTCCGGTCCTGCAGTGCGGCTATCACGGCTGGACGTACGGGCTCGATGGCCAGCTTCTGCAAACCCCGGAAATGAGCGGCATCGAGTGTTTCGATCGCAGTGATTTTTCGTTGCCGCGCTTCGGCGTCGATGTCTGGAACGAACTGGTTTTCGTCAATCTCGATCCTGCCGCGGTGCCGCTCGCTGATTTTCTCGGCGATCTCGTGGCGCGCCTTGCTCCGCGCAATTACGCCGGCTACCGCCTGGCCGCGCGGAAGGAGTGGACGCTCGACTGTAACTGGAAGGTCTACGTCGACAACTACCTCGAGGGCTACCACATCCCCATCGTTCATCCCGGTCTCTTCCGCGAGATCGACTATCCCAAGTACCGCACGGAGACGAAGGGCAACTACTCGATCCAGGTGGCGCCGCTCAAACGGCCCGACCGCATCCGCGTGAACCAGCCGGGCGAGGACGTCGACTATTTCTGGATCTGGCCGAACCTGATGCTGAACGTCTATCCCGACAACTTCTCCACGAATCTCATCATCCCCCTCGGCCCTACACGGACCTTGACGCTATTCGAGTGGTACTTCCGTGATCCCGATTCGCCCGAGGAGCGGCAGCGCATCGAGGAGACGATCGCATTCAGCGACGAGATCCAGCTCGAAGACATCGACATCTGCCAGGCCGTGCAGCGCGGGCTGGCTTCGATGACGTACGACAACGGGCGCTACTCACCGTCGCGCGAGAATGGCGTCCATCACTTTCATGGGCTTTATGCGGCCGCAATGGGGATTGCTGCGGCGCCTGGCGGCGCCGCGTTGTCGGTTGTCGGTTAGTTGCGCTTCGCGCGTTTGTCTGTTGTCGTTGATGCGCTTCGCGCATGCGCACTGATCGGAATGAAGACCTTCCCGCAACGAACCAGGTCATTCGACGCGCAACCGACACACCGCACCCGGTCAACTCACAACGCCGAAGGCAATCAACTGAGAACGCCGCAGGCAATCCGCCAACGCCGAAGGCAATCAACCGAGAACGCCGCAGGCAATCTACCAACGCCGAAGGCAACCAACCGACAACCGACAACGCACGCGGCCCCGCCGCGTGCATTCAGCCGATCACCTCGCGCGCTGCCCGCTTGCCGCTTGCGATCGCGCCCGAGACCGTGCCGGTCTCCTCGCCGTTGGTTGCTTCGCCTGCGAAGAGGATCGTTGATTCGACCGGCTTCGCGAGCGTGGCGTGCGCGCGCGTGCCGCCCACCGCGGCGTAGCTGTAGGCGCCGCGGCTGAAGGGGTCGGCCTGCCAATCGTGGGTGTGCGAGGAGGCGAGAAGATCGTCGAGTGTTTTTCTCTCGATTGCGAAGGCCGACGACAGCGACTCCAGAGCGCGGTCGATTCGGGAATCGGGAGATTCGGTCAACAATCGATCGGCAGCATGTCCGCCGGCCCATGCCGTGAGCGTCGTGGAGCGGACGGGCGCCGAGGTCCACCAGGTTGGAACGTGAGGATCGTTGGAATGGAGGAAGTTCATTGCATCCGAGGCAATCGTCTTCTTCGACGTTGATCTCGTCTTCACAAAATCGTCGTCGTCCCAGAAACGCTCGCGAAAGTTGAAGACGATCTTCACGATGTGACCGATCTCCAGCTTCGCGGCGGCGCGCTCTTTCGCCTGCAATGCCGGATTGAAGACGATGGCTCCCGATTGTCCGGCGGGTGCTTTGAGGACGCCGAGCGGGATCGTGACGATGAGGGAATCAGCGCGCAGCTCGTCGCCGCGGGACGTGCGAACAGCGACGTCGCCGGCGCGCCATTCGACGCTCTCGACGGGAGTGCCGAGGCGCACCGAGGTGCGGTTGGGATCGAGACCGGCCTGAAGCCAGGCCACGAGCGCGTCGTAACCGCTGCCGATGCGGAACTGTTTGCGGGCGGACGGATCCTGCTGCTCGCCATCGGCAAGCGTGAGTGATTTCGCGCTGAGGCGCTCGGCGTGGGCGGCGTGATATCCCTCGACGAAGTTCAGCGCGAACTCTTTGACCTTGGGCGGAAGACTGCGCTGCGCTTTCAGAAAATCGGCGAACGACCGGTCGGGCCCATCGCCGATGCGGGCGCGAACGCGATCGATGCGCTGCCAGAAATCATCGAGGCGTTGCCACTGTCCGTTGCGCGACCACCAATGATTGTCGGGGAGTTGGTAGGCGAGGAGCGACGCGGCGTCGACGATCGCGAACGTGTCCGGAGCGGAACCGTGGATGAACTCCGCGCCCAGCTCGATCGGCAGCGGCGACGCGGGATCTTGGATCGTGAGAACGCGGCCTCCGATGCGCGGACGTCCTTCGACGATGCAAACGTGCTTTCCTGCGCCGGACAACGCCCGCGCCGCCGCGAGTCCGGCCACTCCGGCGCCGATGACGATCACATCAAAACGCATCAGAACGGGCAATCAGCACAGTCCGAGCCACAGCAGGTTGGCTCGAGGGCGGCGCGGATTTCGGGTCGGGGCGGCGCGGCGAGGTCGCAAAGGTCAGGAGTCGGATGCCGTTCCTCGCAGCGTTCTCGGTTGCCGATGCTGTTGTCCGGCGCTGAGTCTTCCGTCGGGGTCTCTTCGTTCATCGTGCAAATAGGCAAGACAACATTCGCGCGTCCATCGTGACGTGGCCTTGGGCAACCAACGCTGCCGGCCGTGCCGGCTCACTCGTGGACGATTTCGGACCAGGGGAGCTTGCGCACCTGCAGGACCTTTTCGTCGATTTGCGCCTGCGTGGCTCGTTCGCCGAGGACGCGGCGGAGGTAATCGACCTCGGGCGAAACGAGCTTGTTGTGTTTGGGCAACAGGCGGAGCGCGGCGCTTTGCAGGTTGCGTTCGGACACGGTGACGGTCTTGGAGACTTTCACGGCCTTTTCGCTCATGTCGAATTGCAACGGCGATCTCAGCCGAAGTAATCCACCCGATGGAATTATCGTTTCCGGCCCATTCCGGCAGTGCGGACCGGAAGAGCGTTGCGGAATCCGAGCGACTCCTGGACGGCGACGCTCCGCTGGGACGCGCAACGGCATAGCGCGCAGTGGACGCCGTCAACATGCGCCGCTCGCGAATGTCCGCATACCTCGCATTTCTTCGTGTCCATCACCGTCATTCAACTCAAGGTTCGTGCCTGAGTCATTGTCATTGGGACCGTCTTTTTCTGTGCAAGTGTCTGCAATAGGTGGAGAAAAACGCTCGAAACCGGTCAATCCGGCACTTCTTATCTCCCCTGTGTGGATTACGATCTGGCCATGCAGGTGAATGGGCTTTTCGATGCGATCCGCAGCGGGGACGCGGACACTATCGCGTCATTGATCGATGCCGAACCTTCGCTGATCGGCAGCCGGCAGAATGAGACCTCGCCGATTCTCTTCGCGGTCTACAACGGCCATGCGGAACTGGCGCAACTCTTTATCGAGCACGGGGCCAGGCCTTCGTTCGTCGAGGCGTGTGCGCTTGGCGATAAGGAGTCGGTGCGGCAGATGCTCGACGCCGATCCCTCGCTGCTCGATTCGTTCTCCGACGATGGCTTCCCTGCGGTCGGTCTGGCGGTGTTCTTCCGGAATCCTGACGTCGCGCGTCTGCTGATCGAGCGAGGCGCGAACGTGAATGCGGCCGCGCGCAACGCCTTCCGCGTCGCGCCCGTTCACGCGGCAGCGGCCACGCGCGATGCCGCGGTCATGCAGTTGCTCATCGACCACGGAGCCGATGTGAACGCGCGGCAGCAGTTGGGATACACGGCGCTTCACACGGCTGCACAGCTCGGAGACGAGGCCATGCTCGACATTCTTCTCGCCGCCGGAGCCGATCCACGCGCCGCCGGTGACGACGGCAAGACTCCTGCTGAACTCGCTGCCGCACATGGACATACGGCTCTTGCGGAACGTCTTTCATGATCATTCGTCCGATCGATATGCGCAAACTCGCACTCGTCGTTCTCGCCACGGTTTTCGTTAGTTCCTTGTCGTCCACCGCGTTCGCATCGATCACCGGCACGCTCATCGATTCCGATGCGAAGCCGGTTGCCGGTGCGACGATCCGCGCCTATGCCGCCGAGGATTCCGCGGCGTTGCGGGCGCGGCTGGTTGCGGGGAAGATCGATCGCGAGCCTGTCGCGACGGCCAAGTCGTCGGAGACCGGCTCGTTCTCGATCGACGTCAAGACGACACCTGCGGTCGATATCGTGATCGAATCCGACGGTCACCCGCGCACCACCATCTCCACCATCGACGGCGACGACCTCGGCGCGATCCAACTCCTCCCGCCGCCTACCACGAAGTTTCGTGTGACGAGCGGCGGCCAGCCGGTTGCGAACGCGATCGTCGTTTCCGGCACTGAGGTGTCGCGCACGGACGCCGCGGGTGAAGTGCCAGGATTCGGCTTCGGATCGGCCTTCGTCGTTCATCCCGACTATGCGGTCGGCTCGCGCCGCGACATGGGCAACGGCGCCTCCACGCTGTACGAGATCAAACTCTCGCGCGGCGTGGCGGTGAGCGGACGCGTCGTCAACGCGGTGGGGCCGGTGGCGCATGCGATTGTCTCGATCAACGGTTGGCCGCTGGCCGCATCGGCGGATGACGGCACGTTTACGGTCGCGCATGCGCCGGAGAACTGGCAGTCGGTCTCGGCGGTGCGCGGGAACGAGATTGGCGCCGCGGTGCGGCCGAAAACGGGCGCGGCGGTCGAGATCCGCCTCTCCGCGGGGGCGTCGTTCACCGGCACGCTGCGCGACACGAAGAGCGGCGCAGCGGTGGCCGGGGCGCGGATGTCATTGAGCGCTGTGGAGGACCGGTCGCCGGTCACCGTGACGAGCGACGCCAAGGGCGTGTTCACCTTCGCCCCGCTTCTTCCGCATGCGTATCAGATCGAGGGGATGCATCCGGCGTACGCGATCGAGCCGTCCGCCGTCATCGTCCCGCATGTCTCCACGCGGGCATTCGCCGCGCTGCCGTTTGCACGCGCACGCGGCCGCGTGATCGACGAAGAGAAGAAACCGGTTGCGGCCGCGGTGGTGAATTCGCCGTCGACGAACGGCACTCGCCGTCAAAACGCACTCACGAATGCCGCGGGAGAGTTTGTCCTCCGCGTGATGCCGCAGGCGGCGCTTTCGCTGCCGATTTACGCGATGAAACGCAACTACGCGGGCGGCATGTCCGAGGCGCGGAAATGGCAGCCGGGGGAGACGCGCGACAACATCGTCATCACCCTCGAGCACGGGTTCGTGGTCAAGGTTCGCGTGATCGACCAGCAGCGCCAGCCGGTCCCGCGGGCGTACGTGAATGTGACGCGCACGGGCGAGAATGGACAGCAGGGCTTCTTTTTTCCAGCGGAATGTTTGGATTCTTCGCGTCCCGATTGCCGGCGCAGCGGCGCCGACGGTTCCGTCAGCTTCCGGACTGCCGCCGGGCTCCATGCGGTCTTCGTAACCGGTGATGACATCGCCCCGAAACGCCTGCCGAGGGAGATGCTGACGGCGAAGTCGGAGCCGGTCGTGGTGACGGTTGACCGCGGCGTCGAGATCAGCGGACACGTGCTCCACTCAGACGGCTCACCCGTCGCCGACGCCATCGTCGAGATGCCGTCTGCGAACATGGCCCCGCGCACCGCCACGAGCGATTCCGACGGCTCGTTCAAGCTCGGAGGAATCCCGTCAGGAGCGACTTCCGTGACCGCATTCTCGGCCGACCGCCGCCTCTCGTCGCAAGCGGTCGCCGTCACCGCGCCGGCGAAAGGCGTGACGATCACGATGCCGAACGGCGCGCGCATCGAAGGACGCGTCGTCGATCGCGCCACCAAGCAGCCGGTCACCGATTTCACGATCGCGCTGCCGGCACCGGCATCACCAGGAAGAGGCGCTCCAGGCGCGCAGCCGCAGCAGTTCCATGCCGAAGACGGTTCGTACGCGATCGACAATGTCACGCCCGGCTCAGTTCAGATCCGCGTAACGGCCACCGGCTACGTCGCGGGCTCGCGAAGCGATATTGCTGCCGAGGATGGGAAGACAGTGAGCGGGATCGACGTGCAGCTCGATCGAGGCGCCACAGTCACCGGCAAAGTGACCTCGAGCGGCGCGCCGGTCGCCGGCGTGCAGGTGCAGGTGACGGCGGGCAGGATGCCGCCCTCCGGCAACACGACCACCGATGCGGACGGCAGCTACACGATCGACGGGATACAGGAAGGCGACCGGACGCTCCAGTTCCAGAAGACCGGTTTCGTCGTCCAGCGAAAATCGGTCGAAGTCACGGCGGGGAAAGAATTGCGCCTCGACGTGGAGCTCGATCATGGCCGCGAGCTGCGCGGGCGGGTGGTCGATCGCACCGGCACCGGCATCGCCGGCGGAATGGTGGCCATCAATGGGAACGGCAACGTCGGCGGGATGCCGGGCAACATCACCCGGACCGAGGCTGATGGCACGTTCGTGATGCAGGGCGTGGCCGACGGCCGGTACAGGCTGACAGCGCGCAAGGAAGGCTACGTCAGCGCGGAGGCGAACGACGTCGAAGTGCCGCA
Source organism: Thermoanaerobaculia bacterium (assembly GCA_034664845.1). Lineage (GTDB taxonomy): Bacteria > Acidobacteriota > Thermoanaerobaculia > Gp7-AA8 > Gp7-AA8 > JADGNZ01. Next base: position 9,624 of record JAXDGW010000018.1, on the reverse strand, counting down.
GGTGCAGGCGCTCACATTCACGCTCGACAACGGCGCCACGATCACGGGCCGCGTGACCGGACTCACGCCCGATGAGTTGCCGCAGGTGATTGTGGGCGCGTCAGGCGGCACGTCGCGAAACCAGACGAACGTCGATCAGGCAGGCAATTTCACGCTGCACGGTTTGCCGGACGGAAGCGTCCGCGTCGATGCCATGCTGAACGCGGCCGGCCGCCGCCGCACCGCGCCGACGAAGATGATCGTCGTCGAGAACGGCGCGGCACCGCCTGTGGAGCTCAACTTCGACGAAGGGATGACGGTCAGCGGGCACGTAACACGCGCCGGCGTGGCGGTGTCGATGGGGAACCTCATGTTCACGCCGGCGCAGCTGCCTGGTGGGGGCCGTCCGCCGCAGGGAAGCGGCCGGCAGTTCGTGAGCGCGATGATCTCGCCCGACGGCAGCTACGTCGCCTCCGGCCTTGCGTCCGGCGATTACGACGTGCGCGTCGCCGGGCCTAACCTTTCGTATCAGACGAGATACACGGCCGGCGGCAATGCGACGTTCGACATCGACATCCGCGGCGCGATGCTGCGCGGCCATGTCGTCGATGCCGCCACCGGCGCGCCGGTGGCGGGCGCCACGGTCTCGGCCGGCTCGCGCACTCCTGGCTCCAGCGGATCAGCCGCCAGCGATTCGGAGGGGCACTTCGCGATCGATGCACTCGCCGACAACACCTACGACCTGCGGGTGAGCCGCGAGCCGTATGCGACGACGACGCAGCAGGTCGTCGTCTCCGGCGGCTCGGCCTCGGAAGTCGAAGTGCGGCTGGAGAAGGCGCCGGCGGTGACGTTTCACGCCGTCGACTCCGTTACCGGCGCGCCCGTCGACGCAACCGTCTTCGTCGCCACTCCCGCGCACACGAATCCGACCCAGGCAACCCGAGTCGACACGGGCGAGTACAAGGCATGGCTGCAGCCAGGCAGCTACATCGCCACGGCCTTCACACGTTTTTATACGACCATCCAAACGCCGTTCACCGCGCCTACGGCCGATGTGCGGCTATCGCTGGTGCACGGCGGGCAACTGATCATCAATGCGAAGAGCGCGCAACAGGTGCGTCTCGATCCTGCCGGTACGGCAATCCGCGTCATCGGCCCGATTCACGAGGGCATCAACGGACCGTATCCGACGATGGCGCCCGGCTCGTACGTTCTTTCGATTTTGAGCAAGACCGGCGGTGTCGCGAGCACGATGCCGGTCGCGATCGTGGCAGGGGAGACGACGACGATCCAATTGCCGTAGCAGCGTTTCCCTCAGCGACACATAGAATCGCCCCCGATGGTGCCGCTGCTGGCGTTGAGTCTTTTGCTTCTTGATGATCCGCCGCCGCCCCTGAAGCCGACGGCCGCGGATACGATCGTCGTGACCGCGACGAACACGCCGGCGCGCCTGGGCGATTCGCCCGCGAGTGTCGTCGTGATCTCTCGGGAGGCGATGGCGGCCACCGCGGCGGCGACGACGGACGAGGCGCTGCGGCAAGTGCCGGGATTCACGCTTTTCCGTCGCTCGTCCAGCCGGAGCGCCAATCCGACGTCGCAAGGCGTCTCGCTTCGCGGCATCGGAGCCAGCGGCGCCTCACGCGCGCTCGTGCTCGACGACGGCATTCCTCTGAACGATCCTTTCGGCGGCTGGGTCTACTGGGGCCGCATTCCGCGGCAAGCGATCTCCCGCATCGAGGTGGTCCGCGGCGGAGCGTCGGATCTCTACGGCAGCGGCGCGATGGGCGGCGTGGTGCAATTCATCCGGCGAGGATCGGCGGCGAATGATCTGTCATTCGATGCGAGCGGCGGAAGCGAGCAGACCGGAGCGTCGTCGCTGTTCGCGTCGATGAAGCGCGGCGATTGGAGCGGCAGCATCGCCGCCGGGTGGTTGAGCACGAACGGGTACGTTCTCGTGCAGCCATCGCAGCGCGGAGCGGTTGATGTCGAGGCGGACACGCGCAACACGACCATCGACTTGACCCTGCGTCGCAACGAGTCGTTCCTGCGGCTGTCGCACTACGCCGAGTCGCGCAACAACGGGACGCCGATGCAGATCAACGACACGGCGATTCGCCAGATTGCCGCGGGAACCGATGCGCGCATCGGCTCAGGCTCCATCGTCGTCCGCGCATATGGCAGCGATCAGGACTACCACCAGACGTTCTCCGCCATCGCCGCCAACCGCAACAGCGAGCGGCTCACGGTTGACCAGCGTGTGCCGTCGTCTGGGCGGGGAGGATCGCTGCAATGGTTTTCGACGTTCGGCCGCAACGTGATCGTCGCCGGCGCCGACTTGCGCCAGGTGCGCGGCGCGAGCGACGAGATCCAGTACGCCGTCACCGGCAAGATCACATCGTCGCGCGTCGCCGGCCGTCAGAACGATGACGCTGTCTACATCGAGGACGTCGCCACGCTCTCGAGGCGCGTCACTCTCGCGGCCGGAGTCCGTTTCGATTCCTGGCGCAACTTCGACGCAGAACGCAACGGTGCAGCGCTCACCGATCGCAGCGACGACGCCTGGAGCCCGCGCCTCACGCTGCTCGTCCACGTCTCGAATCGCCTCACGCTCACCGCGGCCGCGTATCGCTCCTTCCGCGCGCCGTCGCTCAACGAGCTCTATCGAGCCTTCCGCGTCGGCAACGTCCAGACTCTCGCGAACGAAGACCTCGGCGCCGAACATCTCTCCGCCTTCGAGCTCGGCGCGCGCAGCGGACCGTTGCGTTTGACGATGTTCTCGATGACGACCGACGACACGATCGCAAACGTCACGCTCTCCTCGACGCCCTCGCTCATCACCCGCCAGCGCCGCAACCTCGGTAGCAGCCGCTCGCGCGGCGCGGAGCTGGAGGCCGAGGAGTGGCTGTCGCGCCGATGGCGAGTGTCAGCCGGCTATCTCTTCTGCGATGCCGTCGTAGCCTCGAGCGACCTCGCCGGCAAACGCCTTCCGCAGGTTCCCCGCAATACGGCGACGGTGCAGCTCGCGTTCAACGGCGCGCGTGGTAGTGCCGGCCTGCAGGCGCGCTGGTCGTCGATGCAGTTCGACGACGACCTCAATCAGTTCCCACTGCGGAGCTACGCTGTCGCCGATCTCTTCGCGGCGTATCCCATTGCCTCGCACTTCGAAGCCACGTTCGCCGTCGAAAACGCCACGAACCGGCGAGTGGAAGTGAGCGCCACACCCGTAATCACGCTGGGCGCGCCGAGGACGGTGAGGGTGGGAGTGCGGTATTCAATGCGATAGCGTGTCTGCGCGACGTCGGTGCGTCACATCCGCTAATCTACACGCGTGTCCTGGCGCATCGACAAGCAGGCGAACGGCAAGTTCGCGATCTACTCCAGCCGCATCGACGACTACATCGTCATCGATGCCGATGAGGCGGAGATCGAGCGGATCTACGCCAAGAAAGGCGTGAAGGTCTACCTCGCCAGCGCCCGCGCGCAGATGACCACGCGCGTCACGCCCGTCGCCCCCGCCGGCGAAGCGAAGATCGACGCCAGCCGCGCGCGCGGGGCGACACCGAAAGAGGGGATTGTGCCGATTGGGGTGACGGGGTTCACAATGGACGACTGAGTTTATCGAAAGGCGAAATGTTGAATGTTCAATGTTGAGTGTTGAATGTTGAATGGAGAACCGAGGAAGGCGCCAAGGCTGAGCTGAGCTCAAACAGTTGCGGGCGATTCGCGTTGTCAGTAGCGCACAATGAATCGAGCCCGCCTCTCCATTCAACATTTAACATTCAACACTCAACATTCAACATTCCGCTTCTAAAGCACGCCATGTCCTCCACGCCGCTCGATTTCTCTCCCGTCGCCGTGACGTTCCAGGCGATCGGGACTCTCCTGCTCGCTCTCGTTCTCGGGCAAATCGCGCGGACACTTGGCCTGCGCTATGCGCAACGCTGGGCGCTGGCGTTCGGAGCGATGTTCCTCGCCATCGTGGCTGTGCGCATCTACATCGCTACCGTGAATCCGTGGCCATGGTGGCTCATCTATCTGCTCGTGCAGTGGGTTTTTCTTGCGCTTCTCTTTGCCGGCTGCCGCGATCTCGCCGAATCTCCCTTTCCGCTCAAACTCCTCGGGTACGCTACTCCGCTGGCGCTGGCGGCGGCGATTCTGATCGTGATCGCCGCGCCCGACTTTGGCGCGCTGTTCATGATCGAGACAGGGATCGTCAGCATCGTCGCCGCCGTCTGTTTCGTCATCGTCGGGCGCATCACGCAGCGGACGGTCGGCTGGCAGATGATGCGGCTGTCCCTCGCACTGATCACCATCCTCTACGCCGCCTACATCCCGCTCTACGCGATGGCGCGGCAGGGGATCACGGTTCCGTACCTCGACTCGTCATCGCTGGCCGATCTTCTGGCCGACGTGCTGCTCGGATTCAGCATGGTGCTCGTCGCCGCGGATGGCGCGCGTCGCGAGCTGACCGACGCGGTCGAGGCGCTGCAGACGGTGCGTGACCAGCTGGCGATCAAAGCGAATACCGATCCGCTCACCGCCGCGTTGTCGCGCCACGCCTTCCACGCCATGCCGCGCGAGATGAGCGGAACCGTGGTCATGGTCGACGTCGACCGCCTCAAGAAGATCAATGACGCCGAGGGACATGCGGCGGGCGATGAAGCAATCCGCGCGGTTGCGAACGCAATCCGAATCCGCGTCCGCGCCGACGACCTCCTCTTCCGCTGGGGCGGCGACGAGTTCCTCGTCATCCTCCCGCAACTGCCGCTGGAGATCGTCACGCAACGCTTCGCCGATCTCGACCGCCCCATCACCACCCCTCGGGGCCGGACGCTCACGGTCTCATGGGGCGCCGCCGCCTTCCCGGACGCCGACCAACTCGACGAATCGATCCGTGCCGCGGATCAGGCGATGTACGCGCGCAAAGCGGTGGCGCGGGCGGGATAATCGTCGTTGTTACGACGGCTGCGCCGGCGGTCGGAGGGCATTCTTGATATAGGCGACTGCGTCCGTGAAGTTGTAGAGAACCTTGCACTCCAGAGCAGTCAGCACGGACAGGGCAGCAGGACTCCTGAACGCGCTCGCATCCTGACTGATGAAACATTTCGGACCCGTTTGTGCAGCGGCATCCTCCGTGATCGAGGCGAGAACAAGGGCATCTTGTGGCGACAGATCAGGTTCATGCCGACGCGCGCTGACCACTACGTCCCGTGTCAGCGGCAACTCATTGATCGACTGAATTGCGGACTCCAGGCGTTCCCTTGTTTCTTCGCCGCCCGAGACGAAGGCGCGAACGATATCCGTCGTTTGTTGGTCTAACCCACGGAAAGTTTCGGAGCGTGAGATTTCACGTATGTGCTTTTTGAGCGATTCCTGAAACTCTCTTCGCTCCGATAGACGGCGATGCTGGGTGGCTCGTGCTTCAGCGGCGGAGAACGCCGGCAAAAGGAGAGTAATCGCCCCGGTCTTTGCGAGCTCAAGGATCTCCTGGCAGCTATCGCACCTCTCCTGCAGATATGCGAGCTCGAGAAGAAAGTTTGTTTCGACGTAGACAATCACGCAGCGAGATTCAGTCGAAGGGAGCCATTACGTACGGAGGCAGCAAGGCCGGAGTCCGCCAGCCATTGATGATCCCCGGATTCCGGCAAGATACCGTCGACGAGATTGCCCAGCCAAGCCTGGATCAGCATGTCGAAGCTGCTCTTGCTGAGCGTACCGAGCGGTCGATTGATACCCGAGAGATAAGGCTGGAGCTCCGACTCCGTATCGCCCTCAAAATCGGGGTTCCCGGGGTCACGCTGCGGCCGATGCCAGAGATAAAGATGGTTCCGTAGCGCCAGCAAAAAATACTCCGATTGTGGTATCTGATCGCTCTCCAGGATATTGCGCAGAAACTGCGCCGCCCACTCGGGAGACGGTGCCGGAGTATTTCGCGCTTCGACCAGGAGTTGAACCCCGTGGCCGGGTTTCTCGATCATGAAATCGACCACAAGACGTTCGTTCGACATGCGCCGCTATTCTACGCGCCTTTGGGTTGTGAGCTACACCCGTCTCCGCGTCTTCGACGCCGCCTTTTCCGTCTCTACCCACGGCTCGATTCCGGGTGCGGTGCAGCGCGGAATCTTTTCGCCGAGGATCTCTTCGATCTGGCGGACCATCGGGACGTCCTGCCACGAAACGATCGTCGATACGATTCCCAGCGCGGCGCCGCGGGCGGTGCGGCCGGCGCGGTGGACGTAGTCGTCGACGTTCTCCGGGATGTCGAAGTTGATGACGTGCTCGATGCCGGGGACGTCGATGCCGCGGCCGGCGATGTCGGTGGCGACGAGGATGCGGTGCTGTCCCTGGCGGAATCCTGCCAGCGCCTCGGTGCGCCGTCCCTGCGAGCGGTCGGCATGGATGCGTGAGACCGGGTGGCCGCGCCGCTGGAGGATGTGATACAGCCATTCGGCGTCGATCTTCCGGCGCACGAAAACGAGCGTGCTCCCCAGCTCCTCGGTCAGCAGCGCCATCAGAGCATTGCGCTTGTCTTCTTCCTTGACGATGTAGAGGCGGTGCGTGATGCCGACGGCCGCGCCGCCGTCCGGCGTGATGTCGACGCGCACCGGATCGCGCATGAAGTCCTTGGCGATCATCTCGATCGAATCGGGCATCGTGGCCGAGAACATCATCGTGTGGCGGTCGCGGGGCAGGAGGCGCAGGAGGTCGCGGATCTGCGGGAGAAAGCCGAGGTCGAGCATGTGATCGGCTTCGTCGAGGACGAGCTCTTCGATCGCGTCGAGCTTCACGTGCCGCTGGCGGACGTGATCAAGCAATCGGCCGGGCGTGGCGACGATGATGTCGGGCTCGCCGCGCAACGCGTCGGTCTGCGGCTGCATCTTCACGCCGCCGATCACGCAGGCCGTGTTGAGCTCGTGCTTGGCGCCGAAGACGTCGAGGAACGCTTTCGTCTGCAAAGCAATCTCGCGCGTCGGCGAGAGAATGAGTCCGCGCACGCCGCGGCCATGGGTGAGGCGCTCAGCCAGCGGCAAAGAGAACGCCGCCGTCTTGCCGGAGCCGGTCTGCGCCAGGCCGATGACGTCGCGGCCTTCCAGCGCCAGCGGGATCGTGGCGGCCTGGATCGGCGTCGGATTCTGAAACCCGATCTTCGTGACGATGTCGAGGATCGGCGCACTGAGGCCGAGGGAGGAGAAAGGCTTGTCGGTCGTTGAGACCGGATGTTGCGGGATCGCTAAAGAGACCATTCAGTTAAAACACTTTCCTATAAACCGCGGCGTTGACCGCGATGACGAATGCGGCGATGGCGAATTCCATCCCGCGTGTGAGGCCCTGTGGATAGATCACGCTGAAGATGTGATGGGCGATGAAGCCGCCATCATACCCAGCCGCACCTGCTTTGCGCAGAAACGCGTTCTCGATCTTCGTGAGCGGACAGACGAATCCGCCGATCTCGATGACCGCTCCCCAGACCGCTGCCGGCAGATGAACCCACTTCAGCATCGGCCAGCGAAGAACGAGAAACCCTCCCAGGATGACGAAAACGATAAAGCCAAAATGGATGACGGCGACCGAGGTCGCGAGGGTCTGGTAGAGCATACGTTTGTTTGTCATTCCAAAGGAGTGCAGGCGTCTCGCCGGCGGCCGGCGGGCGTCTCGCCCGGCGGTGTGTCCGAGGTAACGGCCAGTGAGCTCGAGGAAATGAACGAAAGTTCGGTAGCACGGAAACCACACCGAGGCGAGGACGCCTCGCCGCCGCAGGCGAGACGCCTGCACTCCTTATACTTGCGCCCATGAAACGGCTTTCTCTCCTCGTTCTCTTCCTCGCCGCCTGTGCCACGTCTCCGACGATCCCGATTGCGACGCCTGTAACGCCCGCCGCCGCCCAGCCCGTTCACGTCATCATCGCGTCGACCACCGACCGTCACGGCTGGTACGACAGTCATCACGAGTCGCGTACTGCGCCGCCGTACGGAGGTCTGCCGCTGTTCGGCGGATACCTGCAGAATCTGCGCAGCACACATCCGGGGCGAGTCATCGTCGTCGATTCGGGCGATCTGTTCCAAGGCACACTCGAATCAAATCTCTTCGAAGGCGAGCCCGTCATCGAGGGCTACAACGTCCTCGGCTACAACGCTGCGGCCGTCGGCAATCACGAGTTCGACTACGGCCCGGTCGGTCCCGATTCCGTTGCCCGCACTCCCGGCCAGGACCCGCTCGGCGCGCTCAAGAAAAACGCTGCGAGCGCGAAGTTCCCGTTCCTGTCGGCGAACCTGACCGAGAAGGCCACCGGCAAAACGCCGTCGTGGGCGAATCGCTACACGATCGTCAATGCCGGAGGCGCGAAGGTCGGCATCATCGGCCTCTCCACGCCCGACACACCGAACGTGACGATGTCGGTGAACGTGGCTACGTTGAGTTTTGGCGATCCGGTTGCGGCCACGCTGAGTGCGGCGAAGGAACTGCGGGCCGCCGGCGCCGACGCGGTCATCGTCATCGCGCACATGGGAGGCCGCTGCAAGGACGTCGAAACGAATCCGATGGATGCATCGAGCTGCGAGAGCGATCAGGAAGCGATGCGTTTGCTGAATACGCTGCCGAAAGGAACGATCGATGCCTACTTCGGCGGCCACACGCATTCGTTGATGCGCCAATACATCAACGGGGTGGCCACGCTCCAGCCCGGACCGTATGGCCGCGATTTTTCGATGCTGGATATGACGATAGACACCGCCAGCCACGCGGTGACGAAGACGGAGATGGCGCCGTTGATCACGATTTGTGCGCAGGTCTACGAGCACACCGAGACATGCGATCCGAAAAAAGCGCCGGCCGGCGCGGCCCTGGTGCCGCGCGTTTTCGAAGGCGCCGCCGTGACCGAGTTGGCTGGCCTGAGCGACACGCTCAAGCCCTACCTTCAGCAGGTCGCCGCGAAGCGCAACGAAGACACGGGCATCCGCACGACCGACCGTTTCAAGCGCGGCTACTACCGCGAGTCCCCCCTCGGCGATCTCTTCACCGACGCCATGCGTGCGTACATGAAGACCGACATCGCCGTGATGAACTCCGGCGGCATCCGCGCCGATCTGCCGGCAGGCTCGCTGATCTACGCGAACATGTTCGACGTCTCGCCGTTCGACAACTTCCCGGCCATCGTGACGATGACCGGCGCACAGGTCCGCCAGATGCTCGACATGACGGTGGTCGGCGGCGGCCGCGGAATCCTGCAGGCCAGCGGCATCCGCTACACATTCGACGAAGCGCTCGACGCCGATAAGCCGATGATGCAACGCCATCGCCTGACCGACGTGACCTTGGCAAACGGCCAGCCGCTCGACCCGAACGCAAGCTATCGCGTGGCCATGATCGACTTCCTCGTCACCGGTGGGGAAGGCCTCGACGTGGTGATGAAGCCGATCCCCGATTCACTGAAGACGATCGACTACACGCGCCCGATCCGCGATCTCCTGATCGACGCGATCAAGTCAATGCCGCAGCCAATCGCGCCGAAGACCGATGGCCGGATCACGGTGCTACATCCGAAAGAGGGAGAGGATTAGGGGTTTCTGGCTGTCGAGTTGCCCTAACGCTTTGTCATTCCGAACCGGCGAAACCGCGGGTGCGGGGGGGGGGGGGGGGGGGGGGGGG
>JAXDGW010000017.1:0-52817 GCA_034664845.1 Thermoanaerobaculia bacterium | reverse complement strand
CACTGCCGAGAAAGAAATCGGGCGTGGCGTCTCCGTTGAAATTACCGGCCGACATCCAATCAGCACCGGTCTTGATCCCCGGCGCGGCGATATCGACTGCCTGCCAGGCCTTCCCTTTGTCCTTGTTGAAAAGAACGATCGCCTTGCCAAGTGGAGAGGAGTCAGCGCCGCGAACGGACGGCCCTTCGCTGACGACAGCAAGGTCGGGGTAGCCGTCGTTGTTCACGTCAGTAACGATGAGCCGGCGCGTAGCGAAATCGTGCGGCAGCCCTTCCGTGACTTCCGTGAAGGTGCCCTTTCCATTGCCGAGGTAAACGTAGACGCCGGTGAGATGGACAGAAAACGCCAGATCCATCTGACCGTCTTTGTTGAAGTCCGCCGCGACGACGCTGCCGTAGTCAAGCGGATGCGGCCACTTGACTTCAGCCCAGTACTTCCAATGTCCTTTGCAGTCCCCGAGAAAGATGTAGGGAAACAGATTCGTGCCGCCTCCGCGCTGGGGTGGCGCGATGATGTCGGGGCAGCCGTCGCCGTTCATGTCCGCGACGGTGAGTGAGTTGCGCCACGAGCCGCCCGTAGGCAACCCGTCCGACGACTCCGCGAAGCGAATCAATGTGTCGTTCGCCGCGGGAGCAAGCGGCGTGAACTGCGAACGCGTCTTCTCGAAGAATTTGATGTCGCCCTCGAGGTATCTCGTGGCGGGCGGTGGCGCCTGCGCAGGAAGTGACTCCGCGGCGTGTGGATCTTCGACCGGAATCCAGGCCCACACATAACGGCTGTTCTGCTGGTAGATCTCCAACGAGACGTTCACCATCGCCATCGGACGAACCCAGCCATCCTCACGGTCGTACGCGGCCCATTTGCGCTCGTAGCGCGCAATCGTGAAGGCGCGCCCATAACGCCACCATTGCTTTTGCGGATCGGGATCGGGACCGGGATCTTCTGCGGTGCCGAGGCGGTCGCGCCGATGCTCCGGCGTTTCGGACCGGATCCATGACGGCGTACCTCCCTCCGGTGATGTCTGCGCCGCGACCACTGATGGTGAAGGCGCTGTAGTGGTCTGGGGTACGGCCGCATGCGGCGCCGCAGTTCCCGTCGATTGGCGCGCAAATGCGCTCGCGGTCAGTGCTGCAGCCACACAAAAGGCAGAGATCAACTTCCTGTCAAACATTCTCACTCCTCCAGGGATGTGGGATTGGGATAAGCGACCCTCAACGATCAGATCAGATCCGCTAGCGTCCCCTGCGCACGGCGGAAGAACATCAGGCCACCGGTGAATGACGCGATGGCGACGGCCAGAAGGAATACGATCGAACCTGCCGCAGGTAACGCCGCCGAAAGCAAGGCGCTTCGGAACAAACCGAGCAGAGGCGTCATCGGATTCCACATGAAGAAGCGCTCGAAGCGGCCCGCCACCGGGTAAAGGATGGGACTGAGATAGAAGATCACGGAGAGAAGAAAGCCGAGAATCGGCATGAGGTCGCGAAAGAAAACGTAACTCGCGGCGAGGATCCATCCGAGTCCCACCTGCAGCGCGAACTGGATGACCAGAGCGAACGGCAGCAGCCAGATGAAGCCGAGTGGAAGACCTCGCACGAGGAGAAAGCCACAAAAGAGAACGAGGGCGATCGATTCGAAGATCATCGCGGACGCGTTGGGAACCAGGACGAGCAACTCGCTGCGAAACGCCAGCCGCCTCACCATCGGGGCGTTTTCGACGATGCTGGTCGTCGAGCGGATGATGCCCTCATTCAGCCCCAGCCACGGCAACAGACCGGCGATCAGAAAGTCGATGTAGTTCTTGTTCTCCCCCGCCGGCCCTCGGCTGAACATGTACGTGAAGACAAACCAATAGAGGATAACGAGACTCAGCGGCTGCAGGACAGCCCAGAAGATGCCGAGGGCCGAGCCGGTAAAGCGAGCATGGAAGTCTCTTTTGACGAGTTCCCGGAGGAGGTGGACGTTTTTGTACGTTTGCGGGATCCTCTGGACTTGACAGCGGCTCAGCAAGTCCGTAGATTGGCGGGGAGTTTATGGTCTCCGCAGCATAAAAGTCAACGAAACCCCCTATGAATAAGCCAGCACAGCTCGAGCTCGTCGGGCGCAAGATCAGGCAACTTCGCCGCCAGCGCAAGCTGACGCAGGTGGAGCTCGCCGATCGGATCGGCGTGCATCAATCCGACCTTTCGCGCATGGAGCAGGGCGAATACAAGGTCGGCCTCGATACCCTTCTCAAAATCCTGGGAACGTTCGATTTGAGCATCGGCGACTTCTTCGATGAAGGCGTCCGCACCGAGACGGTGGTTCAGAAGTACCGCAGCCTCAGCCCGACCGCGCAGAAGGAAGTTGAGAGCTTCATCGAGTTCAAGCGCGCGCAGGAAGAGGACAGCTCGTGGGATTCAGACAATGGGGAGAGCGAGGGTGACGATGTCTGAGCTGAACGGCCGCATTGAGGAGTTGCGCCAGGAGGCTCTGGCGAAGGTCCGATCGGAAGAATTCGATGAAGCGCTCGCCATGTACGACGAAGCGCTTGCTCTGGCTTCGGACGAAGAAGTCCGCGAGCTGATCACGATCAACAAAGGCCACGCGCTGATCGCCGCAGAGCGCTCGGGGCCGGAAGTGAAAGCGCTTCCGATGATCCTGATGCGCCGCCGCAACACGCATCACACATTCCTCGCCTCGTACGCTTTGATGTACACCCACCGGCTCACGGGTGAGCTCAAGCGCGCGATCTTCTACGGGCAGATCGCCCTCGAAGCAGCGAATCAGGCTGATCAAACGTTCTGGAAGCTGGCCGCGCTCAACGAGCTCGGTATCGTCTACGAAAGTGACTCCCAGTTCCCCAAGGCGATCGAGCACTTCGAACAGGCGCTCGCTCTGATTGCAACGCTCGACGACGCCACGCAGCGCCAATTCTCTCGAGTGGCCATCATTCAAAACCTCGGCTCCAGCCGGGTAATCGTCGGCGACACCCTGGAAGGCATTCGGATGATCGAGGCCATCATCGATCAAGTCCAGGTGGGCAGCACACTGTCCGATTCGTACATCGATCTCTGCTACGGCTACCTTGACCTCGAGGATTACCCGAAAGCGCGAAGCCACGGTGAGACCGGCCTTGCGCTGGCGTGCGAGCCTCGTCAGGTTCGGAACGCGCATTACCTGCTGGGAGAGGCCGCCTACAAAATGGGCGACGTCGATGCAGCAGAAGATCACTTCGAGCAGCTCGCACGCTTCTATCCGCAATTTCGCCATCTGAAGAGTCTTTTGTTTGCGATCGATCTCCGGTCGATGCTCAACCTAAAACTATGAAACGACTACTGGTATCGCTCGCCCTGGCACTCGCCTCAACCGCCGCGTTCGCGGAAGTCGCGGACCGTGACGTACTCGTCGCACCCGACGGAATGGTGTTCACGGTCGAGACAAGGGCCGAAGCAACGAGTCCTACCGTCGCCACGCCAATGCTCGTGCTCACGATCCAGAACGGCACTGTCGTGAGCCAAGTGAACGTCCCGGACTCGGTTTCGCAAGGAACCCACACCGCAGCCGCCCTTGCGTATGACTCCGATTCGAAAACATTGTTTGTCCTTTGGATTCACAAGCCGAACGAGATGTCGAGCGAGCTCCTGCTCACTTCGTATCGCGACGGCAAATGGCAGCCGGCAGTCACGATTGACAGCCAGACGTACACAGTCCGTTCGAATCTGAGGCTCGGCATCACGCGGCGCGTTTCGCAGCTTCAGAAAGACGGTACATACGCCGACGTGCCAGCGCTGCTCCTTCACGCGATCTGGTGGGATGAGGCCGGGAACGGTGACGCGGCGCGGTATGCGCTGCTCCCCGTGGAAAATGGCGCGGTCTCGCCAGCGTCGATCGAGATCCACTCCCTCGCAGAGTTTGTCACCTCGGGCACAGAGAAGTACAACAGCGTCGATGCCGGTTTCAACAAAGAAATCCTCAAACATCCCGCGATCGTCAGCTCGCCGATGCAGAGCGGCGTCGACATCGTTTTCGGAGATACGAAGACGAACTCGTTCCACTCTGTAACCCTCCGCCCGATCGCTGATACCAGAGTGCACATTCCTGTTGGCATCGGCGGTGGTGGCGGACGACCCTTCATCCCAGCGCCGGCGAGCTTCAGCGCCGACTGGAACGGGCCGATCTCCGTCATTTCGCGCGCCGATCGTCTGGTGCTGGCGAACGCCAGCGATAAGTCGCTCAACTACATCACGTACGCGAGCGGCGCCTGGACGGCGGTCAAGTCGATCGCCATCGACAGCAAGTTCCCGGCCGAAGCAGCGCTCGCGGCTCTCGACAAGATGGTTAGCACGCAGTAACCCCTTTCGAACGATTCCGATACGAAGAGCCGGCCACATGGCCGGCTCTTTTGTTTGCGCTGATTTTTCGGCGGGCTTCGCCTGCACGCGAAAGGCGAAATGGACTCGAGCAACAAGAGCGCGGATCTGATTGCGCCGCAGTGTTTTTTTGCGCAGAGGTTGAGCGGAGCGGCGAGCAACGGTGGATGTGCGGCTCCAGGCCTCGGCTCGATGAAACCCGCTGTAATCGTCGCCGGCGAGCATTCACGAAAGCTCCACCAGTTCCGGCATCGCCATTGCTCAGTCCTTTCGCGGAGGTACGCTGTGAACTGGTTCAATCTCTCCGTCCTGGGCTGGGTCATCCTGATTGCGGCCCTGGCTATCGCCGCCTACATGCTGCATGTCCCGACGCTCTGGATCGCCATCGCCACTCTGGCGCTCCTCGGCATCGGCATCATCGCTTCGGTCGCGAAGTCCAAGCCACGCATCTGAGACACCCCGAAAACACAAAGGCCCGGCGGGAGATCCCCGCCGGGCCTTTGCTTGCGATTCCTGTATGCGGACTAGAGCTTGTACGCGAGGAACGCGATGACCAGCGCGTAGATGACCAGCGACTCGATCAGTGCGAGACCGATGATCATCGACAGCCGGATCGCGCCTGCCGCGCCCGGGTTGCGGGCGATGCCCTCGACCGAGGCAGCGATGGCACGGCCCTGACCGATGGCGCCTGCTGCGGCAGCGATACCGAGGACGAAGGCCGCGGCCAGTACACCCCAACGCACTCCTGTCGGGCCAGTCGTTACGGCCGTGTCCTGCGCGAACACCGCACCGGCGATCAGCACGCTGGAGAGCGCGAACATGACGGGTTTGAACTTGCTCATTTCATTTTCTCCTTTCCTGAAATCTCGTTACGTTCCTGAAATCGTGCGAATGCGATTTCGAATTCAATGAATCAATGCTCTTCCACCACGGTCGCTCCACCGATGTAGACCATCGTCAGCATGATGAAGACGAAGGTCTGCAGGAAGGCGCCGAAGATGCCGAGGCCCATCATCGGCCAGGGCAGTACGAAAGGCAGCATCCCCATGAAGATGCCGGTCGCGGCATGCTCGCCGAAGATGTTGCCGAACAAGCGCATGCCGAGGGAGAGGATGCGCGCCAGATGTCCGATGATCTCGATGGGAATCATCAGGGGAGCCAGAATCGGCATCGGGCCCATGAAGTGCTTGAGGTAGTGACCAATCCCCTGCGTCTTGATGCCCTGGTAGTTGTAGTAGACGAAGGCGCACAGAGCGAGGCCGAACGTCGTATTCGGATTGCTCGTCGGCGGCTGCAGGAAGAAGAAGAGCGCGAAGATATTCGACAGGAAAATGAAGACGGCAAATCCGCCGATGATGTAGAGGTGGCGGTCGCCTTCATGCCCGATGATGTCGCGCAGCAGATCCCGGAGCCCGCCCACGACCAGCTCGAGCAATTGCTGGAAGTGACTGGGGTTCTCGCGGCTGATCTTCCGCGACATGAGCGGAAACAGGACTGCGCTGATGGTCAGCACGAGCAACGCCATGATCACGTGGTCGGGTACATCCCAGGCGAACCGGTGCTGCACGCTGTGCCACAGCGTATTGAACGGCGCGTAAAGTATTGAGCTTTCGTGTTCCATCAATCTCTATCGGGAGAAGCTTCGGACTGTCGAGTACACAGCTTCACCCATGATTCCCACCACCACAATCGAGAACCCCAGCAACACACTTGCGGCATTGACCCGAGCTACGAAGATTGTGACCAAAAGCGCCGCACCCACGAGAGCGAAGCGAGACAACGTACGGATTGTCACTCTCCCGAAATGCCGTTGCTGCGCTGGCTGGAGCAGAGTCTCGACGATCTCCTCCAACCAAAGGAAATTGATCATAGTTACGAGACCACTGCAAGTCAATCCGATCAATCCGCGCCATCCCGACGTCACCAAAACCGGGATCGCGAAGGCCACGCAGGCGGCGAGAGCGATCCGCCGGATGCGCCCGAGCACGACCGCCGGCGGGTCATCCTGAAGAACCGTCGTCATTGCGCATTCCGATTCGAAAAAGGTTGATGAACGCGGCGATCACGCCGAAGCCGGCGAAGATCCAGGTCAGCCACGGACTCGTGTGGAAGAGCTTGTCCATCCCCCACCCCCATGCGTACCCGAGTCCGATGGCGATCGGAAACATGAGGCCGATCGACGACGCCTCCAGCAGCGTTTCATTCTGACGGATCTTCTTTCCGTCGTCGCTGTTCTTATCGTCCGGCATGTGGCGTGAGCGCCGCGCGTGCGGCAACGTGGCTCGACGAGAGGACGACCTGATCGATCAGCGACGAGGGCACGATGCCGAGTGCGAGCGTCGCGACGAGGCAGATCCCGGCCACGATCTTCAGCGGCGTCGTGATCGCGAACTCCGCCTCCACGCCTTCGCGAAGGTACATCGCCACCACGAGGCGCAGGTAGTAGAACATCGACACAGCCGACATCAGCACAGCGATGACCGCCAGCCATCCGAAGCCGGCCTGCACCGCCGCGGCGAAGAGGAAGTACTTTCCGATGAAGCCTGCCGTCGGCGGAATCCCACCCAGCGAGAGCAGGAAGATGATCATCGCGAACGCCCAGAGCGGCGAGCGCTTGCTGAGCCCTTCGAAATCATCGACGCGCTCGCCGGCATACTGGTGACGCCGCAGCATGAGCACCGTCGCCCAGATGCCGAGGTTCGCGAATACGTAAACGACGGAGTACATCAGGATCCCGCGCAGCCCGAGCGCGTTGAGCGAGATGACGCCCAGCAGAACGTAGCCGGCGTGTGCGATCGATGAGTAGCCGAGCATCCGTTTGACGTTGTCCTGCGTGATCGCGGCAAGGTTGCCAACGATCATCGACAGCGCGGAGATGGTGGCCAGAACGTAGTTCCACTCCATGTGAAAGTCGTGCAGGCCGGTGTAGAAGATCCGGGCGAAGATCGCGAACGCGGCCGCTTTCGATCCGGTGGAAAGGAACGCTGCGATCGGCGTCGGCGCGCCTTCATAAACGTCCGGC
The DNA here is from genome assembly GCA_034664845.1 of Thermoanaerobaculia bacterium. GTDB lineage: Bacteria > Acidobacteriota > Thermoanaerobaculia > Gp7-AA8 > Gp7-AA8 > JADGNZ01. Next base: position 45,443 of record JAXDGW010000017.1, on the reverse strand, counting down.
GTCCACACGTGAAACGGGACCGCGGCGATCTTGAAGCAGAGTCCTGCGCCGAGCAGCATGATGCCGAACATCAGCGCGTCGTTGGTGACGATCGTCGACATGGCCGCGGAGATGTCGAGCAGATTGAGCGAGCCGCAGACCCCGTAGATCAGCGAGATTCCGTAGAGCAGAATCGCGGAACTGACCGCGCCGAGGATGAAGTACTTCATCGCCGCCTCGGTCGATTTCAGCTCGCTCTTGTAGAAACCGGCCAGGATGTAGCTCGAAAGCGAGAGCAGCTCCAAGCCGATGTAGATCGTGATGAGGTGGACGCCCGAGGCCATGAACATCATGCCGCACAGCGCAAAACCCAACAGCGAGTAGTACTCCCACGGCGAGTACTTTCCCTCGGCCAGAAAGTCCTCCGACAGCATCACCAGCAGGCCGATGGCGCCGATGAAGAGGAGCTTGAAGAAGATCGAGAATCCATCGAGCGCGAACATCGCCTGCAACTGGCGCGACTGATCGATGTTCTCGACGGCGTGCGAGCAATAGATGAGCGATCCTGCCGTGATCGCGAGCAGGATGAGCATCATCCATTTCGCCGAAAGCTTCGCACCGCGCCCGCCCGTAACGGGCACGAGCAGCAGCACCGAGGCGCCGATGGTCAGGATGACCTCCGGCAGGAGATAGATCATGTCGTTCCAGGTCATCGCGCAGTCTCGACCGCGGTCACCGCAACGGGCGCAGCCGGCGGATACGCCAGCGGCTTTTGATCAAAGTAGGTGGGATCGACTTTGCGCACGACGTAGTTGACCGGCTCTTCGATGATGTCGAAGAAAACGGCCGGCTTGATCCCGATCCAGACCATGAGGACGACCAGCGACAAGAGCAGGCCGAGCTCGCGCTTGTTGACGTCGAGGAGGTTCTTGTTGGCAGGGTTGTCGAGCGGACCCCAGAAAACGCGCTGGTAGAGCCAGAGCAGGTACGCAGCGCCAAGGACGATGCCGACCGAGGCGAAGGACGCCCATACGATCGATCGATTGGCTGCGCCGAGGAGGATCGTGAACTCCCCGATGAAGCCGTTCAGCGCGGGAAGTCCCATCGACGACAGTGCAGCGATGAGGAACAGCGTGGCGTAGACCGGCATCACCTTGGCCAGACCGCCGTACTCCGCGATCATCCTCGTGTGCCGCCGCTCGTAAATGATGCCGACGAGAAGGAAGAGCGCGCCGGTGGAGATGCCGTGGTTGATCATCTGAATCACGGAGCCTTTGAGGCCCATCGGATTGAGCGCGAACATCCCCAGCATGACGAAGCCGAGGTGCGAGACCGATGAATAGGCAACGAGCTTCTTCATGTCCTTCTGCACGAGCGACACGAGCGCACCGTAGATGATGCCGACGATCGACAGCCCGACGACCCAGGGCAGCCACTGCTTCGTGCCGTCCGGAAGAATCGGAAGGGCGAATCGCACGAAACCGTAGGTTCCCATCTTCAGGAGGACGGCGGCGAGGATGATGGAGCCGGCCGTTGGTGCTTCGACGTGCGCGTCAGGAAGCCAAGTGTGGAACGGGAACATCGGCACCTTGATGGCGAAGCCGAGGAAAAATCCGAGGAAGATCCAGAACTGCAGCGTGGGCGGGATGAGGTGCCCGATCTTGTGGTACTGCAACACCGAGAAGGTGGCGGCGTTGCCGAGGCCTTTGATGTTGAGGAAGGGGATGCCGTCGGAGTTGAAGAAGTAGAGCGCCAGGATCGACAGCAGCATCACCACCGATCCCGAGAGCGTGTAGAGGAAGAACTTAATCGCCGCGTAGAGCTTTCGCGGCCCGCCCCATATGCCGATGATGAAGTACATCGGCACGAGCATGATTTCCCAGAAAACATAGAAGAGGAAAAAGTCGAGGGCGCAGAATGTGCCGATCATCCCGGTCTGCAGGAGGAGCAGCAGGATGTAGTACTCCTTCTGCCGGTGGTCGATTGCGGCGAAGGAAGAGACGACGGCGATGATGCCCATGAACGTCGTCAGAAGGATGAGCAGGAGTGAGATGCCGTCGATACCGAAGTCGTACTTGACGTTCAGCGACGGAATCCACGAATGGATGAAGCGGAACTGCCACATCCCATCGCCGGTTCCTTTCGGATTGAAATTGAACCAGAGGTAGAGCGAGGCGATGAAGTCGACGACGGCGACGAACGTGGCCGTGTAGCGGATAGCCTTGCCATTCTCTTTGGGAAGGAACAAGAGAATGAGGACCGCGCCGAGCAGCGGGATGTAGGTGACGATGTTGAGAATGCCCATCTTCTGTGTGAGAGCGGAGATCAGAGATCAGAGATGAGAGATCGGGGGAAGTACAACGGCCCCTGATCTCTGATCTCTAGTCTCTGATCTCAGCCCCTCCCCCCTCAAGGTTTCGTAAACAAATAGACCGCAGCGATGAGGACGATTCCGCCACCCATCACCAGCGCGTAGTTCTGGACGAATCCGCTCTGCATCTTGCGGAAGAAGCGCGAGCCGCCGCGCGCACTGAAGCCGACACCGTTCACCGCGCCATCGACGATGTAGCGGTCGAACAACCACGATCCGTGTCCGAGTGCGACGACCGTGAAATGGCGAACTCCGTTGACGATGCCGTCGATGATGTTCGCATCGAACCACGACAGCGCGCGGCTGAAGGCAAGCGTGCCGCCGACGAAGACGAAGTTATAAAACTCATCGATGTAGTACTTGTTCTCGAGTAGGCGATGGATGAACGCGAACTTGGCCGCCATCCTCGTGGCGCGCACAAACGCGACGTCTTTCTTGTAGAGGATGTAGGCGATGAACCAGCCGAGGAGTGCGACAGCAACCGACGATGCGATCAGCAACATCTCCTGAACCTTACCGCCCTCGGCGAACTCAAAGTGCTCACCGCCGAGTGGCAGCAGCACAGGAAGCAGCCAGCGCTGGAAGAGCGTCGGATGACTGCCTCCGAACATCTCCGGAACGCCGACGACGCCGCCGATTACAGCGAGGATCGCCAGAATCCAAAGAACGCCGGTCATGCTCCAAGGCGATTCATGTGGCGTATGCGCTTCAGCGTGATGGCCATGCGCCTTATCGGAGTGCGCGTCGCCATCGTCAAGGTGCAGCGCCGCGGGAATGAGGTCGTGGCCCGCGTGCTCGGGCTCCGACTCCGGATGGCCTTCGACATGCGCCGCGCGGTAGTCGCCCGAAAACGTCATGAAGTAGAGGCGGAACATGTAAAACGCCGTGCAGGTCGCGGCGACCATGCCGAGGAAGTAGAGGAAGCCGTGGTGCTCGTAGGTCGTGGCCAGGATCTCGTCCTTCGAGAAGAAGCCGGCCAGCGGCGGAAAACCAGCAATGGCGATACAGGCGATCAGCATCGTCATGCGCGTCTTCGGCATGTACTTGCGAAGGCCGCCCATCTTTCGCATGTCCTGCTCGCCGCCGCAGCCGTGGATCACGGAGCCGGCGCCGAGGAAGAGACAGGCTTTGAAGAACGCGTGCGTCATCACGTGGAAGATGGCCGCGGTGAACGCTCCGACACCGGCTGCCAGGAACATGAAGCCGAGTTGGGAGACGGTCGAATACGCGAGAACCTTCTTGATGTCGTTCTGCGCGATGCCGATCGTTGCCGCGAAGATCGCCGTCACTGCGCCGACCGTGGCCACGACCAGCATCGCGTCGGGTGAAAGGCGGAAGAGGACGTTCGAGCGGACGACCATGTAGACGCCGGCGGTGACCATCGTCGCGGCGTGGATCAGCGCGGAGACGGGCGTCGGGCCGGCCATGGCGTCGGGCAGCCAGACGTACAACGGAATCTGCGCCGACTTACCGCACGCACCGACGAACAGGAGGAGGCAGATCGTCGTGGCGATGCCCGCGTACGCCTCGGGATGCGCGCTTGCGAGGGCGAAGACTTTGCCGAAATCGGCGGTGCCGAAGGTGTTGAAGATCAGAAAAACGCCGAGGATGAAACCGAAGTCGCCGATGCGGTTGGCGACGAAGGCTTTCTTGCCCGCGTCGGCCGCGAAGTTCTTGTCGTAGTAGAAGCCGATCAGCAGGTACGAGCAGAGCCCGACGCCTTCCCACCCGACGAACATGACCATGTAGTTCGCTCCGAGGACGAGGAGCAACATCATGAACATGAAGAGATTCAGGTAGGTGAAGAAGCGTGTGTACCCCTCTTCGTGCGACATGTAGCCGGTGGCGTAGACGTGGATCAGGAATCCGATCCAGGTGACGATGAGCAGCATCGTGCAGGAGAGCGTGTCGATGCGGAATCCGAAGTCGACGGCGAAATTGGCGATCGTGTTACCTGCGGCGTGGCCGAGTCCTGCCGGGATCCAGGTGTAGTACGTTTGCTGAAACGCCGCGGCGGTTCCGCTGCTTACGTAAGAAATGACCGTCCACGCCGCGAGAAGCGCAGAGAGACCGGTCGAGCCGAGGGCGATCACGTTCGTGACGGCGCGATTCTTCGGCGTGTGTGGCGACGCGGCAGCGCGCAGACCGTTGATCAGCGCGCCGAGCGCGGGAAGGAGCGGGATGAGAAGGAGGACGGTTGGATTAACCATTCAACTCCCTCGCTTCGTCGACGTTGATCGTGCTCTTGAGGCGATACAACTGGATGATGATGGCCAAGCCGACCGCGGCCTCACCTGCCGCGACTGTGATGATGAAAATCGTGAAGATCTGCCCTTCCAGCGATGCGAAGCGGTGCGAGAAGGCGACGAGGTTGATGTTGACCGCGTTCATCATCAGCTCCACGGCCATCAGCACGGTGATCATGTTGCGGCGGATGATCACGCCGACGAGGCCGATGGCGAAGAGCGTCCCCGAGAGCATCAGATAGGCTTCGGTGCTCGGTACGGCTTCAGGCACTCATGGCCTCCTTGACTTCGTGCTCCGTCTCGCTGCGCTCGAGCATGTAGGAGGGGATGTTTTCCTCTTCGCTGGCCGAGAGCTCGCGCTTTCCGATGACGATCGCGCCGATCATGGCCACGAGCAGGAAGAGCGAGGCCACCTCGAACGGGACGAGATAGTCGGTGTACAAGGCCATGCCTACCGCTTCTGAATTGCCGACGACTTTTCCACGGCGGATCAGTTTCCGAACGACAGTGCCGTCTGCCTGATGAACCTTGCGGTGGCGGTACGTGTACGTCGTGCGCAGAGCTTTGTCGCTTTTGTCGCTCGCCGCCGCATCGTGAAAAACGCCCGGCCGGACCATCGTGAAGAAGAGGAGAAACACCGCCAGGCCGACGAGCAGCCCGCCCTTCCAGAAGCTCGAAAGCACCCGCTCGTCGGGCAGGTGGCGAACGTTGATCAGCATGACAACGAAGAGGAACAACACCATGATGCCGCCGGCATAGACGAGCACCTGCACGGCGCCGACGAACTCCGCTCCCTTCATCACGAAGAGAACCGCCACGCAGAGAAAGGTCAGCAGAAGGAACAGCGCGGAGTGAACCGGGTTGCGCATCGCCACGACGAGGATCGACGACGCGACGGCGATCGTGCCGATGACCAGGAAAACGACCAGGGCAGGATTCAAGGCATCCCTCCCTCGATCTGTTTCGGCTGCTCCGATTCATCCGCGGGAAGGCCGGCGTACTCGGGCCGCCCTTCCCAATACTCGAGCTGCTGCATGTTGAAGTAGAGATCTTTGCGGTCGTAGCTGGCCAGCTCGTACGTCTTCGTCGTCAGCCAAATCGACTTCGGCTTGGTCGGGCAGGCCTCTTCGCAGAGCGAGCAGAACATGCAGCGCTTGACATCGATGTCGTAGCGGTCGAGGACCTTGAGCTTCTTCATCTTGCCATCGACTTCGCGCTGCTCGTCGTGGACGTCGATGTAGATGATGTCGATGGGACAGGCCAGCGCGCAGAGCTTGCAGGCGATGCAGCGGTCGAAGGAGAACTTGAACATCCCGCGAAATCGATTCGCAGGCTCCAACCGCTCCTCCGGGTACCGAATCGTCACCTTCGGCTTGAACAACTCGCGAAGAGTCGTCTTCAGCCCCTCGAGCATGTCGAGAAGCAGAAACTTATCGGACCATCTAGGCTTCTGATACTCGACGTGCATGGATCACCTTTGCGCGCGGCCGGAGCAGCAGGAACAACGTAAACGCGATGATCGCCGCTCCGGCGATCGAGAGGACGACCTCTCCCTGGAAATTGAACTGTTGCCCGAGGAGGACGACGACCGCGGTCACGGCGATGTTCGCCAGCGCCAGCGGAATCATCCACTTCCACCCGAGGTCCATGAGCTGATCGAAACGGAAGCGGGGGAAGGTGGCCCGGAACCAGATGTACATCAGCATGAAGAGCATCACTTTGCTGATGAAGATCACCGCGCCGAGAATGCCGCCGGCGAGTCCCCAACCGCGCAGGACGCCGGTGGTCAGGCCGTAGCCGTTGATGGCCAGCGTCCAGCCGCCCATGAAGAGGCTGACCATCAGGCAGCAGTTGACAATCATCGACGAGTATTCAGCCAGCATGAAGAAGGCAAACTTCATCGCTGAATACTCGGTGTGATAGCCGGCCACGAGCTCTGATTCCGCCTCCGGCAAGTCGAACGGCGTGCGGTTGTTCTCGGCGTTCATCGCCACGAGAAAGATGAACGCGGCGATGAGTTGCGGAAAGAGGTTCCAGATGTGGTCCGCCTGGTAGTTGATGATGTGGACGAGGTCGAAGCTGCCGCAGAGCATCAGCACGCCGACGACCGACAGACCGAACGGCACTTCGTACGAGACCATCTGCGCGGCGCTGCGCAGGCCGCCCATGAGGGAGTACTTGTTGTTCGAAGCCCAGCCGCCGAGGATGATGCCGTAGACGCCGGTCGAAGTGAGCGCCAGGATCAGGAGCAGCCCAACGTTCACGTGCGTCACCACAAACGTCGGTGGCGGTCCGTACGGAATGAGGCAGAAGACGAGGAAGGCCGGAATCAGCGGCAGCATCGGCCCGAGGAAGTAAGCCACTTTCTCAGCGCTCGACGGGACGATGTCTTCCTTGAGAATGAACTTGATCGGATCAGCGATGATCTGCAGCAGTCCGCCCGGGATGAAGCGGTGCAGACCGCGCGGCGTAATCTTCTCGAAGAGCTCATTGCCGACGCGATTCGGCCCGAGCCGCGCCTGCATCAGTCCGAGGAGACGCCGCTCGATGTAGTTCATGGCTGCCACGATCACCTGCACGATGATGAAGGCGACCAGGAACTTGACGAGAGGCCAGACGAGGTAGCGCAGGACTGGTTCAGGCATTGCGCCCACCTCCACAAAAACGATGAACCACAGAGACACAGAGAGCACAGAGGTTCTCTGTGTGCTCTGTGTCTCTGTGGTGAAAAGCCTTTTGAATCACCTATCCACCTCGCCCAGAACGATATCAATCGTCCCGATCAGCGCCACAAGATCCGACACGAGGTGTCCCTTTGCCATCGCCGGAAGCGCCTGCAGGTTCACGAATGACGGCGGCCGCACGTGGCAGCGGTACGCCATCTGCGTCTTGCCGTCCGCGATGATGTAGTAGCCCAACTCACCTTTCGGCGATTCGATCGAGTGATAAACCTCGCCCTCGGGTGGCCGGACGACTTTCGAGATTTTCGCTTTGATGTCGCCGGCGGGCGTCGCTTTCACGAGCGGGATGCACTGCTTCAGGATCCAGTTCGACTGCCGCATCTCTTCCATCCGGACGAGATAACGGTCGTATGTGTCGCCGTTCTTGCCGATGGGAATCTCGAACTGCAACTCGGGATAGCACTCGTACGGCTGGGCGCGGCGAAGATCCCATTCGACTCCCGATCCGCGCAACGGCGGGCCGGTGATGCCCCAGTCGATCGCGTCTTCGGGTGAGATCACGCCGATACCGACAGTGCGCTTCTTCCAGATGCGATTGTTCGTCAGTAGCGACTCGTACTCGTCGATCGCGGCGTCGAACTTGTCGACGAATGCTTCGACGTCGTCGAGCCAGCCGGGCGGCAAATCGTCGGGCATGCCGCCGATGCGCATGCAATTCAGCGTCAACCGCGCGCCGCAATACTCTTCGAAAAGGTCGAGGATCTGTTCGCGTTCGCGGAAACAGTAGAAGAACGGCGTCATCGCGCCGATGTCGATGGCGTGCGTGGCCAGCCAGAGCAGATGCGACGAGAGGCGCTGCAACTCGCTGAGCATGACGCGCATCAGCTGCGCACGCCGCGGGATCTGTTTCGTGATCCCCATCAGCTTCTCGACCGTCTCGACGAAGCCGAGGTTGTTGGTGGCGGAGGCGACGTAGTCCATGCGGTCCGTGTGCGGGATGCACATCGGGTACGTCATGTTCTCGAAGAGCTTCTCGGTGCCGCGATGGAGATAGCCGATGATCGGCTTGGCGTCGATGATCCGCTCGCCGTCGATCTTCAGAATCACCCGAAGCACGCCGTGCGTCGACGGATGCTGGGGGCCGAAATTGACTTCCATTTCGTGTACGTCAAACATGGCGACCACCCGCCCAAGCTGTTAGCTCTGAGCTCTTAGCTGTTAGGAAAGACACGTCGCGGGCGCTGCGCCCGCAGCAACCCTTAAGAGCTAAGAGCTGAGAGCTAAGAGCTTTCATCCCTTCCCCGCCATCAACTGCTTCAGCATTGACTCCGTCTCGTCTTCGCCGGGGACGCACAACGTGATGTCGGTCGACTCTCCCGACGCCAGCGCCGCCGCGTAGCCTTCGCAATCCCAGCCGCAGGCGGTGCAGTCAGTCTGCGCCATCGCAGCGAAAAGCTTGTCCTTCAGGCTGCCGGCCTTGGCCAGCTCCATCCGTTCCGGCAACGACTTTTCCGGGTCGTGCCACGGCGCATCCTCGGTCGGCTGCGCCGTGTCGGCGACGACGCCGGCGAGTTCCGGAGCGGGAGGCTGCCCGCCTTCTGCCGCGCGCGCAGCGATCTCCGCGACCGGCCACGTGCCGTAGTGCGGCCACGAACCTTTGTAGATGTTTACGTCTTTGACATCCTTCCCGGTCGATCCCGCCTTCGGTCCGCCGCCTTCCGGAAAGACCTCGGGATAAATGCGCGCGCCGGTGTCGATGCCGCGAATGGGAAAGTCTTTGCGCAGCGGATGGCCGTTGAATCCATCCCACATCAGGATGCGCTCGAGGTTGGGATGACCGTCGAAGATGATGCCGAGCATGTCGAACGTCTCGCGCTCGTGCCAGTTCGCCGTCTTCCAGACCGAGGTGACGGAGGGGATTGGCGTGTTCTCGTCGGTCGTGACTTTGAGCCGGACGCGATTGTTTTTCGAGAACGAGTAGAGCGTGTACGAGACGCCGAAACGGACGCCCGTCCATGCCGGATAGCTCGAGTAATCGACACCGGCGAGGTCGACGAGGTAGTTGAAACCGTCGTCGCGAAACGCCTTCGCAACTTCGACGATGCGCTCGCGGTCGACGGTCAGCGAGATCTCGCCGGCGAACTCCTTCGCCGAGATGATGGCGTCGCCTGTACGCTCGCACACGCCCGCAACGAGCGGATCGCGTTTGATCTCGTCGATGCTGCGGCCTGCCGGTTTCGCAGGGGCGGCGGGTGCAGTCGCAGTTGGCTGTTCAGGAACTTCAGTCATGGTCGGGAATCAGTTCTCGATCTCGTCCGCGTCGGGAGTGTCTGCTAGTGGAGCGTCGGCAGCGGCGGCAACAGGCGCAGAATCCGCCGGCGTGGCCGCGGGTGCCGCAGGAGGCTTCGGTTTCTTCTCTTCGATTGGCGTCCGTTTGATGCCGGAGATCGGCGCCTGCTTCAGTTGCGCTTTGGCCTGTTCCGCGCGCAGCGCCGGACCTTCGTGAACGGGACGAATCGAGTCGCGCACTGCCGCGCGCGCGAAGTCATACGACTCGCCGCCTTTGCGGATGACGTGCATCTTCTCGATCTTCTTCTGCAGCTCCATCAGCCCCCAGATCAGCGCTTCGGGGCGCGGGGGGCAGCCCGGAATGTAGACATCGACCGGGATGAGGCGATCGACGCCCTGCGTGACCGCGTACGTGTCGTACGGGCCGCCACACGTCGCGCACGATCCCATCGCAATGACCCATTTCGGATCGGGCATCTGATCCCAGAGCCGGCGAACGATCGGCGCCATCTTCTCGGTGACGGTGCCGGAGACGATCATCAAATCCGCCTGCCGCGGCGTGGCGCGAAAGACTTCGGCGCCGAAGCGGGCCATGTCGTGCCGCGGATCGAGCACGGCCATCATCTCGATGGCGCAGCAGGCCAGTCCGAACTGCATCGGCCAGAGCGACGACTTGCGCGCCCAATTGAAAAACTTATCGACAGAAGTGGTGAGGACGTTTGGATCGAAGCGGTTCTCGATCAGACCCATGAAAGGACCTTCCTCTTCCAAGCGTATACATACCCGACGATCAGGATCGCCAGGAACACTGCCATTTCGACCGCGCCAAACCAGCCGAGCTGTTTGAAGCGGATCGCCCAGGGGAAGAGGAAAACCGTCTCCACGTCGAAGACGATGAAGAGAACGGCGATCAGGAAGTAGCGGACCGAGAAGCGGTGATCGATGGCCTCGGAGGTCGCAGGAATCCCGCATTCGTACGGCTCAAGCTTCACCTTGCCGCCGCGGGAAGCGCGGACGAGCGGGGTGATGATGAACAACGTCAATACCGGGAGCGAGATAACGATGAGTGCGGCCACCAGCAGTACTGAATAGTTCGCCATTTTTTCCTGTCGAAAGACCGCCGGTATTGTAAACGGCGACTGACAGGAGTCAATGATTGAGTGGACCCCACCGCAATCAAAACAATTTCGTCTGAAAACGCCAGCCTTCCTGGCCCATCCCCCGCTCCTGAATCAGGACCCGAATATCGGCTCCGATGCCGTCGGGCAGGATGAGCCGCTTCGCGTTCTCACGCGCATCGAGCAGCGCGATTCCATCCTCGGCGCTGTCGACGGACTGGTCGAGGATCGGCGCGAGCAGCGGGTGCTCGCCGGCTCCCTCCGCCAGAAGGAACTTCGCCTGGATGTCGAAAAAGAGCGTTCTGAAGCCGTGCGATTCACCGGTGCGGATCAGATCGTCGAAGTTGATGTGCGCCGTCAAATCCTGTTCTCCCGGATTCGCGAGCAGGTCGCGGCTGACGCGATGACCCGAATACGCCGCGGCCGTGCCGAAGCGCCGCATCCTGCCGCGAAAGAGCTTCGACTGCGGCAGACCATAGTCAAAGGTGACGATCAGCCCGCGTGGCACGAAGCGGCAGATATCAGCGTAGAGCTCCGACCATTCGAGCGAGACATCCGCGAACTGGCCGGGCTCCAAAACGACGCCACGTTCGGAAAAGTAATCCTCGTAACGGCCATCGGCTTCGTGCTCCGCCCAGTCGAGGGCGCCGTCCCGCTCCGTCACCCACAATTCGTGCAGATGCTCGTCGCGCTGAACAAGGCGGGCGAAGGGAATCGCGTCGAACAGCTCATTACTAATGATGAGACGCGCATCGGCGGGGGGGATCTCGGCCAGCGAAGCGACGTACGTGACGCGCGAATCCGGAGCGGCGCGTCCGAGGTTTCGGTCGACTCCGAAGAAGCCGCCGGTGGCCCTTTTTCTCGCCAGATCGCGGATGAGTGCGCCATCGCCGCATCCGATGTCCACCACCTGAGACACCCCGTCGCCAGCACGGCTCAGAAACTCGACGATGAGATTGCCAAGTACGTCCGAAAACAGCGGGCTCAGGAGCGGTGCGGTGATGAAATCGCCCTCTCTCCCTGCCGGCGATCGAGAGCGGGAGTAATAGCCGAACTGCGGATGGTAAAGAGCCAGCTCTACGAAGTCTCGGAACGGCAAGTCACCGTATTTCAACGAGTTGCGTAGAACATCCGGCAGCGACCGCTCCTCTGGCATCGGGATATCGTATACCGCCAGGAGAGCGGCATGCACTCCATTCTTAGTAGTTATTTTGAGCGTGGCACCTCGGTTGCGATACCACCAAGAAGTATCAGGGAGGAAACGATGAAGAAACTCATATCCGCAACACTCACCGTGCTTCTGTTCGCGACGACCGCTTTCGCGCAGACTGCCGATGAACACGCCAAAGCCAAGAAGGGCGCCATCATCGGCGCGATCGCAGGCGCGCTGGCCGGAGGCGTCATCAGCAACAACCGAGACGGACACAGCGGAAAGCGCGGCGCCATCGTCGGCGGCCTCGCCGGAACGGCAGCAGGCGCGATCGTCGGCGCGATGATGGACAAACAGGAACGCCAGCTCCGCCAGATCAACGGCGTCGATGTAACCCGCACCTCAGACAACGAGCTGAAGGTGACGGTGAAGAACGACGTCCTCTTCGACTACAACTCCGCGGGCCTTCGCCGCGAGTCTCGCGAATCGCTTCGTGAGATGGCGAACGTCTTCGAGCAATATCCGAACACGACCATCGCCGTCCTCGGCTTCACCGACTCGACCGGCTCCGCCGCGTACAACGAACGCCTCTCAGAACGCCGCGCCGACTCCGTCGCCAGCTACATCGAATCCCTCGGCGTGCGAGGCTCGCGCGTCGACACGATCGGCTACGGTGAATCGAGTCCGCGGGCGACGAACAACACGCCCAGCGGCAGGCAGCTAAACCGCCGCGTCGAGATCCGCATCCGCGCGAACGCAGCGTAGGGTTAAGCGACGTCAAGGAAAGGGGCGCCTGAGAGGGCGCCCTTTTTTCGCGACTGTGGCGTTACCTTTTTCTTGACTTAGCTATTCACCATGTTTACGCTGAAGGCTGACATGTACCTGTAAACGCTAGTAGCACAGTCGGTTGCAGCGTTTTGATCTTCAAGAGGACATCGAATGTGCCCGAAGAGACGCCAAAGCACAGTGATGAGCCTGGGTGGTTTGAACGCAAGTTCGATGTCCGAGCCATCCGTGACGCAGTTGGGGCGGACTTCCGAGAGTTCGCCCTTCTCTGGCTGGTATTCTCGTTGCTCGATAAGTACGTTAGTGACGGCAAGCTCGATGTTCCCTATGTCTTAGGAAACTCTTTGATCTCGGTGATGGTGTGGTTGATTGGTGCGTCCATTGAATATAGGAAATAGCGAGAGAGAACAATGAGCATACTTCTACCGATCGGGGTTGCACTCTTCGTCCTGCCGCTGTTGCTGCTGGCGATGTACGCTCGCCGTGTCGAGAATCGTCAGAGAAAACGCCTGTTTGGAGTAGATAGCTTTAGCGACAAGAAGGTCGCCTAAGTCCCCCATCCGTTCAGCCTCCTCTTTCCTTCGTGCTCGCCGCCTTGCGCGTCTGTTACAATCCGCGCGCTCTGAGCGTCCGCTCAGCCGCAAACTCACTAGAAATAACGTTTGGAGGACCTATGAAGTCATGGATCATGCGCACGCTGGTCCTGGCGATGCTGATTCTCTGCGTCGCCGGAGTCGCCAATGCGCAGACCTCGGATACCACCCATCCTGCGGCCAGCCCGCAGGTGGCAGCACAGGATTCAGCTCTGGCCGCTCCGCCGGCTGAGGCACAGACCGAAGCGAACCTCGTCCTGCCTGATCTCGGCAGCGTCTCGTTTCTCGGAGGCATCACCGGCCGCAACCTTCTGATGTTCGGCCTCATCGTCTGCGTGCTGGGCCTTCTCTTCGGCGGCGTCATGTACAGCAAGCTGAAGAACATGGAAGTGCACCGCTCCATGCGCGAGATCTCGGAGCTCATTTACGAGACCTGTCAGACCTACCTGCAGACCCAGGGCAAGTTCATCCTCCTGCTCGAAGTCTTCATCGGCATCATCATGATCTTCTACTTCGGCGTGCTGCGGCATTACGGCCTGACGCGCACGGCGATCATCATCATCTTCTCGCTGGTTGGTATCGCCGGAAGCTATGGCGTGGCCTGGTTCGGCATTCGGGTCAACACGTTCGCGAACTCGCGCGCGGCGTTCGCCTCGCTTCGCGGCAAGCCGTTCCCGACGTACGACATCCCACTGAAAGCCGGCATGTCGATCGGCATGCTGCTCATCTCCGTCGAGCTGCTGCTGATGCTCTTCATCCTTCTCTTCGTGCCGGGCGACTATGCCGGCCCCTGCTTCATCGGCTTCGCCATCGGTGAATCGCTCGGCGCGGCTGCGCTTCGCATCGCCGGCGGCATCTTCACCAAGATCGCCGACATCGGCTCGGACCTGATGAAGATCGTCTTCAACATCAAGGAAGACGATGCCCGCAACCCCGGCGTCATCGCCGACTGCACGGGTGACAACGCCGGCGACTCCGTCGGCCCCACTGCCGACGGCTTCGAGACCTACGGCGTCACCGGCGTCGCGCTCATCACGTTCATTCTCCTGGCCGTAAGCAATCCGACCGTCCAGACGCAGCTCCTCGTCTGGATCTTCGTCATGCGCGTCCTGATGGTCATCACCTCGGTAGTCTCCTACTGGATCAACGGCGCCGTCGCCTCGGCCAAGTACAAGAACGCCGACTCGATGAACTTCGAGGCTCCGCTGACTTCGCTCGTCTGGATCACCTCGATCCTCTCCGTCGGCGTCACCTACCTCGTCTCGTATCTCCTCATCCCCACTCTCGGCGGCGACGCCACGATGTGGTGGAAGCTCTCCACGATCATCACCTGCGGCACGCTTGCTGGTGCGATCATCCCGGAGCTCGTGAAGGTCTTCACCTCCACCGAGTCGCGCCACGTGAAAGAGGTCGTCACGGCGTCGGATGCCGGCGGCCCTTCGCTCAACATTCTGGCCGGACTCGTGGCCGGTAACTTCAGCGCCTACTGGATGGGCATCACCATCGCGGCGCTGATGGGAATCGGCGCCTGGATCAGCAGCATGTTCCCGGTCGGTCCGGACTCGCTCATGATCGCTCCTGCCATCTTCGCCTTCGGCCTGATCGCTTTCGGCTTCCTCGGCATGGGCCCGGTGACGATCGCCGTCGATTCGTACGGTCCCGTCACCGACAACGCGCAGTCGGTCTTCGAGCTCTCGACCATCGAGTCGCTTCCCGGCATCGAAGCGGAGATTGAGCGCGACTTCGGCTTCCGTCCGTCATTCGAGAAGGGGAAAGACTTCCTCGAGGCCAACGACGGCGCGGGCAACACGTTCAAAGCCACAGCCAAGCCGGTGCTCATCGGCACGGCGGTGGTCGGCGCCACCACGATGATCTTCTCGATCATCGTCATGCTCACCCACAAGCTCACGGTGGATGTGAACAAACTCTCCCTGCTGCACCCGCAGTTCCTCCTCGGGCTCGTCGTTGGCGGCGCGGTGATCTACTGGTTCACCGGCGCCTCCACGCAGGCCGTTTCCACCGGCGCGTACCGCGCGGTCGAGTTCATCAAGGAAAACATGAAGCTCGATGCCGGCGCGACAAAGGCCTCCGTCGAAGACTCCAAGAAGGTCGTCGCCATCTGCACCCAGTACGCGCAGAAGGGCATGTTCAACATCTTCCTGACCGTGTTCTTCTCGACTCTCGCGTTTGCCTGCTTCGAGCCGTTCTTCTTCATCGGCTATCTCATCTCGATCGCGCTCTTCGGTTTGTATCAGGCCATCTTCATGGCCAACGCCGGCGGCGCATGGGACAACGCCAAGAAGATCGTCGAAGTGGAGTTGAAGCAGAAGGGAACGCCGCTGCACGCCGCGGTGGTCATCGGCGACACCGTCGGCGATCCCTTCAAGGACACCTCATCGGTGGCCATGAATCCGGTCATCAAGTTCACGACGCTCTTCGGCCTGCTCGCCGTCGAGCTCGCGGTTGAGATGACCAAGAACGGCCAGCAGGGCCTGACTCGCATCCTGTCGGTGGTGTTCTTCGTCATCTCGATGATTTTCGTCTACCGCTCGTTCTACGGAATGCGCATTCAGTCGCAAAGCTCAACACACTGATCGCGAATTACGGATCGTTCTGGAGCGCCGGCGAACAGCCGGCGCTTCTTTTTTATGACGATCCGCCAGCCTGCCGCGCGCCCACTTCGGCGCTCTCCGTCGAAAGAGCTTGACCGATCATCTCCTGCAACGCGCGCTGGTCGAGCGGCTTCGGCAGCACACCGCAGACGTTGTACCGCGCTACCCGTTCCCTGTATTTCTCCGGAAGCCCGCTGGAGATGATGGTGCGGGAGAGCAGCTCCGACTTGAACTGATTGAGGTACTCGAGCACGCCAAAGCCGTCGATGCCCGGCATCAGCAGATCGAGCACCAGGGCGTCGAAGTGCGAGAGAGCAATCCGTTCGATCGCTTCGCGGCCGTTCTCCGCGATCTCGACTTCCATGCCGAGGCGGCGGCCAAACATCGCGGCCAGCTCGGCCGACATGCGGTCATCGTCGACCACCAGCAGTCGCGGCTCCGAGCGGTACATCCGATCCGCTTTCGGCCGGACCGCGGCGACCACCGCCGCCACCAGCGCGCGATAGCTGAACGGCTTTCGAAAGAGCCGCGAGAGTAGCCGCGGCGCCGTGTTCATCACCGTCTGCTCGGACATTCCGGTCATCAGGAAGACGCGGTCCAGCAGTGCCGGCTGCTCCAGGTCGATGAAGTTCAGCACGCCGAATCCATTCAGACCGCGATGAATGATCAGATCGAGAATGACCGCTGAGTATTCGTATGCCTGCAGCTTCTCGATGCCGGCATAGCCTTCCTCAACGAAGTCGACGATGAACCCCTCACGCTCGAGGGGAAGCCGAAGTATGATTTCGGCGGCACGGTCGTCTTCTACGATCAGTATGCGTTCTCGCGGCACTACGTCTATAATTATATGACGCATCTGGACGCGAGCGGCAAGCTATCCCGTCGTTCCTCATGTTTGCTACTGAAAATCTACTGAAATCTGAACGGCAGGCCGTCATCGCTACGGGTGACGACGGGGCCATTGTTTTCTGGAATCGAGCCGCTGAGGAGCTCTACGGATGGAGCGCGACGGAGGCGATCGGCAGGCCGCTCGCCGAGATGTTGCCGCCGGGAGATCCCCTCGCCCATGAGTCGGTTTTCGAAACGGTTCGCGCGGGACGTTCGTGGTCGGGTACGCGCCGCAGCGGCCTCTCCGACGACCCCGACTCGGTCGTACTGCTTACCGCCTCCGCCATGCGCGGCAACGACGGTTCGGCAGACGGTTTTGTCGTCACCTCGACACCGCTCGACCAATTCGAGTTGCCGCACATCGCCGCGGATAGTGAGCATCTCTACCGGGAGAGCGCCGGTACCTTTCCCGAGAGAATCTGGATTCTGAACGAGCGGTATGAGACTGTTTTCGCGAGCCAGCAAGTCGCGGCAATGCTCGGCTACACGATGGCCGAGATGCTCGGTGCTCCGTTATCGCGGTTTGCCGCCGGCGACTATCAGGGCATCGATGCGCATCCTGGAAAGCGATACCGCGCCGCCCACTCCTCGCAGGCGGAACTGACCCTCCGGCGCCGCGACGGAACGACTCTGGCCGCGCTTCTGGAAACACACCCTCTCTTCGATGCCGGCGGCGCCTACCGCGGAGTACGCGCCGTCATCGACATCACCGAGCGTCGCGAGGCCGAGGAACAGGCACGGAACCGCGAGATGCAAATGCGGGACATCATGACAATCGCCTGCATCGCCGAGTGGCGATGGGATATTGCCACCGATGCCTTCGTGGGAATGCCCGAGCTATGGGAAATCCTGCAGGTCGATTCTCTTGAGGGCATCACGTTGACCGAGTTGATGTCCCAATGGATCCACCCGGAGGATCGCGAGCGTCTCACCGAAGCCTTCCAGCGCACGCGAAGCGAAGGACTGCCGCTCGATGTCGAAACGCGTTTCCGAACATCACGAGGCGGAGAGCTCGTCGTGCACCTGCGCGGCCGCAGCGTCACGGATCAGGAAGGCGCGCCCATACGCCTCGTCGGGATGATTCAGGACGTGACGGAGCGGCGGCAGTTGGAGCAGCGCCTTCTCCAGGCCGAGCGCGTGTCGAGCCTCGGCCGTCTGGCAGCCTCCGTCGCGCACGAATTCAACAACGTGCTCATGGGCATCCAGCCCTTCGTCGATCTATTGAATCGCCGCGCCGGCGCCGATCCCACCGTCGCATTGGCCGTCCCGCGAATCGCCGACGCTGTGGCTCGAGGCAAACGCATTACGCAGGAGATGCTCCGCTTCACGCGCATCGGCGAGCCCACACGCACGATCGTAAACGTCGCCAACTGGCTGCAGGAATTCGAGCCCGAGCTCGCGCAACTTGCCGGTCCAGCCGTGAAGGTCACGATCGAAGCCGCCCCCTCGCTGACGATGCTCGTCGACGGGCATCAGCTTCGCCAGGTTTTCGCCAACCTGCTCGTCAACGCCCAGCATGCGATGCCCGCGGGCGGCCTCGTGGAGATCCGCGCAACCTCCGACACCATTCGCGACCGCACCGAGCGGTACATCGACGCGGTTCACTTTTTCGTCCGCGACAACGGCGTCGGGATGCCCGAAGAAACGTTGCGCTACATCTTCGAGCCGCTATTCACCACGCGGAAATTCGGGGGAACCGGACTCGGTCTCGCCGTCGCGGCACAGGTGATCCAACAACACAAAGGGCACATCTTCGCCGAGAGCGCAGAAGGCAAAGGCTCCACGTTTCACATCCTCATTCCCGCGGGACAGGCTCCGAAGCCTGCGCCGTCAACCGAGCCGGCTACCGCGCGTCCCCATCGCAAGTCTGCTCGCGAAGGGATGCAGATCACGCTGATCGAAGATGACGAGTCGGTTGGCGCCGGCCTGGCCGCGATTCTCGACCTCGACGGCATCGCAGTCGACTGGGTCCGCCTCGGACGCGATGCCGTAGACCGCATCGCCGCGAAGCGCTCCGACGCCGTCATCCTCGACCTCGGCCTCCCCGACATCGACGGCATCGAGGTGTACCGCCAGATCGCCCAACGCTGGCCCGACCTTCCCGTCCTCTTCTCCACCGGCCACGGCGACGAAGCGATGCTCCACGACATCCTCAGCCCACACGTCGCCTACATCCAGAAACCCTACGAGTTGAGCGTGTTGATGGCCGCGCTGGAAGGTGTGCTGTCTTAACGCGGTCGCACGGTTTGCGCGGTCGCGCGGTTGGACTGAGTTGAAGGGTTGCGCAACCGCGAGACCGCGCAACCGCAATTACCGCCCCCTCACCTGCTCGAAAAACGCCACGAGTTTCGGTGACCAGGCCGTGCGGTCCAGACGCAACGATCGATTGATGCGAAGAGCTGCCTGCATGTCGGCCGCGGCGCTGGCGAGGAGTGCGTCTGGCTCGCGCGAGAGCATTGCCTGCGTATAGCGAGCACACCCGCGAAGCAGATACGCCTCGGCGCTCTGACTCGACGAAAGAATCTGCGTGAGCGCGCGCTCGGATGACGCGAGGTCGCCGGCTGCGTAGGCGCGATACGCCGACTCGAGCTGGCTCTGCGACGCGTCGGGAGCAGCGACCGGCGCGACCGGCTTGCTCGGGACCTGCGCAGCCCTTCTGTCGAGCTCTCGTTCCTTCGCTGAGATCTCGTCGACGACGCGCCGGATGCCATCCGAATCACTCCGCCGCGTCAGTTGGCGCTCGAGCCTTTGCGCGTCGCTCGTCGCAAGATTCAGCGCAACCAACCGCCGGCGATACTGCTGGACGGCGATTCGCGCGGCCACCAGAGCCTCGCTTTCTGTCTCCGGCTGCGGCTCCGGCGGCTTCGGCTTCGCCTCCGCTTTCGGAACTGGCGTCGGCTTCACCGGAACGACAGGCTGAGGTTGCGGGGGCGGCTGCGGTGTCGGTTGGACCACCTGCTTCGGAACGGGCTGCTCGTCGAACGGAACCACCACCTCACCGATCGGCGTCTTTGGCTTCGGCACGGGAGCCGGCTTCACCGGCCGCGCGGCGCGCTGTTTCTTTGCATCGTCGGCCGCGGCGGCGAACAAGCTTCGCGCGTCTTCGGCGACGTCCGCGGCGTGTTTGTAGGCGCGCACGTCGAGGCCCGCCTTTGCGCCCAAACCCTTCGCCTCTCCCAGCTTTCGTTGCGCGGCGTGATAGGTATCGCTGCGATCACCGCCCGCTGTCACGGCGTCCATCTGTGCCGACAGCGCGCGGCTGATCGCAGCATTTGCTTCCTGCTTGGCTGGCGTCGCCGCCGCTTCTGCGCGGCGCTGCTTCTCCGAATTCGCGCGTCCGATCAGATCCTGGAGCTGCGCGTAATACGGCGTGTTTTTGATCGCTCCCTGATCCTCGGAAATCCGCCACTCGTGCAGCGCGCCGTCGGGATCGGCGAGGTTCAGCTTCGCGATTCCGAGCCAGAAATGCGGCACGTACGTGAATATCTGATCGCGGACGCGCTGCGTCGCGTTCTCCTGCGGCGTCTCGTCGATCGCATGCTGCAGGGCCTGCGCGCCGGCCTGAAAGTTGTTCGCGCGGACCGCGCTGATGCCGCGGTTGTACTCTTCCAGCCATCGTTCCGCGGCGATCGCGGGCCACGCCGTCAAGCACAGAAGGACGACGATCGCCCGCTTCATCGGGTCGCGCCCTCGAATCGCGGGAGCGAGGCCGTGGCCGGATCGGCGAACTGCAGATTGACGAGCTGCTCCTCGCCCGGCTTCACCTCGATCTTCCGCGTGACCGGCGAACGGAACGACGGATTCGACAATGTGATCTCGTAGGTGCCCGGCGAAAGATCGACGGACGCCGGCGTCACCACCTTCTCCTTCAGATCGATCTCGGATCCGGTCGCGACATTGCGGATGCTCGATACCTCTCCCCACGGAAACGCGTTGAGCGCAACGCGGCCTTGCGCCGCCGAAGCCGGCGTGGCAGTCGAGACTGCGGCGGTTTCGGTTACAGCGTTTCGCTCAGCCACCGACCTGTAGCGGTTGACGATCGCGGCGGCGATGAGCCCCGCCAAGGCTGCCACGACCACGATCCACACCCACCGCAAACGCGGGCGCGGCGGCGGAGGCAACGGCACCACATTCGTGGTCGAGACCTTGCGCAGTTCGCGATTGGCGACCGGCCTTCCATGATCCGTCAGCACCGTCACCGCATTTGGATCGGTTGCCGGCGCCTTCGCAGGCGCGCCGCTGAGCGACGTCGGCGTGGCGACCTTCGTTGGCTCTTCGGTGATCTCCACGGCTCGCGGCAATGGCTGCGCGGCGCCGACTTGATCGTCGAGCTCCGGCTCGATCTCCTCGAGCGCGCGCGCGAACTCGCGCGCCGAGGCGAAGCGCTTGCGACGGTCTTTTTCCAGCGCCCTGAAAATCAGCGCTTCCAGTTTCGGCGACGACGGCATCGTCGGATTCACGTCGGCGAGCGCCCGTGGCTTCTCCGACGAGTGCAGCATCAGGTACGCGTGTGGCGTGTCTGCCTGAAACGGCGGCACGCCAGTCAGCATCTCGTACAGCACGATGCCGAACGAATAGAGATCGGCGCGGCCGTCGATCCGTTCGCCGGCATCGAGCATGCCGAGGTGCTCGGGCGAGCAGTACTTCCACTTGCCGACGAACATCCCGGTCGCAGTCTTGCTCGCGTCGGTGGCGTCGCCCTGTTTCGCGATGCCGAGGTCGATGAGCTTCACATGCTGCTCGCCCTCTTCATCGCGGCAGATCATGATGTTCTCGGGGCTGATGTCGCGATGAACGATGCCGGCGCGGTGAATGGCATCGAGTCCGTGGAGCGCTTCGATGGCCAGCTTGGCGGCGTAACGCGGCGAGAGCGGACCGTTCGTCTCGATCAGCTCGTGGAGATTCGTCCCCTCGATGTACTCCCAAACCATGTAGCGCGAGCCGTCATCGAGCGTGGAAAAGTCGTACAGCGCCGCCACGTTCGGATGATTGATGCGCGTGGCCAGGCGCGCCTCACGGATGAAACGGTCATCCGCGCCCGCTTCACCGGCGATGCTCGCGCGCATCAGCTTGATGACGCGAATCGAGTTCAGATGGAGGTGGAGGACCTTGTAGACCTCCCCCATCCCGCCCACGCCGAGTCGCGCCAGGATCTGGTACTTGCCGTCGATCGGATGCTCGAGATAGCGGCGGAGAAAATCGGTGATCGGCTCCCCGCAGTAGGGGCACGCCTTGTACTTCGCATCGATTTCCGACCTGCAGTGAATGCAGAAAAATGGCATGGGGGATGGTTGTGAGACGAGATTATAACCGCCGCGTCTCGATCGCGCCGTGATCGGCGAGCGCTCCTGACTCAACTGTTGAAGAACGCTACTTGCTTCGTATCGTCCGGCGCCGTGCTCGGCAACCCAACGGCTGTCATCCAGGCTGTCATCCTGAGCCTGCCGGAGCCGCCCTTCGTACTCGAGCGTTCGGCTGAAATGGTGTGGCGGCGTAGGACGGCGAAGGACCCCCCGCCCACGTGCAGGTAGGGAGGGGGTCCTTCGACAAGGCTTTGCACATTTACTCCCTCTTCTCCCCTAGTTCATGTGCAGGATGGGGAGCTTATGTGCAGGATCGCAACACGGCGTAAATTATACGCCACGTTCAACTTGCCGGGATTGAGCGCGGAGAGTGGAGAGTTGCAATCCGTTGAGCCGATAGCCGAAAATGGTTCGACATGAGCGAGCAAGATTGGATGACCCCGACGTTACGCGCCCAGAGCAACAAGCGCGGCTTCCGTGCAAGCTGACATTCCCGGCACCGTCACCCCAAGTCAAAAGATTGAATCACCATCGGAAGCGGTGACCCTTGCGCCTGGCGAGTATGGTGTGTAAGCGCCCTTTGACCAGAGGTACCATCCCTCGATGGGAACACACAACCTCGCCGCTCAAACCACCCTTCTGCTTGTGGTGAATGGCCTGACTGCAGCGGCTTCCATCTTCGGCCTGATTCGTTATCGGAAGAACAGAAAGGCCGTCGTCGCGGCAGCTCTTGGGCTTTTGGTGAGCGTCGTAGTTGGGTTCTACGTGTTCCGCATCCCGCCAACTTCATCCTCAGCTGCCAAAGATGACGCGACCTGGGCGCTAGCTTCTCTTGAGTCGGGAACGATCGTGCAGCCGGACGACGTAGCAAGCCTTTGTAGTGTGGTGCGCGCAACATTGTCGCCGCCGACCCGAGACCGCTGTGCGACGGCATATTTGAGGATGGGGGAGCGGTACCTCAATCAAAGGAAGTTTTTCGAGGCTCGCGACTCGCTGGCATCGGCGGAAACCTTCGGTGCCGATTTGCAGACAGTACGCAATCTTCGTTCTCAGATCCCCGGCTACTACATGTCACCCGAGGAAGCGAAACACACGTCGGAGAGCCCCCACGAGAAACGACTTGCCGCAGCCAACGATCTCCAGCAATTGATGACTGCATCGTTTCTCCGGGGATGGACTCCGCAGGCTGTTGCGGAAGGGAGCAATGCTGAAACACTCATCATTACTTTCGACGTGAAGATGGAGCAGCCCATGATTGAAGCGCTTCATCATGGACGTTTGGCCTACGGACGCGTGTTCGTCGGGGGCGTGGCCGCATTCGCCGACTTGCACGGATTTAAGAAGGTCATCTATCGCGATGCCTATGGAACCTCATGGGTGTACCCGTAGGTAGTGGGCATCCACACGCTGGAGCGACTCATGGCTCCGATCCCCGAGGAGTTTGTGCGGGACTGTCAGCGAACGGGTCACCACCCTCATCCAGATCAATCCGTATCTCACCGCGCGAGTACCTCAATATGTGCGTTCGGTTATAGCGTTCACTCTTGCCGGGATCGGTATAGGTGATATTGAATTTGCAAGCCAAAGGCTCCGGACGATCGGGGCCGACAAACGGTCTGCCATCACCTCCGGTGTACTCGCCTTGTGCCGCACCTAAGAAGGCCTGCATGGTGAGGGTTGAAAATTCGCATTCTGGCAGCGGCAGATCGGGCGGCGCGTTAAGATTCCGAGTCTGAAGTTGTCGGCCTCCAGAAAAGAGCGTCATGGGTATCAGCGTCGCATTCGTAGTCACGCCTACGTTCGCGGGTCCGAACTTGATGGCGTAATCGCCGTTCCTCAAAACGCACTCGCCGCTGACGTTGATCGCGGCTAGATCGCCGTCGTTCATCGCAACCACATACGTGTGCTGTGGCGTGTGGGTATCGCGTCGGACTTCGAGTCTGATGTGCGGCTTCCGAACGGCATTCGGTGGCATAAAGAATGAAGCGATAACGATTCCCACGCCAAAAAAAAGCATCACCCACCCGACCATGGGCCACTTGCCCGGAATCAACGCGACCAACGCGGCACCTCCGACGATGAAGGTGACACTGATGCTGAGGGCACCCCAGTGGGTGATGCGCATCCCCGCATCGTAGCCGCATCAAGAGCGTGGCGTATCACCTGTGGCTACCTGCCATCACAGCTCCGCCCTGAGTTTATGTGCAGACTTGGGAGTCAATGTGCAGACAGGGGTTTGTGTGCAAAGCCCCTTCGATCGTCCTTCGGCACTTCGTGTGCTTCGGCGGCTCAGGATGACAGGCATTTAGTCGTCAGCGATTCTCAAATCGAACCTCGAAAATCTCCCGTCCTTCTTCCCGATACTTTGCTTCGTAGTTCGTTCGCGGCGGATCGTCCGCGTTCGGGATGCGGCGCTCGCATCGGAAGAACTCTTCGATCACCGCAGCGGCCGCTTCGAAGTAATCGCGATGATCGGTGACGTAGATTCCGCTGCCGCCCGAGACCAGAACCCTTCGCATTTCACCCAGCGCCTCGGCGCGGATGATGCGGCGCTTCTGCTCCCGTTTGCGCGGCCAGGGATCGGGAAAGTAGATGTGGATCTCGTCGATCGACGCGTCGGGCAGCATGTCGCGCAGCACGAGAAACGCGTCGTGGTTGATGAGCCGGATATTGGTCAGGCCGCGCTTGACGACGCGATCGCGAATGACGCGGTGGTAGTGGAGCGACTTCTCGATGCCGATGAAGTTGACGTCAGGCTGCTCCGTCGCGCCGGAGATGAGAAAACGTCCTTTGCCCGAGCCGATCTCCAGCACGACGCGATGGCGATTGCCGAAGAGCGCCGCGACATCGAGTCGTACAAAGCCGGTCTCGCGCGGATCGATCACGAAGTCGTTCACCGCCGCATCATACGCAAGCAACCTTTCCGGTTCTTTCGCGCATGTTTGCAGCGTGCTATGGTTTCCGGCATCCCGTCCCAAACATGATCCCTCCTCCACCTACCCCCTCGGTCGTCGAGTCTCTGCCGGTCCTCGTCCGCGCGGACAATGCGCTTCCGGTCATCGACGCGGAAGAGTTCGCGCGGCTCTACGAAGCGAACTGCGGACTGCTCGTATCGCTCGCCGTCCGCAAGTTCCAGGTGCCCTTCGGCGACGCCGAGGGGCTGGCGCACGAGGTCTTCCTCTCCTATATCAAGCGCCGCGACGAGATCCGCGAGCTGCACAAATGGATGATCGGCGCAATCTGCAACGCCAGCCGCCACTACTGGCGCCAGCACTCCCGAAACATCGACCAGCTCGACATCGAGGCGGCTTCCACGCACGCCGATCCGATTTCCGCGCACGTCACCGATTGGCTGACCGCGCGCATTGCCGCCGGCGAGGCGTTGGCCGGACTGACACCGCGCTACCGCCACATCCTCCGCCTCCGCTACTACGAGGGATACAGCGTCCCCGAGATCGCCGAAGAGCTGGGCGTCACCGCCAAGTACGCCCAGAAACTGGTGACGAAATGCCTTCGCCGCGCGGAAGAATTCTTCAACGCCTCGAAACCGGGGAAAGAGAAATGAAGCACGCCGACGATGTAGAGCATCTCGCCGAATGCGCGACGTGCCGGCAGCGATTCGCCGGGACGATCCCGTTCCAAACCGGCGAGCGTCTGGCCCGCAAGCGTGAGTTCGCCGCGGCGGCAATGCGTCTCGACCGCGAGCGCGGCGATGCCTCGGACGTCGTCGCGCGAGTCCTGCGCGAGACGCCCGTGGCGGAGTGGCCGCGTCTTGCCGATCGGCCTGCGTTGCGCAACAACGCCGCGCTGGAGCAGCTGAGCGACGAGGTGCGAAAACGTCTGCATCGATGCCCGACCGAAGCGCTGGCGATTGCCAAGCTCGCCACCGGCGTCGCGGAGTTGATCCCCTCGGGCATCTACCCGCCTCTCGTCCTCGCCCAGATGCGCGCGAACGCCTGGAAGGACCGCGCCAGCGCACTGCGATACCTCGCCCGATACGACGAGGCGCTAAACGCGGTTGCTATTGGCGAACAGCATCTGGCGCCGTTCGCTGCGGTCGAGCACGATCGAGCAATCGTGCGGATGGTGAAGGGAATGGTCTTCTTGCAGACCAGCCGTTTCGATGAAGCACGTCCGATTCTCGCGGAGTGCCGTCGCGTGTTTGCGGAACATCACGACAGCCGGCGTCATGCGCACGCCGGGATCGCCGAGGGCAGCGTGCTCTACGAAATGTCCCGCTACGGCGAAGCACAAGACATCTTCACCGGCGTTCTCGACGATGCGATCGCAACCGGCGACATCGAATCCCAAGCGCGCGTTCACAACAACCTCGGCTACTGCCTCACACACCTCGGCGACTACGCTCGCGCGAACATTCACTTCTCGGAAGCTATCGCGAAGTTCACGGATCTCGGCTTCTTCGCTGAGGTGCCGCGCACCGAGCGCGGTGCGGCCCGCGTTTTGATCGGGCGCGGACAGGCCGACGCAGGTCTCGCGTACTTGCGCGCGGCGCGTCGCGATTTCGGATCGGCGGGACTCATCGAAGAGGCCGGCTTCTGCGCGCTGAGCATCGCGGCCCTGCTGGTCGAGTGCGGCGAAAGCGCGGAAGCACGAGCGCTCACACAAAACGTCATCGACGAATTCACCGCGGCGAGACTGGACGAACGCGCCATTGCAGCGGTCATTCGCCTTCGTGACGACATCGACGCAGACGGCGCGACGGCGGAAACCGTGCGCACCGTCCACGCCTTTGTCGAAAGTCTGCGCGACGAAGTCTGCGGCGTAGCGAATTAGTCGTTGCTCACGGATGCGGCAACGACATGTCACCGAGGTCCAGCCCAATGACATGCCGGATGATCTTGACGATTTTCGTGAAGACGGACGGCCGGGAATCGTTCGCCGGAACGGCATAGACATTCGACGCAGTGAGCGCAACGACGAGCGAAGCAGTGGCTAGAGCTTTGGAAACACGACGCATAATCCCTCCTGGGTGTCAGCCCGGCGACGCGCCGGACGCAGTTTTTCAGGAGGGCACCCTCACTCCTAGCGTGACGTATACGGCGCCATTGCTACCACCGGATATGAGAAATATTCTGCACACGCATGACGCGACGTGTGGAGCTCACGCCGCTGAACGCAGCCAGGCCGGCCCGGTTGCTAAGCCCAGGCGCGTCTCTAATACTTCTGCATTAGGGTAGGGATTTGCGCTCCCGACGACACTCCTAGTCAGATCCCATCATTCGATTTCGCTCCGGGTCGCGTGAATGACTCTTATCAGTTCCCTATCTCGACGTCATTTCCTTCTCGCCATGTCCATCGTGGCCGGAGCCGCCAGCCCGCTCGCTGCATTCAGCGCACGCGAGGGACATACGAAGGTCGTCATCAGCAAGAACCTGATGATGTTGCCGAACGCCAGCGCGGCCGCGGAGGTCATCCAGAAAGGGGGCGGTGAGATCGTGCAGGAGTACGAGACGCAAACCGTCGCCTACTTCCTCACCAACTCGCTAACGAGCCTTTCCGACCGGGCGGCACAACTCCGTGTAGAGATCCGTCCTCGCGACGACTTCGACAAGATCTTCCTCCCCGAGGGAACTATCGATGCCCGGCGAGGAGTGGAAGGATCGCTTCCCGGACTGCAACGCAGCGCGCCATACAAGAAGGGCGAATGGGGCGCCTATGTCCTGCAATTCGCCGGACCGATCAAGGCGGAGTGGGAAAAGGAAGTCCAATCCCTCGGCGTGAAACTCGTCCAGTACATCCCCTACAACGCCTACATCGTCGGCGCCACGCCGGAAGCGACGAACAGCGCTCAAAAGCTGCCATTCGTCCAACTGGTAGACATGCTGCATGTGGGATTGAAGGTTCATCCGGAGCCGGGCAAGGGGAGCGATATTCGCGATTTCATCGTGCAACTCATCGACGCTCCCGGCGTGGACGCATTCATCGACTCCCTGAGTGCCCGCGCCACGGGTAAAGCCAACACGCGACGCGCTTCGGCGGGCCAACTCGACCTGCAGGCGTCATTCGATGCACGCGATCTCGCCGATATCGTGGCAAGCCCGTTAGTGTTCTGTGTGGTCGAAGCACCGATCGTGCAGCCCTCCGATGAACGAGTTGCCCTATCGCTCACGAGGAACGTCAGCGGTGGACCGGAGGCGCGGATGCCGGCGAATCCCGGTAGCTACAAGAGCTGGCTCGAGGGCATCTGCCCATTCTGCACGCACTTGCAGGATGATCATTTCTGGCTGGGTGTAGCGGATAGGGGCGTCGACGATGGAACGGACGAGGGACGACACAATCC
Organism: Thermoanaerobaculia bacterium; assembly: GCA_034664845.1. Taxonomy (GTDB): domain Bacteria; phylum Acidobacteriota; class Thermoanaerobaculia; order Gp7-AA8; family Gp7-AA8; genus JADGNZ01. The sequence continues at coordinate 17,126 of JAXDGW010000017.1, read as the reverse complement.
GGCGCTGCAGCGGTCAAGAGTTCGCTTTGGCTCGAATCTCGATACCGTTACCGATCCCCCAAATCCTGCCGGAACGACCTCTCATGGCACGATGATCGCGGGAATCGCCGCTGGCGATCCGGCCACCGCGACCGCCAGCGATAAGGATCCAGCCGGCTTTTTTTATGGGATTGGCATTGCTCCGAGTGCAGGCATCTATGTGACCAAGATCTTCCCCGGAATTCCTGGCGACACCTACACGCGGATCAGCTCTTCCGCGGCTGATGCGGCTAACCATCCCCTGGATATCGGCGACACCGTGAGAGTTCAGAACCACTCCTTCAACAACTACTACCACAACCCTGTTCAGCCAGACTGTTACGGCGGCGTCTATTCCGTCCTCTCACAGCAATTCGACCACTCGGTCCTGGACGCCGACAACGCCGGTGCCACGAAAGAGCCGATGGTACTCACGGTATCCGCCGGCAATCAGACCAATCAGGTTAGCCCTGGAAATCCGTGCGCCAGCACACTCTCGTTGACGCTTCCTCCCGCCACGGCAAAGAACGTGATTTCCGTCGGTTCCTCTGAGGTACCCCGAAGTGCCGGTGAACAGTGGGCGTGTCACTATTGCGGACAGACCAGCTTAGAAAACATCGCCGCGAATTCAATGCGTGGAACAGGCAGGCACGGTTGGTATAAGCCCGATCTCTTTGCGCCGGGCGAAAACATTGTCTCCACACGATCGGTGGCAGAAAATGAGCTTGGCGCCGGTGCCCTTCAATGCAGCCAGACTCATAGTCCTCCGCTGCCCATACCCACGGAGCCGAACCCGTACATCGCTGGCGGTGGCACAAGCTTCGCCGCCCCGGTCGCAGCGGGCGCGGCGGTTTCTGGCGCGCCGTTTCTATGAGGAATTCATTCATCCTGGCTGTCAAGGCGATACTTCGCCCGGGCGCTGCGATCCCACCTCGTCCAGTCCTGCACTCACCAAAGCAATGCTCATCGCCGGCGCACGCAGTATGGCCGGGGGAACGGAAACCATTCTGCACTATGACGCCGAGGCGACCCCTCAGTATTGGCGGACGAATGTGCAAGAGATCGGCGCCTTTCCGAACGACCAGCAGGGGTTCGGAAGGATCAGCCTGGAAGATGTCCTCTCGCCATACCCCCTCCGGTACTTCGTCAACGAGACGTCTCCTCTCCTGCCTACGCAGCCGTGGTCGAAGACGCTTACGATCCATGATCCGACACTGCCGGTGAAGATTGCACTCGTCTGGTCCGATCCGCCCTGGCTTGTCGATCCAGCGCATCCGGAACAGACAACAACCACGACGCCGTTGGTCAATGATCTGAATCTGCGTATTGATCTCGGCAGTCCGTGTAGCAAACGTTATGTCGGCAACCGGTTAACCATCGTGGACACTGCGGTGGGAGAAGTATCGCTCGATCAGGGTTGCAACAACGGAAACCTCCCTTTCGACCTTCTCAACAACGTTGAAATTGCCCGCTTTGTCGCTCCTGCCGGCACAACGACATTTACGGTGTTCATCGAGAACGCGAGCGGCATGGCCAATGCGGCACAGAACTTCGCACTCGTGGCGTACAATGCCTACGATACTGGTTCAACCTCTCTTCCCGTCGGTACTCCCATGATCAGCCCTCTTGATACCACCTCATCGACCAGAATCACGTTTTCGTGGACAGCAGTCAGCGGGGCGCCCACGGGCTACGACGTCCGCCGGAAGAGTGGACTGAGCGGTGAGAGTGTGTATGGCACACCTCGCCATGTAACGGGCACTTCGTTTGACAGCTTGACGGATGGCGGCGCACTGCTCACACCCAACACGGCCTATATCTATCAGGTGCGCGCAACTCGGCCACCGTTCGCGTCCGCATGGTCGGCGCCCGATCTCGCCACTACGAGCCAGTACACGCACGCGGGCGCTGCCAATCACGTCGCTGCGGGAGACACCATCGCAGCGGTTGATATCACCGAACTGCGTACCGTGATCAATTCCGTGCGCATGGCGGCGGGCTTCACTACACCGTTTCCGTTCACCGATCCGGGATTGGCCAGCGGTTTCCTGATTCGCGCGGCCCACATATCGGAGCTTCGTTCGGCACTCAATCAAGCGCGAACATCTTTGGGGCTGAGTGCCGCCACGTATACCGACACTGGCATCGTGGTAAAGGCCGCCCACATCAACGATCTCCGCGATGGTGTGCAATGACGCGGAGAACGATCGTTCTGGTCTCCATTGTGTTATTCCTGTGGAGCGCAGCGGACGCCATCGCGGCATTCCACGCCGGCGACATCATTGTTAGTAGCATTGACATAGGAGATCCCCTGATCTTCTGGAAGTCCTCGATTCGCCAATATGGGCCAGACGGTACGCTCATCCAGGAGCTGTACAACATGGACTTTGCCTCCCCCACCGACCTCAAGTTCAGCCCGTCCGGCATTCTTCACGTGGCGGGAGGAAGTGTCGTCTACCGATTTGCGAGCGACGGCAGCATGCTTACGCCGCTTACTGCACCTCCTACGCGCATCATGAAAACTCTGGCCTTCGATCATTCCGGTAATCTGTTTGCTACCAGTGGCGACGGATATTTCCTGAAGTTCAACAGCCAGGGGAGTCAACAGGGCGTGACCTCCCTTGGGACCAGCTCGTCACAATGGGCCGATCTCGGTAACGATCAATGCACCCTTTATCACTTCACAAACTCCATCGGTCAGATTGGCAGGTTTAACGTTTGCAGCAACACGATGCTGACTCCCTTGCAAACTCCACTCACGGGTTCCGGCGTCACACTCGTCGCACTCTCCGACGGCACCCTTCTGGCGAGCACGGTCCAGCGCGGAATGTATCGGATTCAGCAGGATGGTACAGTACTTCGTCACTATGCCACTTCTGGGATTGCATATGCTCGCGACCTGTCCCCCAACTTCATCTGGATCAATAGCGGCCCAGGAATCGCGAAGTTCGACCTTCAGAACGACGCAATTGTTGTAGGGCCGTTCGATCCCGGAACCGGAGGCATCTCCGGCATCGTCATCGTCGGTGCCGATCCCCAGGCAATTCCGTCGCTCTCTCCGCTGTTTCTGGCGTTGCTCGCGCTCGCTGTGGCGATATCCGCGATTCTGCGGCTGCGCTCGTAGTCATCACGATACATCCACGTCGCTTCGTATTGCCACGCCCGATCGCGAAGAGATCGCCGCGCACATCATGATCCGAGCAGACGGCGAAACAGGCTGCCGCCGAGAAGATTGGCGGCAGCCGCATCGTCCGCAAAACCGCCGCGGTACGGCTCGATCAGCGCGACGACGATGGCGCGCGTCTCATCGCTTTCCTGCGCTTCGCCGATGAGTGAGGCAGCGACGCCGCCGAATGGACCGTTGAGCAGAACGTCGAACGCGCGCGCCGCTTCTTCGCGATCAGCATCGGACAGTGGCGGCACCTCGCGGCGGATGATCTCGGCTGCGAGCGCTGCCTTCGAAGGCCAGCGCCGATAGATGGATGACTTCGCGGTGCCCGCGCGGCGCGCGACCTCGTCGAGACTCAGCGCGCGGTAGCCGCCTTCGCGCAGGAGCGCCAGCGCGGCCTCGAGGATTTCCTCATCGGCTTCGGCGCGGCGCGGGCGGCCTCGGGTCTTTTTCTTTTCGGTCATCGGGGATCCAAAAATCCTTAACCACAGAGACGCAGAGCACACAGAGAAAAGCTTGTAACTCTGTGCTCTCCGCGTCTCTGTGGTGGAAAGCTTTTAGATCGTCTGCCCACTAGCCGGTGGGTAGTCATCAGCCCGCACCAGGATCTCGCGCGGCTTCGAGCCTTGCGAGGGACCGACGACGCCGTTCGCTTCCATGATCTCGATCAATCTCGCGGCGCGGGAGTAGCCGAGTTTGAGACGGCGCTGGATGTACGAGGCGCTGGCCTGGCCCGTCGAAAGGACCACGCGAACGGCGTCCTCGTACTTTGCGTCATCGAGATACTCGATGCCGTCGGCGCCGCCTTTCTCCTCAGACATCTTCGTGATCTCTTCGAGGAACTGCGGCTCGCCCTGGTTCGCTTTCACGAAGTCGACGATCTTGACGATCTCTTTTTCCGATACGTACGCGCCGTGGATGCGGCGGACGCGCGCGGTGCCGGGCGGGAGAAAGAGCATGTCGCCGTTGCCGAGGAGTTTTTCGGCGCCCTGGGCGTCGAGGATCGTGCGCGAGTCGATCTTCGAGGCAACCTGGTAGCTGATGCGCGACGGAAAGTTCGCTTTGATCACGCCGGTGATGACGTCGACCGACGGCCGCTGCGTGGCGATGATCAGGTGAATGCCGACCGCGCGCGCCTTCTGCGCCAGCCGCGTCACCGAGTCTTCGACGTCCTTCGACGCCACCATCATCAGGTCAGCGAACTCGTCGATGATGATGACGATGTAGACGAGCGGCTCGGGAACCTTGACCGGCTCCCCTTCCGGCAGCTTCATGGCGCGGCGATAACCGTCGAGGTCTTTGAGCAGCGCGTTGTACTGATCGATGTTGCGCACGCCGCACTCGGCCAGGCAGCGGTAACGATTCTCCATCTCGTTCACGGCCCAGATCAGCGCGTTCGAGGCGAGCTTCGGGTCGGTGACGATGGGATGGAGAAGGTGCGGGATGTCCTCGTACATCTTCAGCTCGACCATCTTCGGATCGATCATCAGCATGCGAAGCTGTTTCGGCAGCGCCTTGTAGAGCAGCGAGACGATCATCGAGTTGAGCCCGACCGACTTTCCGGCTCCCGTCGCGCCGGCCACGAGCAGATGCGGCATGCGCGCGAGGTCGGTGACGATGGCCTCGCCGTGAATGTCTTTGCCGAGGGCCAGCGTGAGGAGCGACGACTGCTGGGTGAAGGCGTCGGTGTCGATGATGTCGCGCAGCGTGATGAGCTCGCGCTTCTTGTTTGGCACCTCGATGCCGACTGTCGACGAGCCGCTGATGCGCTCGATGCGGATCGATTCCGCCTTGAGCGCGAGCGCGAGGTCGTCGCCGAGGTTGACGACTTTGGCGTACTTCACACCGGCGGACGGCTTGAACTCGAACGTCGTTACGACCGGTCCCGGGTGGTAGGCGGTTACTTCGCCTTCGACCGAGAATTCTTTACAGCGGTCTTCGATGAGGCGTCCGATGTCGAGGAACTTTTTATGCACATCGTCGTTGATCGTGTCCTGCTTCGGCCCCTCGGTCAGCAGATCGACAGGGGGAAGAAGATCGTGGGTGAGCCGCGTGTCGCGTTTCTGCGGCACTTCTTTCAACTTGCGCTGCACCGGCTTGGCCATCTGCGGCTTCGGCCGCGGCGGGCGAACGGCGGGCGGATCGTCAAGGTAGAGCGGATCTTCGAATTCGCCATCGTCCTCGACTGCGACCGGCCGCGAGAGCTGCGGGTTCTCGATCTGCTGCGGCACTTCGGTCCACAACTGCGACGGGTCGTGTGATGCCTGCTTCGATAACTCTTCCGCCGCTTTTCGCAGATCGGCCTTCGTCACCTTTCGGATCTGGAATCTGCCTGCTCCTCGGACTTCGCGCACGATCGGACCGGTGGTGGGCTCCGATCCGGACATCTCATCTCTGGCCACGAGCCGCAATCCCGGCCCGTCTTTCTCGAGATGCTTGCGCACGAGCGCGGTCTTCATCTTGTCCTTGCGCCGCCGCTCCGTGAAGCGCGCCCATTGCAACGAGAAGGCGCGGCCGATTCCGAGGAGCTTGTGGTGGATGGCGACGAAGATGGCGGCAAGGCTGATGCGCGTCGCCAGCAGCAGCCCGACCAGCATCGCCGTGATGAGGATGATGGCGGCGCCGCTGCCGTTGAGTTTCGCCGACGCCACGCGGTTGAGCTCCTGTCCCAGATAACCGCCGGACGGAATCTGCGCGCCGCGCACCCAGACTTTGCCGAGGGCGAGATCGCAGAGCGGCGGCATGGCCGCGACGAGAATGACGAAGCCGATCGCCTTCGTCTGCAGGTACTCGATCTCTTTCACCCAGAAGCGATTCCAACCGACAAGCAGAAGCGCGCCGGGAAAGAGGAGCGAGGCGAAACCGAAGAAGCCGACACAGATCCAGGCGACGGTGGCGCCGTAGTATCCGATCCAGTTGGCGACGGTGCTGTTGGTGGAGGTGTAGAACGCGGAGGAGTCGTCGGCGTGGTAGGTGAGAAGCGCCAGAGCAAGGCAAATACCGGCCGCCAGGATCACGATCCCGATCAGCTCCCCACCCCGTCTGCTCCTGGCAAATTGCAGAACTTCCATCACACCCGCCGCGTACTTATCTGCAATTGCAGAGAGTAGCAGAAATTTGCGGTTCGTGTTCGCGAGACGCGCAACCCCCAGCGCTGTCATTCCGAGAGGGCGGGGCGGTGGGAGGGCGAGGAACCCCCCGCCCACGAAGCGCGACTCGGTCGTGCCTCGCGTTCTTGATGAGGCACGTTCGTCGCGAGATCACGACCGCCGAAGCAATGCGTTGCCGGGTTTTCCCGCTGCGTAGGGAGGGGATTCCTCGCCCACCCACCACCCCGCCCTCTCGGAATGACAGCGCCGGGCGCGACCCCGAAAACCGCGCGACCCCGCAACCGCAAACTCAATATCCCGGCGGATACGTGCTCGGCTTCCCAACGTTGAACGTGCCGCTCATGGTCAGGTGGCCTGGGCTGCACGTCGTGATCGTGCAGTAGTACGCGTAGGTTCCCTCGGCACTCAGCGTGACCGTCTTTTCGACGGCGGCTTCTCCCGGGTTGATCACGAGATTGAGGAGGACCGTTCCATTCGGATCGAGCAACTGGAATCCGTGTGTGGCGTCGCGGGCGGTGATTTGGAAGGTGACCGTTTCGCCGGGCTGAAGCAGGTTGCCGGTGATGGGCGGCGTGACGTCGATGCCGGAGCTCGAGCTTGGTCCGCCGTGCTCGGTCACCACAAATACTTTCCCTGCCGGCGGCGTCGTCGTGGCGACGCCTGTGTCTTCCGACGCCGGGATGTAGGTTGGATCGGTCGTGCCGTTGTCGATGACGGAGCCGTACGCGACGATGGGCTGGTCGGAGGTGTAGCTGAGCCACGCGTCGGTCAGATCGGCGCCTCCGCCTCCGACCGCGTATCCGGCCAGACCACTCGGCGAGATGACGGCATACGGCGGCATCGCCACGACGAACGCCGTACCGACGATGGCGTTGTTCTTGTCGTACAGGTGCCACGTCACGTTGGCGGTCACGGCGTTCGGATTCGCGGCGCCGACGTTCGTGCGAAACGCGGAGGGACTGGCGGATAGCTGAATGATGACGCCCTTTGCTTTGGCGGCCGAAGAATCCACACCGCCGACGAACTGGCCGAGGCTGCCTTTGGGATCGACTGCGTAGATGCGTTGTGTGGCGATGAAGTCGTCGTCGGACTTCAGGCGGATCGCGCCGAGTCCGCTGCTGTGAAAGAGCGACGTGACGACGTCGTTGTAGACCAGCATCTTTCTCTTCGGAACCGTTACCGAGATCGGCTGCACGCCGCTGTTGTCGGCGTTGCCGACCGGCAGGTAGTAGGCCTGAATCTGGATGTCTTTCGTCGTCGATGGATTGAAGATGCGCGCGTCGGTCTTGAAACTCCCGTTGGCCGTCGTCCCGCCGATGCTCAGCCAGACTTCCTTGGCCGAAAGCGTCGCAGCGGTACCGAGGAGAAGAAACGTGATCAGAATTCGCGTGCGCATGAGCCAATCCTCCGAGATTCAAAGAATTCTACAGGGCCGGAGTTGCAAAAGTGAGCTGGATCACGCACGTAACCAAAGTGTTTTACCGGAAAGCGTTTCACGCCGAGACGCGGAGGACGCAGAGAAACCTCGTGATCTCCGCGCCTCCGCGTGAAACCGTTTCTCCGTGCCGGCTGCGCCAAACGAACCACTAGAATCGCGGCCGATGACCACCTACCCGCTCGAACCTGACGCCGCCGAAATGCACCGCCTCGTCGCCGACGCCATGGAGCGCATCGTCGCCCACATCGTGTCGCTGCCTTCCCAACCGGCTTCGAATGTGGAGGGCGCGACCGATCGCGCTCGGACGCTGATCGAATCGCTTCCGCAGCAGCCGGCTTCGTACGCGCAGCTCCTCGACTTTCTCTTCAACGAGGCGATCCCGCGCTCATTCAATGCCGCCGGTCCCGGCTATCTCGCCTTCATCCCGGGCGGCGGCATCTTCCACGCGGCGGTCGCCGATCTGATCGCCGACGCGGTGAATCGCTACGTCGGCGTCTGCGCTGCCGCTCCCCTGCTCGCTCAGCTCGAAGCGAATGTGGTCCGCTGGTTCTGCGAGATCATCGGCTACGGCGCCGGCAGCGGCGGCGTACTGACCAGCGGCGGCTCGCTCGCCAATCTCACCGCCATCATTGCCGCCCGCCGCGCCCTCCTCGGCGACGACTTCCTCCGCGCCACGCTCTACTGCGGCGATCAAACGCACCACGCGTTTCAGAAGGCCGCGATTCTGGCCGGCTTCCCCGCCGCGAACATCCGCGAGATTCCGAGCGATGCGATGTTTCGCGTTCGGGTCGATCTGCTCGCCGATGCAATCGCGCGCGATCGCGCCGATGGCCTCAACCCGTTCATGATCTGCGGCAGCGCAGGGACGACGGCAACAGGCGCAGTCGATGATTTGACTGCACTGGCTGAATTGGCAGATAGAAATTCGCTCTGGTTTCACGTGGACGGCGCATACGGCGCGTTCTTTCTCCTGACCGAGCGCGGACGCACCGCCATGCGCGGCATCGATCAGGCCGACTCCGTCATCCTCGATCCGCACAAGACTCTGTTCCTGCCGTTCGGTACCGGCGCTTTGGTCGTCCGCGACGCCGCGACGCTACGGCGCGCGTTCAGCATGCACGCCGACTATCTTCCTCAGTACCAGGAGAGCGCAGAGCTCATCGATTTCTGCGAGCTTTCACCCGAGCTCTCTCGCGACTTTCGCGGCCTTCGCGTCTGGCTCCCGCTGAAACTCTTCGGCATCGAGCCGTTCCGCCAGCAGCTCGAGGAAAAGCTCGACCTGGCCGCATGGGCCGCCGCGGAGTTGCACACGATCGAAGGCATCGAGATCGTCGCCGAGCCGCAGCTCAGCATCATCGCGTTCCGTCTCGTGCAACCCGGGCTTGACGATGCCGCGCTCGACACGCTCAACCGCGATCTCATCGCCCGCATCAACAAGCGCCAGCGCGTCATGCTCACGGGCGCGGTCGCGGGCGGCCACTTCGTCATCCGCATCTGCGTGGTCTCACTCCGCACGCATCGCGAGCGAATGGAGATGTGCATGGAGGACATTCGGGCGGCGGTCGCGGAGCTCTAAAACCATTTCGACCACAGAGACGCAGAGTGCACTGAGACCTCTGTGCTCTCCGCGTCTCCGTGGTGAATGGTTTTAAGCCGTTACCAGATCGAACAGCGCTTCGACGCCTCCCGCACCATCTTGTCGCTGTCGTTGCAGTGATACGCCTTCCAGAACTCCGGCATGTTCTGCACGGTGCCGTTGACGCGGAAGGGGCCCTGCGCGTGCGGGTCGGTCAGCGCGCGGCGCGTTGCTTCCTGCGCGGCCATGTTCTCGCCCCACACCTGGGCGAAGCCGAGGAAGAAACGCTGCTCGGGAGAGAAGCCGTCGATCGTCTTGCGCTGCTTCCCTTCGAGCGACTTCTCGTAGGCGCGCAACGCGATCGTGGCGCCGCCGAGGTCGGCGACCGATTCGCCGTTGACGAGCTTGCCGTTGATGTTGATTCCCGGCGCCACGTTGAACTCGCTGTACTCATTCGCCACGCAATCCGTTCGCGCCTGGAAGTTTTTCAGATCCTCGGGCGTGAACCAGTTGCGAAGATTTCCCTGCGAGTCGTACTTGGCGCCCTGATCGTCGAAACCATGCGTCATCTCATGGCCGATGACTGTGCCGATGCCGCCGTAGTTGTAGGCATCATCAGCATTCGGATCGAAGAACGGCGGCTGCAGGATACCGGCTGGGAACGTGATGTTGTTCTGCGGCGGGTTGTAGCTGGCGTTCACCGTCGGAGGCGTGAAGCCGCCCCATTCGCTCGGATCGTCGGGATGGCCGATGCGCTCGATGTTGTGGTGATACGACCAGGCCCGCGAGGCCCGCACATTGCCGGCATACGATCCTCGATCAATCGTCAGGGCGGAGTAGTCGCGCCATTTGTCGGGATATCCGATGCGCCGCTGGAAGGCGTTGAGCTTCCCCAGCGCTGCGGCTTTCGTCTCCGGTCCCATCCACGAGAGGGTGGGGATGTCCTCGCGCAGTGCGCCGATCAGGTTATCGATCAGCGAGTTCATCTTCGCCTTCGCCTCGGGCGTGAAGTTGCGCCGGATGTACTCCTGGCCGAGAAGCTGTCCAATGTTGGCGTCGGCCGAGCGCACGCAGCGCTTCCAACGCTCCTGCTGCTCCTTCGTGCCGGAGAGGATGCGGCCGCTGAAATTGAAGTCCTCATCGACGAACGCTTTCGAAAGTGTCGAGGCGGCGCCGTCGACGACCTGCCAGCGCAACAGCGCTTTCCAGTCTTCCAGCGGAACGTCATTGAGAAGCCGGCTGACGGTCTGGATGTACTTCGGCTGCGAGACGTTGAGAGTCGTCGCGTCGACGCCGAGGTTGTGGAGGTAGTTGGGCCAATCGACGGCAGGCGCCATCGAGACCAGCTCCGTAACGGCGGTCGGGTGATACGTGTTCTCCGGCACGCGCTGCTCGACGCGCGTCAACTGCGACGCGGCGAGCTTCGCTTCCAGATCGAGAATGCGCTTCGCGTCGGAGTTGGCCTGATCGCCACTCTCGCCGGCCAGCGTCAGCATCTTGGTGACGTGATCGACGTATTGGCCGCGGATGGTCTTGAAGCGCTCGTCGTCGCGCAGGTAATAGTCGCGATCGGGCAAGCCGAGCGAGCCGGTGCCGAGCGCCGCGATGATCATCTTGCTGTTCTTCTGGTCGTTCGTGCCGCCGACGCGAAACAACGGCGCAAAGCCGGCGGTGTGCAGGCGATTGAGCTCGGCAAGAAGGGAAGCGCGGTCGGTGATGGCGTTGATGCGATCGAGCTCCGGCTGGATCGGCGTGACGCCGGCGGCCTCGATCGCCGTTTCATCCATGCAGGAAGCGTAGAAATCGCCGACCTTCTGCTCGGCGCTGCCCGGCGCCGCGGTGGCCAGCGCCGCATCCTGATCCACGATCTGGTGCAGCACGTCGCGGTTGCGCTCAGACAGTTCTTCGAACCGTCCGTAGCGCGAGTACTGGGCAGGAAGCGGATGGGTGTCTCTCCACTTGCCGACGGCGAAACGATAAAAGTCATCGCACGCCTTCACGCTCGGGTCCATGGCATTCAGATCAAAGCCGTGCGGCGCGAAGTAGGCCGGCGCCATCGGTGCAGCCGCGGCCGGAGTTGCAGTCTGCGACGATCCGCAGCCCATTTGATTCACAGCCAGTATTGCGAGAGAAATCAGGAGAAGAGCACGACGCATAGTTCCTCCATTTGGGGTCCAAAGTTTTCGGCGAGCGATCGTATTCAAAGTCGCCGGAAGCGTGACGTGAACGAACGGTGCCAAGTATTCGCGGTTGCGGGGTTTGAGGTCGCGCGGTTTCGCGGGTTCGGGTTGCTGGGTTGCTGGGTTGCTGGGTTGCTGGGTTGCCAAGAAGAAACACCACACGAGGCAACTTGGCAACTCGACAACCGAGCAACCCTGCAACCAAGCAACTCAGCAACTCCCGCGCGACCTCGACACCCGCGCGACCCCGCTACCGCAAACGCACGATCGCGTTGATCGCGGCCATCACCTTCAGCGCGCTCTTCGACGACGCTCCGCCGGTCGTCACCTCCGAGAGGCCGTCGGTCATGATCGCTTTGCGGCCGTGCTTCTGCCACCAGTGTCCGATGTAGAGCAGCTCGCCTGCTTTCACGATCACGAGCTCGCCCGAGGAGGCGCGGCCGGTCTGGCGAAGCTCGACGATGAGGAGATCACCGTCTTCGATTCCTACAGCTTTCAACCGGTCGCCGCGTGCGCGGAAGACTCGCTCGGCCGGCTCGACCAGCGAGGACGGAAGCGGCGCGCTCTCGCCGGACAGCTCCACGACCGCCTCTCCCTGCCGGATCTCGCCAACGACCGGAACGCGCGATTCGCTCGTGCCGTCCGCGACTGCGGCTCCCGCGCGGCGCCGTTTCCGGCCATCGATCCGCAGCGGTTGCATCTTCGGGAAGCGCATGACGCCCACTGGTAAAGTGGCCTCCTCGCCCTCGCCGAGAATCGATCCGGCGTGGGCGAGATGGGCCTGGACCCGAAGCGTATCGGCGTGCGCCTCGCGGATCGTTTCCGCCAGCACCGGCATGTTGACCGAGGTCGTCGACGATTTGGCGGTCTTGACAGTCACTTCTCCGAGACTGATCTCGGCCAGTTGGAGCACCGAGGCGACTTTGCGGAGAACGTTGACCGAGACGTTGGCGCCTTTCTCGAGTGCCGCGAGATGGCGGCGGCTAACACCGGCAAGCTTCGCCAGCCGGGCCTGCGTGAGGCCTCGCTCCAACCGGGCGGCGCGTACCGTATCTCCGAGCATGGGTGCCAGCTAGTAACTTATACGTTACTAGGTTCGGGTGATGTAAGCAATTCATCTAGGAGTGCTCCGCCTTTACCGATTGACACCCATCATGCCGAGGATTAAGATGCACTATATTGCACATGGCGACACGACTAGAGCAGTTCCTGAAGAGCCGCCGGATCAAACCGGCCCACTTGGCCCGCGAGTCTGGGTACAGCCGCCAGCACCTTTTGCGGGTGCGGATGGGGCGGATGGAACCGACTCGCCGCTGTATCGCCGCGATCGTCGCCGCCTGCCGGCGGATGACCGACGAGCCGATCATGGCGACTGATCTGTTCGAGCTGGGCGAAGAAGAGCGGAAGGATTCTTGATCACGCGAAAGACGCGAAGGCGCGAATTTCACACCTTCGCGTCTTCGCGGCTTTGCGTGAAACTTAATCTGAAACAACTCAATCCCCGATCGGCGGCCCCGGCGGCACCTCGGGCAACTTAGGCACCGCACGGGGCTGATCCGGTCGGGCCAGGAAGCGCTCGATGTCTTCGCGCATGGCGTGGCGATGCGCCAGCTCGGCCTCGTCGCGGATGCCGGCATCGCTGAGCTTTGATGCGAGCCGCCGGAGCCCCTCGCTCGCTTCGGCACGTACCTGCGGATCGGCGTCGGCGTTCGCAGCAAGGTTCATGAGACGCGTCGCCGCAAGGCGTGCGGTGGCGCGTGTGATCGAACCGCGGTAGCCGTTCTCGCGATGGGTCACGGCACTGATCACACCATTCACGACTTCGTTGAAATCGGGATTGGCCGAATCCTCCGCGTGGAACTGCGCCAGCCGCGCCGCGCGGCGCGCATCGAAAAGCGCCGCAAGCGTGATGTCGGCCGACGCCATCGCCGCGCTGACCGGATCGAAGGCGGGAGTCGTGCGATGGTCGAAGAGTTCCGTGTTGCTGGTGACATCGACATTTCCGCGCGGCGGAATCAGCGCCAGGATGCGCGGCGGGATCTCGAGGAACGCCGGATCGAGTGTGGAGAGAACGACGGTTAGCGCGTCGCGTTGCGCAGCAGCGGGGACGATGCGTCGCGTTGGCGTCGGTACGAGTCCGCCCTCCTCTTTCACGCTGTAGCGGTAATCGAGTCCGCCGATCGACTTCGCCGCCCCTTCGAGCTGATAACGATGATGAAGAAAAAGCGGGACGAGCATCTCTTCGAGCTGCGCCAGCGGCGTTCCCATCGGAATGTTGCGCAGGCCGAATTGCGAGAGGGCGATGCGGCGCACTTCGATCTCGTGGCGCAGCATGGCCACGTTGTTCCCAGGCGCGTCCCACACCGACGCGTCGGGATGCGCGGCGCTGACCGGACGCGACTCGGGATCGGTGATGAAGAGCGGCGCCTCGCGGACGATGCGGTCGAGCTCCTGCTCTTCGCTCCCCGGCGCAAACTGCGCGTAGGCATAACGGATCACCCACTTGTCGCACGAACCGATGCCTTTGGTGTAGGCCTCCGACAGGTCGAGCTTTCCGTCGGTGATCTTCACGTACGGCGACGGATAGTCCATCACCGACGCGCGGCCGTAGCTGGAGGCGGCCATGTTGTGATCGAGGCCGAGCGTGTGGCCGGTCTCGTGCGCGGCGAGCTGGCGGATGCGCGCGAGAGCCATCATCGACGGCGATGTGGTGGGATCGAGATCGGACAGCGCCTTGTCATGCAGCTCGTCGAACTGCGGGATCAGTCCCTCGGCGAGCATCACGTCCTGCCGGATGCGCAGCGAGCCGAGCGTGACGTTGCCCTTGATGATCTCGCCGGTGCGGGGATCAATGACCGCCGCGCCATACGACCAGCCGCGTTGCGCGCGATGAACCCAGTTGATCATGTTGTAGCGAAGGTCCATCGGGTCGGCGTCGAGGGGCAGCACTTTCACCTGAAACGCATTCTTGAAACCGGCCGCCTCGAAGGCTGCGCTCCACCACGAAACGCCTTCCAGCAACGCGCTGCGGATCGGCTCGGGCGCGCCGGGATCGATGTAGTAGACGATCGGCTCGACCGGCTCGGAGAGCGCGGCGCTGGGATCTTTCTTCACGAGCCGATGCCGTGCGATCCACTGCTTCTCGATCGGTCCGGTGAACGGGCTGGCGTAATCGAAAAAGTCGACGCTGAAAACGCCGACGCGCGGATCGGCGCGGCGCGGCGTGTACCCCGGCGGCGGCAGCGCCACGAGCGAGTGATGCTCGCGCACGGTGAGTGTGTCGGGAATCGGCGTGACGCCGCTGACGTAGTTCCCCGGCCTCTCTCCCGTTTGAAACGTCAGCACCGCCTCGACCTCGGTGTTGCGCGGAAATGCTTTCGTGCGCGCCAGGTAGATCGCGCTGCGGTTCTTGTCGAGCGAATAGTTCCCCTGCTGCGTGTTGCGCAGCGAGCGCGTGACGCCCTGCTGATCGCTGAGAAAAAAGTCGGTGGCATCGACGACGACGGAGGTCGCATCGCCCGCCTCGACTTTGAACGACCAGAGAACCGACCGCGCGAACGAGTCGGCCACGGCACGCCGCTCCGCGTCATCGTTGCTGAGCGCGCGGAAGCGCGTGTTCGTCGCCGTCATCATCACCTTCGGCCCGATGCGCTCGAAGGTGACGATCTGCGTCTGGCCGAGGAGGCCGCGATCAAGCCCGATCGGATTCGACCCGACGCCGGCAGGCAACGAGACCTGATAGAGCAACTCCTCGTTGAACCGCGAGATCTGCATGAACAGCTTGCCGTTCTCGGCGTCCCAGAAGAGCGGGACGAAACCATCGAACTTCTGGAGCTTCGCGGTCTTTGATTCGATGGTGCTCTTCTCGGTGGCAACCGGCACAGGAGCCACATTCGGTTTCTGTGGAGGCGGCGTTGGGGTCGTCGTGCAGGCGGCGAGCAGAATGAGCGCAGCGGCGAATTGTTTCATGCCGCGATTCTACTTGTGCTCGGGAGCGCTGGCGTCCCGCCGGCTGGCTTGGCGGCGTTCCGGTGCTCAAACGATTGTGGCTAGCGCGCGCATCAATGCTCCTCGCTTGATTCGACGCGCAACCCACACTCCCACGCAAACTCTTCGTCGACAATTGCGTCTGGGAACGACTCCTGCGCGTCTCGGCGCGAGGCGAAGAGCTCAATCTTCGGGAGCCGCGACGCGTCGGCGTTCTCAAAAGTGGTTTCGAAGACACACCACGGCTTTGCTGGATGGACGCTGGGATGGTAGGCGATTCGCTTCATTCAGTTGCGCATAGGTACGAGCTACGCGCCAATGACGTCCACACCCTTCATGTACGGCGCCAGCGCAGAAGGCACCCTCACCGACCCATCCTCATTCTGGTAGTTCTCGAGGATCGCCACGAGTGTGCGGCCGAGGGGGAGGCCGGAACCGTTGAGCGTGTGGACGAAGGCGGTTTTCTTGTCGGCGGTGCGGTATTTGATGTTCGCGCGGCGGGCCTGGAAGTCGGTGAAGTTCGAGCAGGAGCTGATCTCGCGGTAGGTCTCCTGGCCCGGCAGCCACACTTCGATGTCGTACGTCTTCGCGGCGGTGAAGCCCATGTCTCCGGTCGACAAGGTCATCACGCGATAGTGCAGCCCGAGCGCCTGCAACACGGCCTCGGCATCCGCCGTGAGCTTTTCGTGCTCGGCCCAGGACGTCTCTGGAGTCGTGAATTTCACGATCTCGACTTTCTCGAATTGATGCTGGCGGATGAGGCCGCGCGTGTCTTTGCCGTGCGATCCCGCTTCACTGCGGAAGCATGGTGAATACGCGGTGTAGTTGCGCGGCAGCGTGCCCCCATCGAGGATCTCGTCGCGATGCAGGTTCGTCACCGGCACTTCGGCAGTCGGGATCAGATAGAAATCGCGATCGGTCAGCTTGAAGAGATCTTCCTCGAATTTCGGCAGTTGGCCGGTACCTAGGAGGGAGTCGGCGTTGACGATGAAGGGAGGGACGACTTCGACGTAGCCCTGCTGCTCGTGAACGTCGAGCATGAAGTTCATCAGGGCGCGATTGAGCTTCGCGCCGGCGCCGGAAAGGATCGAGAAACGGGCTCCGGTGATCTTCGTGGCGCGCTCGAAGTCGAGGATGCCGAGCGCTTCGCCGATATCCCAATGCGCCTTCGGCGTGAAGGGGAAGGACGGCTTCTCGCCCCATTCGCGCTCGACGCGGTTGTGCGTTTCGTCGGGACCGACCGGCGCAGATTCGTGCGGGACGTTGGGGAAGTAGAGCTCGACGTTGCGGAGATCGGCTTCGATGCCGGCCAGGCGCTCATCGAGCTGCTTGATGTCGTCGCCGGCGCGTTTCATCGCCGCGATCTGCTCGGTGGCGTCCTGCTTGTTTTTCTTGAGGTTGGCGATTTCCTGCGTTGCTGCGTTGCGCTGCGCTTTGAGCGCTTCAACCTGAGCGATGGAGCGGCGGCGCTCGGCTTCGAGCTCGAGGAAGCGATCGAGGTCGACGCTGGCGCCGCGGTTTTTCAGTGCGTTGCGATAGTCGTCCGCATGTTCGCGGAGGTATTCACGGGAAAGCATGTTTGGGATTCTAGCAGTGGCTTTCTTCTGCAGGAGAAAACGTAGGTCGGACTCTCCAGTCCGACTGCACG
>JAXDGW010000016.1:0-110252 GCA_034664845.1 Thermoanaerobaculia bacterium | reverse complement strand
AACCAGGCAGAAAGCGCAGGGGGTCCTTCGACGTCCTCCGGCACTTCGTGTCCTCCGGCAGTCTCAGGATGACAGCAACGATCTCGCGACGAGACCAACCCTCACTTCAAAAACTCCATCAAGTAATCCGTCGCTTCTTTCGAGCGCATCACCGACAGCTTCTGGATGATCTCGTTGCGCGTCTCTTTGTCTTTCTCGGTGCGGGCCAGGTTCACCAGGGCGTGGCCGTTGTTCTGGATGAAGAGCGACTCGATCACGCCTTTGCGGACCTCGGGGCGGGGATCGGAGTTGTAGAGCGAGAGGAGGAGGTCGGCGGAGCGGCCGCCGCCGAGGAGGCCGAGGTTGCGGATGGCGGTGACTTTGAGCTCGAGCACTTTTTCGTTGCGCGCGATCTCCGCCAGCTTCTCGGAGTTGCCTCCGATGAACATCGCCTGCAGGATCTTCTTGCGGACCGGTATCGCCTGCTCGGTGTTGTACAGCTCGGCCAGTTCGTTGCGCGCTCCGATGACGCCGAGTTGCAGGACGGCATCCGCGCGGAGCTCGGTGTTGGTTTCGCCCTTGGCAAGCGCGAGGAGGCGCGTGCGGTCGCCGGAGATCATGTACGACTTCAGAATCGACTTCTTCACGGAGATGTCGTTGGTCGATGTGTAGATCTCGGTCAGGACGCCGCGGCTGCGCTCGCCGCCGAGGATGCCGAGGGTGCGGACGGCGCGGTTGCGGAGATCGGGAGGGCCGCTCTTGGCGGTGCGGACGACGATCTCGAACGCGCGAGGTGAGCCGGACTGGCTGAGAACGAACAAGGCGCGCTCCTTCAGCTTCACCGGCTGATGGCCGTTGAGGATGCCCTCCAGGATCGGGATGGCGCGCTCGGGATCGCTGTTCATCAGGCCGTTGATGGCCATCAACTTCACTTCCTCGTCATCGACATGCTCCGGCTCGATCTGCTGACCGGCCGACTGGCGGATCTCGACTTCGAGCGTTTTTCCGTCTTCGACCCACTTCGACTTCGGATACGACTTCTGGAGTTGCAGGAGCGTCGATAGCGCTTCGGATCTCGCGCCCATCTTTCCCTGTGCGTAGGCGAGCCAGTAGAGCGCCGCGTCGGCGTGCGTCATGCGCATCTCGGCGACTTGTTGGAACTTCGACGCCGCGCCGCGCCAGTTGTGCTCATCGAGCAGATCGGTTGCGGAGTCGTAGAGGTCTTCCTCCATGTCCACCTTCTGCTGGGCACGATCGCGGTCGCGTTCAGCACGGTCCTTGGCGCGTTCGGCGCGATCCTTGTCCTTATCGGCGTCGTCCGAGTCTCGATCGTCCGAGGCGATGATGGTGATGGAAGAGTCCTGGCTCCAATTTGCGTGAACGGCCGGCGCAAGCGCGAGCAGTGCGGCGGCGAGCGTGAAGAGCACTTTCGATTTCATAGCGAGTCCATTCCTTTCTGCGGAACTTTGGTGGCGCCGTGCTGGCCGCTCACCTGTGCGCTGACGACGCGCACTTTGAAGAGGAGGCCCTTCGAGTCGATGCGCTTCTGCAGCGCGGCGATCTCGTCGGGCGAGAGAGTCGAGCCGGCGTGCGACAGCTCGAGCAGGACCGGCTCGAGGTCCGACAGCAGCGATGCGATACGCGTCTCGCCTCGCCGTGTGGCCGTTTGCCGGTAGATTCGATTCGATGCCACGAGCTCGCCCGCTCGTTTGCTTTCCGAGCTGACGTCGAGCGGGTGTTTTGCGTCGGCGTTCGACAGCTCGAGGAGCATCCGCTCGGAGCTGTCGAGATGATCGCTGACGACGACGAGGAGAAGGCGGTCGCGTGACACTGCGGATGCGTTACTCGCGGTTTGCGCTGCTGCAGCAGCGGGTGGGTTGTTGTGCGCGACGACGGTCTGAGGCTGTTGGAGTTGCTGCGTTCGCGCGTGCCACAGGATGCCGCCCACGAAGGCGAGAGCAATGGCCGCGGCGATGGCGCTGATCGTGGCCCAGACGCGCGAGCGGCGCCGCTCGCTGCCGAGCTTCCAACGAAGCCGCGTCCAGACTTCTTCGCCGTACGTCTCGCCGCGCTCCGGAATCGGGAGTTGATCGATGAGCGCGAGAACGTTGCGCAGCGTCTCGAGCTGCGCGCGGCATTCTGCGCAGCCCGCAAGATGCTCCTCGGCGGCCGCGGCGTCACCGTCGTGGTAGTGGTGCGCGATCAACTGTTCTTCTGTCAGGTGTTGCATGGTGTCGTCCTCACGAGTGGCTCCAGCGACTCACGGAGCTTGCGCACAGCGCGAAAAATCGTGTGCTTGGCGGCATTGACCTGGATGCCGAGGGTTCTGCCGATCTCCTCGACCGGCATTCCTTCGAAGTGGCGGAGGATGAACGCGGTCCGCTCGCTGGCGCTGAGGCGTTCCATCGCCGCGGCCACGTGCGTTTGCAACTCGGCGGAGAGGATCAGGCGATCCTGCTGCGCCTCGCTTCGCGCGCCTGCTGCGCCCGCGAGCTCGGCTGACTCAGGATCACCGCCGTAGTGCTTGTCGGCCCTGCTCCGTGCACGAAGCAGATCGAGCGAGCAGTTGACGGCGATGCGGTGCAGCCACGTGCCGAAGTTCGCGCGCTCCTCGAAGTGCTGGAGTTGTTTGTAGGCGCGGAGAAAGGTCTCCTGCACTACGTCGTCAGCATCATGTTCATTTCCAGTCATTCGATAGGCCACGCGAAACGCTGCTTTGGAATGACTCTCGACCAGCATCCGAAACGCATCCGGGTCGCCGGATCGCGCTCTGCTGACCACGGCGAGGTCGGTCGTCATCTCCATCCGGCCCGATTAGACTCGAAATGGGGGGGTTGGTTAGCTCGGGATGGGCTAGCGTGGGCTACGAGAAGAGATCAGAGACAAGAGACAAAAGACAACAAGAGATCAGAGATCGGGATCAGAGATACAGAGATCGGGATCAAATGTCAGATCAGAGATGCAGAGATCAGAAATGCCGCCTCTGATCTCTGATCTCTTGTCTCCGATCTCCGAACCTACCGCCAATACCCTCGCACCCACACCCAATCCCGACGCGCGCGGATGTAGTGGCCGGGGATCCATACCGCTCCGCGATACGGCGCGACGCCGATCACTTCAACGCGCGGCCGCGGTGCGACGAGCGCTACTCGCGTGGCGCAGCCGGCGGCAAACGTCGAGCCTGCCAGCATCACAACTGCGATCATTTTCTTCATGGTGTTCTCCTTTGTCTGACTGCTGCAGAAGAGACGCGTGACCACCTGCTGACGTTGACGCATTAACATCTGTGTAACGTGACCTCGCTCGTCCACTACGTCCTGCTCTACGGCGTCTCGCTGATCTTCCTCAACGTCCTGCTCGAGCAATTGGGCGTGCCGGTCCCTGCTGTGCCGGCGCTCCTCGTGGCCGGCGCGTTGTCGCGCGATGGAAAGCTGTCTTCGACGAACATCCTGCTGGCGGCGCTCCTGGCCTCGCTGATCGCCGATTACCTCTGGTTCCTTCTGGGACGGCGGTTCGGCTATCGAATCCTCAGAACACTCTGCCGCATCTCGCTCTCGCCCGACTCCTGCGTGCGCGACACCGAAGCGCGGTTCGACCGATGGGGCCTCAAGTCGCTGCTGATCGCCAAGTTCATCCCCGGCTTCTCGACGGTCGCGCCGCCGCTGGCGGGAGCGTCCGGCCGCAGCACGATCGCGTTCCTGATCTACGACGGGATCGGTGCGCTGGTCTGGGCCGGCAGCGCGGTGGCGTTGGGCCGCGCGTTTCACCGCGCCATCGATCGCGTTCTCGCCGCCCTCGAGAACCTCGGATGGTGGGCGATCATCATCGTCGGTTCGTTGCTGGCTCTCGCCATCGTCGTGAAGTGGGCGCAGCGCATCCGCTTCATCAAAGAGCTTCGGACGTTGCGCATCCTGCCGCACGAACTGAAGGAGATGTTCGACCGAGGGGAGCTGCCGGTGGTGCTGGACGTGCGCACGCCCGGCGCGCGCAAACACGATCCGCGCACGATTCCGACCGCGATCCTGGCGATTCTCAGCAACCTCGACGAACAACTCGGCGACCTGGCACCCCATCAGGAGCTGGTGCTCTACTGCACGTGACCAAACGAAGCCTCAGCCGCCCGTGTGGCGCGCATGCTGATCGACAAGGGATACACGAAGGTGCGGCCGCTGGCTGGAGGACTCGACGGCTGGATCGACGCCGGCTTTCCGGTGGAGGTCATCGCCGCGTGAGCGACGCGCTGTAGCAGAATGGCCGTCACGATGTCGTCGATCTACATCCACGGAACCGCCGACGAAGAGCAGCGCCGCCTTTCGCTGCTGAACGACGTTCTTCTGAACTCCGCGATGTTGCGCGAGATGCAGCTACGCGGGAACGAGCGCATTCTCGATCTCGGCTCCGGCCTCGGGCAGTTCACGCGGACGATGGCGCGCGCGGTGCCGGACGGCGACGTCGTCGGCATCGAGCGTGATCCGGAGCAACTGGCGACCGCGAAACGTCTCGCCGAAAACGACGGTGAGGGAGCGCTCGCCGATCTCCGCTCCGGCGACGCGCTTGCTCTCAACCTCGGCGATGAGTGGGGAACATTCGATGTAGCGCACACGCGCTTCCTCCTCGAGCACATCCCCGATCCGTTGCGCGCGGTGCAATCGATGGTACGCGCGGTGCGCCCGGGTGGGCGAATCATCCTCGCCGACGATGACCACGGCGTGATGCGTCTCTGGCCCGAGCCGGCCGGTTGGATGAGCCTCTGGGATGCCTACATGCGCGCCTACGACCGCATCGGCAACGACCCGCTCGTCGGGCGCCGTCTCGTGCAGCTCTTGCACGAAGCCGGCGCCGCGCCGGTGCGCAACACCTGGATCTTTTTCGGCGGCTGCGCCGGAATGGAGACCTTTGCGACGCTTGCCGCGAACATGGCCGGTGTCGTCAACAGCGCCCGCAACGCCATCGTGTCGATGGGACTCTTCGACGCCGATTCCTACGACCGCGTGATGGAGGAGTACGTCCGCTGGTCCAACCGCCCCGACGCCGCGCTCTGGTTTTCGGTGGCGTGGGCGGAGGGAGTGAGGAAGTGATTAGTGATCAGAGATCAGAGATCAGAGATCAGAGATCAGTAGATCCAATCCCACTAACCACTAATCACTAATCACCAATCCAATCGACTGATCTCTGATCCACTGATCTCTGATCCACTGATCTCTGATCACTGCTTCTCCGGCACGGCCCGTGCAGTTTTTCACCTCTGCAATGACCCTTGCCGAGACCGCGCCGGATACCTTTCTTGCTCCTGAGACCAGGGACTTTTACATCCACTCGATGAAGCTGATGCGCGACGGCGGCGTGCCGTTTCTCGTGGGCGGCGCGTATGCGTTTGCGCGCTACACGGGGATCGAGCGGCATACGAAAGACTTCGATGTCTTCATCCGCCGCGAAGACTTTCCGAAGGCAAAGAAGGTGTTCGAGGCGGCCGGCTATCGATCGGAACTGAACTTTCCGCACTGGCTTGGGAAGGCGATCAAGGGAGACGATTTCGTCGATCTGATCTTCAGCGCGGGCAACGGCGTCGCCGTCGTCGACGAGCTCTGGTTCGACTTCGCAGTCGACGAAAAAGTATTCGGCGTTGATGTGAAGTTGATTCCTGCCGAGGAGATGATCTGGTCGAAGGGGCTGATCATGGAGCGGGAGCGATTCGACGGCGCTGACGTCGCGCACGTCATCCTCGCCACTGGTCACCGGCTCGACTGGCGGCGCCTTCTCGACCGTTACGGAAAACTCTGGCGCGCGCTGTATGCGCACCTCGTCCTCTTCGGGTTCACCTATCCGTCGAACCGATCGCAGGTGCCGGCCTGGGTGATGACGGAGCTGAGCGGCCGCATCGCAGAGGAAACGAATCAACCCGATGCCGCGGAGAAAATCTGCTACGGCACGATCATCTCGCGCCAGCAATACCTCACCGACATCAACAAGTGGGGTTACCAAGATGGGCGGCTGCGCCCGATCGGGAACATGTCTGCGGAAGAAATCGCGCATTGGACCGCGGGCATCGAAGTGGACGGCAGCAAATGAAAGAGAGCCTTCGCATCGCCGCGGTCGCCGACATCCACATCAAGAAGACTGGGCATGGAAGCATGCAGCCGCTCTTTACCGCGGCGACGGAGCAGGCGGACGTGCTGCTGCTGTGCGGCGACCTGACCGACTACGGCCTGATCGAAGAAGCGAGAGTTTTGGCGAAAGAGATCACTGCTTCACTTCGGATTCCGGTCATCGGGATTCTTGGCAATCACGACTTCGAATCGGGCAAGCAGGATGACGTCGTGAAGATCCTGATCGACGCCGGCGTGACGATGCTCGACGGCGACTCGCACGAGATCGAAGGCGTCGGCTTCGCCGGCGTGAAAGGCTTCGGAGGCGGCTTTGGAAGGCGTCAGCTCGGCGCCTGGGGCGAAGACATCATCAAGAAGTTCGTTCACGAGACGATCGAAGAAGCGCTCAAGCTCGAGCAGGCGCTGGCGCGGTTGCGCACGCCGCAGAAGATCGCGGTCGTTCACTACTCACCGATTCATGCCACGGTCGTCGGCGAACCCGAGGAGATCTATCCATTCCTGGGATCGTCGCGACTGGAAGAGCCGATCGACCGCTATCGCTGTACTGCCGTCTTTCACGGCCACGCCCACCGCGGCGCGCTGGAAGGACGAACGAAAGCCAACATTCCGGTCTACAACGTGGCCATGCCGCTGCTCGCCGCCAACTACGCCGACCGCGCGCCGTTTCGCCTGATCGAGGTGCCGGTCGGAGAGGCGGTCGTGGCCTGAGCGCGGATTACAATTCGCCCGTGCAACATTCCGCCTTTCCGGACGGCCTGAGCCGCGGCCGGCTCGTCGAGTGGTATCGCGATGTGCGCAACGTTTCGCGCGCACTCTTCGCCATTCCGACCGAGGAGGCGTATTTCGACCGGCCGATCCGGCTGCGCAATCCGATCGTGTTTTATGAGGGTCACCTGCCGGCGTTCGCGGTCAACACGCTGATCAAGCTGGCGCTGAAGCACGACGGGATCGATCGCGATCTCGAAACGCTGTTCGCCCGCGGCATCGATCCGGAAGACGAAGAAGCAGCGAAGACTCCCACCGATTACTGGCCGTCGCGCGCAGATGTGCAGGCGTACGGGCGAAACGCGGAAGAGCAAATCGTTCGCGCGTTGTGCGACGGACCGATCGACGACGGCCTCGTGCCGCAGCGGCGGAACGCGGAGGCTGCCTTCACGATCCTCGAGCACGAATTGATGCACCAGGAGACGCTGCTCTACCTCTTCCACGAGTTGCCGTACGAGCGAAAGAATCCGATCGCACCTCTCCGCGGCACCCCCGCAGTCCGGGCTCATGCGACGGTGACCAAAGACATGATTCGCATCCCTGCCGGCGAGGCCACCCTCGGCGCGGACCGGTCCGATTTCGGATGGGACAACGAGCTCCCTCAGATGCGAGCCTCGGTCGAGGAATTTGCCATCGATCGCCACAACGTCACCAATGGCGACTATCTCAAGTATGTCGTCGCTACTGGCGTTAAGCCGCCCCACTTCTGGCTCGAACGCGATGGCACCTTCTACCGGCGCGGCATGTTCGACCTCGCGCCACTCCCGCTCGACTGCCCGGTGTACGCGACGCACGAAGAGGCCACCGCGTACGCCAACTGGCGCGGAAAGCGATTGCCGTCGGAGGCCGAGTATCACCGCGCCGCGTTCGGAACGCCGTCCGGCGAAGAACGCCAGTTCCCCTGGGGCGATGCCTTGCCGGACGCGACGCGCGGAAACTTCGGATTCGCGAACTGGGATCCGGTGCCGATCGGGTCCTATCCACGAGGCGTCAGCGCCTTCGGTGTTCACGACCTCGTCGGCAACGGGTGGGAGTGGACCTCGTCGCTCTTCGAACCGTTCCCGGGATTCGAGCCGATGTCGTCGTACCCGCTCTACTCCGCCGATTTCTTCGATGGCAAGCACTACGTGACGAAGGGCGCCTCGCCCGTTACTGCTCCCGAGCTCATCCGCCGCAGTTTCCGCAACTGGTACCGGCCGGGCTACCCCTACACGTACGCAACGTTCCGCTGCTGTTCGTAGGTTCGAGCCGCGCACGAATAGTGCAGCGCATCGGCTCATGGAAACGCAAGCCTACAAACCGAAGACCTTCAACCTCTCCGGACTGACCGGCATCTCCGACAAGACTCTGGAGATGCACTTCAAGCTCTACGAGGGATATGTCACCAACACGAATCTGCTGACCGAGAAAATCGCCGGCATCCTCTCCGACGGGCAGGTCGACAAAGAAGAGATGCCCGCCTACTCCGAGCTCACCCGCCGCCTCGGCTTCGAATACAACGGGATGGTTCTGCACGAGTACTACTTCGGCAACATGAAGATCGGTGGCGGAGGCGACGCGCCGAAAGGCAGCTTTCGCACCGCGGTCGAGCGCAGCTTCCCGAGCTTCGACATCTGGAAGACCGACTTCGTCAGCGTCGGCAAAATGCGCGGCGTCGGCTGGGCTATCGCTTATCTCAATCCGGCGGCCGGACGAATCTCGAATCACTGGATCGAGCTGCACGAGAACGGCAACGTCGCGGGCTTCATCCCGCTGCTCGTGATGGACGTCTGGGAGCACGCGTACCTGCTCGATTACAAACCGGCGGACCGTCCGAAGTACATCGAGTCGTTTCTGGGGAATGTCGATTGGGACTCGGTGGAGAAGAGGATGGGGTAGATATTTTCACGACGATCAAGCGCTGTCATTCCGAACCGGTTTCGCCGGTTCGGAATGACAAACAAGACGCCCGAAATCAGGCAGCGCTGGGGTGCGCGGCGATGCGTTTTTCCCGGTCCTTACGACGACAGCGGCGCTTCGCGCACCTGCAACTCCGGAGGCGTCTCCCCGTGCATCTCCACCGTTCCCTTCCGCTCCAGTTTTCCCCAGCCGGTGCGCATGCCGGAGATGGCGGTCTTGATCGATTTGAGGACGACGGCGTACATGAGTTGGCGGTAGAGGAAGCGCTGCCAGAAGAGCCAGACCAGAACTTTGGGATCTTCGCGGTCGAGTTTGTACGCGACCAGCGATCCGATCAGCTCCATTACGAAGAAGAACGCGTACATGAAGCCGATCAGGTAGAGCGAGGAGAGCGCGCTCGGGAGCGGCTGCCAATCGCCGGCGAGGCGGCCTCGCATGAACGCGCGGACGACGCCGGCGATCGACCAGAGAATCTGCAGATCGATCAGCGGTGAGAGCACCTGAAACGCGACCTGGAAAAGCCAGAGCGTAGGCAGCATCACGCGGCCGAACCAGCCGTAGCGGCCGATGGCGCGGCGATGCTTCCAGAGGGATTGCAACGTTCCGAATGCCCATCGGAACCGTTGTTTGAAGAGTGCCTTGAAGCTATCCGGCGCCTCGGTGTACCCGACCGCCGCGGACTCGGTCTCGATGCGCCAGCCGATGCGCCGGATCCGCCACGTCAGATCCATATCCTCGGCCATCGTGTCGGTCGAGTAGCCGCCGGCCTGCAGGATTGCCTCCCGCCGCCACGCGCCGACGGCGCCGGGAACGACGGTCACCGAGTTGATGATCGCGTAAGCGCGCCGGTCGAGATTCTGGCTCGTCACGTACTCGATCGACTGCCAGTGCGTCAGCGGGTTCATCCGATTGCCGACCTTCACGTTGCCGGCTACGGCGCCGACGAGCGGATTCGTGAAATGACGGACGAGCTTCTCGATCGTGTCGCGGGCGAAGAGCGTGTCGGCGTCGAGGGCGATGATGATCTCCCCCGTCGCTACGGCGATGCCGAGGTTGAGGGCGGAGGCCTTGCCGGTGTTGGACTGGACTAGCAGCGTGACGGCATCGCCGAAACTCGAGCGCACTGCGCCGGAAGTGTCGTCGGACGAGCCGTCATCGACGACGATGATCTCCAGCGGCGCGTAGTTGTTTTCGAGAACCGCGCGAATTGTGCGAGCGATCACCGTCTCCTCGTTGAACGCGGCGATGACGACGCTGACTGTTGGCTTGATCGACGCGTCGAACGAGCGGTGACGCTCGCGCCATTTCGCGATCAGCGCCAGGATGGTCACGAAGACGATGCGCGCGGTTCCCAGGATGATCGCCGTGACGAATGCAACGCCGAGAAACAGCTCGAAGAGATAGATGGCTTCGAAGACGATGCGATCGTTCGCCGCCATCAGCGTGTCGGCCGGATTCACCGGAGGGTTCACCTTGTCGCGCGTCGAGTCGATGAGCGCTGAGACCGGCACGAACGTGTAGCCGAGCTTGTGGAGCTCGTTGACGAGGATCGGAATCAGACGGACGGTCTCGGTCCGGTCGCCGCCGCCGTCGTGCAGGAGGATGCAGCTCCCGTGCTCTCCCACCAGCTGGTCTTTGACGGTGAGCCACATGTCTTCCGCTTTGCGATGATGAATGGTGCCGTCCGGCATCCGCTCGGCGGTGTTCCAGTCCTGCGTGTCGATGAATTCGAGAACGGTGATGTAGTTGAGCTCCGACGCCGTGACGATCGGTTGCACTTCCATCGCCGCGGTCGGCTCGGCATCTGCGTTGTAGGGCGGCCGGAAAAGGAGCGTCGACCGGTGCAGCAGACTTTGAAAAACGCGTTGCGTGGCGTTCAGCTCGAGTCTCGCCTCCGGCTTCGAGATCACGCCGATGTTGGGATGCGTGTAGGTGTGATTGCCGATCTCGTGTCCTTCGTTCCAGATGCGGCGAACCAGGTTGGGATAGCGCTCCGCGTTCTGTCCGATCAGGAAAAACGTCGCCGGCACGTGCAGCGCCTTCAGCTCATCGAGCATGTCGGCGGTGTATGGGCTGGCGGGACCATCATCGATCGTCAGCGCGATCAACTTCGGCTTGTATCCCGTGCGGCTGATGACGTACGACGTCGGGAAACGGTGATAGCTCTCATCGAGCGCCAGTCCGGTTTGCGGATCGATCTCCAGCGAGCGTGAACCCTGTGTCGGCATCTGGTCGACATGGGCGATCTCGCCCTCGCCGACGAACTCGACGTCGTAGGGGAAGTCGGGCTCACTCAATGCGGTCATCTTCACCGGGTCGTTGAGGTGATCGCGGTTGACGAACTTCCAGATCGACGGGTCGGTCGAGCCGAGGACCCAGACGGCCATCCCGCGAACGCCATAGTTCTGCGCGATCAGCCACTGGTTCGCGGCGGTGACCGCGTCGAGCATCCAGACCTCGTGCTCTTTTCCGTCATCGTCCTTGTAGCGGAACGTGGGGTTCAGATACTCGGGGTCGAAATCGACGATGTCTTCCGGTTTTTCTTCCTGCCGGTAGTCGTGCGCGGCGACGAGAGCGCCCTGATACGTCAGCGGCTCCGCCCACTCGCGGCCTTCCATCCAGTCGTAGGAGTAGTTGGCGATTCCGACGACCAGCTTCTGGCGAGGGATGCTCTGGACGGCGCGCTGAACCACGTCGCGATACCAGGAAATCGAAGCGATCGGTCCGGGCGCGCTGTTCTCGGAGTGCTCGTCGTACGCCATCACGATGACGAAGTCGCAGATCGATGATACGGCGCGCCAGTCCAGAGGCGCCTTCGCCTCCAGATCGACGCTGACCAGAAGACCCTTCTGCGCGAAGGCCGTCTTCATCCGTTGAAGAAACGGGATGAGAAGCCGGTAATCAGCGGCATCGAGGTTCTCGAAGTCGACGTTGATGCCCTGAAACTGCAAGGTCGTACACCAGCGTCTGAGCTCGAAGATCGTCTTCTGCTGCAGCGCAGGATCGTTGAGAAAAACGTGAACGCGTTTGGGATCGAACTCGCCCGAGCCGTTTGCCGAAACCTGAGCGTTGCTGAAAACGGGAACGATGTTGAGATTGTTCGCGCGGGCGATCTTCACGACCTCGAGGTTGTGAGGCGACAGCGCCGGATCCCAGTCGTGAAAATCGAGGCCGTTCGCGTCGGCGCGAAGATGAACCCAGACCGGCAGAAGGTGCGTCATCCGATTGGCATTTGCATCGAGCGAGTGCAGTCCCGTTTCCTGCCACGGTGCGTAGAAGGCCGCCACGATCGGCTTGCCGCTCTCGATGGCTTTCAGAGGCCCGCTGGCCTCGCGCGCAAGCTGCCGCTTGCGATCTCTGCGAACCAGGGCGAGAAGGTGCTCGCGATCGCTTTTCTGAAGGTACTGATCGCGTGCCTGGCGATGCGCGGGGATCCGTATCCCGCGCTTGATTGCTTCAGTAATCCCTCGGAAGCCCGGCAGCAGCGGCACCGTGAAGAGGCTGACCAGCCAGAAGCTCACCGTCAGCACGGCCAGGAGGCCGAGAAGAGTGCCGATACGCTTTATCCACCACCAACGGCGGTGGCTGGGATCGAAAAACACAGCGTGGTCATGCATGGTGCGAGCGGGCGATTCTACAGAACCCTCCGTCCGCGAGTGGCATTCTGCGCAACCCGCGCGGCGTTACCCCGTAAGACTCCACCATGACTCAGACCGTCATCGAGGTATCAGGCCTCAAAAAGCAATACCGGTCGGCGGTCGGCCGCTCGAAAATCACCGCGCTCGACGGCATCGATTTCGCCGTTCGCGAGGGTGAGCTGTTTGGCCTGCTCGGCCCGAACGGCGCCGGAAAAACGACAGCCGTCAAAATCCTGCTCGACCTCACGCGCCCCACTGCCGGTGAAGCGCGCATCAACGGACTCCCCGCTGGTAATCCGGAGAGCCGCCGCCGTGTCGGCTATCTCCCCGAGGGACACAAGATTCCGGGGTATCTGACGGCGAGACAGGCGCTGGGGATCTTCGGAAAGATGTCCGGCCTCGACGACGTCACGATCAAACGCCGTTCGCTGGAGCTGCTGGAGAAACTGCGCATCGCTCAGTGGATCGACGTTCGCGTCAAGAAGTACTCGAAGGGAATGACGCAGCGCCTCGGCCTTGCCATCGCGCTCCTCCATTCGCCGCACGTTTTGCTTCTTGATGAACCGACCGACGGCGTCGATCCTGTCGGCCGCCGCGAGATCCGCGACATCCTGCAGGCCGAGGCTGCGGCAAATGGAACGGCGGTGTTATTGAACTCGCACCTGCTTTCTGAGATCGAGCTGACGTGCGATCACGTCGCCGTGCTTCGCAACGGCAAAGTCGCGGCAGCGGGGAGCATCGAAGAGCTCACGCGACAATCGCCGAAATACAAGATGGTTCCTGCTGCGCCGGTCGACGATTCACTCGTGGCAGCGTTCCGCGAGAGCGGCGCAGGCGTCGAGCGCGTGAACGGCCACATGCTGCTGACGGTCGATGACGTCACGCACCTCAACGCCCTCGTTGACAAGCTCCGCGCCGGCGGCGGCATGCTGGCCGAGCTTTCGCCGGTGCGCTCCACACTCGAAGACGTTTTCGTCGATCTCGTTCGCGCCGTCGATCCGGGAGCACAGCAGAGCGAAGGAGCGCGGCTATGAAAGTCCTGATGGCGAATATCGAAGACGTGATGCGCGAGGCTGCCGCGCGCTGGACGCTCGTCGCCTACTTTTTTCTCTCCACGATCTTCATCCTGATCTTTGCCTCGGCCATCAATCTCGACATCGTCGACGGCGCGCTGGCGGGAGCAAAGCTGTTCGGCAAGACGGTCGAAGTCGGCAACGCGATCTCGATCGAGAAGCTGGTGATGGGTTTCGAATCGGGCTTCTCCGGCATCCTCTACGTTCTCTGCACGTTCCTGGCGATTTTCGCGACGGCTCACCTCGTGCCTCGCATGCAGGAGAAGGGAACGATCGATCTTTATCTCTCGCGGCCGGTATCGCGCGTGAAGTTGATCCTGTCGCGCTACGTGGCCGGGCTCATTCTCTCCGGCAGCAACGTCCTCTACCTTATCGGCTCGATCTGGATGATCGTCGCCTGGAAGACGCACGTCTTCCATCCGCGGTTCTTTCTGGCCGGTGGCGTGATCCTGTTTCTGATCGCGACGCTGCTCGCATTCGCGTTCCTGATCGGCGTGGTCACCTCGTCGACCGCGGTCTCGATCATGGCCACGTACGGCGTGTTCTTCTTCGGCGTCATGCTGGCAGGACACGCCCGGATCGAGGCGGCCCTCTCGAAGGAATGGCAGGCTTTGCTAATCAAAGCTCTTTACTGGATAATGCCAAAGACGGCGGAGCTCGCGACGGCCGTCGTCGCATATGTGGCGGGTGGTCAGTTGCACAACGAGATGCTGCAGATCACGCCCGCCCCATTCGTCAGCACCGGTATTTTCGGCTTCATCTGTCTCGCTCTCGCTTCCTGGTTGTTTCAACGAAAGGAGTTCTAAATGAAAAAGCAGTTTGCCTCACTCGCAGTACTGGCCTTGGCGCTCGCGCCGGCGGCGTTCGCCAAGAACGACGCCATGTCGCTCATCCCGAATGACTCGGTTTCCGTCGGCGTGGTTCGCCTTAACGACATGCGCAGCAGTCCGCTCTCCGCCGCAATCTTCGCGCAGACGGCACACATCAGCAGCGATGGCGACGCGCAGAAGTTTCTGTCCGAGGCGGGCTTGCAGCCGACGAAAGACGTCGATGTCGTCGTCTTCGCCACTTCACCCAAGACCAACCTCGGCTCTGAGGCCGATTTCCTCATCGCCGCTGACGGCCGCTTCAACGTCGAGCGCCTCACCAGCGCGCTTGTTGCGCGTGGCGCGGTCAAGAAGACATCGCCGAACGGTGCCTACTTCTCGATGCCGCAGAAAAGCGGGGACCACAATCGCGGTGTCGTCGCCTTCCCGGACTCGCATCTCGCGCTGATCGGGAGCGAGGGTGCCGTACTCGAAGCGCTCGCCAGCCGCGCCAGCGGCGGAACGTCATTCGCGACCGCCAGCGGCCTCGGGCGCGACATGGCCCGCGTCGATCCGCGCGCGACCGCGTTCGTGCTCGTGGACGTGCCTCGCGCCCAGCGCATCACCGGCGCACCGAAAATGGGTAGCGGCGCGCAGTCGCAGGCCATCGGCGCCGCACTGAAGAATGTCTCCACGGTTGCGATCTGGGCGACGGACACCGGCGACTCGCTGAAGCTGAACGCCATCGGCCTTTCCTCCGACGCCGAAACCCTCGGACTGGTCGAAGACACGCTCCGCGGCGCGCTCTCGGCGATGCGGCTGGCCGTGCAGGAAAAGTCACCCGAGCTCGTGTCCGTGTTGCGCAAGTTCTCCGTCAGCCGCACCGACAACTCCGTCTCGATCTCCGGCAGCGTCTCGGCCGAGACGTTCCGCACGTGGGTCGCGAAGGCGCAGCAGTCACACGACAGCACGCGGTAATCTCAAAAGGGCCGGCGAGAGTCTCGCTGGCCCTTTCACTCGCCAGACGCTACTTCGAAACGAGAGCGCCAGGACGGAAGGCGATCTCCGGAAACGCCTTCAGCAGGCCAGAATCGAAGGTGGCAAGCGGCAGCCGCTCGCGAGCTGCAAGCTCGACGAACAACGTGTCGTAAACGGCAACCTTGGACAGATGCGCCCGAACCAAAGCACCTTGCCAGAGAGTGTGGATTGGAACGACGTGAATGCCTAAGCCAAGCGCCAGTGACAGCCTCTTCACCGCGTCGTCGATGCTTAGAATCTTGTGACGAGTTGCCATCCAGATGGCGTTGGCAAATTCAGCCTCCCAGATCGCAGGCGCCCAGGCTTCATCCAGAACAGCCATGAACTCGCGGGTCTCATCCACGAACGGCTCGGTACCGAGGACGAAGTAAGCGATGACGTTCGTATCGACTACGGCATTCACGGACGGCCGAATCCGATCCAGGCGTCGACCTCTTTGACCGTTGGACGCCGCGTTTGCCGGTCCCATCCTGCCTCGATCTGCGCGAGCACAGACCGCTTCTCTGCAAGATGAGCTTCCAGCAACTCGCGCAGTTCCTGCTCCATGGAATGGCTCCGGCTGCGAGCGAGCGCCTTGAGAGATTTGACGAGTTGATCGGGAACGTTACGAATGGTCAGAGTAGGCATTGTTGCTCCGTGCAGGCACAATGCTAGCAATTCAGCCGATCGTCTGGCAACCGCTCACCGCGTCGCGCGATGCCGCGGCAGCAGTTCCGGGCCGACCGAAAACGCCGGGGCCATCGTTACGATCGTCGTGTTGCCGGCCGGGTCGGCAAGCTCGAACTTTAGATCGACCATGGCGCGATCGGTATTCGTGACCTCGGCGAGATTGATCCGATAGAGGATGCCCGCGCCGCTGGCGGAGTCCTCGATCACCTGCGTTGCCGTCAGCGGGCGCCAGGCAATCTCGCCGGCGTAGCGATACGAGACCTTGGTGGCGTCGCCGGCGATCTGTTGGTAGGTCCGTCCGCTGGCGCTTGTACTGGCGGTGGAGTCGGCGGCGGAGAAAAGAAGCGCCCCGCTCCCATGGGGATCGAGATGCGTGACCATCTTTCCGCTGCCGTCGAGCAGCATCATCGTCGTGAGGGTGGGTGGGAAGTAGTCGGGCCGCGACGAATCGATCGCGACCGTGGCGGTCGTCGTCTTGTTCACGCCGGGGTAGAGGGTGCCGAGGTTGATCACCTCAATGCGATACCGCGCGGGCGCGGCCGTGACTTCGCTCGACGTCGAGTAGCCGCTGTTCGAGAGCCGCGTTCCGTTGGCGTCGAAGATCGCCGTCGCGGTGCCGACGCGGTCGGCGATGCGGTATTCGCCGAGCGGGCCGAGCATCTCGGTGGTCATGCTCAATCGTGACGTTCCGCCGGGAGTGCTGAAGGTCAGCAACGGAAATCGCGGCCCGAGGCCGTACTCGTACGTCGAACCGCTGTACGTCCACGGCAGCAGGCTGCCCGCGCCGACGCTCACCAACCGATCGCCCATCACCCGCAGCAACGGCGTCGTGTACTGCGTGAGAGCGTCCGTGATGGCGATGAATGCGATTCCGTTGGTGTAACTCGGATGAACGTCCGGGGAGACGAATACGCGCGCAGTCACGATCGGAGCGTCGACGATTCCGGTGGCCGAGGTACCGGCCGAGATCGCCGGATTGGTCGCCAGCGCCGTGAGACGGCGATCGCCGCGCGAGGCCGCCGGCACGCCGATCCGCACAATCCCGCCGCGCAACGCGGAGCCCCCGGTCGTCAGAGTGGCGTCCGCTGTCACGCCGGTCAGCGGCGGATGCTGGACCATGTAGTAGTCATGCGCTTCGTTGTCGAGCACCGTTTCGTAAAACAGAAGGGTTTTCTGGTCGGAGAGATCGGAGACGTACATGAGAGGTGACGCGGTCCACGGAAAGGACAACGCCGTGATGATGCCGCCCGAAGGAGTGTCGAGAAGGATGCGGCCACTGTTCGCGTAGCCGTTGCCGGTCAGCGCTTTGCCGTTCTCGCGCTGCCCGGCGAATGTGATCTTGTGCGCGACCCCGGCCGCTGGGATCGCGATGAGCGTATCGCCGGCGAGCGTCAGCTTCTCGCGTGCGACGAAGTCGGTGGCGGTGGTCTTGTTCGTCTTCGCATCGACTTCCGTCGTCCAGATGAGCATGTCCCAGATGCCGGGGAGCATCAGCGCTTCGGAGGTGTTGTCGTCGACGAAGATGGCGTTGGCAGTATTCGTCCGCGACGCGTTGACCCAGAGCGCGTCGGGGTAGGCGCGGTCGAAATGCGCCGTCGTCCGCGCCGCCTTCGTAAACGCGAACTGGATGTTCCGGATGTCTGCCGGAGCCGAGGTGTTGGTGAGCACGATCTGTCCGCCGCCGGTGAACGAGCTGGCGCTGGTCATCACCTTTGCGTTGTCGATCGCGAAGGTGAACGACACGTCCGATGAGCCGCCGGCGGGGACCGTCACACTCGCCGCGGATGGCGTGACGACTTCGCCGAGGCTGACGTTCGACTTCACGGAGTACGTCTGTGCCTGGGTGCCGCGATTCGTGAGGTGGAGTGTCCGTGAGGCGGTCCACGAGCCCGCGTCGGAGGGCGCCAGCCCGATGCTGATCGAGGGGGGATCGATGACGAGGTTGCGCGTCGCCGAGGCGTAGACGTCGATGCGCCCCTCACCGCCAGCCATGATCTCGTCGTGCAGGAGCGCAGCGTTGTTCATCAGCGCCAGTTTGATCTGCGCCGGCGTCCAGTCGTGATGCAGCGACTTGAGCAGCGCCGCCGCACCGGCGACGTGCGGCGTGGCCATCGACGTCCCGCTCAGCGACGCGTAGCGGTTGCCGGGATACGACGAGAGGATCGAGAGTCCCGGCGCGACGACGTCCGGCTTGATGGCCATGTTTTTCGTGTTCGGGCCGCGCGAGGAAAAACTGGTGATGGCGTCGTTCACGTCGGTGGCGCCGACGGTGATGGCGCTTCGCGCGGTGCCGGGACTGGCGATGCTGTGGAAGGCCGCGTTGTTTCCCGCGGCGATGGCGAACGTCACACCGGCTGCGGTGGCGTTGTCGACGGCGACCGATAGCGGATCGTCGGGATTGCCGCCTCCGCCGAGGCTGAGATTCGCGATGTCGGCGTGATCGCTGGTGTTGCCGTCACCATTCGGATCGGCGGCCCGTTCGACCGCCGCCATGACGTTGGAATCGCTGCCGCTGCCGTTGGCGCCGAGAACTTTGTACGCGATCAGCGACGCGTCGGGCGCAACGCCGGTGATCGTCGCCGAGTCGCCCGCGACGATGCCGGCGACATGGGTTCCGTGTCCGGCGTCGTCGAAAGGATCGGCATCGTTGTTGACGAAATCCCAACCGCCGATGACCTTGAATCCGGCTCCGAATCCGCCGCCGAGCGCCGGATGCATGTAGTCGATTCCGGTGTCGATGATCGCAACGGTCACGCCCCTGCCGCGCGAGCCGAGCGTTGTCCAGACCTTGTCCGCGCCGATCGCCGCGATGTTGGTGCTGGCGAATGCATGAACGGCGCGGTCGCTCTCGACACGCTTTACATAGGGTAGGGCTCGGATCTGCGCGATTGCTTCGTTCGGGACATCGATCGCAACTCCGTTGAAGACGACGAAGTATTCGCGGCGAATCTCCGGCACGATCGCGCTCTTCCCGGCACGGTTCGCGTTGAGAATCGCTCCAAGGTCATCGCGGAATCGGGCGAACGTGGCTTGGTAATCGACGGCGCTCTTGCCCGCGCTGCGTGCAGCCGGCGGTGCCACGAATTCGACGATCTGACCGTACGTCTCCTCAGCTTGCCGTGGCACGGCGATCGAGGTGCCGTCGCGCATCTCGACGCGAAGTCCTGCGTCGGGAGCGAACTGAGCCGCCGCAACGGACGCAGCAGCGAAAACGAAGACACTCATCGCGAAATGGCGCATAGGTCTCCGTCAGCCTGCAAACTCCGTGCGTTTAGAGAAAACGGCGCAGATTCTCGCGCCACCACGGCCAGTCGTGACCGAAGACGCCCGGCCAGATCTCCAGGTGATTCTGGATTCCCTTCGACCAGAGGATCGAGGAAAACTCGCGGTTCTTGCCGACGATTGTGTCGTACTCGCCCGTGGCGATGATCCAGTCGATGCGCGAGAGCTTGCCTGCCCACTCGCCGTCCATGTTCGGCACGTAGGCGGTAGGACAGTTGAAGTAGCAGTTCTCGTCCCAATAGCCGTCGAGCTGGTCGTGGATGTCGTAGATGCCGGAGAAACAGATGGCGCGGCTGACGACGTCGGGATAGCGCGCCGCGAAGTTCGCGGCATGGTAGGCGCCGAAGCTGGCGCCGTAGACGGCCAGGTCGCCCCGCTGCGCACGGTTGAAGATGTACGGCACGAGCTCGTGGCGGAGATAGGCGTCGTACTGCGCGTGGCGCGCTGCCCGGACGGCGGGATGGACGTGCCGGTTGTACCAGCTCTCATCGTTCACGGTGTCGACGAGGATGAGTTGGATCTCGCCGCCGTCGACTTTGTCCGCGAGCGACTCAGGCATGCCGCGGTCTTCATTCTCCGAGTAGCGTCCGGCCGAGGTGGGGAAGAGCATGACCGGGCGTCCGAACTTGCCGTACCAGGCAAATTCCATGTCGCGGCCGAGAGAGGGGCTGTGCCAGTAAACGTGATCGCGGTACATGAATGCGGTTGACTCCGTTTGCGGTAGGGTCGGCGATTCTATACGATCCGCCGCCCGGAGAATCTCGATGAGAAAAAAACGAATTGCACTCGTGTTCGGTATGGAAGACACGTTCCCGTGGGCGTTGATCGACGCCATCAATAAGCAAGGCGGCGATCAGGTCGAAGCAATGCCCGCCGAGTTGTCGTACCTCAAGGACGACGGCGTGTTTCCTTACGATCTCATCCTCGACCGCATCAGCCACGAGATCCCGTTCTATCGGACGTACCTCAAGTGCGCCGCCGCCTCCGGCGTCCAGATCGTCAACAACCCGATCTGGTGGTCCGCGGATGACAAGTTCTTCGACAACCTGGTGGCCAAGTCGGTCAACGTTGCCGTGCCGCGCACTGTGCTTCTGCCGCACAAAGACTACCCTCCAAGCACCGAGGCGAAGTCGTTCCGCAACATGAAATGGGTGAACTGGGACGAAGTCTTCGCCTACCTCGGCTTCCCCATTTTCATGAAGCCGGCCTACGGCGGCGGTTGGAAAGACGTCTACAAGTGCGACAACCAGCAGGAGTTTTTCGCCGCATATGACCAGACGCGCGACCTGACGATGATGGCGCAGGAGGCGATCGAGTTCGACCGCTACTACCGCTGCTACGTCATCGGCCGCAACCGCGTTCACATCATGCATTACGACCCGAAGCAGCCGCACCATCTGCGCTACGTGAAGAACCCGCCGCCGATGGAGCCTGCTTTCGAGGCTCGCATCCGCCGCGACGCCATCGCCCTGTGCGAGGCGCTCGGCTACGACATGAACACCGTCGAATTCGCGGTGCGCGACGGCATCCCGTACGCGATCGACTTCATGAACTGCGCTCCCGACGCCGATGTGGCGTCCGTCGGCGAAGCCAACTTCGAGTGGGTCGTAAGCAACATGGCCGAGGCGCTGATCGAGATCGTGACGAGCGGCCGGAAGCTGGAGCTGACGGGGAACTGGCCGTCGACGCTGAATACGAGCAAGGACGTGGAGCAGGCGATTTGAATCAGAGACAAGAGATCAGAGATGAGCGGACGCACCGGGCTCTGCCCTGATCTCTGATCTCTTCGTCTCTGATCTCTGATCTCTGCTTTCCCCTGATATCCTTCCGCCATGCCTGAGCCATCGTTCACACTCGGTATCGAAGAGGAGTTTCAGGTCGTCGATCCGGAGACGCGCGAGCTGCGGTCGCACATCTCCGAGATGTTCGCGGAAGGCGAAAAGCGGCTCAAGGACGAGATCAAGCGGGAGATGCACGAAGCGGTGATCGAGGTCGGCACGCCGATCTGCACCGACGTGAATCATGCCCGGCGCGAAGTCACACGGCTGCGGCGCGAGATCATCAACCTGACGCGCGAAAGCGGCCTGCGCATCGCTGCGGCGGGGACGCATCCGATCTCGCACTGGAACAGCGTGCCGATCACATCCAACGAGCGCTACGACAAGATCGTTTACGACCTGCAGATGGTGGCCCGCGCCAACCTGATCTTTGGGCTGCACGTCCACGTGGCCATCGAAGATCCGGAAACACGCATTCAGGTGATGAACGCGGCCAGATATTTTCTGCCGCACGTCTTCGCGCTGTCGGTGAACTCACCTTTCTGGTGCGGTCAGAACACGGGATGGAGAAGTTACCGCGCTAAGGTTTTCGAGCGCTTCCCGCGCACCGGCATCCCCGACACCTTTCGCTCCGCCAGCGAATACGAGGAGTACGTGGCGCTTCTCATCCGCACGAACTGTATGGACAACGCCAAGAAGATCTGGTGGGACGTCCGGCCGCATCCGTTTTTTCCGACGCTCGAATACCGCATCTGCGATGTGCCGCTGCGGATCGACGAGACCATCTGCATCGCTGCGCTCTTCCAGGCCATCACCTACAAGCTCTGGAGTCTCTACAAGCGCAACATGGGCTGGCGTGTCTACCGGCGCATGCTGCTCAACGAAAACAAGGCGCGGGCGGCGCGGTTCGGCGTGCACGGAAAGCTCATCGATTTCGGCCGGGCAGAGGAAGTGCCTTACGCTGATTTGCTCGAAGAGCTTCTGGCCTTCGTCGATGACGTCGTCGACGATTTGGGCTCCCGCGACGCCGTCTACTACGCTCGCACGATCGTTGCAAACGGTACCGGTGCCGACCGGCAGCTGAAGGTCTTCGAGGAGACGAACGATCTCAAAGCCGTCGTCGACTACATCATCAGCGAGACGGAGCACGGCACCACCTGATGAATGATCGACGCCACAAAGATCGTGACGCAACCCGGCGCGATATCCACGAGCCCTACGACTTTTTCGAGTACATCCGCGTCGGTGACTCTGAGCCTCCTGCGGACCGCTACCGCGTCGATGTCGCCATCCTGGACATGAACCATTCGTGGCCCAACGTCGGCCACGATTCGCTCGTACACGCGGTGCTTGAAGCCGCGGAGCCGCTCCGCGAAACGCTCGTTGCCGCAGGCGCAAAAGTGCGCGTTCTCTCGTACGACGTTCGCCGCAAGCTCAAGATCCCGCAGTCGCCGAACGGGCGCTTTCAGCTCTACGTCGGCACCGGCGGTCCGGGCCATCTCGATCCCCGCGAGAACGACGGGCTGAACGAATCGAGCCAGGGCATCGACGAAAGCGCAGCCTGGGAAGCGCCGCTCTTCCGGCTGTACGACGACATCGCCGCCCACGATTCCGCCATGCTCCTCGGCGTCTGCCACAGCTTCGGCCTGATGTGCCGCTGGTCGGGAGCCGCACGCGTCGCGCTCCGCGCCGAAAAAAGCAGCGGCATGCCCGAGAACGTTCTAGCGCAGAGCGCAACATCGCACCCCTGGTTCAGCCAGTTTGCGAAGGGCTTGGATGATGGCCGTCACTTTCGCGTCGTCGACAACCGCCTCTTCGATCTCATCGCCGATCACTCTGCAGCCGGCAACATCGTCGCCCGCGAAAACGAAACCAGCGACGGCGTAACGATGATCGAATTCGCCCGCTCCGCCGATGGAACCCCGCGCATCCTCGGCGTCAATCACCACCCCGAGATCGTCGACCGCGAGCACATCATGACCGTGCTCGAAGAAAAGCGAGCGCACGGCGAAGTCTCCGAGCTCTGGTACCGCGAGCGGGCCGTAACCCTGCGCGACCTCTTCGCGAAGTTCGAGAAGGAAAGCCGCTGGACGTCCGAGTACACGCTGCTGGGACCGATCCGGCAGCAGCTACAAAAGTTGGTCAGCGAGAAGGTCGGCGAGACCGCGGCGCAGATACACTAACCCGCCATGGATCCGAAGTACCGACAGCTTTTCAACGACGCGTTCACGCAGGAGCGCTACGAGTGGTACCAGCGCGAGCTGTCGCAGCGGCTCGACAGCACGTTCGAGTTCCGCCTGGCCGAATCGCCGGTTTTCCTGCCGGATGACTTCAAGGCGAACATTTGCGACGCCGCGCGGGCGATCGTGGCGCAACTCTCCGAGCCCTCGCGCCTCGCCGAGATGAAGCGCGCCATTCCGGCGCGGTGGGACACGCCGGGGATGGACAGTTTGCCGAGTTTCACGCAGGTCGACTTCGCCGTCGTGCGTGAAAACGGTGTGCTCGTGCCGAAGCTCATCGAGTTGCAGGGCTTTCCGTCGCTGACCTGCCTTCAGGTCACGCAGCGCGATGCCTGGCGGGACACGATGCGCACGATGGACGGGCTCGACTCCAAGTGGTCGTGCTGGTTCTCCGGCCTCGACCGCGAATCGTTTATCGAGCTTGCCCGCCGCACGATCACCGCAGGACACGATCCAGCCGAAGTGATCCTGATGGACATCGATCCGCCGCGCCAGAAAACGTATCCCGATTTCGCCGCGACGAAGCTGCTTACAGGTGTCGACGCCGTCGATCCGCGTGCGCTGACGAAGCGGGGCAAGCAGCTCTTTCGCGGCAACACGCGTGTGCGCCGCATCTACAACCGCGTGGTCTTCGATGAGCTGATTTCCAAGGGAATCGACCTGCCGTTCGACTATCGCGAAGAGTTGGACGTCGAGTGGGCGCCGCATCCGAACTGGTATTGGGCTTGGTCGAAGTACTCGCTGCCTTTCCTCGATCATCCCTCAGTGCCGCGGGCGACGTTCGTCTCGGACCTTCAGCAGGTGCCGGAAGATTTCTCGACTCGCTATGTCCTGAAGCCACTCTTCTCGTTCGCTGGAGGCGGCGTAAACATCGAGCCCACCGCCGCCGATCTCAGCGCCATTCCCGCCTCGGAGCGTCACGCCTGGTGCGTGCAGGAAAAGATCGAATACGAGCCCGCGCTCCTGGCTCCGGACGGCGGCGGCGTGAAGATCGAGATCCGGATGATGTTCTTGCGTCCCGACGATGAGGCGAAGCCGATTCTCGCTCAGAACCTCGTGCGGCTCTCGCGCGGAAAAATGCTGGGCGTCGACTTCAACAAACAGTTCACGTGGGTAGGATCGTCGATTGCACTCTCGCCGGAGTCGTGAGCGAGATTGAGACCGCCGCAGCGCTGATTCCGTCCCGCCCCACGATCAAGAAGTTGCAGGCCGCGGCTGCCTCCTGCAAAGCCTGTCATCTCTGGGAAAACGCCACGCAGACGGTGTTCGGAGAAGGAAAACCGCGCTCGACGGTGATGTTCATCGGCGAACAGCCGGGCGACAAAGAGGATCTCAACGGCCATCCGTTCGTCGGTCCGGCCGGCGTCGTATTCGACAAAGCGCTTGCCGAGGCGGGCATCGAT
This sequence comes from Thermoanaerobaculia bacterium, assembly GCA_034664845.1. Classification (GTDB taxonomy): domain Bacteria; phylum Acidobacteriota; class Thermoanaerobaculia; order Gp7-AA8; family Gp7-AA8; genus JADGNZ01. Next base: position 85,575 of record JAXDGW010000016.1, on the reverse strand, counting down.
AGGAAGCAGGTCTACGTCACGAACGTGGTGAAGCACTTCAAATGGGAGCCGCGCGGAAAGCGTCGTATTCACAAGAAACCGAATGGCGCGGAGATCGCGGCCTGCCGTCCGTGGCTCGAAGCGGAGATCGCCGTCGTCAAGCCAATCGCCCTCGTCTGCCTCGGCGCCACCGCAGCGCAGGCCGTCATCAGTCCGAAGTTTCGCGTGACGGTGGAGCGCGCGAAGCCGGCGAAGTCGGAGCTCGCTCCGTTGGTCACAGCCACCGTCCATCCTTCTTCGATCCTGCGCTCGCCGAGTGATCAGGCTCGCCGCGAGGAGATGCGCCGCTTCGTCGACGATCTGAAGACGATCAGGAAGGCGCTCGAGAAGATGATTGCGAAGGCCGCAGCCGCTTGACGATGGAGTCAGTGCACGAGCCGCTGCGGCTCGTTCTCCGCGAAGTCGCCAAGCTGCCCGCGCGCGGTTTCGGCAAGCTCCCGCAAGCCGGCCTTCGCGTAGCAATCGGCGCGCACTTGCAACCCGGGTCCGTCCCATGGCACCCACGGCTCGAACGCGCGTAACGACGCGATCGTCCGCGGTCCGCAGCCGTCGAGTGAGCGCGCCAGCGCCAGACGCGCGGTGCGGCGCGTCTGCTCGAACTCGCCTGCAGCAAATGGATGCTCGAGTGCGTCGTACAAGATGGTCCCGCTCGATCGGTTTGTTCGTCCGAGGTCGACGGCGAAGTGGAGCGCTCGCTCCATGATCGCGGTCTTTGCCCACGGATACGACCGGTAGGCCACAAACGCGCGGCGAAGCAGCTCGGTTGCCGCTGGCAGATCTCCGCTCCGGAACATTGCCTCGCCTTCGAGAGCATCGGCTTCGATCGGATCACGGCTTCGCAGCGCTTGCACAAAGGGCATCGGATTCTCGGTGCCGCCGATGACCAGCGTTTCGGCGAGCATCGCGTTTTCCGCGCTGTTCACCGGCTGCCATCGCCCATGTTCCTTCCATGAAGCGTCCGCACCGCGGAAGTTGCCGAGGTTCCAGAGGGCCGCGAATTCGTGGCGGGCTTTTTCCTCAGGCGCCGGATTTGGATTCGACAGGTTGGTCTCGGACGCACGCTGCAGGAGCACGTTCTGCCAATCGACCGTACCGATAACCCCCTCCGGGCGATGCGAACCGAAGGCGAAGGCCAGGGCGGTCACCTGGTTCATGTTGAATCGTTCCGTGTCGCCCACCGAGCGCGCGAAGCCGAACTCGATCGGCGTGCGGTCATCCGTGTTCAGACTGGCGCCACGCGACGCCGCGCGCGTGACGCGATCGCCGGCCAGAAAATGCGCCAGAACGCCTTCCGCTGACTCGACGCGCCAGGTTGCATGCAGCGCCGTGCGGTAGGGCTCCGATTCGACGCGCTGCCGAAGTTGTGCAACGTCGAACGTGACCGGCTCCTGGGTGGCCACGATGAGCAGATCGTTTTCATTGGTGCGCCACGTCGTGACCTGCGGGAACACCGAACCGATCGTGGCGTAAATGGTGCGCACGGTCTCGGCGTCGATGTCGTACGCCTGCACCCATTGCAGAAAGATCCCGCCGCGATTCAGCCGCGCGCTCACGACGTTGTAGAACTCGAGCGTGAACAGACTGGCGATTCCGGCGCGATACGGATTGGAAGGCTCGCTGAAGATGATGTCGTAACGGTCGCGCGACGTCAGCAAAACCTCACGCGCATCGGCGATGCGGACGTGTACTTTCGGATTGCGCAAAACGTCGTGATTGACCGCCGTGCATTCGTTCGCCACTCGCAGCACGACCGGCTCGAGCTCGACGACGTTCACGCGCTCCATCGACGGAACCGCGCCCAGCCAGCCGGCCGTACTTCCGGTGCCGAGGCCGATCACCATCGCGCTTCGCGGATTCGAATGGAGGATGGCTCCGACCAGACCGCCCATCACCTGCGTCGATGAGTCGGCGACCGCGCCGCCGTCGGATTTCCCGTTGACCATGAAGGCGGTGTCGTCGCTGTCGATCAGGCCGATCGCGCTCTCCTTCCCGTCCGCCTCCCAGACCAGCCGCCGGCGCTGCTTGTTCTCCCATCGCCGGATGTCGTTGGGGTTGGCGGGTACATCGGCACGTCCGGCGCCGATGCTCGAGTGCCGCCATGCGGCCGTGGGACCGGTTTCAAAGCCCGTTAGTACGACCAGGGCGGCGATTGCGACGGAGCCGATTGCGGCTGACCGCTGACTCGCCCGCATCGCATAAAGCGCGGCGATGACGCCAGTCACAACGAGGAGCATCGATGCGATCTGCCAGCAGCCTGTCGCGGTGAACAGCGGCAGGAAACCAAAGCCTCCCGCCAGCGAGCCGGCGATCGCGCCAAGCGTGTTCCACGCGTACGCGCGGCCGACGTGCGCGCCCACATCCGCGCGTCCACGCCCGAGCAGCGCAATCAGCAACGGAAACTGGACGCCGGCGACAATCGCTGACGGCAGCACCACGATCGCGGTCACGATCGTCCATCCAATGACGAATCCGCCAAACCCTGCGTGACCGATGACGCGGAGGAAATTCGCGAGAATAGCCAGCCGGTCGCCGAGTGCGAAGGGCAGCATCATCAGCGCCGCTTCAAGAGTGCAGGTCAGCGCGAATGCTCCCGCCGTTGCCGAGCCGCTGCCGCTGACCAGCGAGTAAGCCGTGCCGCCGAGGGCGATTCCGAGGAGTGCCATCGCCAGGATCAGACCGAAGGTGAACGTCGATCCGCCAAGAAGCGGAGCGAGCATCCGATACCAGACGAGCTCCATCAGAAGGAAGGCAAAGCCGGTCATCGCCGCAGCCGTGACGACGAATCGGGCCGGTACGGTTGACGGCTCTTCCCCTATCGGCTCAAGTGCGGACTCCGGCTTTGCAGCGTTGTGAGCCATCGATCGTGCGGCCATCGCCACAGCCAGATTGAGCAGAACGGCGATCAGCAGCGTCTTTCGATTGCCGAACGTCTCCAGCATGAAGAACGTCGATGCGAGCGCGCCCGTCACCGCGCCGAGCGTGTTGAGTCCGTAAAGAAACGCGAGCTTGCGGCGGCCGGCGTCGTCGCTCGTCTCGACGGCGCGGGCGGCGGCTGGCAACGTGCCGCCCATCAGCAGCGTCGGAATCGCGAGCACCAGCGTCGAGAGGATGAGCCGTACGATCGTCGCCATCGTCAATCCCATGGCCGCAGATCCGCCGAGCGCGATGTAGAGTTTTCCGACGATCCATAGCAAAAGCTGCGACGAAGCCGCAGAGAGGGCGATTAACAGTTCGAGGTTCGCGTAGAGACCGAGTGGATTCGGATGGTTGTCCGCGCGGCGCCCGAGGAGCGCGCTGCCGAGGCCGAGGCCGCCCATGAAGATGGCCAGTACCGCGGCCGTCGCCAGCGTGGAGGCGCCGAAGATCAGCCGGAACTGGCGCATCCACGTCATCTGATAGACGAGCGCACAAAATCCGGAGCCGAAGAGGAGCGCAGCGACAGGAAATGAAGAGCGTTTCATGCCTTTGAAGACCGAAGTCTCACGAGCTTAGCAGCTCGGAAGCTTGGTCAGCGCCTCTACGATCTGTGGAGTTTCAGCGTCGCGAGGCCGGTATTTCGCCGTGAAATCCTCATTTCTTGACCGTGGCGGAATCGCTTCGTACACTCGCTCCACCACACGAATGCCGGCTGATCCGAGCACGCGTCACTACCTTTCCATCCACCAATACGAATCGGAGGAGTAGCCAGCTATGGCCACAGTTCCATCAGACAAATTGAAAGCGGCTGAAACGGCGCTGACGCAGATCGAGCGCCAGTTCGGCAAGGGCTCGATCATGCGCCTCGGCGCAAAAGAATTCGTGCCGATCAGCGCGATCTCGACCGGATCCATCGGCGTCGACGCGGCGCTCGGTGTCGGCGGCGTGCCGCGCGGACGCATCATCGAAATCTTCGGCCCGGAATCATCGGGCAAGACCACACTGTCGCTGCACGTCATCGCCGAGGCCCAGCGCGCCGGCGGACTGGCGGCGTTCATCGACGCCGAGCACGCTCTCGATGCGGAGTACGCGAAGAAGCTCGGCGTGGACATCGACAACCTGCTCGTGTCGCAGCCGGACAGCGGCGAGCAGGCGCTGGAGATCGCCGAGGTGTTGGTGCGCAGCGGAGCGATCGACGTGATCGTCATCGACTCGGTCGCGGCGCTCGTGCCGCGCGCGGAGCTCGAGGGCGAGATGGGCGATTCTCATATGGGATTACACGCCCGTTTAATGTCACAGGCTCTGCGCAAGTTAACAGCAATCGTTTCGAAGTCTAAAACGTCACTCATTTTCATCAACCAGATCCGTGAAAAAATTGGTGTGATGTTCGGCAACCCGGAGACGACCACCGGCGGCCGTGCTCTCAAGTTCTACTCGTCCATCCGCATCGACATCCGCCGCACCAACCAGATCAAGGAAGGCGAGGAAGTGGTCGGCTCGCGCGTGAAGGTGAAGGTCGTTAAGAACAAATGCGCCGCGCCGTTCCGCCATGCGGAGTTCGATGTAGGTTACGGCGAGGGCATCTCCAAGACCGGCGAGCTGATCGACCTCGGCATCGAGAACAAGATCATCGACAAGTCGGGCTCCTGGTTCTCCTACGGCGACATGCGCCTCGGCCAGGGCCGCGAGAACGCCAAGCTCTTCATCAAAGAGAACCCCGACCTCTCCGGCGAGATCGAATCAAAGGTCCGGCGAGCGATCGGCATCGGCGTCCCGGAGTTGACGGTGATCGAAGGCGGCGAGCCCGCGGTTGCCGCCGCGCCTCCGTCGAAACCAACGAGAGTCGCCGCGAAGTAGCGTTACAGATCGAGCTAGGAACGAAAGGCACAGCCTGGCGCTGTGCCTTTCGTGTTTTGAGGATGTTGAAGCCGAAACAACGACTGCCGACGATGCACCACTTCATTGACGAAGCTGGTGACCTATCCCTCTTCAACAAGCGAAAACAGGTTGTGCTTGGAACGGACGGAGTCTCCAATTACTTCATGGTTGGCGCTGCGTTTGTCGCTGAACCAGAGGCTCTCGAACATCAGCTAGCGTCGCTCCGCGAGAACATTCTTCAAGATCCACTGCTGAATCGCATTCCTTCGCTTGATCCCGCGCGGCGAAAGACAGCGATATCGTTTCACGCCAAGGACGATGCGCCCGAGGTTCGATACAAAGTCTTCGGTATCCTTGCGGGATTGGATGTGCAGGTCTTCGTGGCGATCCGGGATAAAAGATTCCTTGCCGAAGATGGCCGACGGCTCTTTCGCCGTGAAATCCGCTTGTCGCAGAACGAGATCTACGACGACCTCGTGTCGCGAATCCTGCGAAACAGGCTTCACCTCGCTGACTCCAACACGATCATCGTCGCTCGGCGGGGTACTCGAGATCGCAAAGAGGCGTTGACCGCGGCGATCGGACTCGCGCAGGCAAACTTCGCGGCCAAGTGGGGGACGCGCAATTTTGGTCCCTGCGATGTAGCGACCGCTTATCCGCATGAGTCTGGCGGATTGCAAGTTGCAGACTATTTCCTTTGGGCCTTACAACGGCTGTACGAGCGGCGAGAGGATCGCTATTTCGTTCCCCTCGCAGCTCACTACCGGATCATCATGGATCTGGATGACACTCGGCGGAAGGCGTACGGCGAGTGGTACAGTTCGTCAAATCCGCTATCGCTGGAAAACTAAAACCCGTAACAGGCTAGGTTCTATCCCAGTGGGATGGAACACCCGGCATGGAGCCGACTTTCGCCTGTTCCCGGGCCGATTCAATGTAACGGATACCTTGGGCCGAAACAATCCCCAAACACGGAAACATGCGACTCGATCAAGCCATCGCCGCACGTTTTCCTGAGATCTCGCGCCGTCGTGCGCGACAACTCATCGCTGCGCGGCGCGTGCTTGTCAACGAGCGCGCGGTTTCAATTGCCTCGCGCGAGGTGAATCCGGACGATCGGATTGCGGTGGCCGAGGATGAGCCGGAGATTGTCATCATTCGGGAGACGGACGATTGGATTGCCGTCGACAAACCGGCGGGGATGCCGACGCAGCCAACGAAGGATCGGGTGCAGCGTTCGTTGGAAGAGCTGTTGCGGCTGCGCTACCAGGCGATCTGGCTCGTTCACCGGCTCGATACACCGACCAGCGGCGTGGTGCTGTTTGCGCGGTCGCAGGCGGCGGCTGCAGAACTGTCGGCGCTCTTCGCGCAAGGTGAGATTAGGAAGACATACGTAGCGGTAATCGAAGGTGTGCTGGCGGCTGAGCAGGTGGTCGACACCGCCGTGCAAGGCAAAGATGCGAGGACCACGTTCCGGCCGATTGGCAACGATGGCGTGTCGACGCTCGTTGAAGCGGTCATTGAGACCGGCCGCACGCACCAGATACGCGTTCACGCAGCATCGATCGGACATCCGGTAGCCGGCGACCGGCGCTACGGTTCCGGCCTTCGCGCAAAGCGCCTGATGCTGCACGCCTGGAAGCTGGAGCATGGGCGCTTCGGCGTTCTCGAAGCGCCGTTGCCTACTTCGTTTTCTCTTTCGAACGCTCCTGCGCTTTCCGATCCGCCCATCCCTCGATAGTGCGCTGCGGTGTGCGGCTCAGGGCGAGCGCGCCGGCGGGGACGTCCTTCGTAATCGTGGATCCGGCGCCGACGTACGCTCCCTTCCCGACGCGCACCGGAGCGACGAGTTGCGTGTCGGAGCCGATGAAGACGCCGTCCTCGAGCACCGTCTTGTGCTTGTTCACGCCGTCGTAGTTGCAGGTGATCGTTCCCGCGCCGATGTTCACGCCTGCGCCAATCTCGGCGTCGCCGATGTAGGAAAGATGCGAGGCCTTGGCTCCTTCGCCGAAGACCGCTTTCTTGGTCTCGACGAAGTTGCCGACCTTTACGTGGCGCCCGAGACGCGACCCCGCACGGAGATGCGCATACGGTCCAACCGACGCTTCGTCTTCGATGACCGCGTCTTCCGCGACCGTGCCGGTCTTGAGATGCACGTCGTCGCCGACCGTGACGTTGATCAGATGAACGCCAGGCTCGACGACGCATCGCGAGCCAATCTTCGTCGCTCCTTCGATCGTGACGAACGGATAGATCACTGAGTCGTTGCCGATGGATACGGTCGAATCGATGACGACGGTGGCCGGGTTGCGGAACGTGACGCCATCCTTCATCAGTTTCGCGATGACGCGCCGTTGAATCTCGCCTTCGACCGTAGCCAGCTCGGCGCGAGAGTTCACGCCCAGCGCTTCGATCGGATCCGGCGCGACGACGGCCCCGATCCGTTTGCCGGCATCGCGCAACACGGCCAGAAGATCGGTGAGGTAGTACTCGCCCTGTGAGTTGTCCGTCGAGAGGTTGCGGAGGTTGTCGAACAGATGCTCGCCGTCGAAGACGTAAATTCCCGCATTCACCTCACCGATTCGCTTCTCCTCGTCCGTCGCGTCCTTCGCTTCGACGATACGGACGACGGCGCCGTCTGCGTCCCGAACGATGCGGCCGTACATCGCCGGATCATCGGGCGTCATCGTCAGGAGTGTGAGCACGTTCTGCGAGCGTTCGTGTTCATCGATCAGCTGCTGCAGCGTCTCCGGATGCGTCAGCGGCACGTCGCCGGAGAGAATCAGAACTCGCCGGCCTGCCCCGTTCTCTTTCTCGAGGATCTCCGCCGCCTGCAAAACCGCGTGGCCGGTTCCCTGTTGCGTCTCCTGAACGGCGAAGCGCGCGCGGTCGCCGACCGATGCCTGCACAGCTTCGCGTTGATGACCGACGACCATGATCGGCGGCCGTTCGCTGACATGGCGGGCGAGGTCGAGGACGTATTCGATGATCGGCCTGCCCGCGGCGCGGTGCAGGATCTTGATGGTGGCCGACTTCATGCGCGTGCCGAGGCCCGCGGCAAGGATGACGACGTCGAGGTTGGGATTTTTCAAAGCGGTCATGCCTCCGTACGCCTCATCCTTTCAAGCGTCCGGCCATAACGGTCGTAGAGCCGGAAAATCGTGTCGGCCAGCGCCGCCGAATTGTGGCGCACATAGTTTTCCTCTTCGATGATGTCGCCGAAGAACGGCGTGACACCGAGCTCGCGGATGGCGTTGATGTCGAACGGCACCGGATGCTGCTGTTGCGCGGCGTAGGCAGCGAGACTCGACTCTGACGGCCGCCGTCCGTTGAGGACCATGGCATCGACGACGAGCCCGGCGTGCTCGATGATCGCCGCGAGATGCTCCTCGGCCGTGTAGCCGTCGCTCTCGCCCGGCTGCGTCATGACGTTGCAAACGTAGACGCGCAATGCTTTGGCCTGACGCAGCGCCTCGGCGATCGGTTTGATCAGCAGGTTTGGAAGCACAGACGTGTAGAGCGAGCCGGGTCCGATCAGAATGAGATCCGCTGCTTCCAGCGCTTCGAGCGCCCGCGCCGTCGGCTGCGCGTCCGAGGGATCGATGGCGAGGTGCACGATACGCGCATGAGGGGCGGCAAGGTTTTTCTCCCCGAGGTACGAGCCGCTGATCGCTACTTCACCGAGAAGCTCCGATCCGTCCGCGAGCGTGGCGCGCAGACGAACATCGGCAAGCGTCGACGGATAGATCTCGCCGGCGATGTTCAGCACCTCCGACGCGGTGAGGATGGCGTTGTCGAAGCCGCCGGTGATGTCGGTCAACGCCGCGAGCAGTAGATTGCCGAGCGAATGCCCGCCCAGCGCCGAGTCTTCGTTCGTGAATCGATAGCTGAAGACGCGCGAGATGAGCTGCTCTTCCTCGGCCAGCGCAAGAATGCAGTTGCGGATGTCGCCCGGAGGCAGCATGCCGAACTCTTTGCGCAGCGCGCCAGAGCTGCCGCCTTCGTCAGTGACCGTGACGATCGCGCCGAGGTGCGCGATCGACCAGGGACCGTCGGACTGGACGTAACGCTTCAGCCCGCGAAGAAGAGTCGAGAGGCCGGTGCCGCCGCCGATGGCGACGATGTTGAGCCCGTGATGGCGCATGGGCGGCTATCGTATCGCGCCGTGCGGCGCCCCGATCATTCGTGGGCGCGCAGGAAGGTCGCCGGCTTGCTGAACGTCTTGGCCATGCCGAGGCCGCGACGCACGTTGTTCAGCGAGACCTTGCCCGTGGCTAGGGCAGCGCCAAGCTGCAAATACGTCTTCCACTTTCCTCGGTACCGGTAGCGCACGTCGAGCGCGTGGCGCCAGAGTCCCGAGTACTCCTCGTAAAAGTCGTCGAGCGACAACGTGGTCGGAAGCACGGCATGGACGATGTCGTACATCTCCCAGTCGTGCGTGGTCACGTTGTCTTTGGCGGTATCCCACAAATCGGTGCCAGGAAGTGGCGTCAGAACGGAGAAGCCGCTGTTGTACGCGCCGGTGTGATCAATCCAGTCTCGCAGGCGTTTGAAGTCATCGCGCGTCCAGGCCGGATCGACGATGAAGTTCGGCGTGAAGCCGACGCCGAGGTCTTGCAGGATCTTGATGGCCTTGACGTTGTTGTCGGCAGTGTTCTTCTTATTGACCGCCTTGAGCCCTTCGTCGGTGACCGACTCGAGGCCGAGGAAGATGGCCAGCTTGCCGCAGTCCTTCCACATCTCGATGAGGTGCGGGAACTTGCAGATGATGTCGGTGCGCGTCTGAACGGTGAAGAACTTCTTGATGCCGGCCGCTTTGATCTGCCGCGCCATCTCCTCGCCGCGCTTCACATTCATCCAGAAGATGTCGTCGGTGATGAAGATCGCCTCCGCCTTGATGGCCTGGAGCTCGCGGACGACGCGCACCGGTGATTTCTCGCGGAACGTCGATTCGTGAAACTTCCAGACCGAGCAGAAGTTGCACTTGAACGGGCAGCCGCGCGCGGTTTCCATCAGAGCCAGCGGCTTGTGGAAGTTGATGTAGTAGTGGTCGGCGTATTGTTCGATGAGGTGCCGTGCCGGAAGCGGATAGTCGTCGAGGTTCTTGCGCGTCGGCGCATGGCCGGTGCTGATCCAGCGCCCTTCGCGATGGAGCATCAGGCCGGGAATCGTGGCCAGATCGTGGCCGCGCTGGATGGCGTCGACGAGCGGCGGCATGACTTCCTCGCCATCGCCGACAGCGACGGCGTCGATCACGTCGTCATTGAACCAGCTGGGGTCGCGCGACGCGTCGTGGCCGCCGACTACGACGAAGGCGCCCGGATTCTCGCGTTTGATGCGCTTGGCGAGACGGATCGTACGGTTGCGCTCCGTCGTGAAGTTGCACTGGAGGCCGACGACATCGGGAGCAAACCGTTTGCAGAGATCGAGACCGTGCTCTTCGCCGTCGATGCGAAGATCGAAGACCTTGCATTCGTGGCCTTCTTCTTCGAGACAGGCAGCGACGCAGATCGGGCCGAGCGGCTCGACGAAGGTCAGCATTTCCAGACCGAGAATGCCACCGACAGGCGGTTTGACGAATGCGACTCTCATGTTGTGTGCACCGGTAAAGCCGGACGAGGCGCGCTTATTTCTTCTTCAGTTCCGTGAGGACGAGCTTGGCGACCGCTTTGAGTGTATCGAAAACGCCGGTGCCGTTCATGGCTACTGCCTCGAACGTCGGCTCGCCCTTGAAGTTGAGCTGCCGGTACATCTCATCCGCGGGCAGCGCTGTGGGCAGATCACGCTTGTTGAACTGAAGCACGTACGGAACGGACTTCAGTTCGTAGCCTTGCTCCTTCAGGTTTTTGTCGAGGTTCAGAAGCGATTCGTTGTTCGCTTCCATCCGCGGTTCCTGCGAGTCCGCGACGAAGACCACGCCGTCGACGCCTTTGAGGATGAGCTTGCGCGAGGCGTCGTAAAAAACCTGGCCGGGAACGGTGTAGAGGTGAAAGCGCGTCTTGAAGCCGCGAACCGTGCCGAGGTCGAGCGGGAGGAAATCGAAGAAGAGGGTGCGATCGGTTTCCGTGGCGAGCGAGATCAGTTTTCCCTTCGCCTGCGGATTGGTCTTGTCGTAAATCCACTGCAGATTCGTGGTTTTTCCACACAGGCCCGGACCGTAGTAAACGATCTTGCAGTTGATTTCGCGCGCTGCGTAGTTGATGAACGTCATGCGGACTATTCGCTGAAGAGGCTGTCGATGTCCTCGTCGGTGATCTCGGCGAAGGGCGAGTCGAAACGATTTGCCAGATTGCCGCGCTCGGCCTCGGACTTTCGCAGGAGAACTTCGAAAGTGCGCTCCAGCTCGGCCGAGGCTTTTTTCACGCGCAACCGGACCAGTCCGAGCGAGGAGCGGTCGTCGAAGATGACCACGAGAATCACTCGCTGGGCGACGAGTGAGATGTGGATGTTGTCGCGCTCCCCTTCGTGGAAGAGGATCGAGAACTCTTTTTCGCCGATGAGCTTCGCAAGGCCGTCGGTTGCGGCCACGTTTCCGGCCGTCAGCGACGCGAGCGAGGTCGCATCGACGCCACGCATGTCGCCGTGGACGGCAATCTGCTGGCCGTTCTTGTCGACCAGGAAGCAGATTTTGGAGTTGGAGTCGACCTGCAGACGCTGGAGAGTTTCCTTGATCTGCTGGTACTCCTCCTCGAACATCACGAGGTCAGGGGTCGGGTGCGCCATCTTGTATTTTCACCAAACAGTACTGCGAGGACTGGGACGGAGAAATGTAGCACACCCGAGCGGCCACAGCCGCCGACGCTGGTAGGGATCAGATCTCACGCCGGCCCTCCAGCGCCTTCGACATCGTCACTTGATCGGCGTATTCGAGGTCTCCGCCGACCGGAAGGCCAAAGGCCAGGCGCGTCGTTTTGACTGTAAGCGAGTGGAGTTGCTGCGCGATGTAGAGCGCCGTCGCCTCGCCCTCGACGTTGGGATTCGTGGCCACGATGACCTCGCGAACGGCGCCGGCTTGCACGCGCTTCAGAAGCCCGGCGACGTCAATGTCTTGCGGTCCGACGCCTTTCAAGGGCGAGAGCGCGCCGAGGAGGACGTGAAAGACGCCGTGGAAGTCGCGCGTCGATTCGATCGTCGGAATGTTGAAGGCCTCCTCGACGACGCAGATCACGCCGGCGTCGCGCCGCGGATCGGAGCAGATCGCGCACGGCTCGACATCCGTCATGTTGTTGCAAACCGAACAGCGGAAGATGCTCGCTTTCACGTCGACGATCGCATTCGCCAGCGACTCCGCCTCTCCAGTCGTCCGCTTGAGGATGTAATACGCAATCCGCGATGCCGACTTGCCGCCGACGCCGGGAAGCTTGCTCAGCTCATTGATGAGGTTGGCGAGTGGAGGAGCGGTCATAGCGCGGTCGCGCGGTTGCCTGGTCGCGCAGTCGCGCGGTCTTCACTTCGAGACCGCGTAACCACGAGACCGCGCGACCGCATCAGAACATCCCCGGAATCTTCATCCCGCCGGTCATCGCGCCCATCGAGCTGGCCATCTCTTCGTCGACTTTGCGCGAGGCTTCATTCACGGCGGCGACGACGAGGTCCTGCAGCATCTCGACGTCGTTCGGATCGACGGCTTCCTTATCGATGGTGATCGCTAGCAGCTCTTTCGAGCCGTTCATCGTTGCCTTCACCATCCCGCCGCCGGCGCTGCCTTCCACGCGCAGCGCGGTCATCTTCTGCTGCATCTGTTCCTGCATCTGCTGCACTTGCTTCATCAACTGCTTCGGATTCATGAGCTCTCCCTACCGCTTTCGTGTTTCGACGAGGTCCGCGCCGAGGTGTTTTTGAAAGGCCTGGACGACAGGATCGTCGCGGAGTGGCGATGATGATTTGGCGGCGGATGCAGCCGCCCCCGCTGGCTTCTCGGTCTGTACATCGATCGAGACCGGCTCGCCGAAGACTTCGGCGGCGATCTGTTCGAGTGCCTGTTTTGCGCCGGAGATCTGCTCGCCCGTGAAGGAATCGGCAAACTCGAGAACCAGCTTGTTGCCGTCGCGGCGCCGCGACTTCGCTGCGGCGAGATATCCGCCAATGAGCGGACGCGCTTTCTGGACGCGCTCGATGAATTGATCGACCGACGCTGCCGTAGGTTCTGGCTTAACGTAGGTCGGACTCTCTAGTCCGACTTTCGCGGTCTGTCGGACTGGAGAGTCCGACTTACGTTCGGTCTGTCGGACTGGAGAGTCCGACCTACGTTCCGCTGGCGCACCCGCCAGCGCTTCCTCGACCGCCCGAAGGCGCGGAAAGGTCGCCGCCTTGAGCAGCGCGATCTCGACGGCCAGACGCTGATGCTCGGCGCGATTGACTGTCTCGTCGTCGCGGAGAAGCAGGTTGGCGACGCGCAGCAGCTCCGAGTACGAAAACTTCTCCGCTGCCGCGCGAATGGCCGTCAGATCCTCGGGCGCGACAGCGAGCATGGACTCGTTCGCTTTTCCGGCCACGAGCAAAAGATTGCGGATGAAGCTGAGCATGTCGCGGAACAGCATCTTGAAATCGCGGCCGGTTTCCGCTGCTTCGTCGAGCGCTTCGAGGATCGCGCCGTGGTCGCCGTCTGCGATGTAGCCGGCGACGCGCGCGAAGAAGGTGATGTCGGAGAGGCCCAGGACTGTGGCGACGTCGGTCGCAGAAATCGAACGGCCGCTGAAGGCGATGACCTGGTCGAGCAGGGAAAGCGAATCGCGCACGCTGCCTTCACCACGCCGGGCGATGATCTCGATCGCGCTCTTGTCGGCCTCGATTCCCTCGGCCGCGCAGATCTTGCGAATGCGCTCGATCAACTCGTCGAGCGTGATCTTGCGCAGCATCTCTTTCTGGACGCGCGAGATGATCGTCTGCGGAACCTTGTTGATCTCCGTCGTCGCGAACATGAAGACGACGTGCGGCGGCGGCTCCTCGAGAATCTTCAGCAGTGCGTTCCATGCGCCGGTCGAGAGCATGTGGGCTTCGTCGATGATGAAGATGCGATTGCGGTCGCGCGCCGGCTGGAACTGCGTGGTGTCGCGCAGCTCGCGGATGTTGTCGACGCCGGTGTAGGTCGCGGCATCGATCTCCCTCACATCCATATCGATACCCTCGGTGATCTCGCGGCAGATCACGCACTCATTGCACGGCTCGATCGTCGGACCTTTGACGCAGTTCAGCGCCTTGGCCAGGATGCGCGCCGCCGTCGTCTTGCCGACGCCTCGGACGCCGGCGAAAAGGTAAGCGTGATGGATGCGCTGCCCTTCGATGGCGTTCTGCAACGTGCGGACGACGGTGTCCTGCCCGATGACATCGCTGAAGGATTGTGGCCGGTATTTGCGCGCGAGCGCCTGGTAGGACATGTGGCGTGGAGTCTAGGTTGCAGCGTTTCCGAAAGCCAGTTCTCTGCGCAAATCGTGGCCGAGGCTAGGCCAACCAACGCTGCCGGCCGTGCCCGCCCGCTCGGAAGAGCCCAGGCCGAACTGCGTCACACAGGGGAACACCTTATCGCTGCTTCCTTCCGGACCTGACGAGGTTCAGTGTGCCTGCTGCACAGGACCCAGGCTCATCCCAGCGAGCCGAAAACGGGACGCGGATTGTAACCCGCGAGGCCGTGAAACCGAGGGGCGCGGGGAGAACTTCCCTGGCCCGTTTCGCCGAGGCCAGGAGTTGAACGACGGCACTTGACGAACAGCTTCGGGGCTAATCTGATGCATCGCCAGATGCAAGCACCGCACATCGACGAACTTGCCCGCGCAACGGCGCTGACTCGGTATGCCCTTCCCATCTGTCTGCATATCGCGGTTGGCGCGCGAGACGAAGATGCTCTCTCGAGCGATTCGTCGGGCAAATTGAATCCGTGTTGAGCGGTGGCGGGCAGGAAAAAGCGTTGCTTGTTCGTGCCTACGATGCACCCGAAGCAGACCCACGTCTTCCAATTTGGGAACTGCCCGAGGCGGCGGTTTTGCGGGCCACTCATCAGGTATGGGTGGACGTTGACTTTCGCGCGTACCGCAGTGCATATGCCACCGCTTTCCCGGAGCAAGATCTCCGCAACCTGGTGCTCGATCACGTTATGAATCGCCGCGTGGCAAGACTCAAAGGGTTCCGCTACATCCGCATCGTACCGATCTCGCGCGCGGCGAACTCGAGTAGTGGTGGCTTGAGCGAGAAATGGGGAGTCGCGTATCACAGCACGGCCCGAATGATCGCGAGCAACAAGGACGCGGGAACCTTCGTTCAATACGCAGACCTTGCAGACATCGTGAAGATGCTCAACATCAAGACCGGTGGCTCGTTGCAGGACGCCGTCAACGAGGCACAGGCGCTTGTGGAGCCCCGCTAAAAATACCCAGGATGCAGCGGAACCCGGCGACGGGCGGTGCTGTGTAGACGATTCTCGGTTAGTCGTTGCGCGCGCGCGGAGTGTTCGACAATAATCACGACTCTCGCGATCAAGAAGGAGTGCCATGAATCAAACGTCGTCGCGCTTTCCTATCGTCATCGTTGTGCTCATCAGCGCATCCTTCGCAGGAACGGCGTTTGGTCAGGCAGCGTCTGCGGTCATCACCAAGAGCTTCAACCCGCCGATCGTCGCGCTCGGCGGGAGCTCCATTGGGACGATCACGGTAACGAATCCCAACGCTACGCCGCTTACGAACGTTCAGTTCAGCGATGTCATGCCGGCGGGGATCGATCTCATCACCCAGACCGGTGGCACGTGCAGCACGCTCGCAACCGGCGGAGGCATCTTCTCCATCAACCCCGGCACGGAGACTTTTTCCAGCACATCGAATGTGCTCGCCGCAGGCCAGTCCTGCACGATTACCGTCAGTGTGGTGGGCACAGTTCTCGGCCCACACATCAACACCACGTCGCAAGTCACGTCCAACGAGGCCCCCCCGGGCCCTGCCGGGTCTGGGACGCTGACAGTGGTGGGCGGTGTGCCCACATTGTCCGGGTGGACGTTGATGATCCTTGCCGCCGTATTGGCACTAGTGGCCGCAACCAAACTGCGAGCGTAGTCAGCCCGAAGAGTGTGGCGCGGGCCTTCAGCCTCGGGGCGTGGCGGAGAGAGTGGGATTCGAACCCACGGTACGGGTTAACGTACACACGCTTTCCAAGCGTGCGCCTTAAGCCACTCGGCCATCTCTCCGTTTGTCAACGCAGACTGTCAACGCACCCTGAACGCGATCTTCGCGCAAATCCCGAAACAGGCCAGGCCAACCAGCGCTGCCGGCCGTGCCGGCCTGGCGGAGAGGGGGGGATTCGAACCCCCGATACCCGTGAAGGTATAACGGTTTTCGAGACCGCCGCGTTCAACCACTCTGCCACCTCTCCGTGTCAATCCAGCCGCTTGCGAAGTCCTTGAAAGAACCCTTGTAGCAATCGTCTCGATGCTTCCGCTTCCACACCGCTGATGACTTCCAGCCGATGATTGAGCCTCGCATCCTGAACGAGATTTCCGAGCGAGCCGCAGAAGCCGGCCTTCGGATCGAATGCTCCGAAGATCAACCTCTCGACTCTTGCGTTGACGAGCGCTCCGGCGCACATCGCGCACGGCTCGAGCGTCACCACCATCGTCGTTCCTTCCAGCCGCCAGTCGCCGATTGCCTCGGCTGCCTGACGAATGGCGATCAGTTCCGCGTGTCCGAGGGGGTCGCCGGACTCGCGCCGGTTACGACCGCGTCCGATGATCTGCCCGTCACGGTCGAGGACGACCGCGCCGACGGGGATCTCGCCTTCCGCGCCCGCCTGTTCCGCGAGGGCGAGGGCTTCCGTCATCCACTCAGCCTGATCCATTGCTACGGTTGTTCTGCCTGATTCAGCGTTCAAAGAGTAGAACGGCGGGCTCGCTGCCCGCCGTCGATTTGTTCCTGATTGGTGCACCCGGCAAGACTCGAACTTGCAACCTTCTGATCCGTAGTCAGATGCTCTATCCAATTAAGCTACGGGTGCGAGCAAGCGACGTTAACCGTCCGGTCCAGAAACGCATTCCGGTCCGTCCGCGGCGCGGGGGCGCATTCTAAGTCCGGCCCCGCGCCGAGGCAAGCAAAAGAGCTTTACTTCGGCCACTCTACTTGCGGTAGACTTTCGATTCTCAGCAGCAGCGTTTCACACCACCACGGTTGGTCACTGCCTGCCCCACCCTTCCCCAACCAACCGTGGTGGTGTGATGTTTTCGACTCATGCCGCTCGACAAACAATCCTTTTACGCGCGCACCATGCACACTCCCGATTCGCCGGAGCGCGCCGCACAACGCGAGGCCCTGCGCGAGGTCTCGAAGAACCTTCTGCCACTTCATCGCGCGTTGATCGAAGCGGCGAAAGAGGACTACGCGTTCGCCGTTCGTCCGATCGACAAACCGGCGGAGTTGCTGCGGCTCCTCACCGACGATCCATTCTTCGACTGGCTGAAGCCGGTGACTTCTCTCATCGTCGACATCGACGAGATCGCCCGCACCGACTTCGAGGCGTCGGACGTCGCCGCGTTGGCCGATCGAATCGACGCGCTTTTCGGGCCGAAAGCGGGCGAAGAGTTCGCGCGATCGTACGTCCCGATGCTCCAGCGCAGCGTTGACGTTGCAATGAGTCACGCCGCCGTTCGCAAGGCGGCCGCGCGCTTGCGAGGCTGAGCTCGTTTGCAACTTACGCCGACTCGCTCCTGCGTAGTAGGATTCGCGCCCATACCGACCAAGGAGGCTCTTTTGAAGAACATCATTTTCGCGTTTCTCGCGCTGGCTGTTGCTGGTTGTTCGCCGGCGAGCACCACAAACAGCGACACTGCCGCGGCGACCACGAGGAGTACGACGGCAACCGAAACGACGACCGCAGCAGCGACAACCGAGGCAAGCGTTCCACCGCCGGCATCACCGACGAAAGCTGCAGAGGAGAACAAACCAATGAGCGCATACGAGAACAAAGTGGCCGAGCTGCACACCAGCGCCGGCGAGATCGACATCCGCTTCTATCCCGACATCGCCCCGAACCACGTCAAGAACTTCATCGACCTGGCCGAAAAGGGCTTCTACAACGGAACGAAGTTTCATCGCGTCATTCCCGGCTTCATGATTCAGGGCGGCGATCCGAACACGGTTTCGGGCGGGCCATCGACCTGGGGCACGGGCGGTTCCGGCAAAAACGTCGGGGCGGAGTTCAGCGCTGTCTCGCACAAGCGCGGCATCGTCTCGATGGCGCGGTCGAGCGATCCCGACAGCGCGTCGTCGCAGTTCTTCATCGTCACCAGCGACTCGACCTTTCTCGACAAGCAATACACCGTCTTCGGTCAGGTCACGAAGGGAATGGACGTCGCCGACAAGATTGTGAACGCTCCGAAGGGTGCGCAGGACCGTCCGAACGACCCGACCTCGATCACGAAGATCGTCATTCGCGACGCGAAGCCTGAAGAACAGGGTCCGGCGCCGAAGTAAGCGCCAACATCCCCGGGGGCCGTGCAGACTGCGGAGTTCCGTTGATGTCACGCAGTCTGCATGGGTCGTCGGGAGTCATGACGGGAACGCCTGAGCTACCGGCGGAGGTGAGCACCGCGCTGCAGTCGTGGCTCGGTGACGGCTGGGCTGCCTCGCGGCTCACCGGCGACGCCTCGGTGCGGGTTTACTACCGCGTCATCGACGGCGACGGAAACCGGCTGATGCTCTGCTGGTATCCGGACGAAGTGCGGCACGATCTGGCGCGCGTGCTCTCGGCCTATCGTGCGGCTTCGAAGCACGCGTATCTGCCGAAGCTCATCGAGCACAGCGACGCGGCGATGCTGCAGCAGGATGTCGGCGATCAAACGCTTTTCGACATGCTGCACCGCGACCGCGAGGAGGGTGTGGGCTGGTATCGCAAGGCCATCACGCTGCTCGCCTATTTTCAGAAGGCGGGCGCCGTCGACATCAACCCGCCGTTCACGGGCGACTTCTTCTTCAACGAGCTGGAGATGTCGCGCGAGTTCTACGTCGGGAAGCTGATGGGAGTGAGCGGGGAGAACACCGAGGCGCTGAAACCATTGCTTCGAAAGCTGGCCGATAACATTTCACGGCATCCGTACGTGCTTTGTCACCGTGATTATCATGGCCAGAATATCCATATCTTTAACGACAAGCTTTATCTGATCGACTATCAGGATCTCAGAATGGGTCCGGACACCTACGACATCGCCTCGCTCCTGCGCGACCGCGGTGTGGCGCGGATCCTCGGCGACGAGACAGAACTGGAGCTGGTGGACTACTACGCCGAGTGGCGCGTTCACGGACTACCGGCCCGCAGTGAGTTGCCGCAGGGCGAACGGCGGTCGATGCGCCGCCGCTATTTCGAAACGCTCCTGCAGCGCTCCATCAAAATCCTCGGCACCTTCTCAAAACAGCCGCTCACCCGCGGCCGCATGTGGTATCTCGACTTCATCCCGCCGACGCTGGAGAGCGTCCGCCGCTGCATCGACGAGCTCCCCGAATATCGCGCGCTCGCCGCGCTGTTGCCGATGGACTTCTCTTTGAGCGAGGCGCACGAACGAGCGGAAAGGATTCATCATGGTTCAAGCAATGGCGCAACATAAAATCACTCTTCTTCCCGGCGACGGCATCGGCCCGGAGGTCACGGCCTCCGTCGTGTCGATCATCGAATGCGCGGGCGTGGACGTGGAGTGGGAGAAGTACTTCGTGGGAGCGGAAGCGCTCTCGCGTTTTGGCGATCCGCTTCCGGCCGACGTCCTCGAATCGATTCTGCGCAACAAAGTCGCGCTCAAGGGCCCGGTGACCACGCCGATCGGCACCGGCTTTTCGTCGATCAACGTCCGGCTCCGGAAGACGCTCGATCTCTACGCCAATCTGCGGCCGGTGAAGTCGATGCCGAACATCATCACCCGCTACGAGGATGTCGACATCATCGTGGTGCGCGAGAACACGGAGGACCTCTACAGCGGCCTGGAGCACGAAGTCGTGCCCGGTGTGGTCGAGTCGATCAAGATCATCACGGAGAAAGCCTCGACGCGGATCGCAAAGTTCGCCTTCGAGTACGCCCGCACACACGGCCGCAAGCGCGTGACGGCGGTGCACAAGGCCAACATCATGAAGCTCTCGGACGGACTCTTTCTGCAGTGCTTCCGCAATGTCGCGAAGGACTATCCGAACATCGAAGCGGACGACAAGATCGTCGACAACCTCTGTATGCAGATGGTTATGAATCCGACGCAGTTCGACGTTCTGCTGCTCGAAAACCTGTACGGCGACATCGTCTCCGATCTCGCCGCCGGACTGGTCGGCGGGCTGGGTGTGGTGGCCGGTGCGAATATCGGCGAGAACGGTGCGGTGTTCGAAGCGGTGCATGGAAGCGCGCCGGACATCGCCGGCCAGAACAAGGCCAATCCGCTGGCGCTCCTGAAGTCGGCCGTGCAGATGCTTCACCACATCGGCGAGTCGGGAGCGGCGAAACGGATCGACGACGCGATCGTGAGAGTGCTCGACTCGGGACCGGAACATCGGACGCGCGACATCGGCGGCACCGGCACCACGGCCGACTTCACGACCGCGATGTGCGAGACGCTGCGCCGCGGGACGAGAGCGGGAGATTGAATCTGCGGTCGCGAGGTTGCGCGGTTATCGAAGTCGCGCAGGCGCACAGCGATTTGCTGCGAGACTGAGCAACCGCGCAACCACGAGACCGCATGATCGACTTCGAAACCCATTTCCGGGCTGGTCTCGAGCACTTCAACGACGGCGAGTTCTGGGACGCGCATGAGTCTTGGGAGACGATCTGGCTCGAGGCGGAGTCCGACGTTCACCTTTTTCTTCAAGGCCTCATCCAGCTTGCCGCCGCGTATCACCACGTTCAGCGCGGTACATTTCCGGGAGGTCTGCGACTCTTCGATGCCGCTCTCCGAAAGCTGGAGGCGTTTCCGAAGCGGTGGTGCGGCATCGATCGCACCTCCACGGAGCTGGCCGCGCATCGTCATCGCGGGTGGGTAGCCGGTGTGCTGGCACGCGATGCGCGTGCGGAGCGACTTGATGCCAACGATTTTCCGAAAATTCTTTTGGATGACTCGCCGATTCCGCCGTTTGAGCACTGGTGATGCGGCGTCCGATCTCGTATGATTCGTGCACCCCATAATCCCAACGCCACCAACGTAGCCGAGGATCCAAATGCAGGAAATCGATCAACGGGACCGTGAGCTGCTGGGTGCCCTGCAGAGTGAGATTCCCCTGGTTTCAACGCCGTTCGCACTCATCGGACAGGCGATCGATATGTCGGAGAAAGAGGTCATCAAGCGCATCGAGCGCTTGAAGCGCGAAGGACTGCTCCGGCAGCTCGCGGCGCAGTTCGACGCTCGTGCTCTCGGCTACCGATCGTGCCTGGTAGCCGCCAAAGTCGACTCCGAGAGGATCGATGAGGCGGCGGCGGCAATCAACGCGCATCCCGGCGTGACGCAGAACTACCGGAGAAACAACGATTTCAATCTCTGGTTCACGCTCGCGGTCTCGCCTGAGTCGTCGCTCGGTCTCAACCGGACGATCGACATCCTCGGCGCGGAAGCTGGCTGCGACATCGTTCGCGCGCTGCCGACTCTTCGTCAATTCAAAGGCAGCGATGCCGACGAGTCACACAGCGACGCGCAGTTCGCGCCACTGACGCCGCTGGAGATCGAGTCCGTCCGCCTTCTGCAGCGCGATCTGCCGCTGCAGCCGCGTCCTTTCGAAGCGATGGCGAAGACGAACGGGATCGCCGCCGACGAGCTGCTCGCGTCCGCGAAGTCGCTGCTGAAGCGCGGCTACATTCGCCGCTACAGCGCCGTGGTGCAGTCGCGAAAGCCCGGATTCGGAGCGAGTGCAATGGGAGTCTGGATCGTCCCCGCGAATTCGGTGGACGAAGCCGGCATGAAGATGTCGCAGAACAAAGCGGTCTCGCATTGCTACCTTCGCCCCGTCTACGATGACTGGCCCTACAACCTCTACACGATCGTGCACGGCCGGTCGGTCGATGAGTGCGAGTCGATCATCAACGACCTCGCCATCGACACCGGCGTCGAGGCCAGGCAAGCGCTCTACCCGACGCGCGAGTACAAAAAGGCGCGCATCAACCTCTTCTCTGCGGAGGCCGAGGAGTGGGAGATGGCGCATGGCGGCAGTCAGGTAGCCAGTGCGGCGTCGTAGATCGAAATCGAGAGAAATGAAAAAGGCCCGCGGCAACGCGGGCCTTTTTGTTTACAGCCGGGATCTCTACTTGATGTTCTCGGGGAACACGCTGATCCGGCTGTTGTCGCGCAATTCGTTGGTGAGTTTCGTGACCGCGACGACGACGTCCGACGCTTTCTGCGTCATGAGGTACTCGCGCACGCTCGCTTTCGCGGCCTCGAACGGCTCGCTGCCGGCGGCCTGCCGGCCCTCGACGTAGATCAGGTGGAATCCGAATTTCGTTTCGATGATGCCGCTCAGCGTTCCAACCTTCATGCCCCACGCGGCTTTCTCGAAGTCGGCGTCGGTCTGGCCTTTGGTGATCCAACCAAGATCGCCGCCGCTCGGCGCCGACCCATCCTCGGAGTACTTTTTCGCGGCGTTTTGGAAGTGCGCGAGGCGAAGGCGCGCCAGCGTGTCCGGATCCGACGCCGCCCGCGCTGACGCCATATCGGCGTCGTGGAGCTCGACGGAGACTTTCTTGATGCGGTCGAGAGCTTCTTCGCGCGATTTCTGCGCTGGACCGGCGTTCGTCACGGCGATCACGATGTGCCGCACGTGCACCTTCTCCGGCGTTGCAAAGTCGTCGGGATGCTCGTTGTAGTAGGCCTTGATCTCATTGTCCGTCACGATCGTCGACGCCACGACGTCGCGCACGTAGCGGTCGAAGAGAGCGGACTCGCGAGCAGCGTCGAGCGCCTCGGCCACTTCCGGCTTCTTGTTGAAACCGGACTTGATCGCCTCCTGGACGAGAAGGCGCTTACGGATGTAGTTCTCGAGCAGCGCACCTTTGCCGCCGTTCGAGTCGTAGCTCTGGCGCATCTGCGTGCCGAGGTTGTTGTACATGCGGTCGAGCCGTTCGACCGTGATGGTTTCTCCGTTGATGACGGCGACCGCTTTCTGCGAATCAGGGACCGCCGCCGCGGGCTGCGCGGCCGCGGGTGGCTGAGCCGGCGCGCTCTGCTGCGCGATCGCCGGAAGCGCGAGCAGCGAGATGAAAAGTATTCGTTTGATCAAAGCAAATCCTCCAGACGGGTATCAGACGACGCGCTGACCAACAGGGTTACACGAGGAGAGCATTCCGAGGGAAGGCCTTTCCACCCCTGCGGTTCCGTCGATTCGAAATGACAGCGTCCGGGCCGCGCGAGTCGAGACACTGTCATTCCGGGCGGGCGGGGCGCCGGGGGCGAAGAATCCCCCACGCTTCGGCGGGGATTCTCATCGCGCTCCGCTGGCATCGTGCACAGTCTCTCTTCGATCGAAGGGGCCGCTCGGAGCTGTGTTCTCAACGAGCCGTAGTCGGGTCAATTGGACTCGCGCGACACACATGCCTCGCGTCATTTAGCCCCCACTTCCAGCACTGCCACACACAGCCGTAGTGGCACAGCGGTTGACTAAGTCCAGTCCCGCAAACCAACTCATCCGTGAATTCACGAGACGGCGTACTCGGCCGGAGGTGCATCGATGAGCGAGTGAGAGCCGGCGCCGTAACGTCCACAGTTCACCAGAAAAAGGGGGAGCGCTCCAATGAAATCGACACGAATCAGGATTCTCGTTTTGTCCCTGATCACCACCATCTCGCTCAGCGCGCAAGTGCGGCGCGCGGCGACCAAACCTCCAGCACCGCCACCGGCAACCACTCCGGCGGCAGGCGAGGCACTTGCCGGCTTGACGGCGGCGCAACGTTCGGACTTCGCGGATGGACTTGCCGACTTCAGCTCCGTCGAAGAGGTCAGCGACGGCCTCGGGCCGCTTTTCAACGAACGATCGTGCGCCGCCTGCCACACCACGCCCGCCATCGGCGGCGGCAGCACGCGGACCGTGACGCGGTTCTCGCGCAGAGTGAACGGCCTCTTCGATGCGCTTGCCTCGCTGGGAGGATCGCTGATGCAGGATCACGCGCTCGGACTCGGGGACGGCATCGCGCACGAGTTCAAGCCCGAGTCCGTGCCCTCGATCGCCACGATCATCGTGCAGCGCCGCACCACGCCGCTCTTCGGCCTCGGGCTCGTCGACGCGACGCCCGACGCCGACTTTCTTGCACTCGCGCAGACGCAGGCAGCGCGCCGCGATGGCGTTGCCGGCCGCGCCAGCGTCGTCGATAACATCCGCGCCGGCATGAAGACCGTCGGGAAGTTCGGCTGGAAAGCGCAGGTCCCGTCGCTGTTCCAGTTCTCCGGCGACGCGTACGTGAACGAGATGGGCATCACCACGCCCGATTTTCCGAACGAGAGCTGTCCGCAGGGAAACTGCGCGGAGCTGTCGTACAACCCGTCGCCTGGAATCAACGATGATGGCGAAGGTCCAATCCTGCTGACGAATTACATGACGCTGCTCGCCGCTCCGCCGCGTGCGGCGCAGAATCGCGACACCGACGACGGCGAGCAGACCTTCGATCGCATCGGATGCACCGCCTGCCACGTCGCAACAATGCACACCGGGGCGAATCCGATCGCCGCGCTCGATCGCAAGACGTATCACCCCTACTCTGACTTTTTGCTGCACGACATGGGCTCGCTCGGCGATGACCTGGAGATGGGGAGCGCAACCGGACGCGAGATGCGCACCACGCCGCTGTGGGGCCTTCGCTTCGTGACCCGCTACCTGCACGACGCCCGCGCCACCACGCTCGAGCAGGCCATCCTCGCGCACGAGGGGCAGGGACGCGGCGCGCGAGATCGATTCTCCGCGCTATCAGCGCAAGCCAAATCGAAGCTGATGGCGTTCCTAAACTCGCTTTGATGACGCGAGCGGCGGCGTGGTTGGCCGCCGCTCGTTTGCCGGGCCGGCCTGGTCTGCGCAACGCGAGAATTCGCGGCGAGGTCGACAGATGTGTGCCGCCGAGCCCGCCGAAACACGATCGATTGGACGCCGACTTGCACTGGAGAGAGGTGGCTCTAACGCCATTCGACATCATCCACTGCCGACGGTGCGAGCCGATTCTTCCGCTCGACCGCCGCCACTCAAAAGGAGAAACATCATGGGAATGTTCAACGATCTGATGAATAAGATTTTCCACCACGCTGCCGTTGCCGAGACACCGCCTGACGCAGCCGTGTTCGCCGGGGCGAAGGCGGGCGCCGGCACCACGACCAGCACCGCGAGCGCTCCAGCAGCGGTCCTCGCACCGGTAGACGTTGCCGCGGTCCTTACGAAGCTCGCATCCGAGAACAAGGAAAAGCTCGACTGGAAGACATCCATCGTCGATCTCATGAAGCTCGTCGGCATGGACAGCAGCATCGCCGCGCGAAAGGATCTCGCGGCCGACCTCAAGTACTCCGGCGACACCAATGATTCGGCGTCGATGAACATGTGGCTTCACAAAGAGGTCATGAGGAAGCTCGCCGACAACGGTGGCAAAGTTCCGGCGGACCTTCTGGCCCGCTGAGGCAGCAGTAATCAGAGATTCGAGATCAGAGATCAGGTGAGTCGCCCTGATCTCTGATCTCTCTGAGTCCCGTCGTCAAAGTATTCAAGGCTACCCGCGGCCATGCATCTTCAACAGCAGATGCCAAAGAGCCCCGCCGCCGAACCAGACGACGATGATCAGAACGACGACGATGGCGACGACGACTAACAGCGAGTTTCGTTTGCTATTCATAACTGAGTGCCTCTCGAACGGGATGGCGGGTGCTGTCCCACGCCGGAATGAAACTGGCGATGGCGCCGAGAACGAGTGAGATCACAAGCCAGATGACGAGACCGCGGATCTCGAACGTGAAGTCGAGGCCGCTCTTGAACAGCTTCGCCACGAGAAAGTCGCCCAGGCCCTTGCCCAGCGGCCATGCGGCGAGCGCAGCGACCGCCCAGCTCACAAAACCGACGATGCCTCCCTCGGCCACCAGCATCAGCCAGATCGCGCGCGGCGTGGCGCCGATGGCGCGCATCACGCCCATCTCGCGGCGGCGCTCCAGGACATTGAGGCTCATCGTAGTCATCAGCCCGAGGCCACCCACTCCGCCGATCATGCCCGACATGATGATCAGCGCCACGTAGATCATCAGCATGTGCTGATCGAAGCCGAAGCGGTTGTCGCCTTTGCTCGTCATGCTCACGGCCTTGATGCCGGCGCGCCCGAGGTTGTCTTCGAGGAGCGACTTGACCCGATCGATGGAGGCGGGATCGGTCTTGTCGAGCACGAGCCGAACGTTGTTCGTGATCCCGGCGTGGCCTTCCATCGCGTCGAAAAACGCGCGCGGCATGTACGCCATCGGCGGCGAAAACGGCTCGGCCACGATGCCGGCGACGCGCAGAGTTACCTGGCCCGGTCCCAACGGGAACGTCACGCGATTGCCGATGCGCATCTGCGGGCTCTTTGCCGCAAGCGCGGTGTTGACGACGAGCGTGTCGGTCTCGCGCGGCTGCAGCCATCGTCCTTCGACGACGTTCGGTTGGAGCATCTGCGTTTCGGAAGGGAGCGCGAGCACGATGAACCTTTGTTCGGAAGTTCCTCCCGGCGCGCCTCCTCCGTGAAGTCCAACGTTGCCCGAAACGCGAGGTGAAGCAGCAGTAGCCACATGGTCAGCTTCCGGCATGACCCCTTCGCTCGCAATCCATCCCTCGGCACTGCGAATGCCGGGCGTGTTGCGAACGACGCGGTTCACGTCATCGACATGCGCCATGCCGGAGAGAGTGATGCCGAGGTCGTACTTTTTCGTGTCGAACAATCGATCGAGCGTGCTGATCATCGAGGCGCGCAGATTCAGCGCCGTCATGAAAAACAGACCGCCAGCGGCGAGCGTCAGGACGGTCAGCGCGAGGCGCGCCCGGCGGCGGAAGTTGTTACGAATCGCCAGAAGAAGCGGGCGAGTCAGACCGCCGACGTTGCCGAGCATGCGGTCGAATGCCGAGGTGCCGAAACTGCTGCCGGTGACGCCGAAATCGGCGAGCGCCTCGCGGATCGAAACGCCGCTGCCTCGCCAGACGGGATACGCGGCTGCCATGAGCGGAACCACGAGGCCGATCGCGGCCACGAGCAGGAAGACCCAGAGTGGAATCGCGAAACTGGTGATGTCGAA
This sequence comes from Thermoanaerobaculia bacterium, assembly GCA_034664845.1. GTDB lineage: Bacteria > Acidobacteriota > Thermoanaerobaculia > Gp7-AA8 > Gp7-AA8 > JADGNZ01. The sequence continues at coordinate 58,541 of JAXDGW010000016.1, read as the reverse complement.
GTTGAGGAAGACCGCCATCGCCCGGCAGAGCGCGCGGCTTCCCATGATTCCAACCGGGACTGCGATCGCGATCGCGGCGACGCCGAGGAGGAGAGCCTGGCTGAAGTAGATGCGGGCGATCTGCCAGCGCGTGCCACCGATCGTTTTCATGATGCCGATCTGACGGATCTGGGCTGCCATCAGCGCGCTCAAGAGGTTCACGACGATGACGCCGCTCAGAACCATGACGAACAGTCCGAGACTGGCCAGCGACAAGAGGAGCAGACCCATGATGTCGGCGTGCGGATGCTTCCCCGGCGTTGGGACATCGACGCGCGTCACGGGACGGCCGCGGCTCTCGATCGTCTTCTTCACCTCGGCGACGACGCTCTCGATATGCCGCTCGTTGAAGTGATCGCCCGAGACGACGAGCTTCACCTGATTGAGCGTCGGCACTTCGCCAAGTTGCGCCAGCGTTGCCTGCGTGATGTAGCCGTAGACGACATTCTCCATGCGCGCCTGGGCCTGCCCGACGTCGTGAACGCTGCCGCTCACGCGAAGCGTTCGTTCCGGTCCGTTCGTCGTTCGCACCGTGACCGCATCGCCGATGTGAACGCGCGCAACCTGAAACGCATCGCGCTCGATGAGGATCTCGCCGGTTGCTGGAGGCCATGCGCCCTGCTCCCGATTCAGAGTGCTGACGCGAACGCGTGCGAAATCCTTCACCACGAACAGTGTCAGATTGCGCCATCCCTTCGCGCCTTTGATTCTGCCGTTGAGTGCGCGCCTCGCCTCGACTTCGGCGACGCCGTTCGTTGCCTTGATCGCGGCGATCAGATTCTCGTCGACCACGTCGGTTCGCAGCGTCGCCGACGCCGGATTCGTCGCCAGATAGCCGCGGTTCAACTCGCGCGTCAGGATCGCGTAGCTCGCCAGGACCGCGGCGAATCCCGAGATGCCGACCGCGATCGCGAGCACGACGAGAAGCGTTCGCGTGCTCTCCTGCCAGAAATCACGGAGAGCTTTCTGCCAGCGTGTCGTCATGCGCTCAACCTCGGCCCGCTGCGACGAGCGGCTCGGTTGCGGCAGGAACGAGCGCGCCGTCAGCCAGCTCGATCGTTCGGTCGATGACGCGGGCGACATCGCGGTCGTGCGTGGCGATCATCACGGTTGTTCCGCTGCTGGCCATGGCGCGGAAGAGATCGAGCACCGCGCCGGCGTTGATCGAGTCGAGATTGCCGGTTGGCTCGTCGGCCAGGACGATCGGCGGCTCGTTGGCGAGCGCACGCGCGATCGCGACGCGTTGCTGCTCGCCGCCGGAAAGCGATGAGGGCAGTTTGTTCGCCTGCGGTCCCACGCCGAAGCGGTCGAGCAGCTCCATCGCCCGTCCCCGTCGCGCCCTCGGTGGAAACGTTCCGCAGAAGTCCATAGGCAGCATGACGTTCTCCGCAGCCGTCAGCGTCGGGAGAAGTTGGAAGAACTGGAAAACGAAGCCGACGTTGCGTCCGCGCCACGACGCCAGTTTGCTCGCGCCCAGACTCTGGATCGATGTCCCGGCAATCGTCACCGAGCCGGTCGAGACCACATCGATGCCGCCGATGACGTTCAGAAGCGTCGACTTTCCGCTCCCGGACTTTCCCACGACCGCGACGAGCTCGCCGCGATCAATATCGAGATCGAGTTTTCGCAGCGCTGTGAAACCGCCAGCGGTAGTGTCGTAAGTCTTGGAGACGTCTCGTAGGTTGATCATGCCGGCGACGGTACACCAGCGGCTCTGAACCAACTCTGAATGAGGCGTTCAGCTGGCGTTCAGCGGAAGGACCAATGGGGATCAGCGCTTCCAGTTCTCGAGACGCAGGCCGGCGACGCGACGGAACTCGCGCTCGTTGTTTGAGACGAGCGTTAAGTCCTGCGCGATCGCCTGAGCGGCAATCAAAGTGTCGAGCGGACCGATCGTCGTACCAGCGCGTTCCAGCTTCGCGCGAACTTGCGCGTACACGATCGCATCGCCAGAAGTGAAATCAACGATGCCAAGAGGCCGAAGGAAGTTCTCGATCGCGTTGAGAGCCTTGATCGGAGACGAGCTCTTGGCCGCGCCGGTCCTGAGCTCTGCCTCGGTGATCACACTTACGGCAACGTCTTCCTTGCTCTTTGACAGAAACTGATCAAGAACGTCTCCGTCCTTCCTTAGTACAAAGATGCAGATATCGGTATCGAGTAGGAAGCTCACCATCGGGAATCATCGGATCTTCTGGCGCTTTTCGACCTGGCCCTGTGGCGGACGCTCGAAGTCCTCCGGAAGTCCGGAGAAAGACTCGACGTAGCCTTCTGGCCAATCCCACGCAGGTTCGAGAATCACCGCACTTCCTTCCCGTCGGACCAGCACGGTATTCCCTTCAAAGCGGAACTCTTTCGGGAGTCGTACCGCCTGACTTCTTCCGGTCCAGAACAAGCTCGCAGTCTTGTGTTTCATACGTACTCCAAGTAATACCTACCAATGATAGGTACCAAGTTCATTGGTGTCAACGGACGTGCGTGGTGAGACTCAGATTCAAAGCAAAAGCGCCGCCGGATTGCTCCGGCGGCGCCGAGGAGGGGGGAGGGTACGACGGGTCAGCGGAGACGCTGCTCGCGCTGGCTCTTCCACTGCTCGAGCTGCGTGCGCTGCTCGGGCGTGAGAATGCTGAGAAATTCGGTGTGCTGCGCGTCGCGCGCAGCTTTGAGTTGCGGGCGAAGCGCTTCGAGCTGCGCCTTGACCTCGTTTGCGCGCGGATCGTTCGCGCGCCGCAGCGACCGGAGCTCCTGCCGTTTGGCCTGGGCGTCGGCGAAGAGCTGCTGATTCTTCTGGTTCGTCGTCTCGCGAAGCTGATGGAGCTGCGTTTTCTGCTCGTCGGTGAGGTTCAGCTTCGAGGCTACGGCTTGACGCAGGGCGCCGCCGCGGTTGCCGCGCATGGCCATTCCGCGCATGCCACCCATTCCGTGATTACCACCCATTGCCCACATGCCGCCCATTCCGCGGCCCATTCCGCGCGACTGGCGCGCTGACTTGAGCTGCTCGCGCTGGTCGGCGGTAAGTACGCCGAGGATGGCTTCGTGGCTGGCCTTGCGCGCGGCCTGAATCTGGGTCTTCATCGACGCGACCTGCTCTCTCACGGCCGCGGCGTCGGGATCGTTTGCCTGACGGAGAGCGCGGAGCTCCTGCAACTTGGCGCGGAAATCGGCGTAGAGCTGCGTGTTGCTCTCGCGGTCGGCGGCGCGGAGCTCTTTCATCTGTTGTTTCTGGGCGTCGGTGAGATTCAGCGTTGCTCCGAGCTGATGGAGCCCTTCGCGCCGGCCGTGACGATGGAACGTTCCCGGTTCAGGCTCCTGGGCGAACGAAACCGCCGCCGTCGCCGTAACGATCAATGCAATGACAAACTTTTTCATGATGTTCAATTCCTCCGTGGGTTTGGTTCTGTTCACGAATACGATGGAGTCGGCGAGGCGTTGAAACCCGGCCGTCCGCTTTCAAGATAGTCTCCGCCTTGCCTCAGGTACCCGGTCATCAGACGGTCTCAACAAAAAAGTGCGTACGCTCAATGGATAAGAAAAAAGTCTTTTACGAAGCCCGCGTGTTTCTCCTGATGTTGCTGGTCATCAGCTCTCTCCGCTCGGCTCTGGCCGACTGGAACGACGTCCCGACCGGTTCGATGAAACCGACGATCGAAGAGGGCGACCGCGTCGTCGTCAACAAGCTCGCCTACGATCTGAAGGTGCCGTTCACGATGATCGAATTGATCAAGTGGAGCGACCCGAAGCGAGGCGATATCGTCGTCCTCTTCTCGCCAGCCGACGGGGTGCGCCTCGTGAAACGCGTCGTGGCGCTGCCCGGTGACAAGATCGAGATGCGCGAGAACCAGCTTCTCGTGAACGGCCAGGCCGCGGCCTGGAATCCGGTCGGCCAGCGTGAGGACGACGAGCAGGGATCGTCATTCATCGTCGAGGAGACGCTTGCCGGAAAAACGCATGCGGTGATGTTCACGCCGCAGATTCCGGCCACCCGTTCCTTCGGCCCGCTGGTCGTGCCGCAGGGCCGTTATTTCGTGATGGGCGACAACCGCGACAACAGCAACGACAGCCGCTTCATCGGCATGATCGAGCGCCGGCGCATTGTTGGGAAAGCGATGGCGGTGGCGTTTTCGCTCGACCGCAACCACTGGTACCGGCCGCGGATGCAGCGCTTCTTCAAAGGCATCCAGTAGTACTCGGCAGGACTCAGCGCGGCTGAGCCCTGCCGGCGATTTCTACTTCGGTACGGTCGTGCCTTCGGTGGGGAGTTTTGCTGCCTGCCATTCGTTCCAGCCGCCTTTGAGTGCGGCCGTGTTCTTGATTCCATGAGCATTGAGGTCCAGCACCGCACGGGCGCTTGTGTGCTCATTCTGTCAAGCACAGTACGTGATGATGAACTTACCGTGCGGGATGTCACGAATGCGCGTGATGATGTCCCCAAGCGGAACGCTGACCGCTCCCTTGATGTGCGCCATGTCGTAAGACTGCTTGGCGCGAACGTCGACATAAACGGCTTTGTTTGCTTTGACGAGCTTGATCGCTTCCTCGCGAGTGATCCGGCGCGCTGACTCCAGCGGCGCCTCCGGTACAGGAACCGCCTGAGCGTTGATGACCGGGTTCGCCGGCTTGGTTCCTGGCGGTATTGCCGACTTCATCTGAGCATCAGCCAGACCTGTCGCGAGAAAGGCGACCACGGCTGTTGCGGTAACGAAATGACGCATTAGGGCCGAGCCTCCTTGTTTAGTTCTTCCACTTCATTGGATTGCATCGCGGACTGCGAAAACCTGGACGAAGCGTAGCATGTTCCCATCGCAACCCTGAGACACACTCTACGTAAGATTGATCATTATGAGAGACCACGTACGCATACTCGGATGGTGCTTCATCGTCTATAGCTCAATCATCGTTCTGGTCGGGATGGGAATCGGCAGCGTCGTCCTGTTCGGCGGAGTGATCTCGGGCGATCGCGAGGCGCTGTTCATCACCGGTGCGGTCGGCGCCGCGATCGCGTGCTTCCTCATCCTCATCTCTCTGCCCGGGATGTTCGCCGGAATCGGCCTCCTGAAGATGCAGCCCTGGGCGCGGATCGTTGCGATCATCGTCGGCGTGCTTCACATCCTCAGCTTCCCGCTCGGAACCGCCCTCGGCATCTATACGCTGTGGGTGCTGCTGAATGCGGAGACCGAGGGACTGTTCCGAGGCCAGCAGGTCGCGGTGGCGTAGACCGTCTGTCAGGGCTCCGGTAAGCGCGGCGCTTCGGAGATGTAGACTTCTCCGGAATGAAAGGTTTGGGTCAACCCGTCCACGCCGATGAGGTCTGAGGCTCCCAGCCGTCGCGCCGTCCTGCCGATGCTGATGGCGCTCTTGGCCCTCGGGGCCATCGTAGCAGGCGCCTCCCAGACGTTTTACTTCCGCACGCTCACGATCGATAACTCTCGCCTCGACGCCATGTTTGGCGACGTACAGTTTCGAAAGGCTCCCGGACTGCGCCGGTTTCTCGGCGAGGTGCGCAAACAGCTTCATGGAAGCGCGCGCGTGGCGGTGCTCGAGCCTTCGAACCGATGGTGGGGCGGTTACGAGTATGTCTTCTCGCGTTCGCAATATGAGCTTGCCGATTCGGAGCTGATCGCGCTGGTCGATGGAGACGATTCCTGGCATCCCGAGCGCGTCGCGCAGGCAGACTTCGTCATCGCGTGGCATCTCCACCCGACCATCACCGGATTTGCTACGGTCTGGGCGAACGAAGATGGCTCGCTCCAGCGAAAGGCCGTTCCCTGATCGCCGCCGCCGCGTTCGCGGTGCTGGCGCTCTTACTGGGCTTACCGCTCATTCATCGGATTGATCGAGAGCGAACGCTACCCGACTCTCTCGCGGAAGCTCTTCTTCTCGGCGCCTTCAGCCTGGCTGTTCTGCTGGTCCCGCTTGGCCTCTTCGTTCCGTGGTCGCGGGCCGCGTATCTCGCGCTCATCATCATCGCGATCGGCAGCGTCTGGTTCGGCGGAATCGGACGCGTGCCGCAGAAGAGAGCGGATCCGATGTCGCCTGTGGCAGTGGCGGTCGATCTCATCACCGCCGTCTATGTGATCGGTTACGTGAAGTATACGCACGCCGCAGCTGTGGCGCAGATCGATTTCATTAACGATTGGGGGCTGAAAGGCCGGGTCTTCTTCGAGCACGCCGGAATCGACTGGAGCTTTCTTCGAAGATCGACGCTCACCTCGATGCACACCGACTACCCAATCGCCGTCCCGCTTACATTCGACGCAGTCTCGCTGCTGGCCGGGCGCTGGAGCGAGGGGGCGATCGGCGTCACCTACGCTGTTTTCGGCGTGGCGCTCACGCTTTTGATGCGCCGGGAGCTTCGAGCGTCAGGAGCCGCACCGCCGTTCCGAGCCATTGCGACGTTCGTATTCGTTTCGGTGACGCTCACTCCTTGGGTTGGCCTCGCGGACGCACCGTTCGCGACGTTCCTCACCGCGGGCGTGCTTGCTATTCGCCGAGCCCATCGAACGCCGTCTCTCGATCGAGGGGCGTTGCTGCTCGGTATGACATTTCTCGGCTGCGCATCGCTCTGCAAGAATGAAGGGATCGCGCTGATCGTCGTGGTCGCCATTGCGCTCGTTCTGACACGGCGCTTCGAGAGTCTGTCCTACATGTTCATTCCGGTCTGCTTCGCCGGCGCCTGGCAGATCGTGCGTCTGTCACTCCACTTGCGGAGTGATCTGACGGAAGGCGACGTGCTGCGGCGGGCAAGCACCGCTCTCGCCTGCCTGCCGCAACTGCTTGGCGAACTTGCGCACTACTCTGCCGCTTACCGCTGGATGTTCGTTGGAGTGGGCGTCGCGCTCATTCTCGGAGTCTGGAACGCCGCGGCGAGAAAGGAAGGATTCTGTCTTCTGATCGTCGCACTGCAGCTGATGTCGTATGTCGCTGCGTATGTCGTGACACCACACGATCGTGCGTGGCACATCAAGTGGTCGTGGGAGCGCCTCGTCAGCCACGTCACTCCGATGATTGTTTTCGTCGCGATGGTCTCGCTCAGTTCAGTACTTTCCCGGGTGATCGCACCGAGGGATGAGCCGGCGGATGTCGTCAATAGCCAGCCGGCCGCGTCTTGATCGGAGTGAACCGGTTGTCGGGCCCGAAGTGCTTTGACAGGTAGGCCACGATCGCTAGCTTGTCGGACTCCTTCACGACCGCGCCCCAACGGATCATTTTGTCGACTGCCGCGGTCCATTGCTTCTCGGTCAGCCGCTGCTGCACGAGGATGTCGGCGGAGTGACACGGAAAGCAGCTGCTCTCGACCAGCTCCTTTCCCGCGCCTCGAGGTAACGAGTGAAACTTCGTTCCGAGAACGGTGAGGCTTGCGTCGAAATGCGGGCGCGGCTTCGTGACGCCGTACGCAAGCGTCGCGGCGAGCGCGGCGAACAGGAGCGGCACGACTGTTCGCTTCACGAGGTCACCTCGACATCGGCGAAGTGCCAGGCGTTGTACACATACCCGCTCTGATTCCAGGTGGCCTCGCGCGGCTGCACGTTTCCGCGGCTGTCGGTGGCGCGCGCGTACAGGCGGGCAACGCCCGCGCGCGAAGGCGTCCATCGATGCGACCACAAGCGCCAGGCGTATGGATCGTGGCGAGGATCGAGCGTTGCCTCCTGCCATGTCGCGCCGTCGTCGTCGCTGATCTCGACGCGGGCGATGTCGGGAGCGCCGGAAAACGCGAAACCGCGAAGCTCGTATGCGTGTCCCGCTCGCGCTTTTTTCGGCGCGGTGGTGATGTTCGACTTCACGAACAACTCCGTGAGTGGCGCCATCTCCTCAGGTTTGAACGCCACGCCCGGAGCGCCGGGAGCGAGTGGATAGCGATAGGCGGTGTCGACGTAGAAGCCTTTTTGCGCTTCCGGTTGGGCCGAGAGCCGGACCAACCATTTCATCCAGTGATCGCCCGCCCATCCGGGGACGACGAGGCGGAGCGGCGCGCCATGCGCGACCGGCAACGGATCGCCGTTCATCGCGAAGGCGAGGATCCCATCGGCGAGGACTTTCTCGATCTCGATGCTTCGATGAAACGGCGGCACTTTTCCCGGCGGATCATCACTGCCGAAGGTGTGCAGATGCTTCGCGTTTGGCTTGAGGCCAGCGCGATCGAGCACGTCGCGGACGCGAACGCCCGTCCAGCGCGCGTTGCCTGCCGCTCCGTACCGCCACTGCACGCCAGGAACCGGCGGCGAGTACAGTCCGCGTCCGTTGCCGGCGCATTGGAGCACGCACGTCGCCTCCGCCCGCGGCAGCTTTTTGAGATCGGAGAGTGTAAGCTGTAGCGAGCGGCCGACTTCACCGTCGACCGTCAATCTCCACTTCTTCGGGTCGGGCGTGCGCGGGATCCAGTGGCTGCGGACGAAAAACAACTCGTTCGGCGTCAGGTAATCGGTCAGGAGCTCGAGCGGCGTCTCCGCATTCACGGCATAGCCATTCATCTGAAGCAGCGCTTCACGGGCGTGCGGGGTTGCGGCCTTCTGCGCAGCGAGCAACGGTGCGGCGGCGAGCATGAAGAAGCGCCGGCGGTCGATTTGGTCGAACGACATAGCGAGAGTGTAACTCACTACGAATGAACGACTTGATATCAAAAACCCGCGAATTGGTCCGACTCTTGCCATCGCGATGCGTCATGGAACAGAAACGCACGGCGATGAGCTACACGTGGACACCGACGCGTGATTTCCGCGAAATCTGTGCGTGCCAGAGCCACGCGCGCCGCGAGCGCACACTCTGGCGGCGCGCGCTCCGCGTCGCAAAAAGGCGCGGCGTGGCGCTGCTCGTCACCGTGCCTATCGCGTTCGGCGCCATCGGCATCGAGGCCATGAACCTTTCGTTGCCTGCGCTCGCCAAAGAGGCGATCAGCCAGCGTCACCTTCCCGTTTTCACGACGCGCAAAGTACGCGACTCGTTCCTCAAGCCGGAGCAGGCTCCGACCACGCTCACGCTCGGCGTAGCCAAAGAAGAGTTTTTTCGAACCGAGGTGCCGTTCGGCTCGATCATCTATCGCGAGGCGCTGAAGAATGATCTCGCTCCCGAGCTGGTCGCCGCCATCGTCGAGTCGGAATCCGATTTCCGCGCCGATCTCGTCTCGAACAAGCAGGCGCAGGGTCTGATGCAGATCGTGCCGGAGACCGGACGGCTCATGGGCTGCACCGATCCGTTCAATCCGCACACGAACGTCGCCGCGGGAACCAAGTACTTCCGCTATCTGCTCAACCGTTTCGGTGGCAACGAGCGTCTCGCGCTGGCCGCCTACAACGCCGGCGAAGGAACGGTCGAACGCGCCGGCGGCGTTCCGGAGTATCGCGAGACGATCGACTATCTCGACCGCGTCGCTACCCGCACGGTGTCGTACCGCAAGCGCATCCAGGATCGCTACAAGGCTTCCGTGCAGATGCAGGCGAGCGCGCTCGTGCAGTAGAGCGCTCTCGCGCGGCGACGATCAGCGTGTGGCGGGAGCTTCCGATCGAACAGCGCTTCCAGTCGCGATCGATGGCTCCGCAACCGGCAGTGTGAAGAAGAACTTCGTCCCTGCGCCCGGCTCGCTCTCGACCCAGATCCGGCCGCCGTGCGACTCGACGATCCCTTTCGCGATTGGCAGGCCGAGGCCGGCGCCGAGACGCGCGGTGCGCTTGGCCTGCCAGTACGGATTGAAGATGTCGCCGAGGTCTTCTTTCGGAATGCCCGGGCCGCTGTCGGCAACCGTGATCTGCACGGACTTCGAATCCCGAGGCTCTGCGCGATAGGTGATGATTCCGCCGGCGGGCGTGAACTTCATCGCGTTTCCGATGAGATTCGAGAGCACCTGCAGGACGCGGTGCCGGTCGGCGTGGACGGAATTGACGCCTTCGTCGACGTGCGATTGCAGCGTGATCTCGCTCGTCGCCGCCTGCGACTTGAACAACTCGTAAGTCTCGTGGAAGAGCGACTCGACATCGAGCGGAGCCGGCTCGATCGGCAACTGCTTGTTGCCTTCGAGACGCGTGACGTCGAGAAGATCCTCGATCAGGCGCTGCATCCGTTTGGCCGACACTTCGAGGATCTCGACTTGCTCACGATCGTCCGCGGCGAGTTGGTCGGACGTTTTCAGCATCGACGCGCCCAGCATCACGGTGTGCAGCGGATTGCGAAGGTCGTGCGACACGATGGCCAGCACTTCCTCGCGTGCTCGCAGCGCCTGCTGCGACTCGAGGTAGAGCCGGGCGTTGTCGATGGCCAGTGAGCCGTGGCGCGACAGCTCGCCAACGAGCGCTGCATCTCCCTGACTGAACAGCTTCCCTTCCGCCGACGCCGCCAGAATGATGCCGAGCGTCTGGCCGCGGCTGACGAGAGGTACGGCCAGAAGCGAGCGCTGCTCCTCCCGCTCGATCCCGATGTAGCTGAGCAATGATGAGTGATAGCCGATGACGCGCGTCTCGCGCTCCTGAATCACTCGCGCCAGTGCCTCGGGAACGTCGTGCTCCATCTCGCCGACGAGCGCAGTCATCGCGCGCTCCTGCTCGGGATCGCGATGGGCAACCGCCGCGCGGCGGAGCGCGCCGTCCGCTTCTGCGAGATCGATCACACAGATCTCGGCGACGTTCGGCACGATCAGTTTCGCCAGCGTGGCGATGGCGTGCTCGTAGTCGAGCGTCGTGGCCAGCTCGCGGCCGGCGGTTGCAAGGAACGCCGCCCGGCGCTCCTCGCGCTCGGATGCAGCGCGCGCCTGCTCCGCCTCGGCCGCCTCGCGCTCCGCGTCGTGCCGGCGTGCCATCGCCTCGCGCGCAAGAAGGCGCATCTGCCGTCCCAGGCCGGCCACCAGCAGCGCCGATGACAACGCCAGAAGCGTCAGGATGATCGTCAGCCACTCGCTCAGTTTCTCCGCGTCCCGGATCTTCACCCGCCGGTCGTCGATCGCCTCCTGGATCGAAACCTCCAGCCTCGCGGCAGCCGCCAGCGCTTCGTCATACGAGGGGTGTTTTTCGAACAAGCGAGCCAGGAAAACCTCGGGTGGAACCTGCCGCGCCATGAACTCGCTCGATTCGACATCGGCGTGCCACTCCTCGGTCTCTTTGATGAGTGAGCCGAGATCGCTCCTGACTTGCGGACCGAGTTTGGAACCGAGGCGGCGGAGCTCGTCATACTGGTGGCGCTGATCGACGACGAGCTTTTGATAGTCATCACGAAACTGCACCTGGCCGGTCTGCTGCCAGGCGATGATCTTGTTGAGCTCCGTCGACAGCTCGGATCCGATCGCGTTCGCAGCGTGATGCGACGGCTCGGCCACCCCCGTAATCTCGACGCGCATCTGCGCCGTGCGCTTGTCTAAGAAGATCGGCAGCAGGACGAGCGTGAGCAGCGACGCGATGATGAAAACGACCGGGATCACCGTCGTCCACGTGCTGTCGGGACCCACGCGCCAGATGCTTCTCCGTTCCGATTGACGCTCTACCACGATCCTCCTTGGACGCTGACGCCGAAATGCAGCAATATGCTTGCCTTCGTCACGGGCCCATGCACGCAAACGACCGCAGAGTCTTTCAGCGCCTTCGACTTGCGCGTCCGATCCTCGGCACTTTCGATGGTCAGAACGCCCTCATCCTCGACCTCGGGTTCGGAGGTGCGTTCATCGAACACTACGGAGTTACGACAAGCCGGTTGAACTGCCGGTTGCAGTTTCCCTGGAAAGGTAACGAAATCATATTCGACGGCGAAGTGGCCCGCACGTTCGTCGTCCGCGTTTCCGGCAACTCCGTCGTCTCGCACACCGGCATCCGGTTCACGAACGCGATCGCGGAATCGCAGTCCCACCTGCAGGACCTGATCGCCACATTCGTCGGCTCCATCCTGGCGGCGCAGAAGGCAAACAAGGACGGGGTCCGGCTCGATGAGGATCATCTGACGTTGATGGACATCGGCGGCGCGCGGCGCAGCAGAGTGCGGGGTTTGAAGCGCTACCGATTGCAGGATGGCGAAACGTGGAGTCATGAGAACACCAGCGATCCGAAGCAACCAACCGATGGTTTCACCGTCGCGGCGTACGAGTATGAAGAAGATCTCGAGACACTCTGCCGCGCATACGAGGTCGCAGACGAGGAAGGCAGGCGTCTGATCCGCTCGTGGCGGAGTTGAGCGTGCGCACGGTGACGACGTGACCGGGATCGATCCCGAATTCAGCCAGGTCCTGCTGCGCGTGTTTCTCGTCGGCGGCACGATCATGATCGTCGGAGCAACCGGCCTGTTCTTCGCCTTTCGCGCCTTCGCGCCGTCAGCGAAAAAGGGACGCGACTTTCGCGCTGTGGTCTCGATCATCGCCGTGCTTGCGGTCGTGATGGTGGGCTGTTTCATCCTGCTGATCTTTTCGTACGGGAAACGCTAGGGGCTTGATCAACCACAGAGACGCAGAGAGCACAGAGTGACCTCGCGGGCAACCCAACCGCTGTCATCCTGTCATCCTGAGAACGCCGGAGGATGACAGTTCTTCTCGTTGCTAACCTTTCTGGTTGCCCGGCGTACTTACTCGCACAGGAGGCAACACCATGAAGCGCATTCGCACTGCAGCGCTCGCGGCTGTGCTCGGGCTCGCATCGATCTCAGCCGCGCATGCCGCGATCGACAGCCCCATTCATCGCAACTTCAACGTCCAGGCCGGCGGGACGATTACCATCGACGCCGACGTCGGCGACATCCGCGTCACTTCCGGCGCCAGCAACGTCAGCGTCGACGTCATTCGCCGCGCAAGAACGTCGAGCCAGTCGCGCGCCGACGAGCTCTTCAAAGATCTCGATGTCACCTTCTCGCAGGCGCAGAACGATGTCCGGGTCCACGCGCGCTACAACCACCCCACCTCCTGGTTTCACTGGAACACCGACCTCGAAGTCCGATTCGTCGTTAACGTTCCGGCGCAATACAGCGTCGATCTCACCACCTCGGGGGGCGACATCACCGTCTCCGATCTCGGCGGGAGGGCGCGCGTTCACACCTCCGGCGGCGACGTCAGCCTCGGTCGTATTGCCGGCCTCGTCGATGCGTACACGTCGGGCGGCGACGTTTCCGTCACCGGCACGCGATCTGCGGCGACGCTCTCCACTTCCGGCGGCGACATAAAGGTCGGCGAGGCGATGGGCTCGCTGAGCGCCAAGACTTCAGGCGGCTCGATCGAAGTTCGCCACGCGGCCGCCGATCTGAAGACGCACACGTCGGGCGGTTCGATCGAGATCGGTGATGCTGGCGGCGCCATCGATGCATCGACGTCGGGCGGCTCCATCACCGCCCGCCTCTCGCAGCAGCCGCGCGGCGATTCGCGGCTCTCGACCTCGGGTGGCGGCATCACGATTCATGTCGCACCGCATGTCGCTCTCGACATCGATGCGCACACAAGCGGAGGCGACGTCGCCTCCGACGTCCCGGTCACGATTCTCGGCAAGCAGAACGATTCTTCGTTGAATGGGAAGTTGAACGGAGGCGGACCGCGGCTCGTGCTTCGCAGCTCGGGCGGCGATATCCGGCTCGAAAAGTAAGCGTGACTCAGCCGGCCGCGAGGATCGCCTTCGCGGCCGCGCGAGCGCTTGCAAAGGCGGCGTCTGAAAGGATGCCGCCTTCATCGACCCAATCGCCGGCGACATAAAGGCCGCGCACCGGCGTGACCGCCTTCATCCGCGGCGCGGCGCCTTCCGGACGAACGAGCGCATTGGAAGCGATCATCGCAGGGAGGAAGCGGCGGTGAACGACGAGATCGCGCCAGCCCGGCTGCATCTCATCGACGAGCGCTTCCAGCTCCTGTTCCGTCCCGCCCTCGCCATAACGCGCCGCATGCAGAAGCGCGCCGCCTTTCGGCGTGAGCTGCGCCCATGCGGAGTGCACGGAAAAGTAGTGCGGCTTGTCGATACCGAGGGCAAAGGTGTTGCGCGGGACCGGAAGCTTCGAGAGCGCGATGTCGAGCGATGACAGCATGACCGCGCTGGTCTGCGGCCAGTCAACACCCTGCACGAGCTCGCGGGCGGTGAAGGGATCGACCGCGAGCAGCACCGTGCTGGCGGGGATTCGCGTCCCTTTGTCGGGATCGGACATGTCCGGCATCACGAGCGACATCGTGTCTTTGCGGTCTTCGATCTCGAGTCCGCCGAGCTCGACGCCGCGCACCGCGCCATCTTCGTGATCGACGCTGACGACGCGCGAGCTGGTCACGAAATTCACGCCCGACGCGACGGCCGAACTGTGGAGCGAATCGACGAGTTTCTGCCATCCCTCATCGACATAGACGACACCGCGCAACGCCAGGCGCAAGTGCGCGAGCGCAGCACTGGCGCTCTGAAGATCGGGCCGGTCGCTGTAGGTCGCGAGGCGAAATACTGCTTCGAGAAGTTGGCGGACTCGCTCGTCCGAGGCGTTCGCATCGATCCATTCGCGAACGGTCATCGACGCGTACGGCTTCGGGTCGATACGCCGGATGCGCAGAAGCAGCATCGCCATCTGCATCTTCGCTTTCAGTCCGAAGAACGACGTCGTGAGGAGCGACCAGATCGTGCCGGGAAATTTGTACCGCTCGTTGCCCAGCATCACCACGCCGCGCCCTTTCGGCACGCCGCCGCGAACAGGGATGCCGAGCTCGCGCAGCACGTTCCATCCGTGGCCGCCGCGGTAAAAGGCGTGTGGGCCGAGGTTGAACCGATAGCCGTGACGCAGGTGCGTGACGGCGCGTCCACCGAGGTAGCGGCGGCGCTCGAAAATCGTCACCGTGCGTCCCCCGCGGGCAAGGTAGACCGCGGCTGCGAGACCAGCCAGACCGCCTCCGACGATGATTACGTTCTTCGACACGCTGAAATCAGATGCTATCGCGATTGGCCGGGGGCCGGTAGGACTCCGAAAGTGCACGGTCTGGCGCTCGGATGAAAACTGAAGTACCTCCTGTTGTCACGCCTAATCGGTATTCTGCTGATTCCACAGTTCGATAAGGAGCGGAAAATTCAGCGCAGGCTCGTCATTTGGCTTTTCGTTTTTGCGCCCGCGACACTCTTCGCCGCGTTTGGCAGCGAGTTCTACGAGCGCCTCTTCACGCGCGGAATGGCCGACTTCCGCGCGGGCGATTACCCGCATGCATACACCGAGCTGCATACCGCGGCATTCGGCCTCCTCGAGCGGGTCGAAACGTTCGAGACTGCCGAGATCTATGCGGCGATCGCCGCGAATCGCCTCGGACGTCAGGCCGAGACGCGCGACGCGCTGATGCGCATCGTTGCCGCAGAAAACGTCCAGCCGCACTTTCAAACGATCGCGATTCCCGAGGCGTTGCGCACGGAGCTCTATCGCGCCGCCGCGACGTTGCTGACGAAAAAAGAGGGAGCGGTCCTCGGCGTCCCCGAAGAAATGCAGAACGCGGCCGCCAAAGAAAAGCCTCCTGTCGAGGTGCCGACGCCGGCGAAGCGTCCGAATGTGGCCGTGACCGCCCCCGCCGACGGCGGCGATTCGACCAAGCCGCCTGCCGAACCGCAGCCGGTCGCGCCGGCTCCTTCTCCTGTGCCGGCGCCCGCAGTCACGCCGCCCGACCCGCAGCCGGTGGCGGCGCAGCCTGTAGCCGAGCCGTCAGTAGTTGTACCGCCCCAAACCGTCGCCGATCCGCCGCTAACAGACACCGCCACTCCCAACGTCATCGCGACAACGCCGCCCAAAGACGAGAGCACGCAGCCCGCAACGACCACGCTTCAGGCAATCGTGCCGATGGTGCCGCCGGCCCCGAAGCCTGCGCAGAAGTCCATCGACACCCGCCTCGCTGACGCGCAAAAAGCCGCGGACGATGGCAATCCTGCCCGCGCACGCTCGATCTACAACGCACTCCTTTCCGAGAAGCGCCTTCCTCACGCCTCGGCACTGCATCTCGCGGAGGGGCTTTATCGAGTTCGCGATTTCGCCGGAGCGATTCGTGCCTTCAAGCGCGTTGGAGCCATCGCCGCTGGCGAGGAGCGTTACCACTATTACTACGCCGTCGCTCTCTTCGAGACAGGCCACGTCGGCGATGCGCGCCGGGAGCTCGATGCCGCGCTTCCGTTCATCGAGGTGACGAGTGACGTCGCCGCGTACCGCACAAAAATCGAGCAGGCTAAATGACTGTCCGTTCGATTCGGTAGGAGAGCGGGAGAGTATGCTGATCGCCTGCTGTCACCCACATCCCTGAAGGAGTACGTTCTGCGGAAACTCGTCATCGTTTGCTTCCTGATCCTCGTGCCCACGGCCGGATTCGCCGGCTCGGATGACGACTTCTACGAAGGCCTCTATGGCCGGGGAATGACTCATTTTCGGACCGCGAACTACCCGCCTGCCTTCAACGAGCTGCAGATCGCGGGATTCGGTCTCGTCGAGCAGATCGAGCGGTTCGAGACGGCGCAGATTTACGCCGCGGCCGCAGCGATCCGCGTCGGAAATGAGGCACTGACGCGCGCGGCTTTGCTCCGGATTGCCAACGCGGAGCGCATCCAACCGCACTATCGATCGATCGTGATTCCCGGCGCCTTGCGCGCGGAGCTGGATCGCGCGGCGGTTCTGCTGCTGACGGAGAAAGAGCGGGCGATTCTGCGCATCCCGCGGTGAACGCGGCTAGGACGCCGTGCCGATGGCGGGTCTTGTGTCGAGCGCGTGAATGGCTTGAATCAGACGTTTCCCTGCCGACGAGCCCTTCGCCACCACCGCGATGAAACCACCTTTCAATTGCTCGCGATCGGCCTCCGTCAACTCCTTGGCCGTGAACGCGAGGATCGGAATTCGCGCCGTGACGTCATTCTGTTTGAGATGCGCGGCGACATCGAATCCGCTCATGCCGGGCATGGCCAGGTCGAGGATGATCACATCCGGCAAACTCCTGGCCGCCTTCTCCAAACCCTCCGCGCCGGTGAACGCTTTTTCGATGAGATATCCCTGCTTTGTCAGCTCGGCCTCCAGCATGTCGTGAATGCTGACGTCGTCATCGATGAGCAGAAGGTGCGGCCGTTTCGGCGCCGACGTGCGGACGATGATCTCGCGCAACCGGCGCATGAAGCGCGTCCAGTCGACCGGCTTCACGAAGTAGTCGTCGGCGCCGAACGCGAGGCCGAGCTCGCGGTTGTCGATCATCGAGACGATGATCACCGGCAGATCGGACGTCACCGCGTCGGCCTTCAGGGCGCGCAACACATCCCATCCCTGCGCACCCGGCAGAACGATGTCGAGCGTCACCGCCACCGGCTTGATGCTGCGCGCCAGTCGCATCGCCTCGTCGCCGTTGCGGGCGCGGATCGGAACGTAGCCGGCCGCCTGAAGGTACGTCGCCAGCGTCGAGTAGGCGACATCCTCGTCTTCGACCACGAGAACGCGCTCGCCGGGCGGAATGACGGTGCCGTCCACATTGATGATCGGGCTCGGAATCGTCGTCCCCGCGAAATGAACGGGCAGCGTGAACGTGAAGCAGCTGCCGATGCCAATCTGACTTTCGACGGTCAGCGTGCCGCCCTGCAGTTCGACGAACTTCCGGACGAGCGACAGGCCCAGCCCCGTTCCTCCGTACTGCCGGTTGAGCGTGCCGTCCACCTGCCGGAACTCCTCGAAGATCAGCGTCAGATTCTCCTGGGCGATGCCGATTCCTGGATCGATCACGTCGATGCTGATCGACGCTGGCGTCTCCTCGGTCGCCGCGACGTGCCGCGCGCGAATGGTTACCACTGACTCGTTCGGCGAGAACTTCACTGCATTCGAGAGCAGGTTGTAGAGGATCTGTTTGAACTTCGACTGGTCCGTCTCGATCGCCGTCACGCCAGGCTCGACTTCCACCGCAAACGAGATCGCCTTGCGCGTCGACATCCCTCGCATCACCTGGCAAATGCTCTCGATCGCGCTCCGCACGGGGAACGTTTCGGGCAGCAGCTCCATCCTGCCCGCTTCGACTTTCGAGAGATCGAGGATGTCGTTGATGATCTCGAGCAGATGCCGGCCGGAGCTCAGGATCGATCGGATGAAGGTCAGCGACTTTGCGTCGATCTGCGACTCGAGGCGGTCGATGAGGATCTCCGAGAAGCCGATGATGGCGTTCATCGGCGTCCGCAGTTCGTGGCTCATGTTGGCTAGAAAGCGGCTCTTGGCCTGATTCGCCTCTTCGGCCTCCCGGTTCTTCGACTGCAACTCGCGCAGGATGCGCGCCTTCGAAATGGCCGAGATGGCGTGCTCGCGCACGCGGGACAGTTTGCGCAGATCGCTCCGGCTGAAGGCCTCGGGATCGCTGAAGTTATCGAAGACCAGAAAACCTTCGATGCGTCCGCCGAGGGAGACCTCCATCGCCAGCATCGACTTCGGGACCGGCAGATGCGTCATCTGCTCGCTGCCCGTGAGCTCAGGAAAGACGTCGCCTTTAATCAGATAGACGCCCTCTTCCAGCAACTCGGCCCGCTCGGAGTAGCGGCGCGTCGCTTCCTCGGGCGAAAGTTGGATGGCGCGGAAGGTCTCCAGGTCGTGGCCGAGTCCCGCTACGACCTCGGTGCGGCGACGGTCATAGTCGAACTGCACGAAGACGACCGCATCGGCCTGCGGGAAAAGCTTCATGCCCTGCTCGAGAAGACTGCGCAGCACGTTCTCGAGCACCAGCTCGCGGTTGATGATCTCGACCATCCGGTCGAGCGCTTCCATCTCGTGCGTTCGCGCCGAGACGATCGCTTCGAGCTCGCGGTTGCGGCGCCGCAAGCGCCGGACGCGCAGACGGTTGGCCAGGCTGGCAGTCGCAACGATCGCCGCGGCGTACGCGATCATCGCCCACCACCGGAGCCACCACGGAGGCATCACCGAGAATTCGTAGAGCTGCGGGAGCGACCAGACGCCGTCGCTGTTCCGCGCCATCACCGCGAAGCGATACGACTTCGGAAAGAGATACGCCGGCAGATTCGTGTAGCGGATCTTGGCGTCGGGCCGCGCCGCCGACCAGTCGTTGTCGTAGCCGAAGAGCCGCGTGCGATAAACGACGTGCGACTCATCGCTGAACGTCAGCGCCGCATAGGCGATGGAGACTTCGTTGTTGCCTCGCCGGTCCTCGCGAAAAACAATGTCGCGGAAGCGGACGACGGGCGGCTCTGCATTCGGCTCGCGTAGCGCCGGATTGAAAATCGAGAGACCGCGCGGCGTGGCGAAGTAGACGCGGCCGTCGTCGCCGACGCCGAGGGGATCGTAGGCCCACGCTTCGTCGTCGATGAGGCCATCTGCTTTCGAGACCCGAGTGCGGACGTGATAGTCGCGGGTGTCGACTTCCACCAGGCCAGCGTTCTGGCTGACCCACACCGACTGACCACTCGGCCACGGCATCAATCCGGCTACCACGCTACCGCCCAACGACGAGTCGGGAAGCGTGGCCACCGTGCGCAACGGATTCGCGTCGAGAATCTCCAGCCCGTTCGCGGTCCCGCTCCACAACTTCCCGCCGGCCCAGAGCAGCGTGCGCACCGAGTCGGTCCGCGCACCGGTCGCGTGCGACCACGCCGGCGCGAAAAACTTCTCCGCGTTCGCATTCTCGGCTTTCCGCCCCGCGGGATCGAACGGCACCACGCTGCGCAAAAGGCCGCTGTCCGGTGTGCCCGCCCAGACGTAGCCCGCGTCATCGACGGCAACCGCGCTGGCACCGGCTGGAGGAAGGCCGGCTCCGGTTCCAAACGCAAACCACTGCCCGTTGGCGAGGCAGGTGATTCCGTGAATGCCGGCCACCCAGATCGTTTCCGCGCCGCGAATGCGAAACGGCTGCACGAGGTAGGTCGTATCGATCGGATACGACGTCACCACTGCCGCGGTGCCGGCGACGTTCGCGTTGTTTCTGGTCGATGACGGCATCATCGGCGGCGCGTCCGCGGCCAGCGACAGGCAATTGACGCCTCCCACCGTACCCACCCAAATCCGCCCTTCGGCGTCGCGACTCAGCGAGTAGACCGAGTTGCTGAGCAGGCCATCGCCGACGCGCAGCACCGACCGGGTCGTGTCAGGCGCGACTACGGCCACGCCTCCCTCCGAGGTCTGGTCCGGCGCGAGAAACGCCACGCCTCCGCCCGTGCCGACGATCGTCAGATTCGCCCATGGCCCTCGGCCTGCGGGCTCGGGAGGCAGCACCGAGAACGCGCTGGGATCGGGCAGCGCCGGTTTCTCTCCTGCGTGCGAATGCCCGGTCAGCGCTTCGAAGGCGCGGTAGTCCCGCCGCAGCCTCGACGCGCCCCCGTTCTGCGCGAACCAGAGATTGCCTTCGCGGTCTTCGAAGAGACTCCAAAGCGTGTCGCCGAGGAGATCGTTCTGGCGGTTCACGAGGAAGACATCGGCGAAATTGTGAGCGTCGAGACGCATCGCACCGGAACCGAGGCTGGCCACCCACAGCTCGCCGCGAGACGTCTCGAGCAGCGACACAATCCGCTCGCTGAGCGCGTGGTTGATCGTTTCGTAGTGTTCATTCTGCCCGCGCCAGAGCACGCCGTTCGTGCATCCGCCCCACAGCGCGCCGTCGCGAGATTCCATCATGGCTCCGGTGACGCAGGCCGGCGGACCGTGAAGCTCGCCGCCGAACTTCCCTTCGCGGTCGAACTGCAGAATCGCGCCCGAGTTAAGCGAGACCAGCACCGAGCCGTTCGTCCGCATCAACATCGCGGCGATTCCCGCGGCCGTCGGAACCTCATCGATCAGCCCGCGCTCCAGCGCGTTGCCGTGAAAGCGGTAGCGCACGAGACGGTCCTGGACTCCCGCCCAGACCCAGCCGTCGATGCCGGTGACAAGACAGTTGCGGCGAACGCGCATCTGCGGCAGCGCTTCCCCGCCGACCGCACTGACGAAACGCACGCGCTTCCCCGGCTCATATGCATCGAGCGGCTTTTCCGAGACGACGATTCCCGATTCGGATCCTGCCCACAGATGGTGCGTGCCGTCTTCCGCGACTTCGCGAACGGTCAGATCGCGGATGCCGTCGGCGATGCCGTACTGCTCCATCGAATGGCCGTCATACCGCGTCAGACCGGACGCGTAGAAGGCGAACCATATGTAGCCGAGGTGATCTTGCGTGATCTTCTGGACGCTCGCGGACGAGAGCGGATTGACCTGATCGTTCGGCGTGAAGTGCCGGAACGGAAGCTCTTGTCCCGCGGCAGGAAACACACCAGTAAGCGCAACGATGACCGCTAAGACGAGTGGGCACACCCATCGACGCATCGGCGCAGTCTATTACTCTGGAACTGCCCGCGCTCTGGAACCTGCCCGCGCTGCGGAACCCGCCCGTCGCTTCTTACGTACAATCGACCCGTGGCAGGGTTTCGTGACTGGGTGAAGCTTGCGAAAGACACGTTCTCGTCGCTGAAGACGAAGGACATGACGAACCTCTACGCGCTCGAATGGCCCGAGACGCGGAAGATGTTGATCGCCGACTACCAGGAAAAAATCGACAACGATCCGAGACGTCTGCGCCGCTTCGTTCGCACGCGCAGCGCGATGCTCCTCGGGCTTGCGAAACGGCTGGCGCCCCAGCGCCGCATCGCCTTCATCTTCGCCTTTCTCTGGTTTTTCTTTTCCATGGCGGATGCGGTCGGCGATCGCCGCACGTTCCACGCCTGGCCGTACTTTGAAATGGCAGCGACGTTCATGATCATCGTCGTCCTGCTGGCGATGGAGCTGATCGACAAGATCAAGTTTCGCGACGAGCTGGAGCTCGCGCGCGACCTGCAAGCCGATCTGATTCCGAAAAATCCGCCCCAGACGGATGAGTACGAGATCGCAGCCTTCAACCGTATCGCCAATACGGTCGGCGGCGATATCTACGATTTTGTCCCGCTCGATGACGGCAGGTTGGCGGTCCTCTTCGGCGATGCCTCGGGACACGGAATGGCAGCAGGGCTGGTGATGGCGGTCGCGCACGCTGCCTGGCGGACGCAACTCGACGTCGATCCCTCACCGCTGCCGATCATCAGCTCGCTCAACCGCATCCTCTGCCGCACCGGCGGACCGCGATCGTTCTTCTCCTGCTGCTATTTCCTGTTTGAGCGCGATGGAAACTTCATCGCCACCGTGGCTGGTCATCCGCAGGTCGTGAAGATCGCCGCCGGAAAAGTCGTAGAGCGCATCGGCGCCGGCTCCTACCCGCTCGGCGTGAAAGCAGGGATGGTCTGGCAGGAACTGCACGGCTCTCTCGATCGTGATGAGCGCCTCCTTTTCCACTCGGACGGCCTGACCGAGGCCCGCAACGCCAACGAGCGCGAGTTCGGCGATTCCTTCGTCGACACCATCGTCGGCTGGAACACTGCTGCTACCGCCGCCGCGCTCGTCGATACCCTCGTCGGCGAGTGGAATCTCTTCACCGGCGGAAACGCGCCCGAGGATGATGTGTCGATTGCGGTAATCGCGAGGCGGTAGTAGCGGCGGGTCACTCAGGCGCTTCGTTCATGAGACAAGGGTTCTTAGCGTAAATTTCGCCGCGCTCTATAAGCACAATTTCAGAACCAGCACAATTTCAGAACGTAAGGCCAAGCGGAACAGGTTGAATCATTTAGTCAAGGTTCGGCTCTTGTACAATACAAGAATTGCTCGATCTGTAGAATCCCGTAAGGCCAAAATCTTCGCGTGGCTTGAACGAATTAGTTCTTCTATTTGATCCGTGGACCAGTTATCGATCTGAAGCCAGATGAGGTCTTTCGACACAATAGTGAATTCATGATCGCGCGCGTACAGCCAAACGGCTGTATCGGGCTGGTCGTGAAGCGCAAGATTCCAGACGTGCTCTGAGCCGGGAAAGAGACCTGCAAGGCGAACGATCAGTGTTGGCGAGAGATGATGATCGAAGAGTAGCTTCAACTGCTCGCCACCAACATTCGGTGTTCGCGTTCCGACGCGTGCTCAGGCAAGCAAGGATATCCTCGTGTGTGAGATACGGAAAGTCCGTGAGAACCTGCTCTTCGGTCATGCCCGATGCGAGGTACGAGAGGACATCGTAGACGGTGATTCGCATGCCGCGAATACAGGGCTGACCGCCGCGTTTGCCTGACTCTACCGTGATGATGCTGTCGTAAGACATGAGTTCATTCTAAACGATTCGAACAAAGGTGCGTGAGTGTGACGAGCGGCAAGGGTACAAAGGCATTTATCGATGCAAGTATGCGATCGGTCGAGAACAAGTCGCGCTCCTTCACTGTATCGTGCAGTTGGCGACAAGGCGGTCAAGAAAGAGCGCCCAAGCGGCAAAACAATACTTGCGACTGCAGCGACCCCGATAACCCTAGGTGATTTGCGGATCCTGATTCGCTCCGCTCAATGCGGCGTTACCGCGCCGCAACCGCGCCGTGCTGCGCGCCGCACGTGCAGACGTTCGGATCAGAGGCGGGTTCAGGCTCATACGCAAGCGACGGCGCCAGCCAGCGCTCGGTGAGCGGAAGCGACATGTCTTTGCGGGCGTGGTAGTCGAAAACCTGATCGCGGCCGATTTTGCCGACGGAGAAGTATTTCGATTCGGGGTGCGCGAAGTAGAGGCCGCTCACCGAGGCGGCGGGGGTCATGGCGAAGTTCTCGGTCAGCTCGATGCTGGCGCGGGAGGCGTCCAGGATTGAAAAGAGCGTCGCTTTCTCGGTGTGATCGGGAGACGCGGGATAGCCCGGCGCGGGACGGAT
This sequence comes from Thermoanaerobaculia bacterium, assembly GCA_034664845.1. GTDB lineage: Bacteria > Acidobacteriota > Thermoanaerobaculia > Gp7-AA8 > Gp7-AA8 > JADGNZ01. The sequence goes on along the minus strand of JAXDGW010000016.1, from coordinate 34,872 downwards.
GCCGCTGTATTTTTCGGCGATCAAATCCTCGGACGACAGATTCTCGTTCGGTGCGTACCACTCCGCTCGCGTCTCTTTGTGCAGCATTTCCGCGAGCCCCTCGGCCAGACGGTCTGCCAGCGCTTTGGTCATGATGGCGTTGTAGTCATCGTGATCGCTTTCGAAACGCGCCACGACTTCGGCCACGCCGATTCCCGCTGTGACCGCGAAACCGCCGATGTAATCGATGATGCTGCTCTCCTTCGGCGCGATGAAGTCGGCCAGCGCGAGATTGCGGCCCGTGTTCGTCTCCTGCTGCTGCCGCAGCGTGTGAAAGCGCGCGATGACGTCGCGGCGTGATTCGTCGTCGTAGACCTCGATGTCGTCGCCAACCGAGTTTGCGGGCCAGAAACCGTAGACCGCCCTTGCACGGATCAAGCGATTGTCGATGATCTCGCGCAGCAGCTTGCGGCCGTCTTCGTAAAGTTCATTTGCCCGCGGCTCGTCGAGGATTTGCGGGAACCGGCCGCGAAGCTCCCATGCGGCAAAGAACGGATTCCAATCGATAAACGGCTCGATACGATCGAGGGGAACGTCTTCGAGAACTCGTACGCCGAGAAATGGCGGACGATCGGGGGAGAAGGTCAGCGACGGCTTGCGGCGGCGGGCCGCTTCAATCGACAGGATCTTGACCTCGCTCTGCCGCTTGGCTTGCGCTTCGCGGAGGTGTTCGTACTCGGCCTGGCGCTCGCGTACAAACTCGTCGCGGCGGTCGGAGAGGAGCGTGCTGACGACGCCGACGGCGCGTGAGGCATCGAGCACGTGGACGGTGGCGTGCGAATAGCGGGGCGCGATTTTCACGGCGGTGTGGAGCTTCGATGTTGTGGCGCCACCGATCAGCATTGGCAGTGTGAAATTGCGCCGCTCCATCTCGCGCGCCACGTGAACCATCTCGTCGAGCGACGGCGTGATCAGGCCGGAGAGGCCGATGATGTCGACGTTCTGAGCGATGGCGGTGTCGAGAATCTTGTCGGCGGAAACCATGACGCCGAGGTCGATGACTTCGTAGTTGTTGCAGCCGAGGACGACGCCGACGATGTTCTTGCCGATGTCGTGAACGTCGCCTTTGACCGTCGCCATCAACACTTTGCCGCGCTGCGAGAGGTCACCGGCTTTCGCTTTCTCGGCCTCCATGAACGGTAGGAGATACGCGACCGCCTTCTTCATCACGCGTGCGCTCTTCACGACCTGCGGGAGAAACATCTTGCCGGCGCCGAAGAGATTGCCGACGACGTTCATCCCATCCATGAGCGGCCCTTCGATGATCGAGAGCGCGCTGGGATAGGTCTGCCGCGCTTCCTCCAGGTCTTCATCGAGATGCTCGATGATCCCTTTGACGAGCGAGTGCGACAGGCGCTCCTCGACACTGCCGCTGCGCCACGCCTCTTCCTCTTTCGCGGTCGCTGGTCCCTGTTTCACGTTGTCCGCATACGCGAGCAGACGTTCGGTCGCATCGGCGCGGCGATTGAGCAGAACGTCTTCGACGAGATCAAGCAGCTCGCGGGGAATCTCCTCGTAGATCGCCAACTGCCCGGCGTTGACGATGCCCATCGTCAGGCCGGCTTTGATGGCGTGGTAGAGAAACGCCGCGTGCATCGCCTCGCGCACGGTTTTGTTGCCGCGGAACGAGAACGAGACGTTGCTGATGCCGCCCGAGAAACTGACGAGCGGGAAAAGCTCGTGCAGTTGCCGGACCGCTTCGATGAAGCCGACGCCGTAGTTGTTGTGCTCCTCGATTCCCGTTGCGACCGTCAGGACGTTCGGATCGAAGATAACGTCGGTGGGATCGAAGCCAACCTCGTCGACGAGGATGTGGTACGCCCGCGAACAGATCGCCACTTTCCGCTCGATCGAGTCCGCCTGACCCTGTTCGTCGAACGCCATCACGATCACGGCAGCTCCGAAGCGGCGGATGATGCGGGCCTGCTCGCGGAACTTGTCTTCGCCCTCTTTCAATGAGATCGAGTTGACGACCGACTTGCCTTGCGTGCACTTCAGCCCGGACTCCAGCACCGTCCACTTCGACGAGTCGATCATGATCGGCACGCGAGCGATGTCCGGCTCCGAGGCGACGAGGTGCAGGAACTCGGTCATCACTTTCTCCGAGTCGAGCAGACCCTCGTCCATGTTGACGTCGAGGATGTTCGCGCCGCCGTCGATCTGCTGTTTGGCGATGGCCAGCGCCGGCTCGAGGTCGCCAGCCTTCACGATCTGCGCGAACTTCGGCGAGCCGGTGACGTTCGTGCGCTCGCCGACCATGATGAATTGCGATCCCTCGCCGCCGTCGTTGCGGACGGTCAGGGCTTCGAGGCCGCTGAGACGCAGATGCTTCTCTACTGTCGGCGGGACGCGCGGCGGGAACATCTTGACTGCGTCGACGATGGCTCGAATGAAGTCCGGCGTCGTACCGCAGCATCCGCCGACGATGTTGATCCAGTTGTTGCCCGCGTATTCATGAAGCAGCGCCGCCATCTCCTCGGGCGTCTGGTCGTACTCACCGAGCGCGTTCGGCAGACCGGCGTTCGGATAGCAGCTCAAATACACCGGCGCGATCGCCGCCAACTCTTCGATGTGCGGCCGCATCTCCGCGGCGCCGAGGGCGCAGTTGATGCCGGCGGCGAGGAGATTGGCGTGCGAGATCGAGTTCCAGCACGCTTCCACGGTCTGGCCCGACAGCGTGCGGCCCGAAGCATCGGTGATCGTGATCGAGGCGATGATCGGGAGGCGGATCCCGGTCTCGGCGAAATACTTCTCGATCGCGAAGAGAGCCGCCTTGATGTTGAGCGTATCGAACGTCGTCTCCGGCATCAGGATGTCGGCACCGCCATCGACGAGCCCTCGCGTCTGTTCGTAGTAGGCATCGACCAACTCATCGAACGTGACGCCGCGAAAGGCGGGATTGTTCACGTCCGGTGAGAGCGACGCCGTGCGGTTCGTCGGCCCGAGGGAGCCGGCGACGAAGCGCGGACGGTCCGGCGTCGCGTACGCATCGCATGCCTTGCGCGCGAGCTCGGCCGCCGCTTTGTTGATGTCGTACGAATACTCGACGAGGTCGTAGTCCGCCAGCGAGATCGCCTGGGCGTTGAACGTGTTGGTCTCGATGATGTCGGCGCCGGCTTCGAGATACTGGCGATGAATTGCTTCGACGACGTCAGGCCGCGTCAGGCAAAGAATGTCGTTCGCCCCTCGGAGGTCGCGCGGATGCGCAGCGAACTGCACCCCGCGGAAGGCCGCTTCATCGAGCCGGTACCGCTGGATCATCGTCCCCATCGCGCCATCGAGCACGAGGATGCGGCGATCGAGCAGCTCACGAAGTTCAGCAGTACGGTCCGGTTGCGCCATCGAATTCTCCCGAAAACAAAAAGCCCCGCGGAAATTGCGGGGCTGAAATCGGCGTCGAGAACGCGGACCACTGCCGGCTCTTTAGCTTTTTTTAACCTGGTTGCAAGCAGCCCCGCAAATCAGTCCAGGAGCCCGGAGGGTAAGGCAGCGCGAGGAAGGTTGTCAAACGGCCGCAGGCGTTCCGCTTCTATCTGCGTCCATCTGCGTTATCTGCGGACAAACCTTATCCGCAGATTTGCGCAGATGACGCAGATGGAAACTACGGTTAGCGCAGCGCGCCGGCATGGAATCAACATGCTATCGTCGATGCGTTATGTCCGCCGTTACCGAGCTTCCGATCGCCCACACCGATCCCGTCAACGCAAGGATCCTCGCCATCTCGGAGGACCGCATTCAGGGGTTCGTACGCGATCCGATTGGAGTCATCGCCGAACAGTCTGGTGTCGATGCGGAGACGGTGATCGAGCGCGTCCAGGCAATGCTGCGCGCGGGCACGATCAGGCGCGTGCGGCAGACGCTGATGGCGACGAATCTGGCCGAGGGAGCGCTGGTGGCGTGGCAGTACCCGGCGGAGAGACTCGACGCGGCGTTCGACTACATGGTGAAGGATGATCCCTTCTCTGGACACGTCGTCATCCGTTCGACGGACGCGGCGACGCCGGGATCGAACTACCGGCTCTGGACGACGGTGAAAGTGCCGCAGGGCTACTCGATCGAGAAGCATTGCGCGATGATCGGCCGGCTCACCGGCGCCGAGCATTTCCGCGTCATGCCCGCGAACCGCATCTTCGCCCTCGGCGTTGGTCACGTGCGGCGCAAAGGGATGGAGCCGGGAAGCAAGGCCGAGGTTCCGGCGGAAGCAAAAGACACGACCAAAGTTGTACTCAGCGAGCTCGATTGGCGCGTGATGACCGCCTTGAAGCGAGAGGTGGAGCCGGAAGAATTCGTCCGCGATCTCTGGCGGGCGCGCGCCGGCGAAGCGGGCGTCCCGCTGGAGACGTTTTACGAAGTGGCGGAGTCGCTCAACGCGCGCAAAGTCATCGGGCGTTTCTCCACGTTCCTGGAGCACGTGAAGCCGCTGCAGACCGGCGAGCGCGTCACGCGCTTCAACGCGCTCTTTCATTGGGCCGTACCGCACGGCCGCGAGATCGAAGCGGGGCGCGAGGTGGGGCGCTTCCACATCCTCACGCACTGCTACTGGCGCGAAGGTGGGCCGGAGTTTCGCGACGTCAACATCATGGCGGTCGCGCACGGAACGGAGAAGGACTCGGTGCTCGCGCATAAGGCCGCGATCGACGAGCACCTCGCATCGATCGGCATCCCGGTGAGCTACACGAATGTCTTCTGGGGCGGGCGTAGCGAGATCAAGCCGTCGGAGATCTCGCCCTTTGCCTACGTCGAGTTTTGCCGTTCCCTGGGCGTCGATCCGGAGACGATGCGCGAGTGAGCTCGACTGCGGTGCGGTGGCCGCGCCAGCGCACCTGGGAGCTCGCGCTTCTCGGCGTCGTCGTTGTCGCCGCCGCAATCGCCTTCGCGCAGTCGTACGCCCGCTGGCTCGATCCGATCATTGACGCCGGCCGCGATCTCTACATCCCCGAGCAACTCGCCAACGGCGCGAAGCTCTACCGAGACATCCGCTACCAGTACCCGCCTCTTGCGCCGTATCTGCTGGCGCTGATCACGGGAGGCATTGGACATTCGCTGGCGTCGTACATGGCGATCGGGATCGCGCAGTCGGCGGTGATCGCAGCCTCGCTGTGGATGGCGTTGCGGCGCGCGGCCGGCGTCGTGCCGGCGTTCGCGGCGACGCTGTCGTTCGTGACGCTGAGCTTCTGCAGCTCGTCGACATGGACGACGAATTTCATGTTTCCCTACAGCTACGGCGCGACGATCGGTATGGCGCTGTTGTGCATCGCGTTGGCGGCGCTAATCTACCGGCAAAATCCGGTTGCCATCGCTGCTCTGGTGCTGGCGTCGTGGTGCAAGGTCGAGTACGCGATTGCGTCGGTGCTGATCGTGATCGTGCTGGCAGCGGCACGCCGTGTCAGTGTCGCGCAGGTTGGGTCGTTCGTCGCGGCGATGGCGGCGAGCATCGTCGCCGCTTCGCTCTATTTTCGCGGCTCGGGTTGGCTGACGGAGAACATCTTTGCCGCCTGGCAGCGTGGCGAACGGGCGCGGCACTTCTTTGGGCTCGTCTCCGGCACGACGATGGGGCAGGACCGCCTGATTGAGATCGGACTGGGAGTGGCCGGCATCGTCGCCATCGCCCTATTGATGCGAACGGGCCACTGGGCGGCGGCGATCCCGATCGTCATCATCGGCATCCTGATCGGCAACCACATTTTCTTCCGCGCCTGGGCTCTGCTGCAGTGGATCGCGCTGGCGTGGGCGCTCGCGCGCGACCGCGAGAGTCCGCTGGTTGTCTTCGCGGTGTTTTCGATCGCCTCCACACTTCGCATTCCGCTCAATGTCTCGCCTTCGTGGTACGGCTTCGTGCTGACGATTCCGGTGTTCGCGCTTGCCGCGTACACGCTGTTCTGCTACCTCCCGCGCCGCAACGCACTCGCTCTTCTCTGGGTCGTCCCGTTCGTCGCGAACGCAGTTGGCGGCCTCTGGACGCAGCACGAGCGGTTTGCGCTGAAGTCGTTCCCGATCGTCTCGGCGCGTGGAACGCTCTCCGACTGGAACGCCGCTCGTGCCCGAGCACTCAACGCGCTGATCGCAACCGTGCATGGCGGATCGCTCGTGGTGTTGCCGGAAGGGATCGCGATCAACTACCTGACGCAAACGCGGTCGCCGCTAACCTTCCACACGTTCACCCCCGTCGAGACGGCGGATCCGGCGGTTGAGGAGGCGATCCTTCGCGAGCTCACCGCGCACCCGCCCGACCGCGTCGCGGTCGTGAGCCGCGACGTGCGCGAGTATGGCTCGCGCGGCTTCGGCATCGACTACGGTTTGGGCATCACCGCGTTCTTACACTCGCACTACCGCGTCGAGAACGCGTGGCACGGAGACAGGTTCGACGCGGTACTGTTCCGCGGAAAGCGCGAATGAAGACGAGACCGCGGGTTTGGCTCGTCGTTCCTCTCCTGGTTGCGCTCGCCGGCGTCGTCTGGATGCAAGCTGCCGTATCCCACTACCGCCGAACGACTGGCCGTGCCTTTTACGGCCTTGCCGGCTACCACTATTCGAGTCCGGAGTGGGGCTTCGAGTACTACCCTGGCGGCGAGCGAATCCACCGGTGGACGACGATCATTCCGCCTTACACCACCTTGATTGTGCTCGGAATCTCTCTCGTTCTAGCGTTGGCGGTTGAGCGGAAGGAGAGCTGGCGAGTGTTGGCCGGGATCGTGTTGGTACACCTCGTCACTGCTGCCGCGTTCGCACTCGTAGCGGGGTGGTACGACATCAACGTGACCGGCGTTTTCATCTGAGCAGCCCGGTTCGCGCGGTGAACCGCAAAGCTCCTACGCCGCTGACAGGAACGTCACGCCGGGGTTTTCCTTCTCGGCGTAGTCGAGCTCCCACTGCGAGCTGAAGAGGACGACGGCGCGGCCGGCGCTGTCGGTGGCGATCTTCGAGCGGCTCGGCAAATTCATCTTCGTCGCCACGTCGTGTACGTCGCGGCCTACCCAGCGGGCCAGCTTGTACGGCAGCGCCACGACGGTCGTCTCGACGTTGTACTCGCTCTCCAGGCGCGACTGCATCACGTCGAACTGCAGCTCGCCGACGACGGCCAGGATCGGCTCGCTGCGAAGTCCTTCATGCGCGGAGAGCACCTGCATGACACCTTCTTCCTCGAGCTGCGCCAGACCTTTCTGGAACTGCTTTTGACGCGTGACCTGCTTCGCGCGCAGCACGGCGAAGTGCTCCGGCGCAAAGCGCGGGATCGGCGCGAACTCCACCGGCGCGCCAGAGGAGACGGCATCGCCAATGCGGAAGAGGCCCGGATTGACGAAGCCGATCACGTCGCCCGGCCAGGCGGTCTCGATCCCCTCGCGCTCGCGGGCGAAGAGGCGATGCGGGCGCGTCATGCGCACCTCACGCCCGAGGCGGGAGTGATGCACCATCATGTCCTTCTCGAACACGCCGGAGCAGACGCGCATGAACGCCAGACGGTCGCGATGCCGCTTGTCCATGTTCGCCTGAATCTTGAAGACGAATCCGGTGAAGGTCTCGTCCGTCGCTTCGACGATCGCCTCCTCGCCGCCGACGCGCGCGGGATGCGCTGCGGGCGGCGGCGCGAACTCGAGCAGCGCATCGAGGAACGGCTGGACGCCGAAGTTGTTGATGGCGCTTCCGAAGTACACCGGGATTACGCGGCCGTGTCCGAACTCAGCGTGATCAAAGACAATCCCTGCACCCGACAGAAGCTCCGCAGCTTCGCGCAGCTCTTGCCATGCCGAGGGACCGATTTCGTCCTCGAGCAACGGATCGTCGAGACCGCCGACTTTCACAGCGGCCACAGACGCACCGTGCGCGGCGCGTTCGAATCGCAAAACCTGCTGCCGGCGAAGATCGAAGACGCCCTGAAAATTGGGACCGCTGCCGATCGGCCAGTTCATCGGCACGGCGCCGACGTTCAGCTCCTTTTCGATTTCGCTGATCAGATCGAAGGGATCGCGGCCCGGATGATCGAGCTTGTTGATGAAGCAGATGATCGGGATCTGGCGCATGCGGCAGACTTCGAAAAGCTTTCGCGTCTGCGGCTCGATGCCTTTCGCCGAGTCGAGCACCATCACGGCGCTGTCGGTCGCGGCGAGCGTGCGGTAGGTATCTTCGCTGAAATCTTCGTGGCCGGGCGTGTCAAGGAGGTTGAGGCAACAGCCCTCGTATTCGAACTGGAGCGCTGTCGAGGTGATGGAGATGCCACGCGTCTGCTCCATCGCCATCCAGTCCGAGGTGGTTTGACGCTGCCCTTTGCGGGCGCGGACAGCGCCGGCCATGTCGATGGCTCCGCCGTAGAGGAGGAGCTTCTCGGTCAGCGTCGTTTTGCCGGCGTCGGGGTGCGAGATGATCGCGAAGGTGCGGCGGCGAGCGACCTCGCGGTCGAGCTCGGCGGGCGCGGCAACGGGCGGAAGTGCAGTCATACGAGTCCGTTAGAACAGGGGTGCGATTCGAACATTCCGAGGATCAGCTGGGCTGGAATATGAGTTTGCTAAGCTAAGGTTTAATCGGACCTGAGCGCAAGAAGCTCACATAAACCAAGGGAGGCATCAATGACTTACCTAACCCGATCCAGCAATCCCCGTAACGATTTTCGTGTCCTCCAGGCTCGTGTCTTCGAGCCCTTCTTCGGCCGCTTCAACTTTCTCGAAGACGAGTTGAAGACCGGAACCTGGGCTCCAGCGGTCGACGTGGCCGAGGAGAAGGAGACGATCCTGGTGCGCGTCGAAGTGCCGGGCATGAACGAGAAGGACCTGAAGATCACCTTCGAAGACGGACTGCTGACGGTGAGCGGCGAGCGGCAGTTCGAGCGCAAGGACGACCGCAACTACCACCGCATCGAGCGCACGTACGGCAGCTTCACTCGCAGCTTCACGCTTCCGCGGACGGTCGATCAGGATTCGATCGCCGCGAGCTACCGCGACGGCATCCTGGAGATCTCGATTCCGAAGCGCGAGGAAGCGAAGCCGCGCCAGATCCAGATCAACGCCAACGCCGGCGCGGAAGCGATTCCGGTCCAGCAGTAAACCTCGATCGTCGTTGTTCCAGGAAGGGCCGCCGGCAACGGCGGCTCTTTCATTTGTGCAGGCTGGCGTTGCGGCGGCGAAAAAGCCGGAACTCGGTGGCGTAGCGGCGTTCCTTCGGCGAAAGCCGCACCGCCCGTTCGTAGTAGTCATGCGCCGCGGCGACATCGCCGATCGCCTCGGAGACCGCAGCGAGATTGAAGAACAGCGCCGCTGAGTCCTGATGCCGTCGCGCCGCCGCCTGCCAGATGGCGCGGGCATCGCCGAATCGTTCGGAGCCGATCATCGCGAATCCTTCGTCGAACGCCGGCGCGCGCTCATCGAGCTCGATGCTTTCGCGTAGCGTGCGAGGCGTAATCTCATCGGCGGCGATGACGGCGGCGAATCGCGCGGCCTGTTCGTAGGCGATATCTCGCTCATCTTCCGTGAGCAAAATCGTTCTCGGAGATGTCCCGTCGCCGTGGACCGTGTACGAGAAGAGCTTCTTTCCCTGTCGGTTCAGCACGTCGATGCGGGCCGAGCACGTGGCGTCGATCCAATGGTGCAGCCGTTTGATCCGCTCGCCGCTTTCGAGGTGTTCACTCCCCTCGGCGCTTTTCTCGATCCCGGAGCAGCTGAAACGATTCACGCCGAGGTATGCGTCGGAAGGATGGTTCTGGCGGAGGATCTGAAACGAATTCTCGTCGAGCGCGAGATGGTGGTTGTTCTCGACCGCGTTCTCGATCCGCAGCGCACCCGCACGCGACACGAGATCGACGAAGCGGTCGAGAAAGGTCTCGATCTTGTTGCTGTCGCCGATGGCGTAAATGACGGAGAGCCGCTCCGCCGGCCCGAGGTCGCGTACCGCGGGCAACGTCCGGATGAACGAGATACGCGGCGGCGCGGCGTGCGCCACACTCGCAATCCACAGCAGCGCCGCCACCACGAAACCTTGAGCCTTCATCGGTGATGCGATTTTACTAAAACGGGTACGCAAAAACCGCTGCGATAGAATCACGGCCGAATGCAGTTGAATGTCACGAGTGAGATCGGCCGGCTCAAGAGCGTGCTGGTCCACCTGCCGGGACGGGAAATCGACGTGATGATCCCCCCGATGATGAACCAGCTCCTGTTCGACGACATCCTTTACGGCCAGGTCGCGCGCGAGGAGCACCGCCGCTTCCAGCAACTCATCCGCTTCATCGCTCCCGAGGTCATCGACATCCAGGATCTTCTCGAGGAAGTGCTGGAAAACGACGACGCCAAACGTCTGGTCATCCGCGATCTCGAGAAGCGAAAAATCTTCGGACGCAAACTCGCAAACACGTTGCGTGAGCAGCCTGCATCGCTACTCGCGCAAACACTCATCGGCGGCATTCCTCGGGAGCGCGACGGCAAAGGGGAGCTGCCGTCGTTCGATCTGCTGCCGGTTCCGAACTACTTCTTCATGCGCGATCCGCAGGTCGTGATCGGCGACGGCGTAGTGATTTGCGGCATGGCGACGCAGGCCCGGAGCCGCGAGTCGCTCCTCTCCGGATACGTGTTCGCGCACCATCCGCTGTTTCGCGAGAGCCGGCGCTGGTCTGACTTCATGGCGAGCGCTGCGTCGCCTGCGCCGAAGCGCATGCCGACGATCGAGGGCGGCGACATCCTCGTGCCGTCGCGCGAGTTGCTGCTCGTGGGCGTGACGGAGCGGACCAATCGCGCCGGCGTCCGGCAGCTGGCCACGTCGTTGCGCGATGCCGGGAGCGAGGTCAAATCGATCATCGTCGTCGAGCTCCCTCGGCAGCGCTCATTCATGCATCTCGATACCGTGTTCACGTTCACGAGCCGCAACGAGTGTTTGATCTATCCGCCCGTGATCCTGCCCGGCGGCAGTCAGGCGGCGACCGTCACGACGATCGATCTGACGAAGAAAGGCATCTCCTACTCGCCACAAAAGTCGCTGCTCAAAGCGCTGAAAAAGCGGGGCTTCGACCTCGATCCGATTTACTGCGGCGGCCGAAGCGCGGTCGATCAGCAGCGCGAGCAGTGGACCGACGGCGCGAACGCGTTCACGCTCGCGCCTGGAATCATCCTGCTGTACGAGCGCAATGTACGCACTGCGGAGGAGCTCGCAGCGCGCGGCTATCACATCGTTTACGAGGACGATCTCCTCCTCGGGCGCACCGAGCTGGAGACGTGGACCGACACGAAATACGCGATCCAGATGGCCGGCCATGAGCTGTCGCGCGCGCGCGGCGGACCGCGCTGCATGACGATGCCGCTCGTCCGCGAGGACCTCTAGCGATGTCCTCGTCGACGAAACTAGCCGTCGTTGCGTTCGGCGGCAACGCGCTCCTGCGTCCCGAGGATCGCGGTACGCAGGAAGAGCAGATCGCGCGCGCAAAACAGGCCGCGCGCTGGCTCGCCGAGGTCGTCCGTCACGGCTACAAACTGATCGTCGTCCACGGTAACGGACCGCAGGTTGGCAACATCCTCGTGCAGAACGAAGAGGCCTCAACCAAGATACCGCCGCAGACTCTCGATGTGTGCGTTGCGCAGACCGAGGGGTCGATGGGGTTTCTCCTGCAGCAGGCCATTCGCAACCGGCTCGACAGCATCGGCGTCGGTGGCGACGTCGCCACGATCCTGACGGAGGTCGAAGTCGATCCGGCCGATCCCGCCTTCAAACGTCCGACGAAACCGATCGGCCCGTTCGTCACCCGCTATCGCGCCGAAGCGCTGGAGCGCGACCTCGGCTGGACGATGCGCGAGGACGCCGGCCGCGGCTGGAGGCACGTCGTCCCATCGCCTCGTCCGCTGCGAATCCTCAATCTCGAAACGATCGTACACATGCTCGACAGCGCCGCCGTCGTGATCGCAGCAGGCGGCGGCGGAATCCCGGTCGTGCGCGGACGCGACGGCCAGTGGCGCGGCGTGGAAGCAGTGATCGACAAAGACTTCGCCTCCAGCCTGCTCGCGTCGGAGCTGCACGCCGAGATCTACGTCGTCCTGACCGGCGTGGCCAAAGTGTCGATCGACTACGAGAAACCAACGGAGAAAGCGCTCGATCGCATCACCGTCGCCGAAGCGAAGCGCTATCTCGCCGAGGGCCAGTTTCCGGCGGGATCGATGGGCCCGAAGATCGAAGCGTCGATCCAGTTCGTGACCCGCGGCGGCAAGCAGGTGCTGATCACCGACGTCGAGCACCTTCGCGACGCGCTGCAGGGAAACGACGGGACGCTAATCGTTGCGTGACCGCTTCCGCGTTTCGTCGAAATAGGTCGAGGCCGGGCACGAATGCCCGGCCTCCCTCGATGCTGTCTCGTGAGTGTGCCGGCTACGGCACTTCTGCAAAGAAGATGTCGTAAACAGGGCTCGGCGTAGCGTGACCGTTCTTGGTGATCCACACCTTCGATTCGTACCTGAACGTGTTGCCGGATGAATCTCTGCGGCCCGTCCAGTGATAGTCGACGCTAATGGCCTTCACTGCGCTGCCCGTGACCAGTGCGAGCTCCGAAGCCTGCGAGATTCCATCGTGGTTGAGATCGCGCCAAAGGAGCAAATGGGACCAGATCGCATCCCGCTCGTCAATGACACTGTTGTGGTCGTCGTCGAACTCAGCGAGGGCGATGAATCCGTTAGCAGCTCTCTGACCATCGCTCATCGGCGTCGCGTCACCGAATAGTTCAGCGCCGCTCGTGATCTTTCCGTTGTGATCGCGGTCGAGGCAAAGGAATGCCTCGTCGGCTCCGGCAGAGGTCCAACCGATCCGAGTGAGACTACCGTTATCGGAAATGTCGAACAACACTGGCGCATCGGCACCCGTGAGGCGGTAACCTCCATTCGCCAGATTAATTACGATCGGTGAGTCTGAGCCGTTGCCCTCTGCCGCCCCATATCCTCCCGGCGGTCGGATTATCTCGTGGTTCATCCGATCCCATTCTCTGTCCAGATCGCACACATCGGTGCTTGTCAGGGAGGTTAAATAGCTTGAAGCGTTTGGGCTAATGCCACCGTACATGACCGTCTGACCATCGCAACCTGAGGTCCACGTATCCTGAAATCCAATGACGTGACCGAATTCGTGAAGCATTACCAGTTTCAGGAAGTCGCCCGCCCCGTCATAATCCGGGTTTATGTTGATAAAACCGCCGCCCGCTTCGCCGCCCGACGATCCGCCATGCAGCGAAGGATCATCGTGCACGACGATCCCTGCCGTAGAGGGGTTCGACGAATACGTAAACGGCGGCGTTTTGCCTTCGTTACTGTACGCTTCATTCCACTTATCGATCGCATTTTGCGCGGCCGTCAGTCCCGCTGCGCTCAGAGTGTCGGTGTCGAGGTACACCGAGTGCTGGCTGTTAATGTTGTAACCGGCCTTCTTTAGAGCCTGGCAGGTGTTGCAGTCTGCGAAAACGGCGATCTGTGAAAATGCGACCGTCAAATAAAGGAAGAGAAGAGCGATTGGTCTAACGGGTCTAAGCATTGTCCACCCCTTCCTCAGACCTTGGGCTTCGGGCTTCGGACTGCAACGCGTTCCAGTTGGTCTCCGAACTGACGCTCAGTGACATTGGCCTGCTCTCGCGCAACGGGGCCAAAACCCTGGGGCTGAACGCGACCTTCGCGCAGCCTGAATGCGCCATCGCGCTCACCGAGTAGAATCCACGGTCCTGCGCTGTTCGGCCTTCGAAGGAACACGACATAACGCTCGCCGGATGGCAGCGGCTCAACATCGGCAACACGGATGATCTTGTCCGGCAGTTCGAGTTGCCCGGCAGACTGCGTAAAGACAATCGTAGAGCGCTTCCCTACATCACCCTTGATCACACGCAGGACCTCTGATGTGTGATAGGTGCGGACGTGCGGTAGCTGTGGGCGACCGGCGATGCCGGGTCGGTCAATGCCTTTCACCTCGCTGCTGTCGATCCTGACTTCAACGACCGCATCGGCGGACTCCCACATTTTTGAGAGTGAGCTCTCCACGACTGGCATGACCTCGGTGTCGTAGACCGGTTTGCTGCTAATTGTTGGTTGCAGGTGCGTTTGCGCGTGCGCGATCGACCCGAGAAGGAAGGAGAGAACGATTAGCCTGGTTGTTAAGAGTCTCATGATCGGCGTAGTCTCCATTGATAGATACATCTGTTTACATCGATGATTCGTGCAGCGTAATTCCCCGCCAGATGTCAGTCAAGGAGGAATCTATTCGCTGTCCGGCGGTGAAATTCCTTTATGGCGGACTCTGCGGTGAAATCGGTCGGGAGCGATCGCTTGACCAGATCAGAGTCGTCGACGCGCTTATCTCGCCGAGGGCCCGTTTCCCGCCGGCTCAAAGGGGCCGAAGATCGAGGCGGCAGTGCAGTTCGTTACGTGCGGCGGAAAGCAGCAGGTCTTTATCAGAAACGTGGAGCATCTCCGCGCGACGCGATGCAACGGAACGATGGCACGCTAATCGTTGCGTGACTTCTTGCCCTGCGCGTACCACTCCTCGTCGGAGAGAAAGTGTGGAATCCCGCCTTCGCGGATGAGCATGCGGAGCGCGTTGTTCACCTCTTCCGATGTGCGAAGGATGCCGTAGACATCTTCGTCGAGGGTGGCCGTCCCTTTTTCGCGAGGGATGTAGTGAAGACCGCGCACCATCTCGCTCCAGTCGAGGTGCATCTTCTCTTCGTCGCCGCGCTCCATCGGTTCGTCGTGAATCATTGGCTTGTCATCGTCTACTTCTTCATTTCCTCGTTGATGGTGCCGACTTCTTTCTTCACAGCGTCGTTGCTCGGAGCGCATGGCGCGCCATGCTGTGATGCGAATTCGGTCCCGCGCTCGGCGTGCGCAACAGACATGATTTGACCGAACGATGTCCCGCCGATGTGAACAGCGATCTTCGAGCTCGAAACGCTCGCCGATCACTGCGCCCGAGGATACCTCGGTGTTACTTCTTTCCGCATGATCCGCAGGGACAAACGGCGCGCAGACTCTCATACGTCCACATCCCGTAGGTATGACCGTCCGCCCAGTTCGGCTGAAGGGCGTAGTTGCCGATGGGGATGACGCTCTGCAGCTCGAACGACGACGGCGTGTAGCGTGGTGCCGGGCCCCGGGACATGTTGCCGAAGAGGTCGGGCTCGCCGGAGCAGGCGGCGCAGGGGCAGGCGCGGCGGAGCGCTTCGAGCGGATAGTATGATTCGTGGCCGTCGTCCCAGACGACTGCGAGCAGATCTCCGACTACCTGATACGACGCGGGACGCATGCCGACTTATAAGCTCACGATCGAGTACGAAGGGACGCGGTACTCGGGCTGGCAGGCGCAGGGTAACACGCCGAAAACAGTGCAGGGACACCTCCAGCGCGCCGCCGCGCAGGTGCTCGGCGACGCCGACATTGGCGGCGCGGGACGCACCGACTCGGGCGTGCACGCGGCGGCGCAGGTCGCGCATCTGCGCGCGCACAAGGGCGTCGATCCGCTGCTGCTCTCGCGCAAAATCAACGACCTGCTGCCGCACGACATCAGCATCATTGCGGCGTCGCGTGCAACGGATCGCTTTCACGCGCGGCACGATGCGATCTCGCGTGTTTATCTCTACCAGATCGCCACGCGCCGCACGGCGTTCGCGAAACCGTTCGTCTGGTGGATCAAAGACCGCCTCGATGTCGGTGCCATGACGCGCGCGGCCAAGTTGCTCGAAGGGCGTCACGATTTCAGTGCCTTCAGCGACAAGCGGATGAAGGAAGAGGACTCGCGGATCGTCGTCGTGACGCGATGCGACGTCGCCGCCGCCGGCGATCTGATTCTGTTCCGCATTGAGGCCTCGCACTTTCTCTGGAAGATGGTGCGGAAGCTGGTCGCGTTCCTCGTCGAGATCGGACGCGGCAACGCCAGGCCGGAAGATCTCGCGGCGCGTCTGAAGCCGAACGCCGCGAATGTCGAGCCGACCGCGCCACCTTCCGGACTTTTCCTCGAGGCTGTGCTCTATCCCGGCGAGACGTTCAAGCGTCCTCTCGAACCGATCGTTCCGGTGGTCCGGCGTTGAGCGAGCGCGCGATCATCCGCCGCATTCGCGAGCTCTTTCCGCGGACCGGGGATGATGCCGCAGTCGTCGGCACGCAGCTCATCACGAACGACGTGCTCGTCGAGAATGTCGATTTCACGCGCGACACGCCGCTGCGCTTCGTGGCGCGCAAGAGCCTCGTCGTCAACCTGTCGGACATCGCGGCGATGGGAGGGCGTCCGCAGTATGCAATCGTGGCCATCGGCTCGCCCGACGAGGCGCGGGCGGCGGCGCTCATCGAAGAGCTGGCCGTTGCCGCGCGCGAACTGGCCATCGAGATCATCGGCGGCGACTTGTCGCGGGCATCAGAGTTCTTCGTGTCGGTCACGATCATCGGCGAGGCTGCGCAACCGATTCTGCGAAGCGGCGCACGACGCGGCGATCGAATCTATCTGAGCAAGCCGATTGGTGGCTCGGCTGCGGGTCTGACTCTTATCGGACGCGACACACAAAGCGCGAGCTACGCCGAGCGCGAATTCATCGAGTCCGCGATTCGGCGGCACCTCGAGCCGGAAGCGGAAGTCGCACTCGGATTGAAACTTGTTGGCCTCGCAACGAGTTGTATCGACGTTTCCGATGGCTTGTCGACCGACCTCCATCATCTTTGCGATGCGTCGAACGTTGGCGCAGCGATCGAGCGTGCGCGCATCCCCGTTTTCTCCGACCTGCAGCGGACCGGGCCCGCGCTCGGGATCAATGTCCGTGACGCGGTCTTTAACGGCGGCGAGGAGTACGCGCTCCTTTTCACATCATCGCTGCGCGAGTCGGAGCTGAGCGCTCGCGTCGGACGGCCGGTGTACGCCATCGGGCGCATTGTCGAAGAGCGCGGCGTGCGCATCGATGGCGAGCCGCTTACGCCGGGCGGCTTCGATCATTTCGCATAAAAGCGATTCACCACAGAGGCTCAGAGAGCACAGAGAAAACCTCTGTGTCCTCTGCGTCTCTGTGGTTAAGGTTTTTCTTTGGCCGAACGCGGACGCGCCAGGTTCGAGGCCACGGCGCAGAGAAATGCGCTGACGCCGAGCGTCGTGCGCACCGCGTGCGCGCGCGACCAGTTCTTCGCCAGCGATTGCGAGCGGTCGCTCGGATAGTCGGTCGGCGCCTGTTCGTCGAGCGTCTTGTTGATCGGTACGGTGACCATGATCGTCGCGGCCAGAACGCCGGCCAGGCTGACGGCTGCCGCCGCGTCGAGCACGCGCTTGATCGGTTTCACGTTGCGGGAGCCGACGGCGAGGGTGACCGCGGTGCCGAGCGCCAGCGGTCCGATCGCGTTGAAGTAACTCGTGGCGTCGGTCAGAGCAGCAAGCGCGCGTTCCCGCCGGTCCTCGTGATTCGGAAGCTCGCGCTGCCAGCCCGGGACGAGCGCCTGCTCGCCGAAGCCGAGCGAGCCGGCCAGCAAGCCGGACGTGGTGAGATTGACGAACCGCAGCAGTGATTCGAAAGTGTTGTTCATTTTCGGGCGTCTTCGAGTTGTCGGATCCGCGACACGATGTCGCGGTAGTTCGTGTTCAAACCGTAGACCTCCATGAAGGCCTTCTGCGCATTATCAGTATCGCCGACTTCGACGTAAGCAGAGCCGAGGTCGTAGAGCAGGCCCACATGCTCGTCGGCAGTGATCTCCGTCATCTCCAGTCCCTTGCGGTACCACTTGATCGCAAGTTGCGGCATTCCCTTCTCGAGGAAGCAGAGGCCGAGCATCGATGCGCATTCGACAGCGCGCTTGGGATCTTTCGACGCCAGCTGAAACTCGCCGATGGCTTCGTCGATGAGACCCATCTCCTTGTAGGCGATGCCGAGGTTGTAGTGAGTGTCATAGTCCTCGGAGTCGAGCTGCTGTTCGACGCCCTTCTTGAACTCCTTGAAGATCTCCTCGAGCGACTGCTCTTCTTCGCTGAGCGAGACGTTCTCCGATTCCTCTTCCAACTCTGATTCCAACTCGGCGGCGAGATCGAAAAAGTCGTCCTCGTCGGCGAAGAGATTCTCTTCATGGATGGCAGGAGGAGGCGGAGGCGGAACCGCGGCGCGCGTCTCCGGCTGTGCCGGCATCGCAAAGTCGTCGTCATCGTCGGGCAGCGCCGAGAGGAGCTCGCTCTCGATCTCGTCGCGGGAGAGGCCCGCAGGGGCGAACGTGCTCGGAGCGTCCTGAATCGCAGAGCGGGCTGGCGTTGACGCGGCGTTGAGCCGGGCACGACGCTCCTCGATGTGGCTCTCCCGTGGGAAACGCGACGCCAGCGCATCGATCTTCTCGCGCGCTTCGTCGAAAAGCTCCTGCTCGATGTAGAAGTCGAGCTCGCGCAACTCCTCGGCCGAGGGAGCGTCAGCGAAGGAGAGCGGCTCGTCAAAAATCGACTGTCCAACCGGCGGCTCGAAGGAAAACCCTTCGTCGATCGGCGACTCGAACGTGAGAGGCGCCTCGGGCTCCGGCAATGGTGCCGGCGGCATGGGCTCTGGTTCGAGGAACGATGGCTCGGGTTCGATGAACGACGGCTCTTCGAACGCGAGTGGCGCCTCGGGCTCCGGCAGCGGTGCCGCCGGCTCAGGCTCTGGTTCGAGGAACGACGGCTCGGGTTCTGGTTCGATGAACGACGGCTCTTCGAAGGTGAGCGACGTGCCGGGTGAATCAAAGGAAAACGCCGGCTCCGAAGGCTCGGGCGCAATCGCAAACTCCTCCGCGCCGGTGTCGAGGTCGAAGCTCATCTCATCTTCAGCAATTTCCGCAGGAGGAGGAGGCGGTGGGGGCGCAGGCCGCTCGACGGTAGGCGTGCGGACGACCGCCGGCTGTGGTGCCGCCGGCTCCAGGGTCTGACCGCGCATCGTAAATTCTTCGCGGACGGCATCGACCGAGGCGGAGTCGCCCTTGTCTCGCAACACCTCGATGTACTGATTGGCCGCGGCGCGCGCAGCGTCGATTTCGGCTTCGTCGAGCAACACGCGATAAAGCTTCTGGTGCGCCACGAGGTGCTTCGGAGCCCGCTCGATGATCGCCCTCAGGTGCTCCGCGGCTTTCTCGGCGAGGCCGTACTTCGCAAAAACGTCGGCCTCGGTGAGGTGCTCGGTGATGAAGTCGAGATCCTCACCAACTCCATCTTCCTGATCGAGATCGGCCTCCATGAGCTCCACGGCCGACTGCATGCGCGAAAACTCGGGAGGCGCCGGCGGCGGTGGAGGCGGAGGAGCGGGAGTGGGCTCAGCGAAGTGATTGAGCTCCACCGGCTCGGAAGAATCGAGGTCGAAGGAAAGCGACGGCCCGTCGTCGAACGAATCGAACGTCGGCACCGGCTCCTCGATCTCCATCGACAAGGGAGCCATGGGGACATCGGGCGCTTTCGGCCGCACCGGCATCGTGTCGACACCGCCCATCTGCGAGCGGACGAACTGAAGCTTCGTGCGATGTTGCGCGTTCTGCGGCTCGCGCTGGATCAGCTTGTCGAGTACCTCCGCCGCCTTCTCGTACTGCCCCTTCGCGACATGCGCCTCGGCGAGGCTGCTCATCGAAGAAAGAATGTTCGTCTCTTCGTTGAGGCGGGAGTAGACGGCGACGAGGCGCTCCAGCGTTGGTGTGTGCGCGGGATCGACTCGCAGGATCCGATTGAGCATCTCCACTGCAACGCCGCGCTCGCCACGGCCGAGGGCTTTTTCGACGACTGGCGCGAGCATGTCCAGCGCGCCGTCGGTGTTGCCCATGCGAACGTACAGATCGGCCAGCGACTCGCGGACTCCCGGATCGTTCGCATCGCGCGCGATGGCGCGCTCGAGCACGGAACGGGCGCCGGTCATGTCGCCCTTCGTCAGAAGAATGCGGCCGTGAATCGCCAGCAGGCGCGGTTCTACGTCTCCCGAGCTCTCGATCGACGTCTGCACGATCTGGATCGCGTTCTCGTAGTCCTTCGCTTCGAGCAGCGCGGTCACCAGCGACTCGACCAGCTCGACGTTGCTGGAGTCGATCTTCAGCGCTTTCTTGAAGACCTGCACCGCCTCGTCGAGCATGCTTCGCTTGAGCAGCATGCGGCCGACGCGGTCGTATTCTTTGAGCGCTTCCTGCTTCTGATTGTTCTGCGAATAGAGGTCGGCGAGCTTGACGTGGACGTTGATCGAATTCGGATCGAGCTCAGAAATCTTGCGGTAGATGACCAGCGCGTTCCCGGGATCGCCGTGTTTGAGGTAGTAGTCGGCAAGAACCTGGTACTGACTTTTCGCCTCCATCGCCAGCCCCTGCTTGGCGTAGAGATCGGCGAGTTTGGCGTAGATATCGAGCTTCGAAGGATCGAGCTTGTTGATCTTTTTGTAGATCGCGATCGCTTTGAGAAAGAAGCCGTCCTTGGAGTAGTGGTCGGCGATCTTGGCGAAAACCTTGACCGCTTCGTCGTTGCGATTGATGCGCACCCAGAGATCGCCGATGCGATTCAGGGTGTTGACATCATTGGGGTTGTCGTCGAGAAGGCGCTCGTACTCCTTGATCGCCGGCTCGATCTTCCCCTTCGCCACCAGCTTCTCAGCGCTGGCGATGATTTTATCGCGTTGGATCGCCATCGGCTCCGTTCCGCACGAACAGCAACATCGGCTCGTCAACCCCTTCGAACGATCTCCGATGAATCGGCGAGGGGCCGTACAGCCTCAGCGCTGCCTGATGCCCCTCCGTTGCATATCCCCGATTGTGTCGAAAATCGTAAACAGGGTAGAGGTCATGATACGACTCCATCAACAGATCGCGATAGACCTTCGCCACGATCGACGCCGCAGCGATCGAGACGCTGCGCCGGTCGCCGCCGATGAGCGGCACCTGCGGCATTTCAACATCGATGGTCACGGCGTCGAGGAGAAGTACGTCGGGACGGACAGCCAGGTTCTCGACCGCTTCGACCATGGCGAGCTTGCTGGCGCGCAGGATGTTGATCGAATCGATCATCCGCGGCTCGATCACTCCGACCGCCACCGCGCGTGCACGACGAAGGATCAGCCGGCAGATGTCGACGCGGTCTTCGCGGTCGACGAGCTTGGAATCGTTGACGCCGAAGAGTGTCGGCTCCGGCTCCAGGATCACGCACGCGGCAACGACCGGGCCGGCCAGACAGCCACGTCCGACCTCGTCCGTTCCGGCAATGGCTCGAAAACCAAAATCGCGGAGCCGGCGTTCGATCGCCGACATCTCAGCGACACGCGCCAACTCCGCGAAAAGGTTCCGGACGAGCCTTTCGGCCGGCTTGGTTTTAGCCTTTGCGCTTTTCTTCGATACGCGCTGCTTTACCGCGGAGATCCCGGAGGTAGTAGAGCTTTGCGCGACGGACCCGGCCATGGCGTTCGACCTCGATACGATCAATGCTGGGAGAGTTTAGAGGGAACTGCCGCTCCACGCCGATTCCGCCGGAGATCTTCCGGACGGTGAACATCTGCCGCGCGCCGCCGCCTTTGCGCGAGATGACCAGACCCTGGAAGATCTGGATACGTTCTTTGTCGCCTTCTTTGACCTTCACATGAACTTTGACCGTATCTCCCGGAGCAAAATTGGGTAGGTCGGTGCGTGTTTCACGCGATTCGACGAGCTTCATTAGATCCTGAGCCATGATGACAACCTTCCTGTGTTTCTGAGCGAGCCCGCAAGCATCGCCGATTTTGGCGGTTTGGGCAACCTCGGAGATCCGGATTCCCTCTTCGGGAGGCTCCGCCCGCCGTAGAACCCGCCCTCCGGCGGACTCATTCCTCCCGAATCCGGCGCAACATCGCCCGCGCTTCGTCGTCCAGCTCGGCGCCGTCGATCAGGTCCGGCCGTTTCTTCAGCGTGGCCCGTAATGACTGCTCCTTCCGCCACTTGCGGATCTTCTCGTGATGACCCGACATGAGAACCTCCGGAACACGCATCCCGCGCAACTCCTCGGGGCGCGTGTAGTGCGGATAGTCGAGCAGCCCGCGGAAGAACGAATCCTCCTCCACCGACACGCTGTTGCCGACGACGCCTTCGATCATGCGGCCAACAGCATCCGCGATCACCATCGCCGGTAGCTCGCCACCCGAGACGACGAAATCGCCGATCGAGATCTCGTCCGGCTGCAGCGCCTCGCGGATCCGCTCATCGAATCCCTCGTAGCGCCCGCAAAGGAAAACGAGCCACGCGCTCGACGCCAACTCGCGCGCCACCGCCTGCGTGAACACGCGCCCCTGCGGCGAGGTCATGAGAATCGTCGGAGCGCTGTCTGCCATCTCACGGCGAATCGTCTCCACGCACTGAATGACCGGCTCCGCCAGCATCACCATTCCCGGCCCGCCGCCGTACGCTTCATCGTCGGTCGAGCGATGCTTGTCCGTCGCGAAGTCGCGAAGATCCCAGACGCGCACATCGAGCAACCCCTGCTTCACGCCCCGCGCGATGATCCCCTCGGTGAGCAGAGGCTCAAACATTTTGGGGAAGATGGTGACGAAGTCGATGCGCACGATGCACGAACGATATCAGCGACATTCGCCCGGAAGCCCGTTCGACGTCGCGTTCCCGCGTCGCCGAAGGCGCGCGAAGGACCGAGCCGGTAGCTTGAGGACCGTAGCCCACGGCTTCAGCCGTGGGAAAAACGGCGCCGCGATGATTGGAAGCGCGCTTCAGCGCGCGAAAGAGAGGTTTCGGCCCTCAAGACGGCTCGCGACAAAACCCGACGACCCACGGCTGAAGCCGTGGGCTACGGTTCTCGTAACCGGCTTCGCCAGCCAAGCCGGTTTAGAGATCCTCAATACCGTCAGGAAGATTCACCGAGATCGTCTTTGCGTCGAGATCGACCTTGCTGCAGATCTCCGCCGCGAACGGCACGTCGAACTTGCCTCGCGGCCCTTCGATGACAAGGAGCACTCCCCCACCCGTTTCCTCGATCTCGATCACGTTTCCCCGCGCAGTCCCGTTGTCATCGACGAGTGTCAAGCCAACGAGATCGTGCAGAAAATACTCACCGTCCTCCAACTTCCGCGCGTCGGTCGCCGGAACTTCCACCGTCCAGTTCTGCAGCGGGCGGACATCCTCGGGAGCGTCGATACCGGAAAACTTGATCAGCGCGCGGCCGGCATGAATGCGAACGCTCTCGATCGCCGCATCGCGCGTTTGCGCCTCGTCGGGCGAAACGAGCGTGACCGCGGAAAGGCCAGAGAAGCGGTCAGGAGAATCGCTCCAGGCCTCGACGCTCGCTTCGCCGCGCACGCCGTGCGCCTTGCGAATGATGCCGAGGGCGATGCGGTCGCCGGCCATGACTCAACTCAATCGACGATATCGAGCGTGTAGCGGCGGCGCGACTTCGACCCGGCGGCGGTGAGGAGCGTGCGCATCGCGCGCGCCGTCCGCCCCTGACGTCCGATCACTTTGCCGAGGTCGGCTTGTGCGACCTCAAGCTCGACGACGGTCTGATCGCCGCGCTCATACACATGCGTGTTCACCGCCTCGGCGTCGTCGACGAGCGATTTGGCGATGAACTCGATCAGCTCTTCCATGGAACGAGCTTAAGCGGTTTTGTTCTTTTTCAGCAGCGACTTGACGGTGGGCGAGAGCTGGGCGCCCTTGCTGACCCAGTAATCGACGCGCGCGGTGTCGATCTTGACGTCGGCCGGATTCTTCTTCGGATCGTAGTGACCGATCTGCTCGACCGTAGCGTTGCTCGGGGTCTTCAGCGAGTCTGAAACCACCACGCGGTAAAACGGAGAATGGGTCGCGCCTTGACGGCGCAGGCGAATCTTCAACATGTCGTGTGATGCTCCTTCGTGAATCGGGCCGGCAATCCTACCGAACCGGGGCGTGAAACCGCAACCGCAAGGCTCTCATTCCGAGAGGCAGTGATCAGAGACAGAAGAGGCCAGAGATCAGGAGCGGAGCTTGTCATTTCGAGCCGGAACCGCGGGGGCGGAAGGCTGGCAGGAGCGGTGGAGCGCGGCGAGAAATCCCCCGCCGATGTGCGATGACCGCTCCGTGGGGATTTCTCTTCGTGCTCCACCGCTCCCACCCAACCTTCCGCCCCCGCGGTTCCGCCGATTCGAAATGACAAACGTGCGGGTTAGGTGCTGCTCTCGGAACCAGCCGACGCCAGTGCCGAGAAGATCAGCCTGTTCCCGAACGGATCCTTCACCGACATGTCCCTCCCCCACGGCTGTTCGTCGATGCCGGGCCTGGCGAACCCGTACTCCTTGGAGGCAAGCTCGGCGTGAAAGGCATCCAGATCGCTCGTCTCGATTCTGATCGCTCCGCCCGGCGATGCGTCGCCGTGGTGTTCCGAAAGATGGAGCACGCAGCCATCCCTCGAAACCTGCATGTACAGCGGAAGCCCCGGCTCGAAGCGATGCTCGAAATCGACGGTGAAGCCGAGAAAGCCGACGTAGAACTCCTTCGCCTTCACTTCGTCGAAGCTTCGCAGGATGGGGATTGGTTTGCCTAAGCTCATTCAGAACCTCGAAACGTTGATTGGAATCGCGCGATATCACCCTTGCAGTGCTCGAACGCTCACAATCGCTAGCGCCGCGACTAGCCCAACCAGAATTGGCCATTGCAGGGCTGGAATCGAGGCAGCGTCGAGAACGTCGAGTGAGTATTGATGCGTCTCGAGCCCCGACCCCGTCGCCAACTCCCACGTCACGTCATACTGGCCCGACGCGAGTACGCCAAGGTTCGCGGAAGTGCTTATGCAGTAGATCGTCGGCGGCGGAGGCGGTCCGGAGTAAGTGCCAGCTTGGTGTATACGGATCGTCCTGCCGGTGATCGTAACTGTTGGTACTGAAACCACGTAGGGAATGACGTTGGTGCTCGCATGAAGCGCCTTGATAGTCGTTCCGCCGATCGGTGGCCACGGCACCACATCAAACCATGCACCATACGAGGAGTAGCAAGAGAGAGGCTCCGCAACAGTCAGCGTTAGGGAAAACGTGGCGGTTTCTGCTTCGCATGTTCCCGACGCACAGTATGTCAGCCGTCTCACCGTCCAGCGCACCAGGTAGTCGCCTGGCTCGAAACCTCCAGGAAGCTCCGAATTGATGAAGAAGCAATTCGGATTCAAAAGTGGCGGCGCACCACCTGGGCCGAGGGCAATATCAATGAGAACCTGACGTCCGGTGAGGACTATGGATGTTGCCGCCGCGGCATTGAGTGACGGGTCCAGCGGCAGATAAAAATATGCCTTAGGACTTCCATGCTGAGTCGTCGCGTAGAGCTGCCCGCCGGTGCACAAGGAAATTGAACCAAGTGCGGGCCACGTCAAAGACAACGCGAACAATGCGGCAAGCGTTTTCCAGTGGCCCACCCAGCGACGGTACTCTACTTCGGTCAATCTAAGGCGCAATCATCCGATCAATCAATCGCCGCGGAGTGTTCACTGAACGTTGCGTCAGGACGAGTGTGCTGACTAGGGCATACGCCTGCTCGATAACGGCGACCGCCACCCGGTAAAAAGGCAGCTCGGCTCGATGTAACCGGATCTTCCATGACTTCCAAGATCCAAATACTTCCCGTCTTTGGAAACTCCGGGAATCTGCGAGCCATAGCATCCGCGATGCCCTTCACGATCGCGGGACCGTACTCTTCCGAGACTGGAACGCGGAAATGGATGCCTGGTTCTTGGTTGTAGTGAAACTGGATTCTCAAGCCCGCAGCGTCAAACCTCGGACCAAGATGTCTCGAGTAGCTGGCAGTCAGTTCCGTTTCGCCTGGCGCAAACGGCTCGCTCATTGGTTGACGCAATGACGGTTACCCCATCAACCCCGGCGGCATCCCCTTCATCATCTTGCCGAACTTCCTGGCGCCGAAGCCTTTTGAGAAGCTGCGCATCATCTTCTTCATCTGCAGGTATTGCTTCAGGAGTTGATTGATCTGCTGGACGGACGTGCCGGAGCCTTTGGCGATGCGTTTTTTGCGTTTGCCGTCGATGACTTGCGGGAACTCGCGCTCTTTCTTTGTCATCGAGTCGAGGATGGCTTCCATACGGACGATGGCTTTCTCGTCGATGTCTTCTTCGCTGATCTTGCCGGCGCCGGGGAGCATGTTTACGAGCGAGGAGAGAGGGCCCATCTTCTTGACCTGCTGGAGCTGGGCGCGAAGATCCTCGAGCGTGAACTTGTCTTTGGCGACGCGTTGGGCGAGGCGCTCCGCTTCTTTGCGGTCGATCTCGGTCTCGACTTTTTCGATGAGCGAGAGAACGTCGCCCATGCCGAGGATGCGGGAGGCCATCCGGTCGGGATAGAAGACGTCGAGGTCGGCGTATTTTTCGCCGACGCCGACGAGTTTGATGGGGCGGTTGACGACCGATTTGATCGAGAGGGCCGCACCGCCGCGGGCATCGCCGTCGAGTTTGGTGAGAACGATGCCGGTGACGCCGAGGCGATCGTCGAACTCTTTCGCGGACTTCACGGCGTCCTGGCCTGTCATGGCGTCGGCGACGAAAAGAATCTCGCTGGGACGCGTGTCGCGTTTGATCGTGTCGAGCTCCGCCATCAGCTCGGCGTCGATGTGGAGACGCCCGGCGGTATCGAGGATGACGGTGTCGTACAGCAGCGTGCGGGCGTCGGTGACGGCGCGGCGCGCGATCGACTGCGGATCGCGGTCTTCGCCGATTTCGAAGAAGGGAACGTTGACGCCCTTGGCCACGATGCGGAGCTGCTCGATGGCGGCAGGACGATAGACGTCGCACGGCACGAGCAGCGGGCGGCGTCCGCGATTCCTGAGGTGCAGGGCCAGTTTCCCCGAGGTCGTGGTTTTGCCTGAGCCCTGGAGGCCGACCATCATCACGACCGCGGGTGAGCCGACGAGGGCGAGGCCGACTTCGTTCCCGCCGAGGAGCTCCTGGAGCTCGTCGCGGACGACTTTGGTGACCTGCTGGGCGGGGGAGAACGCGGTGAGCACGTCCTGGCCCACGGCTTTCTCGCGGACGCGGTTGGTGAACTCTTTGACGACTTTGAAGTGAACGTCGGCTTCGAGCAGCGCGACGCGGATTTCTTTCAGCGCGTTGTCGATGTGCCACTCGTTGAGAGCGGCCTCGCCGCGCAGAGTCTTGAAGACCCTGTCCATCTTGTCCTGGAGGTTGTCGAACATGCGGAGGGGTAAGCGCCGGGTCGGTCGAAAAAATCCGGAGACGGTTTCACGGAGGCGCGGAGGACGCGGAGAGAGAGACGGTTGTATCCCGAAATTGCGGTCGCGGGCTTGCCGTTTGGCTGCTCGTGGCTCAACTCGCGCTGAGGCTCCCGGATAACGTTCCCGGCGATTTCTTCGTCGACAGCAGCTGCATCGATTGCGACGCCTGCCGCATCTTCGCCCCGTCGGTCTTCAGCGACGGCGGCGATCAGTCGTCGGTCTATCACCAGCCGGAGAACGAAGAGGAATTGCTCGCCGCGCAGAAAGCGCTCATCTCCTGCCCGACTGCGTCGATCGGGTCGGTCGCGAAACACGACATGCGCGCGGCGCTCCGTGATCTGCCGGAGCTCGTCGCCGCTGACGTCTACCGCTGCGGCTACGCCTCGGAATCATCCTTCGGCGCGATCAGCTATCTCATCCGCCGGCCGGACGGAAATCTCCTGATCGACTCGCCGCGCTTCTCCGGCCCGCTCGTGAAGAACATCGAGGCGATGGGCGGCGCCGCGAGGATGTTGCTGACGCATCAGGACGACGTGGCCGATCACGCGAAGTATCAGGACCGTTTCGGTTGCGAGCGCCTGCTTCACCGCGACGATGTGCACCGGCAGACTGCCGCGATCGAAGTGCAGCCGGCTGGCAGCGATCCGATCGCTCTCGGCGACGATATCGTCATGATCCCCACGCCCGGCCACACGAAAGGTCACGCCGTATTTATCTACCGCGATCGCTATCTCTTCACCGGCGATCACCTCGCCTGGAGCGAGCGCCGCGGCCATCTCTACGCCTTCCGCAGCGCCTGCTGGTATTCGTGGCCGGAACAGATCCGCTCGATGGAACGCCTCCTCGACTACCGCTTCGAGTGGGTCCTCCCCGGGCACGGCCGGCCGGTGCATCTCGATGCGGCGGCGATGCGCGCGAGTTTGGAGCGGTGCGTGGGGTGGATGAGGAAGCAGTAGAGCAGTAGGCCAGAGACTAGAGATCAGAGAATGGACAGAGCTCGCCCCGATCTGGTTTTTTCCTGATCTCTGATCTCTGCTTCTGATCTCTGATTACCGGGTACAGCCATTGCTCTCCGCAACCTCGTGCGGAGAGCCCGATGAAAAAGTACTTCACTCTTTTCAAGCAGACCATCACCGAATTCAGCCAGGACAAAGTTCCCCGTCTCGGCGCGGCGCTCGCTTACTACACGATCTTCTCGCTGGCGCCGCTGCTGCTGATCGTCATCGCCATCGCCGGTCTTGCCTTCGGCCACGATGCCGCGCAGAACAAGATCTTCGCGCAGTTGAAGGGCGTGATGGGACCAACCACGGCCGGCGACGTTCAGGAGATGGTGAAGAACGCCGCGAAGCCGAAGAGCGGCACGGTGGCGACGATCATCGGCATCGTCACTCTCATCCTTGGCGCGTCGGGCGTCTTCGGCCAGCTCAAGGACGCGCTCAACACGATCTGGGATGTCGAGCCGCGAAAAAAGGGCGGCATCCTGGTGATGATCAAGGACCGTTTCCTCTCGTTCGCGATGGTGTTCGGCGTCGGCTTCCTTCTACTCGTGTCGCTGGTGATCGACACCGCCATCACGGCGATGGGAACGTATGCGACCAACCATCTGCCGGGAGGGGAAGCGCTCTGGCACATCGTCGAGCTTGTCTTCTCGTTCTGCGTGATCACGGTGCTGATGGCGATGATTTTTCGCTTCCTGCCCGATTTGAAAATCGAATGGCGCGATGTGTGGCTCGGCGCCACGCTCACTTCACTTCTCTTCGTCCTGGGCAAGTTCGCGCTCGGCATCTACTTCGCCAAGAGCGCGGTCGGATCGAGCTTCGGCGCGGCCGGGTCGCTGGTGATCGTGCTGCTGTGGGTTTACTACTCGGCGCAAATCCTTCTTTTCGGCGCGGAGTTCACGCAGGTCTACGCGCGGTCGCACGGAAGCTTGAAGGAAGAGGCAGACGCGAAGGAGCCCGAGCCATCGCAGCGGCCACTTCCGGTGGTGGTCTTGAAGCCGTCCGCCGCGGGCGGAATGGCCAAACTCGCCGTCGGAGGAATCGTCGGAGTGGTGATCGGGGTGCTGGCGGGTGCGATCAGCGCGATCATCGTCGTCGTGAAATCGACGAAGCGCCTCTTCACTCCCTGAGCTGCTCGCTATTTGCCGCGCGTGGCCTTGGCCATCAGCCCGATGCCGATCGCAATCGCGGCCGCTCCGGCAGCGAGCCAGGAGCTGTTCGACCGCGCGTTCTTCACGCCTTTCCTGAGCGAGCGAACCGCCTCGTGCCGGCGCTTGTACGCGTGGCCGTCGAGCTCCATCACGGAGCCTTTCACGCTCGGCAGATCGAGGATTTTCCCAATGGCCCAGATCGTCAGCGGCGGAATGAGCCGCGTCATCGTCGTATGAGTGGGAGATTTGACGTTCATGAGTGCTCCTCGGATCGGTATAGGAGCAAGGAGCCTGCCTGAGCGTTAGCGGTCTCGGGGCTCTCGGAGTCTCGGGTTTTCGGAGTCTCGGGGTCTCGCGGTCGCGGCGCTGGCGCTACCGCGCCAGAAACTCCGCCGCGTCCCTCACCATCTCGGCGCTACCGCAGAGATAGACGTAATCGCCTGGCTCGATGCCGGTCTCGGCCGTAATGGGCAGAAATGAGTCTCCCCGCTGGATCGCCAGCACCGAGGCGCCCTGCTGCCGTGACGCCATCGCGCGGAGCGTGCGGCCGTTGCCTGAGCGAATGGCGACGCGGACGACGCGCCTGTGCTCATCGCGTGGGCGGGCTACACCTCCCAGCAGTTTCGCCGAAAGCATCTCGCCGGAGATGTCGCTGATCGAAAGCGCAAAGTCGGCGCCGGCGCGGTAGATGTTGTCGATGTTGCGCGAGTGATTCACACGCGCGATCACGGGAACATCGAGCGCCGAGTCGCGCGCGATGACGGTCGCGAACAACGTGGCATCGTCGCTGTTGAGCGCCAGCACAACGGCGCGGCATTCGCGCAGACCGGCGCGCTCGAGCACGGAGGGATCGAGAACATTGCCGGCGACGTCGACGCCTGCTCGCGGCTCACGCTCGATGACGCGCACTTCCTCGTCAGCATCGGTGAGCAGCTCGTGCACCTTCCGTCCTACTTCGCCGAATCCGCCGATGAGAAACGGACCACTGTTTCGGAGGAAGGGACTGGAGGCGAGGTCAGCGGCGCGCACCAGCGCCGCCTCGTCGCCGACCACTTCGAGG
This sequence comes from Thermoanaerobaculia bacterium, assembly GCA_034664845.1. GTDB lineage: Bacteria > Acidobacteriota > Thermoanaerobaculia > Gp7-AA8 > Gp7-AA8 > JADGNZ01. Next base: position 4,511 of record JAXDGW010000016.1, on the reverse strand, counting down.
ATCGCCCCCGGCTCGATTCTCATCGCCGCATCGCAGCGCGCGTCGAGCCGGCTGCGCATCCACTGACCGACGACGACCGCTCCGGTGGACGCGCCAAATGCACAATCGCTCAGCGTGCGGCCGGCGAGAGGACTCCCCGCGGCGATGCGCAGCTCGCGGCGATGCAGGTGTTCGAGCATCTCCTTGCCTGGAAGCCGAGGACTGATGCGCTCGCTGGCGTGGGCGGCGAGCGCGGCGGCGACGATGTGCCGCGGGGTGAACGCTGCGGTGGCGCCGGCGAGCTCCATCGGCTTACGGTGGGCCGGTTCCTCGACGAATGCGTAGATCTCGCCGTGGAAACCCATCTGCCGCGCCCGCAACGTGATCGCGGCGTTCTCCTCATCGCGGCCGTTGGCGACGAGCGCCCGTGCGTCACCGAGCCGGCAAAGATCGAGTGCATCCTCTTCGGCGCGGCTGAAAACGACCGCCTGCCCTCGCTCCAGCACCGCCCGCGCCGTCGTTTCATCGGTCTCCACGACGATCGACGCCACATCGTGAAACGCCAATCGCTGCAGCAGCGTCTCGACGGCCGGTCCATACCGATAGACGACGACGTGGTCGCTCATCTTCGGGGCGATGCGCGGAACCCGGCGCTCGAAACGTTCTTCGAGAAACGGAACGAGAAAGATCGGCACGATGAGAAAAACGAGGAAGACGCCTGCGAACTGCACGACCACGACGAGCAACACCATGGCCGGATGCTGCCAATGACTGTCCGCTCCATACCCGGTCGTACTGAGGGTCTCCGCGGCCCACTGGAAGCTATCCCAGAAGGTGCGATGCTTCCCCTCCAGCCGCGCCATGCCGAGCTGATACACAAGCGCGCAGACGACGAGAAAGAGGACGAGACCAGCCGCGAGACTGAGAAGTCGCCGCGTGGAACGGTGCATGGTGGGATTGTAGTGCCGGGTGTAATCCAAAGGCTTTCAACCACAGAGACGCAGAGTACGCCGAGGTCTCAGTGATCTCTGCGCCTCTGTGGTGCATGGTGCTCTTGGTGGTCCTGCGCTAACGTTCACTCGCCCATGCTCCCCCTTCTCTGCACCGTCCGCGATTGTCATGAGCCGCTCACGCGGATCGACCGCGGCCTCGTTTGTCCGCGCGGGCACTCGTTCGATTTCGCCCGCAGCGGCTACGTGAATCTGCTGCAGCCGCAGGACCGGCGCTCGAAACAGCCGGGCGATACGGCGTCGGCAGTCGCCGCGAGGCGCCGGCTTCACGATCGCGGCGTCACCGCGCCACTGCTCGAAGCGATTGGCGCACTTGCAGGAATCAGCGCGAACGACATCGTTCTCGATGCCGGCTGCGGCGATGGCTTCTACCTCGGTGCGCTTGCAGCAAAAAGCGGATGCGAGGCCAGCGGAATCGATATCTCCGTCGCTGCCATCGACGCCGCGGCCCGCCGTTACCCGAATTGCGAATGGATCGTCGGCAATGCCGACCGGTTTCTTCCTTACGCGGACAAGACTTTCTCGCGGGTTCTCTCGATCACCGCGCGGATGAACGCTCCCGAGTTCCGGCGCGTCGTTCGCGACGATGGATTGCTGCTCGTCGCCATCCCCGCTCCGGACGATCTCGTCGAAGTTCGCGGCGCGGGACGCGCCCGCGCCGCGCGAACCATCGACACGTTCGCGAATGACTTCACGCTCATCGAGCAACGCCGCGCATCTACGATCGCCGACCTCGACCGCGACGCCGTTCACGACGTTCTCCTCTCGATCTACCGCCCCCGCGGCATCGAAAAGGTGCAACCAACGCGCGTGACATTCAGCCTCGATCTTCTCCTCTTCGCGCCGCGGACGACGGGCGCCGAGGACGGCGCCCAGCCAGCCGGCGGGACCCAGCGTTCCTCCGCTCTTAACTGCTTCACAACCCGCTCACTGATCATCGCTGCACCGATCTTTCCAGGACCGCGCGAAGGAACGCTGCCGTCCTCGGCGGCTGGCCCGGAGGCGTCCTCGCCGCCGATCGGATGAGCGCTACAATCCGCCGCCCGATGGCCGCCCCCTATTTTTCCGTCGTCATCCCGACGTACAAACGGCTGCCGATGCTCCTGCTTGTGCTGGACGCACTCGATGCCCAGCAGTCCGCGCCCGAATTCGAAGTGATCGTCATCGACGACGGATCGGGCGACGACACAGCGGAGGTGATGCAAGCGAGCAGCGCCGATCATTACGCGCTGACCTTCCGCTCACAAACGAATGCGGGGCCGGGACGAGCGCGCAATCACGGCGTTTCCCTCGCCTCGGGGCGCTACGTTGTGTTCATCGGCGACGACACCGTTCCCGAGCCGGCGTTCCTCGCGCAGCACGCCCGCTCGCACCGCGAAGCCGCCGACGATCCGCATGTGGCGTGTCTCGGCTACACAGGCTGGCCGGCCACCGAGCGCGTCACCGCTTTCATGGACTACATCAACGACTACGGCCTGCAGTTCGGCTACAAGCTCATTCACGACGGCGAGATCGTTCCGTTCAATTTTTTCTACACCTCGAACATCTCCATCGACCGTCAGCTCCTCGGCACCGAGCCTTTCGACACGACGTTTCCGGCAGCAGCGTGGGAAGACATCGAGCTCGCCTTCCGCCTCGACGCTCTCGGCCTGAAGATTCGCTACAACGCGCAAGCAGTCACGCGTCACTACCATCCGATGACCGTCGATTCGTTCGCGCGGCGGCAGTACACCGTGGGCCGCTCCGGCGCGATCTTCTACGGGAAACATCCCGAGCTGGCCGGCTTCCTCGGCGTTCACGAACTGGAGACGCGCACTCTCGCAACCAGCCGCCACCTTGCCCACCTCCGCCGCCGCGCCCGCCTCGGCGAGCGCTTCCGGCTGCTGGCGACCAATCGCGTGTTCGAGACGTTGATGCGAGAACACTATCTGCGGGGCCTTCGGGACGGGCTCAAGGACTTGGCCGTCGCGCCATCACGATAGAGTGCGTCGAAACATGTTCATTACGTTCGAAGGGATCGAAGGATCGGGCAAATCGACGCAACTCCGGCGTCTTGCCGGCCGCATCACGGGCGCCGTTGTGACGAAAGAACCGGGAGGGACGCCGCTGGCGGATCAGATCCGCGCGGTCCTCCTCGACAGCAGTTCGCGCATCGATCCGGTGGCAGAGCTCTTTCTCTTTGCAGCCTCTCGCCGCCAGCATGTCGTCGAGCTGATCCGGCCCGCGCTGGAGCGCGGCACGACCGTGCTCTGCGACCGCTTCACCGACTCGACGCTCGCGTATCAGGGCTTTGGCCGTCTTCTCAATCTCGACCAGTTGCGCAATCTCAACGCCTGGGCCACGGGCTCGCTCACGCCCGACCTCACCCTTCTCTTCGATCTGCCCGAACAGCTCGGCCTCACGCGCGCTCGCTCGCGCAACGCCGGCGCGCCGCAGGACGAAGGGCGGTTCGAGGCGGAGGACCTTCGCTTTCACCAGCGCGTGCGCGAGGGCTATCTCACGCTCGCCGCTGCGGAGCCTTCCCGATTCGTGTTGATCGATGCGCGGGGTGACGTCGACGAGGTCTACGCGCGGGTCGAAGCGGAGTTGGCCACAAGGGCAGCCGAGGTGTTGCGGTGAGCGAGGCGGCGCGGCTGCTGATGGAGACTGCGCAGCGCGGCGAGCTGCATCACGCCATCCTCTGCTACGGGCCATCCGCGGCGGCGTTGCGCGAGATCTCCGTCGGAATCGCCAAGACGCTCAACTGCCTCAACGCCACGCAAGGCGACGACTGCACTGGATGCCAGCGGATCGAGCGGAGGATTCATCCCGACGTGCACTTCGTCGAAGTCGCCGGCGAGCGAAAGATGATCAGCGTCGAGCAGATCCGCGAGATCGTCGCCGCCGCCTCGCTCCGCCCGTTCGAAGGCCGCAACAAAGTCTTCATCATCGATCCCGCACACGCCATCAGCGTCGGCGGCTCCAACTCGCTGCTCAAGACTCTGGAGGAGCCGGCCCGCGACACGACCTTCATCCTCCTCACCCGCTCGCCCGATCTTCTGCTGCCGACGATCCGCTCGCGTTGCCAGATGATCTTCGTTGGCGGCGAGGCCGAAGAGAACGACGCGCTGGCGGCATCGATCGTGGCCGGGCTGACGCGCTTCTCGGACGATCGCGATACCGCCGCGCTTCTCGGTGTCGCCTCGCTCATCGCGTCGCAGGATGAAGTCAGCGACGCAGTCGCGCTGCTCGGGAAGGTCCTCTGTGATGCTGTAGCCGGCCGTCTGCCGCTATCGATCGAGCGCGAGCGCCTTCTCTCCGCCGCCGACGCCACCACGACCGCGATTCGCTGGCTCACCGTCAACGCCGACGCCCGGATGCTGGTCGAGCAGGCGCTGGCGGAGCTGGTGGGCTGAGTTGCTCGTGGTCGGGGCCGAGTTGCCGTCGCCAGTTGCGGGGTTGCCCAGTGCTTGAACCGAGGGACTGGGACCTGGCAACCTGACACCCGGTAACCGAGCAACTCAGCAACCGTGCAACCGTGCA